>NZ_JBUZOV010000004.1:0-310401 GCF_055326825.1 Alteromonas sp. WD8-37
GATACACCGCGGAGTGGCCGGGAGATCCCGACTTTCGTCGGGATGACCGCTGGAAAAGTCATCGCGGCGCAGGCCGCGATCTCTATGCATTATGAGTAATGTTGGCAACACCACGGAGTGGCTGGGAGATCCCGACTTTCGTCGGGATGACGGGTTTTTATGGCCGGCGTCCGGCGGGATGACTTACCCCTACAGTCATCGCGGCGCAGGCCGCGATCTCCATGCACTACGAGTAATGTTGGATACTCCGCGGAGTGGCCGGGAGTTCCCGACTTTCATCGGGATGACGGTTTTTTTGGCCGGCGTCCGGCGGGATGACTATTAATTTGAGGCCTGCGTCAGTGGTATCTCGATACAATCCGGGCTTAGGTAAAATGCGCGGCTGCATTTGCACTGGTCAATATTTACTTTAGACAGCTCCCGGTTACCTAGTAAAACAGAAAAAGACTGGTGGCTGGCGAGCACATCGGGTGAAGCCCAAATGGCGGCCCGTTTGGGTTGCAAGGTGGCGCGGAACTGGCCGAGCTCTTTATCGTGGGCGCGCAGGGTGACAGTGTGTGTCGATAATGGATTGCATAACATGGGTGGCTCCGAAAAGGTGATTTAAAATGTCGCTCTCACCTACGTGCGTCGAATTCGGGTAGATTGCCGGGCAACAACAAAACCACGTAAATTGCTCAGCAACCTGAATTACCCATACTTAAGTACCAGCGCGTATTTGCGATAAGCAGCGGCGTTACTCACCTTCTTTGGGCAATCCCACATGCATCCGCCCGCGGCCGTAGTCCATGGTCAGTATAAAATGTTTGAGCACATCATAGCCAATCAGTCCGGCCACCCGTCGGCTCCTGATTCTAGACCCGGTGGTATGTACCTTACTATTAAAACTGGTGTTGAAGTCTTCAGTGCTGAAAGTTACCAGCACGTTTTCCAGTGTGTAAGGGCCAAAACCAACTTCCGAAGCCCGAGTAGATTCCACGGTGGCTTTGGAGTTTACCCCACTGACTTCCTCAATGGCGTTATCATCCTTTAACAAATCCAGTTCGGCAGCCAGTGAACGTTCAATCATGATTCCCCCAGAGCTGCCGGTATCCAGCATGAGCCAGACATCGTGACCATTTAACGACACCTCCACTAACGGCATACCGGAATTTCGCTTACTGAACATTGCAATGTTGGTGAAATCACGCAACTCCATGGCGTCCCGGGTGACCACACGCAGGCGTTTGCTCGGGTAGTCTATCTGCAAAATACGGCCATAAATTAGTGGCGCTCCCAGCAGCATGCCCACCGAGTGATGGCCCAGCGATACTTCCACCACATCGTCAAAATCGGTTTCGTTACCAAACATGGTCACCGGGATATTCGACAGGGTATCGCGCTCCTGCTTTTTGAAGACGCCTTCAATGCGTACCTTGCCTAGCCGCGGGTAATCAAGACTATGCTCTTGCAAAAAAGCTTCGTTGATCCCGTTTATCTGCGCCCCACTGTCCAAAATAGCGTGGCTGGGCACCCCGCTGACCGCAATGGGAATCGATATATGGCCGTTGTGAAGAGAAAAATCCAGCCACGGAGTGACCCCGCCGGCTTGCGCAGCACTGGAAACGAGCGCCATACAGCCAAGAGATGCTGCACCGACGCAGCGTTTAAATGTGGAAAAACATGACGAAAACAGCATGACAAATCCTTGTTAAATTACATCCTTTAAATCACCTTACCACAGGCGAGCACACAATAAAAAGCCGCCCTAAAGGACGGCTTTGTCGAAATTCATACAAACATCGCGGTTACGGCATGGGGTCCATGTCCGCACCTTCTTTTTCTACCTGCGGTGGCATTAGATCTTCTTTGCTGATACCCAGCAATAGCGCCACTGAGCTGGCCACGTAGATAGATGAGTAGGTTCCTACCACCACACCAAACAACAAGGCAGTGGCAAAGCCGTGAATCAGGGCACCGCCTTTGAAGAACAGCGCCAGCAACACCAGTACCGTGGTCAACGAGGTGATAATGGTCCGGTTCAGCGTCTGGGTCAGTGAAATATTCACAATTTCCTCGGCCTCACCCTTACGGATTTTGCGGAAGTTTTCCCGGATCCGGTCGCACACAACGATGGTATCGTTAAGCGAATAACCAATCACCGCCAGCACGGCTGCCAGTACGGTCAAATCAAATTCGATTTGCAGCACCGAAAACAGGCCCAAAGTCAGAATTACATCGTGAGCCAGCGCAGAAACAGAACCCAATGCAAAGCGCCACTCAAACCGCATCGCCACATACATCAGGATACACAGCAAGGCCACCAGCATGGCCAAACCACCCTGTTCGGTCAGCTCGTCACCCACGTTGGGGCCGACAAACTCGATGCGGCGCATTTCCACCGGCTGGCCATCGGCGCGCAAGGCATCTAATACCTGGTTACCAATTTGGGCCGACTTTACCCCTTCACGCGGGGCGATACGGATCAGTACTGCATCGCTGGAGCCAAAGTTTTGTACCACTGCGTCGGCAAAATCCGCAGCATTTAGCTGCTCACGAATTTGCGGCAGATTTGCCGGTTCTTCATAGCCCACTTCGATGAGCGTACCACCGGTAAAATCCAGCCCCCAGTTCAGGCTGTTAACCGCCAGTGATGCCACAGAGCCCACCAGCAACAAGCCAGAGATCACCATCATGACTACACGCATGCGCATGAAGTTGATGGTATCGGCTACCTTTATAATTCGCATAATAACTCCTTAAATAGCCAGCTTGTTGACGCGGCGCCCGCCCCAAATCGCATTTACGATGATGCGGGTCAGCAGGATTGCGGTAAACATTGAGGTGGCGATACCAATCATCAGCGTAATGGAGAAGCCTTTGATCGGGCCGGTTCCAACGGCGAACAAAATCAACGCTGCAATAAAGGTGGTGATGTTGGCATCCATAATGGTGGAAAAGGCACTGTCATAGCCACGGTGAATCGCCTGCTGCGGGCTCTGCCCGTCGCGCAGCTCTTCACGGATCCGCTCAAAAATGAGGACATTAGCATCCACCGCCATACCTACGGTCAAGACAATCCCGGCCATGCCCGGCAGGGTCAGGGTAGCGCCTGGGATCATCGACATGATACCCACAATCATCACCAGGTTAGACACCAGCGCCACATTGGCCACCAGGCCAAAGGCTTTGTAGTAAATCAGCATGAAAATCAGGATAGCAATCAGGCCGTAAACAATGGCCTGCATACCCAGGTCGATATTTTCCTGGCCCAGACTTGGTCCAACAGTTCGCTCTTCCACAATCTGAATCGGTGCAATCAGCGCACCGGCACGAAGCAGCAAGGCCAAATCACGGGCTTCTTTAGGTGAGTCCAGGCCGGTGATTCGGAATGAGCTACCCAGCTGTGCCTGAATGGTGGCCACCGAAATCACTTCTTCGTGTTTTTCGAAAATCAGCTTGCCTTTGTCATTTTTTTCGCCAGTCGCTTTATATTCGATGAACACCGTCGCCATCGGGTTGCCGATGTTGCCACGGGTACCGCGAGACATCTTGTTGCCGCCCTCGGAATCCAGTGAAATATTCACCTGGGGAATACCGTATTCATCCACACTGTTATTGGCATCGATAATATGGTTACCGGTCAGCATCACCCGCTTTTCCAACAACTGTGGACGGCCATTTTTGTCCATAATCAGCTGTGAACCCGGCGGTACCCGCCCTTCAACAGCGTCACGCACATCATTGTCCTGGTCCAGTAGGCGGAACTCCAGGGTGGCCGTGGCATTCAAAATTTCTTTAGCGCGGGCAGTATCCTGTACGCCTGGCAGCTGCACCACAATGCGGTCGGCGCCCTGCTTTTGGATCAGTGGCTCAGCCACACCCAGTTGGTTTACCCGGTTGCGCAAAATAGTGATGTTTTGTTTTACCGCATAATCGCGAATCTCACGTAGCTTATCTTCTGAAAAACTGGCTCGCAGCACCAGGTTATCCTGTTCGGTGAACAGCAGATCCGGGTTGCGGTTGCGTAAAAAGAATTGCGCGCTGTCCAGGGTTTCCTGGTCGCGGAACGTGATATCGATATAATCATCACGCTGGGTGACAGTGCGATAACGCAGTTTTTCTTCACGCAGAGAGGTCCGGAAACTACCTTCGGCATCTTCCATGGATTTGCTGATGGCTTCGCTCATATCCACTTCCATTAAGAAGTGCACTCCACCACGTAAGTCCAGGCCCAGCTTCATCGGTGAAGCGCCCAGCTCTTCCAGCCACTGTGGCGTATCGGCAGCCAGGTTCATGGCCACCACATAGTCGTCGCCCAGGGCTTTTTCCAGGGTTTCGCGGGCTTTTAGCTGTTCTTCGGAGCCAGTTAGCCGAACCAGAATCTGATCGTTGGCAAATTCAACCCGTTTGGGGTCAATGTTGGCACTGCTCAACGACTGCTCGACTTGACTCACCATCGCTTCGGTGACGGTGGCATTACGGCCTGCAGAGATTTGTACGGCATTGTCTTCGCCGTAAAGGTTGGGAAGCGCGTACAAGGCGCACAAGCCGACAAACAGGACTGCCGCCAGTACCTTCCAGACAGAATTCTTGTTTAACACAGACAAATTCCTTTTTGCCGGCAGCCGGAACAGGAGGTCCGGCTCCGGCGTAGAACTTTTTTTAGATGGCTTTCATGGTGCCTTTAGGCAGCACCGCGGTGACCGATGATTTTTGCACAACAATGTTATTGGTGTCGTTAAGCGCAATTTCGATAAAGTCTTTTTCTTCTGACACTTTAGTGATACGCCCTACCAGGCCACCCTGAGTCAGTACTTCATCGCCTTTACCCAGCGACGAAACCAGTGCTTTATGCTCTTTCACACGCTTAGCTTGTGGGCGGTACAGCAAAAAGTAAAAAATCAGGCCGAATACACCCAGCATGATCAGCATTTCAAAGCCGCCGCCTTGCTGCCCTGCGCCCGCTTCCTGAGCATACGCGTTGGAAATGAATAAACTCATAGTCTTCCTCTATCTTAGTTGTTGTTATAGTGCCGGAACCGGCAGCCCTTTTTGAGCATAAAATTCGCTGACAAAGCCATCCAGATCATCGGCATCCAGGGCATCACGCAAACCTTGCATCACACGCTGGTAGTAGCGCAGGTTATGAATGGTGTTTAACCGTGCGCCCAGTATCTCATTGCACTTGTCCAAGTGATGGAGATAGGACCGCGAATAATTTTTACAAGTGTAACAGTCACAATTTTCATCCAGCGCCGAGGTATCATTACGGTGCTTGGCATTGCGGATCTTAATTACCCCTTCGGTCACAAACAGGTGGCCGTTACGGGCATTGCGGGTCGGCATCACACAGTCAAACATGTCTACACCGCGACGTACTGCTTCGACAATATCTTCCGGTTTGCCCACGCCCATCAGGTAACGTGGCTTATGCTCCGGAATTTGGTGAGCAGTATGATCGATGATGCGGATCATGTCTTCTTTGGGCTCGCCAACGGACAAACCGCCAATAGCGTAACCATCAAAATCAATCTCTTCCAAGCCGGCTAGCGATACATCACGCAGATTTTCGTACATGCCGCCCTGAATGATACCGAATAACGCCGCCGGGTTGTCGCCATGCGCTTCTTTTGAGCGCTTAGCCCAGCGCAGTGACATTTCCATAGACACCCGGGCTTCCTGCTCGGTAGCCGGGAAAGGGGTACATTCGTCAAAAATCATCACGATGTCAGAGCCCAGGTCGCGCTGTACTTCCATCGATTTTTCCGGGGTTAGCAGAATTTTTTCGCCATTAATGGGCGAACGGAAGGTCACTCCTTCTTCAGTGATCTTGCGTAAATCGCCCAGGCTGAACACCTGAAAACCGCCGGAATCGGTCAGGATCGGCTTGTCCCAGTGCATAAAATCATGCAGGTCGCCGTGCTGGCGAATAATGCTTGTGCCCGGACGCAGCATCAGGTGAAAGGTATTGCCCAGACAGATGTGTGCGCCGCTTTCCTCAAGCTCTTCAGGGGTCATGCCCTTTACCGTGCCGTAGGTGCCCACCGGCATAAAGGCCGGGGTTTCCACTTCACCGCGTTCGAATTTCAAGCGGCCGCGGCGCGCTTTTCCTTGGGTTTTTAACAACTCAAATTGCATGGATGTGGGTGTCCCAGTAACAGGCGCAGCTGCGCCACAGTCAAAAATAAATTGGCGGCGATTATAGCAGTTCTGTGCTGCAGATCATGCCCTGCGGCGGCAAAATTCTTAGTCGCCAGCGCACAGGGCCTCTCGCCGGCTATGCTTACGCTTTTTCGATAAACATGCTGTCGCCATAGCTAAAGAAGCGATAGCGCTCGTCGATGGCCAGCTGATAGGCCGCCATCACATTGTCGCGGCCGGCAAAAGCACTGATCAGCATCATTAGCGTAGACTCAGGCAAATGGAAGTTGGTGAACATGGCATCCACCACTTTAAACTCAAAGCCCGGGTAGATAAAAATGTCAGTGTCGGCAAAAAATGGCGCAATCACATCATTCTGCGCAGCCCGCGCGGCAGACTCTAACGAGCGTACCGAGGTGGTGCCCACTGCAATCACCCGTTTGCCAGCGGCGCGGGTGCGCTTGACCGCCTCCACCACATCGTCGCTGACTTCGGCATACTCAGCATGCATCTTGTGCTCAAGGATGTTGTCGACGCGCACCGGCTGGAAAGTGCCCGCGCCCACATGCAACGTCACAAACGCGGTTTGCACACCTTTGGCAGCCAGGGCGGCCAAAATATCATCATCAAAATGCAAGCCGGCAGTAGGGGCAGCTACCGCGCCTGGCTTTTGGTTGTAGACCGTTTGGTAGCGCTCTTTATCGCTGGACTCATCTGGGCGATCGATATACGGCGGCAATGGCATATGGCCATGGGCTTCAAGCAGGCTTAACACAGACTCGTCATGCTCAAATTGCAAATGAAACAAGGCATCCTGACGACCGATAACCGTGGCCTGTACAGCCTCCTCCAGAATCAGCTGGGTGCCGGCTTTGGGTGCTTTGCTGGCGCGTACATGGGCCAGCACAGTGTCATCAGGTAAAATGCGCTCTACCAATACCTCTACCTGGCCACCGGTAGGCTTACGCCCTTTAAGGCGCGCCGGAATGACGCGGGTATTGTTAAATACCAGCAAATCGCCTTCTTCCACCAGCGCCGGCATCTCGGCAAACATGCGGTGATTGACCGCCCCGCTTTGGCCATTGAGGTGCATCAGCCGGCTGGCGCTGCGTTGTTCGGTCGGGTATTTGGCAATCAGTTCTTCAGGTAGGGAAAAGTTAAAGTCGCTTAGTTTCATCACACCCACTGCATTGGCTTTTCAGGCTTGTGGCCCTCCTGCGGCTGCGTATTCACCGGCATACGGTGGACTCGCAATCAATACGCACAAAAAACACACAAGCAAACTTAATCGGTTAAGATAGCACCTGATAGAGATGACGTTCTCCCATGCTTATCCTATTACTCTATGCCCGGCTCATGTAGCCGGGTTTTTTATTGCACCTAGTTTACCTGTCTTTGCCGTCAAGATCAGTCAGGATTTCGGCTAAATCAGCGGTATCAATTGGCCTGGCCCGTAACACCAGCAGGATTTGCAACAGCAAATCGGCCCCCATAATACCTTTATTGATTTTATTGCGCAGGTTATCCGCGCTTTGCGCAATGCCGATCTCTGCCAGTCGCTCACTCAAGCCCTGGTATTTAACCCCACGAACCGACATTTCTGACTTTACAATCCGTTGCACCACCTGGCGCCATTGCTGCTGCGTTTTCACATAATCACCATTTGTGAATGATATTTTACAAATAAATATTTATTTACACATTTATGCCGTATATATTATTGACCATCACGGCTGTGCTGTCTACACTGAGCATGCGATGGTTGGCGGGGTATAGGTTGTTGGGTAAAGTAACTGTCTACCCCACCAGTATTTTTGTGAAAGGAGAACGACTATGAGCTGGGATCTGGAACAACTTGAATCCCTTTTAACCCAATACGATGATTTTGTGGTAACCCGGGAGGAAGGCTGTTTGCTGATCGCCAACCCAGATGGCATTGATGCCTGGCTGGCCATAAGCGGAGAGCAAATTCTGGTCGAAAGCCTGTTATTCAGTGCCGACCAGGTGGCCAACAAAGCGGCCCTGGATCATGAAATTTTGTCGACGCACATGGTGTTTCCGCTGACCACAGTGGGGATCTCAACCATCAACGGCCAGGAATACTACACCGCCTTTGGTGCGCTGAGCGCCCAGTCAAAAGCCGTCAGTGTCGTGATTGAAGTGGAAACGCTGTTTCAGAATGTGGCGTCATTTTTAGATGCCTATGAAACACATCTTAAATAACTGGTGCATAACAGGAGAATTGTATGTCTGTTTGGAAAAAATTGATTACTGCGGTAAAAGGCGGTGCCACCGAGGCAGCTGAAGCAGTGGCCGATAGCCAGGCGATCCGCATTCTGGAACAGGAAATTCGTGAAGCCAAAGAAGAGCTGCGTAAGTCAGATCATGCCCGCACGCAAATTCTGGCCAAATGCAAATTGTCCAAGCAAAAGATTGACAGCTTCAATGCCTCGATCAGCGAGTATGAAGCCCATGCCCGTAAAGCCGTAGACAATGACCGTCAACTGGCGCTGGACTGCGCGCAAAAAGTGGCGGAGCTGAAAGAAGAACGGGCCCAGGAGCAAAGCTATCTGGACCAGTTTGAGCAAAGCGAAAAACAACTGGCCGGCAATATTCAAAAAGCCAAAGCCAACTTGCGTCGCCTGGAGCAGCAAGTGGATATGGTAAAGGCCACCGAAAGTGTGCAAAAAGCACAGGTTGCGGTGTCGTCACGCCACATGGGTGCCAACAGCAAGATGAAAACCGCCACTGAGTCGCTAAGCCGCATTCAGGATAAACAAAAGATGCGTAATGCAGAATTGCAGGCGGCAGAAGAGCTGGCCAGTGAGGACAGCAATACCGACCTGGAAAAACGCCTGGCCGATGCCGGCATCAAAGGAGGCAAGTCCTCCGCTGATGATGAACTGGCCCGCATTCTGGGTAACTAATCATCACAACGTCTAAGGGGCCAGCTGGCCCCTTTGTTGTTTTTAAGGCAATGTGTGTGAGGCTTGCCTGACGCCCCTTGCCACAGGCATACTTGGGTCACAAAAAGAATACAAACAGGATGTTAGGTTGCCAATGAACACCTTGATTCAGCTGCGCAAGCTGATGGCCAAATATTTCAGCGAGTCGCGCTGGTATACCATTGTGGTGCTCACACTGGTGTATGCCATGATGAGCTGGTCACTGCTGTTTGCTACCGGCGAGGAAGCACTGACCAACCAGGTAGACTTTATCTACTGGCTGGCGGTCACCGCCTCCACGGTGGGCTATGGCGATTTATCTCCGGTGACCCCGGCTGGCAAGCTGGTGGTGGCCTTGTTTGTGATCCCCGCCGGCCTGAGTATTTTCGCCATGGTCATCGGCCGGGTCGCAGCCTGGGTGGGCAATCAGTGGCAAAAAGGATTAACAGGAATGAAAACACTGCACGTCAAAAATCACATTCTGGTGATTGGCTGGAATGAGCAAAAAACCCTCTTACTGCTGGACTTACTGCTCAAAGAACGGGCCGACCTGGCCGATCCGCCGGACATCGTGTTATGTGTTAAAGCAGACATCACCAATCCCCTGCCCGGCCTGGTGGAATTTGTGCACGTCGAGTCGTTCAACAAAGACGCCGACATGGACCGGGCGTGTATCGCCGATGCCGGGGTGATTTTAATTGATAACCCGCAGGATGATGTGACTCTCACCACCGCGTTGTATTGCAGCAAGCGCAACCCCGATGCCCACCAGGTGGCCTATTTTACCGATGATTCGCTGGTGTCTTTGCTGCAAACCCACTGCCCGAATGTGGAGTGCACCCCCAGCGTGGCGGTGGAAATGCTGGCTAAGTCTGTGTTCGATCCCGGTTCCAGTATGCTGCATCATGATTTACTCAGCGTAGATGAAGGTCAGGCTCAGTTTTCGACGCGCCTTCCCGCGGCATGTGAGAGTCTGACGGTTGGTGAGTTATTTATTAATATGAAAAAGCAGTACGATGCTATCTTTATTGGCTATGCCCCTAACGGCGAATACAAAAAGATGGTGGTGAATCCGGATTTTGATGCGGCGTTATCGCCCAACGATACGGTGTTTTATATTGCCCGGGCTCGCATCAAAAAGATCGACTGGCAATCACTGGGAGCAGCACATGTTCAGTAAATGGTTTGGCCAAAAAAAATCATCTGATAACACCCCCAAAGCACCTGAAATCATGGGCCTGTATTTGGGTGGTTCGTTTGAACTGGATGCCCTGAAACTTAAAATGCTTACCCCTGAGCTCACCATCAGTGAGTGCGCCGGTTCTCAGCTAATCCAGGCCGTCGGCAGTGCGCCGCTGGATACCGGCGGTACGCTGCTGCGCTTTTACACCGACGATGAGGCCTTTTTGCAGGTAGTGACGGATGGCGGCTTAACCGAAAATCACATTACCGATGTGAAACTGTGGCATTTTTACGAAACCAAAACCATTGGCAGCGATGCCCAATGGAATGCCTGCCTTAAAGATACCATCTCGCAGCCCACCTTTGAACTGGACGGCCATACCTTTACCCGGGTGTGGGATGCTGTGGGCGAAAACTCACCACCGGTGGCGGTCACCGAAACCACTTATGAAGAAGACGGCGACACCAGCACCACCGATCAGTTTATGATGCTGTATGAGCGCCCGCTGGATAACGACCGCTACGAATCGTTATTAGTGGTGGGCGAAGAAAAAATCATTGGCAATAACAAAGATCGCTGCCTGGTCATCAGTACCGGCTTTGACATTTTACCTACTGACATTCAAATCAACGGCTAAAGGACTTTACATGGACTCGATAATGGCGTCGCTGGCAGGGCTGGACAACTTTGCCCTGTATTTTGTTATCTCAATTGTGTTTTTGTTTATCTTCAAATTTGTCTATGCGCTGGTCACTCCGCATGATGAATGGAAGCTGGTCAAAGACGACAAAAATGTGGCAGCGGCGGTGGGCTTTGGCGGCGCCATCGTCGGCTTTGCGCTGGCCTTGTCCGGCGCAGCCGCCAACTCGCTGGGAATTATCGATTTTGCTATCTGGGGTGTGGTGGCGATTATTGCCCAGTCGCTGGCTTTCGCACTGCTGCGCTTTACCTTTATGCCGCGTATCGCCGAACGCATCAACAACAACGAAGTCTCGGCCGGGACCATGCTGGCCGCCATGTCCGTGGCTGTAGGCCTGCTTAATGCAGCCTGCATGACCTACTAAGCAGGAGGCTTTATGACCGCCTTAAAACGCACCCGTCACATCAACTTAAGCCGCATGCGTAAGTCGTTTGCTCTCAAGCCGCTGGCTGTGGGCGTCGCCGGTGTGCTGCTCAGTGCCTGTTCGGATAACCGCCAGCAAGCACAGATTTATACCTCGGTGAATGACTGTACTCAGGATAACCCGGACGCCAAACAGCAATGCCAGGCTGCCTACGAGCAGGCGATTGACGAAGCCGCCCGCACCAGCCCGAAGTTTTCCTCGGAGTACGATTGCGAATATGAATTCGGGCCCAATCAGTGTCGCCAGGTGAGCAACGACTCAGGCAGCTTTTTTATGCCCTTTATGGCCGGCTATATGGTCAGCCAGTTGCTTTCGCCACGTTCCTACTATTCGCAACCGGTGTTTACCTCGTATTCGCCTTATTCGCCATTTCGCTCACGCTGGGTGACTGCTGACGGCTACATTTTTGATGGCGATATCCGCAAACGTAACTACAAGGTTAAGCAATCAACCTTCAAACCTAAGCCTACTGTGACCCGGACCATGAGTCGCGGCGGTTTTGGCAGTTCGGTGCGGGCCAAATCCAGCTGGGGCAGCAGTTCTCGTTCCAGTGGCTGGGGCGGCTAGCCGTTGTTTCGCCAGACCATCGCTGCGCGCCCGCACTGGCAACAACTGGCGCAGGAATTTGGCTTTCATTTTCATACCATGTACGGCCAGCCGTACTGGGACGAAACAGCCTATTACCAGTTTTCATTAGCGCAAATCGAGCAGGATCTTGAAGATCCTACCGCCGAATTGCACCAGATGTGCATGGCGGTGGTGGAGCGCGTGGTCCATAGTGAAGCCTTACTGACCCGCTTTCAGATCCCCTCTGCGTACCATGAATTGGTGCGCGACAGCTTTTTAGCCGGCGACCCGTCGCTCTATTCGCGCCTGGACCTGGTCTATGATGGCCGCAACCCGGCGAAGTTACTCGAAAATAACGCCGACACCCCCACCTCTTTGTATGAATCTGGCTTCTGGCAATGGCTATGGCTGGAGCAACAGGTGGATGCCGGCGTACTGCCCCGGCATGCAGACCAGTTTAACTCGCTGCAGGAAAAGCTGGTGCATCGCTTTGCCAGCATTGCCACGCGCAATCACATCACCCAGATGCATTTTGCCTGCTGTCAGGATACCGATGAAGATCGCGGCACCGTGCAGTACTTACAGGACTGTGCCAGTGAAGCCGGTCTGCAGGCTGATTTTGTCTACATGGAAGATATCGGGCTGGCTGATACCGGGGTCTTTACCGATCTTAACGATGCCCCCATCACAGATTGCTTTAAGCTCTATCCGTGGGAATTTATGCTGCGCGATCCGTACGCCGAGCACCTGATGCAGGCCGGGGTCAGTTGGCTGGAGCCGGCTTGGAAAGCCATCGTGTCGAATAAAGCTTTAATGCCGCTGTTGTGGGAGATGTTTCCTGACCACCCCAACCTGCTGCCAGCGTATTTTGCTGATAGTGCACCGGCAGGCCTGGCTGGCAAGTGGATCAAAAAACCGCTGTTTTCCCGCGAAGGGGCCAATATTTCCATGTTGGAAAATGGTCGGGAACAACAACTATCGCCGGGGCCGTACGGTGAAGAAGGCTTTATTCTTCAACAGTATCATCCACTTCCGCAGTTTGACCGTAACTATACGCTGATCGGCAGCTGGTTGGTGGACAACCTGCCTGCCGGAATCTCAGTGCGCGAAGATACCTCTTCGATAACTCAGGATCTGTCGCGATATGTACCCCACATAATTATATAGGCTGGTTTGCATGAGCCCGATGCCCAAACTGAAAGATCAGTTTCGTCTGATTGCCATTGTGGCAGCAGCATTAATCATTATAGAAATTATCAACCTGATTACCCTGCGTAGCCTGAATGATTTAGGGATCCTGCCACGCTTTTTACCCTCGTTATGGCATATTTTGACCGCCCCCTGGGTACACCAAACCCCGGCCCACCTGATTGCTAATCTGCTACCTCTGCTCTTGTTTGTCTGGCTGACGTTGCAGTGGGGTAATAAAACCTTTTTTCAGGTCACGGTGGCAGTGATGCTAATTGCCGGCCTGGCAGTATGGCTATTTGGCCGCTCGGCGGTGCATCTGGGTGCCAGCGGCATGGTATACGGCTACTTTGGTTTTTTATTGCTTGCCGGGTTTAAAACCAAAAAAATTCCCTACATGATCATTTCGGTATTAGTGGCTATTGTTTATGGAGGGCTGATTGTTGGCGTACTCCCCGGCCGGGACTTTGTCTCTTACGAATACCATCTGTTTGGCTTTCTCACCGGCCTGGCTGCCGCCTGGCGCTGGGGTGCAACCCGCACAGTATAATCCGCATGGTGTACGCGGCGCACGCCGATTTAATGTGCTGCTGTTGACACGCGATGTTACATTAATGGTGCGATAACCCCGTTGGCAGCCACCCGTAAATTCTTATAATGCAGTTAAGAAAAGTGAATTAATTTGTCATGACTTCCACAAATCAAAAGCAACAACAAAACCAGGGCTTTTTTGGCAACCTGGCCTTTAACATTGTGATCCCTGTGGTCATCATGAGCTATACCAGTTCAGACGAATACCTGGGTCCGGCCTGGAGTATTGTGGCCGCGCTGGCCTTTCCCATCGGCTATGGCTTATGGGATCTAAAACAGTCTGGTAAGGTTAACGGGTTTTCGATTCTGGGGATTGTCAGTGTGCTTTTAACCGGCGGCATTAGCCTGTTGAAGTTGCCTGCCGAATATATCGCCATCAAAGAAGCTGCCATTCCGGCGCTGATTGGCCTGGCGGTGCTGATTACTCAGTACACCAAAAAGCCGCTGGTCAAAATGCTGATCTTAAATGACCAGATCATCAACTGGCCGGCGTTGAATGACGCACTGGAAAAGCAGGGCAAAGAACGGGAGTTTCGTCGCAAAGTGGCGAACAGCTCTTATATCGTAGCCACCTCCTTTTTTGTGTCCTCGGCACTGAACTATATTCTGGCCAAAGTGATCCTGGTCAGCGAACCAGGCACCACCGCCTACACCGAAGAACTGGGCCGAATGACCGCCCTGAGCTACCCGGTCATTGTTATCCCCAGCATGATTTTGCTTGTCACTGCCCTGTGGTACTTGTTTAGCCAGATAGGCAAAATCACCGGCCAGGACCTGGACAACTTTTTAAATCATCAATAACAAAAAAGCCTGCATCAGCAGGCTTTTTTTATATCTCACTTATTTAGTCACAATGTGACTGTTGGCTGAAATCACAGTGAGTATCTACTGCCGGCAGGCTGTCAGCATTGTTGCCTGTCGCCACCTTTTGATTTTTCACCATAGCTTTTAAGCGCTTGGCGATATCCGTGTTGTCCATCTGGCCCATAAACGCTTCTTTACCGGCACCAAAGGCAAACACTTCCACATCGACCCCGGTGTGGCCGCCCGTGGTCCAGCCGGTATTGGTTTTACTGTCTAAAAAGCGTTTTAGCACCGCAACCCGCTCGCGCTCATTGTCCTGATCAACCAGCGTTTGCAGCATGGCCTGGTCATCCTCGCTAAACGCAAAACCCAGTTGCTGGCTGACATAAGCCAACGGCTGGTCCATCTGCGGCATGTTTTTGGCGATGGTTTCCACCGAAGACTTCATATTGTGCAAAAACTCAGGTGACCAGCGGTACTCGCCTTTTGCGCCAATGCTCAAACCACCCGTGCTGTGATCAGCAGTCAGCACTACCAGGGTATCCGGATGCTTAGCCACATAGTTTTTTAAGTATGACATTGTCGCGGCCAGATCATCCATCTCGGCCATGGCTGAGCCAATATCATTAGCATGTCCGGCCCAGTCAACCTGGCTGGCTTCCACCAGTAAAAAATACCCGTTCGGGTTTTCCAGATGCTTGATGGCATGTTCAGTTAAATATGCCAGGCGATGTGGACGGCTATCATCCAGCGCGGCGGGCAGACCGACAGGCGCAAATAGGCCCAACACCTGGGAACCGGCCGGCACAGTGGCCAGCTTATTGTAGGTATCCACATAGGCATAATCTTCATCGATAAAGCCTGCCACCAGGTCACGGTCTTCGCGTTCAAAATACTGCGTACCACCGCCCAGCATCACATCGGCAATGGGCTTACCATTAATGCGATTATCGTAAAAACTGTCGGCCAGCGCATTGTAGTTTTGGCGGCTTTCATTATGCGCAATATACGAGGCTGGCGTGGCATGCACGATTTGTGAGGTTACCGCCACACCGGTACGCAGGCCCTGCCGTTTAGCTAGCTGCAACACTGACTCTACCGGGCGTTTGTTCACATCCACTCCGATGGCACCATTGTAGGATTTCACCCCACTGGCCAGCGCAGTAGCCGCTGCCGCCGAATCAGTAACATAGCCTGAAACGTGCGCCGGGTGCGTGGAGGCATTGCCGGTCAATAGATCATCAAACACCACGGGTTCAATCGCCGGAGTGGCCGGGTCATCTTTAAAATTTCTGTAGGCAGTCGTATAAGCCGGGCCCATGCCATCAGCGACCACCATAATAATATTTTTAGGGCTGTGCGCTGGGCTATTATTGGTGCCTGGGTTCGCATCGGCTGCTGATGCCGTTCCGGCACCGGACTGGGTAGCCTGACAGCCGGCCAGCAGCAAAGCTGCCGCCAACGAGGCAAAAGAGAATTTTTTCATCCTAACTTCATCCAAGAATAATGACTGCGCGAAAGTGTAAAGCACGCGCGCGTCAGTCACAAAGATTTTACGGCTATTGGCCTGAATTTCCCGGTGTTTTGATGTAAAGACCACATTTTGCAAATGAGCTTGCTAGACCAATCACTCCGACAAAGTCTTTGAAACGCAGGCTGCACCGATGTCGCTACAGCTCGAAGCCATTATCATCAAGGCATTTTCGCCAATACATTCAAATTATGAATGACGGCAATGCAAATTATATATTTACGTTATTGATAAATCCCGCCTAGGATGAAATTGACCCTACGCAATGCAGGCGCTGACCTGGGCAGTTCCAGAGAAAACAGCAGCCGCATACAGACAACAAAAAATGATGGAGAACGAGCATGTCGCAATACCACACTGATCTCGATGCGATCGCCACGTTAAAAAACAGCCAGAATGGCACCTGGGATGGAATCAACCCTGAATACGCCGCCCGCATGAAAGCCCAAAACCGGTTTAAGACCGGCCTGGATATCGCCCGGTATACTGCCGCCATCATGCGCCAGGATATGGACGACTATGATGCCGACCCGACCAATTATACCCAGTCTTTAGGCTGCTGGCATGGTTTTGTCGGCCAGCAAAAAATGCTGTCAATTAAAAAACATCAGGGTACCACCAGCAAGCGCTACCTGTACCTGTCTGGCTGGATGGTTGCCGCGCTGCGCTCTGAGTTTGGCCCTCTGCCAGACCAGTCCATGCATGAAAAAACGTCGGTACCGGCTCTTATTGAAGAGCTGTATACCTTCTTACGTCAGGCCGATGCCCAGGAATTGGGTAAGCTGTTCAAGCAACTGGATGACGCTAAGGCTAACGGTGGTGATGTCAGCGCCATCGAAGAGCAAATTGAAAATTTTGAAACCCACGTGGTGCCAATCATTGCCGATATCGATGCTGGCTTTGGTAACGAAGAAGCCACCTATCTGCTGGCTAAAAAGATGATTGAAGCCGGTGCCTGCTGTATTCAGATTGAAAACCAGGTATCTGATGCTAAACAGTGTGGCCACCAGGATGGTAAGGTGACTGTGCCCCACGAAGATTTTCTGGCCAAAATTAACGCGGTTCGCTATGCCTTTTTGGAGCTGGGCGTAGATGATGGCGTGATTGTGGCGCGCACCGACTCCCTGGGTGCCGGCCTGACCCAGAAAATCCCGGTATCTACCGAGGCGGGTGATTTGGCAGCGCAGTACAATGCCTTTTTGGAAACCACCGAGGTGACTGATGTCAGTCAGCTTAATGACGGTGACCTGGTCATCAAGCAGCAAGGCAAACTGGCCAAGCCGACCCGTCTGCCCAATGGCCTGTTTAAATTCAAAGCTGACACCGGCGTTGACCGGGTAGTGCTGGACTGCATTACTTCGCTCCAGCATGGTGCTGATTTGCTGTGGATTGAAACTGAAAAGCCGCATGTCCGTCAAATTGGCGACATGGTCGACCAGATCCGTAAAGTGGTCCCCAATGCCAAGTTGGTATATAACAATTCACCATCGTTCAACTGGACGCTGAGCTTCCGTCAACAGGTATTTGATCAGTGGCAGCAAGAAGGCAAAGATGTGTCTGAGTACCAGCGCGACCAGTTAATGGCCGCTGAGTACGACAGTACCGACCTGGCCCAGGAAGCTGATGCCAAGATCCAGAGCTTCCAGCGTGATGCTGCCCGTGAGGCCGGTATCTTCCATCACCTGATTACGCTACCCACTTACCATACCGCCGCCCAGTCTACTGATACCCTGGCAAAAGGCTACTTTGGTGATGAAGGCATGCTGGCATACGTTAAAGGTGTACAGCGCAAAGAAATTCGAGACGGATTAGCGTGTGTGAAACACCAGGCCATGGCCGGCTCTGATTTAGGTGACACCCACAAAGAGTACTTCTCCGGTGAAGCGGCCCTGAAAGCCTCAGGCAAAGACAACACCATGAACCAGTTTGATGTCTAAGCAATAGACACCCAATCAGTTCCAACCTCTGGCTCCTTCGGGAGCCTTTTTTGTGGCCGGCACCTACCAAGGCCAACCTGTATATTCTGCCAACAGATATCTGACAGTCGCACCAAATGCCTATATACTGACAACGCTCTCTTGCATGAATAAAGGCATAATTTGCATGAATATAGCCAAAGTGGATTTGAACCTGCTGGTGTACCTGGATGTGTTGTTGCGGGAAGGCAGCGTCACCCGGGCGGCCAATCAGCTCAGTATTACGCAGCCAGCCATGAGTAATGGTCTTAAGCGCCTGCGCGATTTATTTAAGGATCCACTGCTGGTCCGCACCAGTGATGGCATGACCCCCACTAAGCGGGCCATGGAGCTGCAACCGGTGATCCGCGATGTGCTCAGCCGCCTGGAAAGCTCCATCCAACCGGAAACCGATTTTGACCCGGCCACCAGCCGCCGCACCTTTCGGATCATGACCAGCGATTATGCGGAAAGCACTTTGCTATTAGGTTTGCTTAGTGAACTGGCGGTGCAGGCACCGAATATCACCCTGGATCTCATCACGCCCAGTGATGTGACCTTTCACGATGTGGAACAGGGCAAGGTGGACATGGCCATCAACCGCTTTGAAGAATTACCCCTTTCATTTCATCAAAAAGTCATCTGGTATGACAGCTTTAGCTGTGTACTAAGCGCCGACCACCCGCTGGTGAATGAGTGGAGCCTGGACGGCTACCTCAATTCCCGCCATGTGTGGGTAAGCAAAACTGGCTTCGGCGTGGGTGTGGGCATCGATCCCAACGAAGTACAAAAGCTGGGCTGGGTCGATGCAGAGCTGATTAAGCTAGGCAAACAGCGTGATATCCGGGTGTTCACCCGCCATTATCATGCCGCGCTGCAAATCGCCAAAACCCAGCACCTGATTGCCACCTTGCCAACTAAAGCCGCCCGCTTGTTCAGCGACGATCCCAGCGTGGTTCTGAAAGCGCCGCCCTTTGACATTCCGCCCATCGCGCTGAAGATGGCCTGGAGTGCCCTGCTGCACCATGATGCTGGCCATATTTGGTTGCGCCGTCTTATTGGCGAGGTCGCTGACCAGCGCACTGCGGGAGAAACATTCAGCTAATTTATGGCAACAATACAAGCCATAAATTCATCATAGGCTGGCTGAGCCCGTACACTGAAGAAAAAAGCAATGGAGATAACCCTTATGGAAGGTTACACCGCAAAAGGTCGCCTTAAGATCGCCTCTGCCCTACATCAGTTTATCGATCAGCAGGCCCTGCCGGGCACCGGCATCAGCGCCGACTCATTCTGGCCAGCCTTTGAAGAGCTACTGGCCAGCCTGACTCCGGAAAACCAACAATTACTTGCCACCCGCGATTCCCTGCAACAACAACTGGATGCCTACCATCAGGCTGGCAAACCGGTGAACACCGACAGCTATCAAGCCTTTTTACGTGAAATTGGCTACCTGGCCCCGCAGCCAGACACCGTGCGCATCACCACCGCGAATGTGGACCGCGAGATTGCCACCATGGCCGGGCCCCAACTTGTGGTGCCCATCAACAATGCCCGCTATGCCTTGAATGCCGCCAATGCCCGCTGGGGTAGCTTGTACGATGCATTTTACGGCACCGATGTGATTGAGCAAAAAGGCGAACTCGCTCCTGGTAAAAGTTATAATCAGCAACGCGGCGATGAAGTGGTTGCCCGGGCCCGCCGCTGGCTTGATGAGGTGGTCCCGCTGCAGGGTGCCAGCCACAGCCAGGCTACTGCCTATGCTATTGCCGATGGCCAACTTGCAGTCACTCTAACCAACGATGAAATGGTGGGCTTACAGCAGCCAGGCGCTCTGGTTGGCTATCAGGGCCAGTCGGATGCCCCTTCTGCCATTTTGTTTGTACATAACCAGCTGCATTTCGAATTGCAAATTGACAGCGATCATCCCATTGGCCAGCGCGATGCTGCCAGCGTCAAAGATATTCTGGTAGAAGCAGCATTAACCACCATCATGGATTGTGAAGATTCGGTGGCTGCCGTGGATGCTGAGGATAAAGTGGTGGTGTATCAAAACTGGCTGGGCCTGATGCGGGGCAACCTGTCCATTAAGGTAACCAAAAACGGTCAGTCGTTTACCCGCACTCTCAACCCTGACCGTGAGTATCACTCAGTGTCAGGCGATGAAACAGTGACGCTGCCGGGCCGTAGCCTGATGTTTGTGCGCAACGTGGGCCACTTGATGCAAAATGATGCGATCCTGCTCGACGATGAGCCGGTGTATGAGGGCTTGATGGATGCCATGCTCACCACTCTGATTGGGCTGCATGACATCGAAGGTAACAGCCAGTTTGTGAACTCCAAACAGCGCAGCATCTATATCGTCAAACCCAAGATGCACGGCCCGGCCGAAGTGGCCTTTGCCAACCGCTTGTTTGGCCAGGTAGAACAAGCGTTGAATCTGCCGGCCAATACCGTAAAAATGGGCATAATGGATGAAGAGCGCCGCACCAGTGTGAACTTACAGGCGTGTATCGGCGAAGCTGCTGCCCGGGTGGTGTTTATTAATACCGGCTTTTTGGACCGCACTGGTGATGAAATCCACACCTCCATGTATGCCGGTGCCTTTGCCGCCAAAGCTGCCCTTAAAGATCGCCCCTGGATTGCTGCTTACGAAAAAGCCAATGTGCATACCGGGCTGGCCTGTGGTTTATCTGGCGTTGGCCAGATTGGTAAAGGTATGTGGCCCACTCCGGACAATATGCAGGCGATGATGGAAGCCAAAATTGGCCACCCCAAAGCCGGGGCAACCACTGCCTGGGTCCCCTCGCCCACCGCGGCCACCCTGCATGCTTTACACTATCATCAGGTAGATGTGTTTGCCTTACATGGCACGCTGCAACAGCAAGCCTACGACGGACTGTCAGATATTTTAACAGTGCCCTTATTAGGTGAAGATGAGCAACCTAGTGCGGAAGAAATTCAGCATGAACTGGATAATAATGTGCAGGGCATTCTGGGTTATGTGGTGCGCTGGGTGCATCAGGGCATTGGCTGCTCGAAGGTGCCGGACATCAACAATGCGGGCCTGATGGAAGATCGCGCAACCTTGCGTATCTCTTCTCAGCATATCGCCAACTGGCTTGAACATGGGCTGGTCAGCGCGCAGCAGGTGCAAGATACCTTACAGCGCATGGCCGGCCTGGTGGATGAGCAAAATCAGCACGACCCGGAGTATATTGCGATGGGCCCGGATCTGGACGACTCGCCCGGCTTCCAGGCTGCTTGTGAGCTGATTTTTAAAGGCACCGCCCAGCCTAACGGCTATACCGAGCCCTTGCTGCATCAAAAGCGCCGGGAGATGAAGGCTCGCCTGGCCTGAGCCCAGTCTTTTGCCGCCTTCTTGCTAATTGATTAAAACGCCCGCCCCTTGCGGGCGTTATTTTTTCAGGCATCCCCTTTCTGATACCGTCCAATATCCCCGGTAGCAGTGCGAATGCTAGCCCGCTGTTGGCCTGACCTGATGGCACCACGCTCGTAGGTATCATTAAAGATACCCGTCTAACCTGATTTACCACCACTTTCTGCTTGGAAATTAAACAAACAGATGCAACACTTATTAAACGCCCCAGCTATCACAAACAACGCCCGCAGGGAGTCTGCTGGCAGGATGTGACATTTAGTAGTTTGATTATGGCCAACAAGCAATCAATGATGAGTTCTTTTTCACGCCGCATGAGCAGCACCAAGCTTGGTAAGTTGTACAAAGGATACCGGCAACTGCGTGAAGCCAATTATATTTCCACACATTTTGGAAACTACCTGTCTCCAGTGCTGGCCAATTCCCACGAACTGCGTAATGCGGCTTATAAAATACGCCACAATGTGTATTGTGAAGAGCTAAAGTTTGAGCCGACGACAGCCAACGGCCTGGAAATGGATGAATTCGATCAGTATTCCCGCCATAGCCTGATCCGCCACCTGACCAGTGGGGAGCTGGCCGGTACAGTACGGATTGTGCGTCCGCTGCAATCTGATGAATTACTGCCGATTGAAAAATTCTGCATGTCATCCATTACCCGCGACGACCTTAACCCGCAAAATTTCAATCGTCGCGATATTTGCGAAATTTCACGGTTGGCGGTACCGGCCGCTTTCCGGCGCCGTCAAATGGACCGCTTTGCTGGGGCTGCCACCGGTGTCATCAACCAGGCGTCTTATTCTGAAACTGAATTGCGTTGCTTTCCGTTTATCGCCATCGGTCTGTATTTTGCCGCAGCGGCCACCGCGGTAGAAAGTGATATCAAGCACGCGTTTGTGATGATGGAGCCGCGGCTGGCCAGAAGTATGAGCTTTGTCGGCATCCGCTTTGAACAAATCGGCCCGGTGATCGATTATCACGGTAAACGCGCCCCCTACTACATCAGCCGCGAGCTGCTTATCAAACATCTTAAGCCCGGCTTTCGCACCATGCTGGACAACATCCGCAGTAATATTCGCCAGCAGTTACCGGCAGCCGAACAGTTTTATGCCAAAGAGTTGGCCCAGGCCCAGGCTGAGCCATTGTTGCGTAAAGTGTACTAGCATAAAAAAAGGGGCTTCACGCCCCTTTTTTTATTCAGTCAACGCTGCCTTTCACACCTTGTAGTAGTCGCGGTACCACTCCACAAAGTTGTTCACGCCAGTTTCAATGGTCGTAGTGGGCCGGTAGCCGGTATCTTTGACCAGCGCTTCCACATCGGCAAAGGTATCAGGCACATCGCCCTGCTGCAGCGGTAACAGCTCTTTTTCTGCTGTCTTGCCTAATGCTTTTTCCAAAGTCTCGATGTACGTCAGCAGATGTACCGGGGTTTGTGCGCCGATGTTATACACTTTCCACGGCACCTTGCTGGAGCCTGGATTGGGCTGCTCGCCTGTCCAGTTCGGATCGGCTTCCGCGGTATTATCCAGCGTGCGGATCACGCCTTCAACAATGTCATCGATGTAGGTGAAATCACGGCGGTGATTGCCGTAGTTGAATACCTTAATCGGCTCATCTTCGATGATAGCTTTAGTGAACAAGAACAGCGCCATGTCCGGACGGCCCCAGGGGCCATACACGGTGAAAAAGCGCAAACCAGTGGTGGGCAGGTCATACAGGTTACTGTAGGTGTGTGCCATCAACTCATTGGCTTTTTTACTGGCTGCGTACAGTGACATGGGGTGGTCCACATTGTCTTCCACTGCAAACGGCATGCTTTCGTTGGCTCCATAAACCGAGCTTGAAGAGGCATAGACCAGATGCTTCACTTTGTTATGGCGGCAACCTTCCAGAATATTCATAAACCCAACAATGTTGGAGTCGATGTAGGCGTGGGGGTTTTCGATAGAATAGCGAACGCCGGCCTGTGCTGCCAGGTGCACCACTTTGTCGAACTGCTCGGCCTGGAACAACTCTTCCATGCCGGCGCGATCTTCTACCGACATTTTCACAAAGCGAAAGTTACCGGCGCTGGGTAACTGGTTGATGCGCTCTAGCCGGGCCTCTTTAAGGGTTGGGTCATAATAATCATTTAAATTATCCAACCCAACCACTTCATCGCCGCGCTCCAGCAGATACATTGAAACATGCGAACCAATAAAACCCGCTGCTCCGGTAACAAGCACTTTCATTTTTTAGCAATCCTTATAAGCGAATATCTACGCTTGATTTATCAAACATGTATTTTAAATCAAAAACCACACTGTCTTTTTTGCACAAGCTGCGGAATTCTTCAGTACTCCAGGCTTTAAACTGATTATGGGCCACTGCGGCGATGATTGCATCGTATTTGCCTTTTTGCGGCTCAGCAACCAGCTCCAGGCCATACTCATGCAAAACTTCCTCCGGATCAGCCCACGGATCGTAAATATCCAGATTTACATTGTATTCGCGAAGCTCTGTGGCGATATCAACCACTTTAGTATTGCGAATATCCGGGCAGTTTTCTTTAAAAGTGATACCCAGCAGCAACACATTGCCGCCATTGACCATAATTTGTTTTTTCAGCATGGTTTTTACCAGCCGCGACACCACATACTCGCCCATTTTATCGTTAATGCGCCGGCCCGCCAGGATCACATCCGGATGGTGCCCGAGCTCTTCTGCTTTGTGGGTCAGATAATACGGGTCGACGCCGATACAGTGGCCGCCCACCAGGCCTGGACGAAACGGCAAAAAGTTCCACTTACTGCCTGCCGCTTCCAGCACTTCTTCGGTGTCGATGCCGACCTTATCAAAGATCATAGCCAGTTCGTTGATGAGCGCGATGTTCAGATCCCGCTGGGTATTTTCAATCACCTTGGCGGCTTCAGCCACCTTAATAGATGATGCTCGATGGGTACCGGCCGAGATAATTTCGCGGTATAACGCATCCACTTTTTCGGCAATCTCCGGCGTGCTGCCGGCGGTTACTTTGACGATGGACTCCAGGCGATGCTGTTTGTCACCGGGGTTTATGCGCTCAGGGCTGTAGCCGGCAAAAAAGTCTTTGTTAAAGGTGAGCCCGGACTGCTGTTCGATAAGCGGCACACAATATTCTTCGGTGGCCCCCGGATACACGGTGGACTCGTAAATCACCACGGTGTTCGGCGTGATCACCTCACCAATCATCTGGCTGGCCTTATGCAGCGGCGTCATATCAGGCTGCTTATTTCTATCGATTGGCGTAGGCACAGTAACAATGATGACATCGCATTCCGACAAGGCCTGTTTGTCATCAGTAAAGCTTAACTGAGAAGCTGCCTGCAGTTCCTCACTGGTCACTTCCAGTGTGTGGTCCTTGTTGGCCTGCAACTCTTTGACCCGGCGTGAGTTGATATCAAAGCCTACTGTGGGGCGATATTTTCCAAATGCGACAGCCAGGGGCAGACCGACATAGCCCAGGCCAATAACACCGATTTTTTTAAATTCTACTGACATACAATTACAATGCTCATGATTTGTGATGTTTGCACATGTTTTTTAGCAAAGAAACGGCAGCCTGCCCAGTGAGTATTCACTCAATAGGCAAATTGTGCTTACGGGCCAGTGCAATAATATGCTTCGCCGGGATGGCGTAGGTAATGCCGCTGGGGTGGGTAATGGCCGATTCCTTGGTTTCCTTAACAAATACTTTATTAATTACAGCAAATACCGCGCCGGTATCTGGGTGGTACACCGGGCTGCCACTGTTGCCTGGATAAGCAACAATATCCAGCTGATATACCATAAAAGGACTACGCAAACGGTTAAGGAATTGTTCAGATATCTGCTTAATGTTTTTAGCAGCGATAATGTTGGGAGTAAAGGCCGCTACGATACCTTTGTGTGTGGCCGGATACAGGCCTAATACACCACCAATTGGAAAGCCGGTGGTTGCAACATCACTGCCATCTCCCACGGGAGTATCGCTACCGTCTAATGCAACCGCAGGCAGGCGGGTATCAATTTTTAGAATGGCAAGATCGTGTTCTTCGTCCCTGTAAATTTTTTTGACAGCCAGCGCGCGCCCTTGTCTGCCGTGGCCTGCAAAGATGGTGCGCTGAAATTTCACATCGTCAGGAACCGGTGTATCCACCACATGGGTGTTGGTAACCACATATTCTCCATTACCTACCACAAAGCCGGTGCCTTTAAGCTGATGGCTCACGGTGGCCAACGGCGCCACCAGGCCCACGCCTACCACAGAAGGTTTAATTTTTTCGACAGTCTGCGCCAGGTTGGCCTGCACCACGGGGCTAGCCAGCAAACATAAAAAAAGTAGAACAAGCACGCGCATTTGCATGAACAGCGATCTCCTTATCATCGATAATAGTTTGAGTATGCATGAAACCAATGCCCAGCACTAACCCAAAATTTAACCATTTGCACCCGCTGGTGCGGCGCACACTGTACACAAATTCATATCGACGGGTATACTTCAGTGAATTGGACCAAGGCAAGCGAGCAACACGTGTTTGACTATGATGTAGCGTTTTCACGCAATATTGGCTGGGTAACCCGGGAAGAACAGGCTTTATTACAAACAAAACGGGTGGCAGTAGCCGGATGCGGTGGCGTAGGCAGCCTGCATGCACTGACATTGGCCCGCATGGGAATTGGCAAGGTCAACCTGTCTGATTTCGACGAATACGATGTTCATAATTTTAACAGGCAGGCCGGCGCCTTCTTATCCACGGTGGGTAAGAACAAGATGGATGTTATGCACGGCATGCTCAAAGACATCAACCCTGAGATGGATATCCGCGAATTTGGCGAGGGTGTCACCCCGCAAAATGTGGATGAGTTTCTTGATGGCGTTGACTTATATATAGATAGCCTTGATTTTTTTGCCCTGGATGCACGCAAGCTGGTATTTCAAAAGTGCTATGACAAAGGCATACCGGTAGTAACCGCCGCCCCGCTGGGCATGGGCTGCGCCCTTTTGTGTTTTATGCCCGGCCAGATGAGCTATGAAGAGTACTTCCGCTTTGAAGATAAAGCCGATGTTGAAAGCCAGTTGATTCAATTCTTAATTGGTTTATCCCCGGCCATGCTGCAGCGCCAGTACCTGGTCGATGAATCGGCTGTCAGCTTTGCCGAGCGTCGCGGCCCCTCCACAGCCATGGCAATCAACCTGTGTGCCGGCATGGCAGAAACCTATGCACTAAAAATCCTGCTTAACCGAGGGCCGGTGATCAGTGCCCCCTATGGCCTGCATTTTGATGCCTATCGCAATAAATTTACCCGTACCTGGTGCCCCCGTGGTAACCGTGGTCTGATTCAAAAGCTTAAATTTAAACTGGCGGCGCGTATTGTGGCGGATGACTAGTAAAAAGGTTGTCAAGAAATTTTACACGCGGTCAAATTTAGCTTCAGCTGAAAATTAAAACAACAGCAAAATCAATCAGATAAAAAGTTGGCATCATAGCTGCTATATCTCTAGCGTGGCTTTCTCAGGCCTCACTAAATTGGAATATGGAGATGGTTATGAAAATTAAACAACTTGTAAAATCTTTAGCTCTAACTGCTGGTCTAACTGCTTCTTTTGCTAGCCACGCTGACTTCCTGGACTTTCAGGTAGATGAAACTCCTTACGGTGGCGAAGTTATCACTGCTGATAAACTGAACGGCGGCTACGAAGAAATCATCACTTTTGATGGCATGGGCGGCTTTACTGCTAATGCTTTCGCAGCGATGAACCAACTGTTCTCAAACGATGGTACGCCAAATTCAAATAATTCAGTGCTTGGTTCAAACTACAACCTGTACGCTACTTTCACTGCTTCAGGCACAGTAATGACTCCAGGGGTTGATGGTTCAATCTCTTCACTGTCTGCTGACTCAGGTTCTTTCCAACTGTACCTGGATCCAATGCGTGATACCACAGCTACAGACGTAGCAACACTAACTTTGTCCGGTACTGCTGACGACTTACTGTTAGGTTCAAGTGATGACATCGGCCGCAATGTTGGCTTGTTATACGGTTTCGGTGGTGTATTCGATTTCATGTTCTCTGATTTCGAACTGACTGCAGACGGTGACTCTTACTTCGTATCACCTACTCCGTTCTACATGTATGTGAACGTAGATGGTGACTTCGACACCTTCCCTCTGGAAGGCCAACAACGTGTAACTGGTGATGTGAGCGCAGTATTCGTTCCAGAACCTTCTACACTGGCTGTTTTAGGTCTGGGTCTGCTGGGCTTAGGTGCTACCAGCCGTCGTAAGTCATAATATCGCCTAAAAAAGAATATAGAGGCGGCCTTTGGCCGCCTCATCTGTTCAAACTTTATACATAAAGCTGTCAGCTTTATTTACACTTCCCCTTACATTCAATTTTCTTTATAAACCATTTCTGATTCAAATCATGAAGATGACGATTTGGCACCAAAGCTGCTACCTCCTCGCCGTGGACGACTCATCCACTTTTTTTGGAATATGGAGATGGTTATTATGAAAATTAAAACCTTAGTAAAATCTTTAGCGCTAACTACTGGAATCATTGCGTCTTTTTCTTCTCACGCTGACTTTCTGGATTTTCAGGTAGATGAAACTCCTTACGGTGGTGAAGTTATCACTGCTGACAAGCTGAATGGTGGTTATGAAGAAATCATTACTTTTGATGGCATGGGCGGCTTTACTGCTAATGCGTTCGCAGCGATGAACCAACTGTTCTCAAATGAGGGGACACCAAACTCAAATGATTCAGTGATTGGTACTAACTACAACCTGTATGCAACTTTCACTGCTTCAGGCCAAGTTATGACTCCAGGAGTTGATGGTTCAATCTCTTCACTGTCTGCTGATTCTGGTTCTTTCCAACTGTATCTGGATCCAATGCGCGATACTGTTGCTACCGATGTAGCGACGCTGACTTTGGACGGTACTGCTGACGACCTGCTGTTAGGTGAAAGTAGCGACCTGGGCCGTAACGTTGGCTTGTTATACGGATTCGGTGGTGTATTCGATTTTATGTTCTCTGACTTCGAACTGACTGATGCCGGTGACTCTTACTTTGTATCACCTACTCCGTTCTACATGTATGTGAACGTAGATGGTGACTTCGATACTTTCCCTCTGGAAGGTACCCAACGTGTGACTGGTGACATGAGCGCTGTATTTGATGTTCCAGAACCTTCTACGCTGGCTGTGTTAGGCTTGGGCCTGTTGGGCTTGGGTGCTACCAGCCGTCGTAAATCATAAGTTCGCATAATAGCGAATAGAAAGGCGACCTTCGGGTCGCTTTTTTTATACCTGTTTTTTGCCCTACTAGTGTCAGGCTACTTTACACGAACGTACAACTTTTTCATTAACAATAGATAATAACTATACATTACAGCGAGTTACAGTAGTGGCATCGTTATTGCTACCCTGTTCGCCTATTGAAGATACGTAATTGAAATACACGGACGACTATTAGAATGAAAATTAAAAGCATACTAAGAACGCTGGCGCTAACCACCACTTTGGCTGCAACATTCTCTAGCCACGCAGAATTTCTCGACTTTCAGGTTGATGAAACTCGCTATGGCGGAAGTGTGACCACTGCCGATAAACACAATGGCGGATATGCTGAAATTATCAATTTTGATGATGAAGGCAACTTTGTTGCAACCGCCTTTGCAGGATTTGGCCAGTTGTTCAGCAATGACGGTGACCCAGATACGGGAAGCAACTTTACACTAGGCACCAATTATTTGTTGTATGCCATTTTTACAGCAGAAGGTAATCTGAGTGGCCCAATTAATTACGGTAAAGAGGTTAAAAATGCTGCCACAAACGGCGGGTTTTCTCTGTATCTTGATCCAAACAGCGATACAACTGCCGATACCTTTGGTAGCGAAATGATTATGACTGGCACCTCAGAGGACATCTTTTTGGGTGGCAGTGATAATTTAGGCAGAAACAGCCTGGTATTTACCCCCAGCGGCGGTGTTTTTGATTTTATGTTCAGCAACTTCGAACTTTCTACTGCTGGGCATGAATATTATGTCTCACCTCAACCTTTTTATTCTTATGTAAATGTCGATGGTGACTTTGACAACTTCGCCTTTGGCGGTACCCAACGGGTAACGGGGGATGTCAGCGCCGTGTTCATCCCGGAGCCATCAACCCTGGCCGTTTTAAGTTTAGGTCTGTTAGGCCTGGGCACAAATCGCCGCCGTAAAGCTTAATATAATCTACAGTTAAATAATGAGGCGACCTTCGGGTCGCCTTTTTTTGCCTGATCAAAAACGCTCAATACGCGTATTGTCTTTAACTTTTTTAATAATCGGCTTACAGTAAACCAGTAGTCACTTAATAAGCGGACGTTTATGAAAACATTCTCCCGAAAAATGCTTCTTGCCACCCTGCCTCTGGCCATCATGGCCGGATGTGCCGACCAAAGTATTGAAGAGCAGCTTGCCAAAGCCCAAACCGCCCTGGACAGTAAAAATTACCAGGAGGCGATGATCACGCTAAAATCAGCGGTGCAGGACAATCCAAATAATCAGGAAGCGCGGCTGTTATTAGCAGATGCTTATTTTAGTATAGGAGACATGGAAAGCGCAGTCAGCGCGTACGACCGTGCCATGGAAGCAGGGGCTTCGCCGGCCAATTTTGCTGATCGCTACATTAGCGCCACGTATGCCTATGCAGATAACAATGGCACATTGCAAACCATTGAACAGCTAGAGGCGCGGGAAGATTATACTGCATCCAACTTTGTTCAGCTGATAGAGGCTTTAGTACTCGGCCGGCAGGGAGACACTCAGGAAGCCCAGGCTATTCTTGATGAACTTGCTAATACTCAGCTAGATGGCCGTGAAGCCACCCTGCTGACTCTGGTAGATAAATTTGTGGTGAACCCTGGCAGTGCAGACAAAGCATTGCTGGAAAAAGCACAGGATCGTATGGCTGATGACTGGCTTACTCAGTCGCTTGTAGCCGAGATCCAGTTTGGAATGGGCAATACCGAAGCGGCTCTGGCAAATTTTAAAGCCTTGCTTGAGCGCAAACCCGCCTTCCAACGGCTAAACTTTAATATCGCCGAAGCTTTGATACGGCTGGAGCGCTTCGACGAAGCAAAAACCTACGTTGATGACATTCTGAAGCGCTATCCAGACCAAGCACTGGCTAATCAGCTAGCCGCCATTATTGCTTTATCAGAAGAAAATTACGATAAAGCAGTGAAGTCTATTGAAAAAGCGCAAAATGCCGGCCTCAATCAGCCGCTGACCATTTATGTGGCAGCGCTGGCGCACTTTCAGCAACAAAATTACGAGCAAACATTGGCTAATCTGGAGCGCATCATTCATCAGGTGCCTAAAGGACACCCTGCCAAACAAATGTACGTGGCGGCCAAGATTCAAACCGGCGGCAGTAACGATGCTTTAGAGATTTTAGAGCGCGACCCCGATATGGTATCCGAGAATGCTGAATTGTCAGTAGTCACCGGTATGCGCCTGATTCAGGAAGGCTTTTCAAAAGGTGCTAACAAGGTTTTTTCTAAGGTTGATGCCAATACACTGGAAACTGAACAGCAGCGTCAGGAAGTGGGCTTATTCAAGCTGATTTCCGGCGACAGATCCGGCATGGACATGGTACGCCAGTCTTCCCAGCGTATTTTGACTCAGCAGGCAGAGGGCGATACCAAACAAGCTAAGTTGATTTTGTTGACGCTAAAGGCCGACGAAGAAGGTGAAGAAGCCGCCCGGGCTCAGCTGCAGCAATGGCAACAAGAGGAGCCAGACAATCTGGATAATTATCTGATTGCGGCAGAATTTGAAAAGTATCAGGGTAATTATGGCGCACTGGACGATATCTATGCCAAAGTTCAGGAGCTGGACAGCGACAATCTTATCGCATTGAACCACCAGGCCATTCGCGCGCTGGAGAAAAATGAGTTTGATAGCGCCTACAAGCAGTTTTCTGACATTCTGGCCATGTCACCCAATGACGAACAAGCCTTGAAAGGTGCTGTATTGGCGGCACGCAGCACTAGCAACCCGCAGAAAAAACTTTCGGCGATTCGCGAGCAGGTGGTTAGTGCTAAAGAGGCCTCCCCTTACACCAAAATGTACGTGAACGTATTAACCGGTAACCTTAAGCTCGCCATCGATATTGGTAAGAACGCCAATTTCAGTCAGCAGGACGCACCTAAAGCGCAATTTTTACTGGCTCGCGCTTTTGTGCAAACAGGCCAGTATGAAAAAGCCGAGTATCGCTTAAACAAAATGGTGGAAAGCGAAATGACCACCCCGGGTGTGATTTATCTTCTTGGCCGCACTCAAGCTTTACAAGGTGCCAATGATACTGCGCTGCGTACCCTGGAGCCTTTATTAGAAGCTGAGACGCCAGTGAAAGATCGTGCCCTGCTGCTTGCAGCAGATATTTATCTGACTAAAAAGCAAGTGGGTGACGCCAATCGACTGATTAGCCAGCTGAATAATGGTGATTCAGCCGCAGCCAAACTTATTCAGGGCAAAGTCGCTCTGGCGCAGGACAATGCCTCTCAGGCAGTGGCTATGCTGCGTGAAGCCTATGATGCCTCACCTAACACCAACACTGCACAGATGCTGTATCGGGCGCTTAATGCCGATAATCAGCAAGAGTCAGGGTTAGCTATTCTGGAACAGCATTTAGAGAGCCACAGTGATGCGCAAACCATTCGTGAGCTATACGCCAGCGAACTGGCTAAAACCGCTCCACAGCAAGCGATTGCTGAATACCGCACCTTGGTGCAGGACCAGCCAAAACATTGGGTAGCGATGAATAACCTTGCATGGTTGTTGAACGACCAGGGCAACCACGATGAAGCCTATCGCTGGATCCAAAAAGCATTGGAGATAAAGCCTAATCAGCAGGCATTGTTGAATACGCAAAAAGAGATTGAAGCGAAGATGTAAAGACTGTTTGCCTGGCTCGAGAAGCAGAGTCAGGCATCTGTACTACAATATTCTTTGCGCCTGTACGATCTTCGTGCACATCCTCTAGTTGGAGCAGTCAGTGTCGTTAAATGTTCGTTCCCCCTACCTCGTAAATCGAGAAAGACTTCCTGGTTTAGATTTAGTGAGGGTTTTAGCGGTATATTTCATAATACTAAGTCATTCAGGGCTCACTGCATTTCGAGGTATAGGTGTTCCTTTTTTATTGGCACTGTCGGGTTTTTTAATCACCAACTCCCTATTAAAGGAAATTGAAAATAATAATGAGATAAAAACAAGAGCCTTTTGGAAAAATAGGTTTTTAAGAATTGCACCAGCTTATTATGCCTTCATTATTGTCGCATACCTTCTGGATACTGTCGTACTGGGCGATACATGGGAACACAATCTTTTGTATCATGCTACTACGCACACAGTTAACTACTACAACTCAGTCTATGGTCATGGCACGGGGATGGTTGCCCATCTGTGGACACTATCGACAATGGAGCAGTTTTATCTTCTGTATCCGTTAATCCTGCTCTTCGCGTTTAAAACTAGAAAACCAGTTTTTGTACTTGTTTTCATCATATTAGCAAGTATTACCTGGCGAACCGCCATCTACACAGAATTTTTTTACATAGAAAATAAAATTACGTGGATTTACAACTCTCTGGATACCCGATTTGACTCACTCATAATCGGTTCTTTAGCGGCATTCCTGTTAGCAAAAAAATCGTACTCTTCATTTTCTTTAACAATTCCTTACTGGATAGCACTTCTGTTAGTAAGTGGAATTGCTATGAATATTTCAAAGTCAATTCCTGAGATACATTATACCGTGGGTTTTACTATTGAAGGTACTTTGGCTTTGTTAGTTATGTTGTCGATTATGAAGCTTTCAGAAAGTCGCTGGCTTTCCTTTGCCAATAGTAGCTTAATAACAAAATTAGCGAAAATTTCCTACCCGATGTATCTATACCATCCAATTGGTTTGGGCGTTGGGTTTAAGTTTAGTGGAAACTTTATGGTTGGATTAACACTTGGTACTGCTACAACGATTATTTTAGCGGCGTTGTCGTTTGCAATAATTGAAAAGCCTTTTATAAAACTAAGAACTCGGAAAGAACCTATTGGACTGCTCGCAAGATAAAGCTGTTATCAGGTAAAATGGATTCAGTTTTACCCGCTCGAAACCGATTAAAGCTTCCCAAAATCTAGTATCACATTATCTCGGACTTGGAGCGGATGTCCCCCAGACTTCCGCTTACTTGTTTGCCCTCCTGATTCTATTCCTGCCTGCTAGATGGTACATGTTCAACTTTTGAGCAATATATTTTACTCGATGAAATATGAATATTGTGCAAGTATAGTACTAAAGAAAGCGTATTTTCTGGGATTAGAGGTATCAATGGAAGATTTAAGACACATAACTCCAGTTTTTGTCGTAGGCTCTGCCCGATCAGGTACAACTATGATTGGGAAATTACTTTTTTCACACAGCTCATTTTTTCAGTATAGAGCGGAAACTCTTCTAAAGACTGTATGCCAAAAAAAATACGGCGATATATTTTCCGATGAAAATCTAAAAGATAAATTTTACAGTGACTGGTTTAAATCGAGACAATTTTCACGTTCAAACTTAACGGAAATTGACTTCAAAAATCTTGTCGATAGTAGCCAATCTTACTCCGAGCTGTTGGTCAAATTTCTAAGAAAAATGGCAAAAAAAGGTGAAAAAAAATACATTGTTGACAGTACACCTGCGAATGTATTTCACATTGATAGTATTTTAGAATTCTGTCCGAAGGCAAAGTTTATCTGGGTAATTCGGGATGGTCGGGATGTAGCGATATCGCAGGAGAAATTAGGATGGGTAAATCCACCTTCCCCGTTCACATCAAGGCCTGACAGATTAGCATATTCATTGATCAATTGGAGACTGACAAATGCTCATGCAGCAGGCATTAAGAACAAACAAGTATTGACTCTGAAATATGAAGACTTTTTAGATGACCCCGTGAATAGTACCCGTCTAATTGCAGAATTTCTTGAGACATCTTCGACAGAGTTTGACCTTGAATCAACCTTAAGAAGAGAAGGATCTAATAGTGCTTTTGGAAAACTTGGTGAGTCTCAAAACCCATCCGCCCGGGGCAGGTGGAAGAGCATCGATACGGATCTGATAGCAAACTTCACTATGCTCTGCACAGGTGCGCTAGAAAGATTAGGCTATGAAAGTAATCAAAAAAAATTATCACTTCCAGGTTTAATTAGATCTCTTTATTTCTACACCCATATATTACTTAAACGAAACCTGAATAAATTTTACTTCCTATCAAAAAGAACATCTGAAAAACTTGAATATTAAATTTATTCTTATAAATGCACACAAGCCAACTCTAAGTTGGCTTGTGTGTAATATATCTTATCGCTTGTAACCTACACTGCCTTCGTATTCTTTCGCAAATCCCATTAAGTCACCCTCTTCATTAGAAATGAAATCGCCTTTAGTGCCAGTCAGGTTTGGAAAGTAAGTCTTCATAGTTGATTCATTCCACTTACCAGGAAAATCAGAAACAACCACATTGCCGTCAGCAAAATATTTGTTTTTTCCTGGAAAACGTACCCAAGCCATACCGTTTACGAAAGTATTTCTATATATAAAAGAATCATGGTGTTTACCGTTCCAAGAATCTTGACCAGCAAACTGTAGAGCAATAGCACGATCGTACTTATCATTGAACACAATTTTATTCCAAGCTACTTCATGATGATGCGGGATCTCCGGAGATTCTTTTCCATATCCGACACAAATACCACCACTAGTGATATTGTCGACTGCATGATTGTTTCTTATGGTGACATAACTTGTAGTTCCTTTTGCCCAGAACCCACATTTATTATCACTATTTCGAGCAACATTACCTTCAATCAGTACATAGCTTGAGTAATAAATATCTACATAAGAACCGTTACCACGCCCATTGTTAAATTCATCATGTAAGTTATCTTTGTATAGAATATTTTTCTTGTGCTTGCGCCTACCTGAAATAAAAACTCCCGCAGGATTGTCATTCCCTTTTTTGCCCATACCGTGATTTTTAAAAGTATTTCTCCACCACGTCGAACGACTGACATCACCAATTGCCCAAAAGAAATGCGCGTTACCTACGTCCTGTCGAGAATCAGAAAAAGTGAGATCCGCAACAAATAAATCCGTCATTTTTCTTGGGTCGGTAAAAATTTTTGCTTGGGAAGCATTAATAACAGCCTTTTCTCCTGGATAACCGATCAGGCTAGGGGTCTTGGTATTTGCATCTAGACGAACATTACCGTTTGTCTTCTCTGAGCCGTATAGAAGATATGAACCACCTCTGAAAACTATTATCTTGTTGTGGTACTTTTTATTTCTACGATCATTAAGATACCAATCGCTAATATCTTCCAGTGGAGCGTCTATAGTTCCTTTCTTGTCACCGACGTAGTTATCTTCAATAAAAACAAATTTGCTGTTATCAATGGTAACAGTCCAGGTGATATCAATATTATTACCCGCTTTATCGGCAACTCGTACCCGAAAAGATTGCTCAGTAGCATCACCGGGAGATGGCTTCCAGGAGATTACTCCGTACTTATCAGATGCTTCTGTTTTACCAATGCTAGCGCCTTCCGGGCCTTCTATCAGAGTATAGGTAAATGGCCATGCACCGCCTTGCACTCCAATAGGGATCTCGTAAGGCATATCAGTATGCGCCCAGCGATGTCGGGCGTATTGCTCTGTCTCACAATCAGGCCGCGGGTAAACCGCATGCATAGGCATCTTTGCCTCATAGGTCCATTCCTGGACCTTTGCATTGGCTTGCGAAGGGCCGATAAACGCAAGCACTGCCAGTGACATTAAAACCAGGTACTTGATAGAATTCATGTTGTTACCTTACATCTTAAAAAGCGTAACCAGCTATTAATATTGATAATTCACTTTTGCTAACACCTGAGATTTAGCCTCATCGAGTTTCAGGTGATATCCATCTTTGAAGAATCTGATCTGCTCGGTCACATCCGTATTGATTGCTTGATTGATACAGTCGCGAAGCGCTGCACTATCATTTTTAGTATAAAATGCTGCGTTGCCAAACAGTTCACGGTTAACATGCGTATCAGACAAAATAACTTTCTTAGAAGCCGCAATTGCCTCATAAGCGCCGCACACTAAGCAGTCATCTCTGAGCGTAAGATCTAAAACAGCTTGAGCATCAGTAAGTAAGCCAACATACTCGGCTTCACTCACAAATCCAGCCAGAATGATATTACTGGGCAGCGCATTGATTTCACTTTGTGCAAAATATTTTTTGTAATTTCCGGAAAATACAAAATTGATGGCAGGCATTCGCTTTGCAGTCTCCATATAAGCCTGAATCGGTTCGTCCTCTGCCCAGGAGCAAACTACAAAAATATAGTTTGTGTAATGTGAGCCTTCTGGTTCCAACAATTCTGGCAAGGGATCAGTAACAGCGGCACTAGATACTTTATGCGTACTTAAGAATTGCATTAAGCGCTGGTTTGTCACTATTACACAGTCAGCGCCACGCAGTATCGCCATATTAATCTTCTGCAGTAAGACATTCTTACCTTCCCTTGGTCTGACGCCGGCATTATGCGCATCTATAACAAGTTTATACTTCAACAGTGGCTTCAGAATGACCGCAAGAGCAGCAAGGATTATTGAAGGATTTTGAACAAAAACCAGCTTATACCGATTACTTTTCAAAAGGCGGTAGGTGGTTTTTATACAGTAAAGGTAGCGCTTAAATCCCTTATGCTGCGATATTACCTGCTCGAACTGTGCACCAAAAATGTTTGCCATGGAACGGTTTCTGGGTTGTTTCTCCCACGTGATCCATACTTTATCGTACTGCATGACTACTCATCTTATAACTTTGTTGCTGTTGGGAAGGCACTCTTTGCTGCTTAAATGCATTATTAAGTGCTGTTTGAAGTGCTATTGAGATCCATAAAAAAGGATAATAGCCGACCGTCACGAACTGACCCGCGATTACAAAACCAATGATACCAATTTTCAAACCTGGCCAGATATAATGATATACCTCGTCAACCTTATGCTTTTCATTCGAATTGGATATAAAGGTCATTCGCTTTTTAAGCAGAGCTGTTGCAATAATAAGTAAATAAGCAAATAGACCAGCAAAACCAGCATCCGTACCGATTTGTATAAATATGTTATGCGGTAGCTCTGCATAATCATACAAAACATCTTCTGGGTAGTAGGTTTCAAAATATGGCCGGAAATTATAATACCCAACACCAAGTGCAGGATGGTCCTTCATCATCTCCCAGCCATTTTCCCAGTATAGCTGACGCTGCATAGACGATTTATCGGTTCCTATCGTGGTATATCTATCTTTTTGCTCTTGTGGTAGGACTTGCCAGCCAATGTACCCAACGATTACCATTCCTATTACCACTTTAGGCTTGAAAATCTGACGCCAAAACATTACAAAAAACTGCACTAATAGAGCGAGTTGAGCTCCTCGACTACTTGAGCCGAGAATTGTTAACACTGGGCATACAGTCGCTGCAAGTAAGATCAATTTCTCCCATGTTCTTACATCTTTTCTTAAGGATCTATAAAGATAAAATCCGATGGGAAAAAGAATGAGCATTAAAATAGCGAGCTCTCCTGAGTTTTCAAAATACCCAGAAGGCCCTTTTAAACCCCATGAAGTAAATCCAAAACCACGCAATGCCCAGTTTTTTGATGTACCTATGGCTATTTTCAACATACAAAGGAAAAACACCATGAAGAAAATATAGAACCGCTCTCTCGTCGTAACAATCGCAGTAATAAGATAGAAGATGACTATCCACTGCATAAATAAGATATAGTACTTTATTGACCATTCCATACTGAATGCAGTCACCATGGAAAGATGCATTATTAATGTAAAGAACAGCAATAAGGCATGCATACCTGTGAAGCGAAGGTTTGACCTTTCATCCGTGAAAATTCCCAAGAAACTTAGAACGAGAAAAACTTGCGCCCATGGCAAAAAGTCGATAATCGGGAAGATTTCTTGAGGCCTCGCGTACTCAATAAACATGTAAGCACAAATGCTTTTAAACGCCAGCGACTCACCTTTAAAATAAGTCCATAAGTTTTTTATTTTTAGAAATAAAAAATCCGTATCCCTGAGTGCCGGTGCTTGCGTTTTCATATGCTACTTCTTTATGGAGTTAATCAAAGCCAGGGTCGCTTCTTCGATTTGCTGCATGCAGCGGTCAAAAAAGGCCTGATTTGTATTGAATGGATCATGCAGGTAAACCGTGGTGCTGCTGGCAAACCAGCCAAGCAATACTTTTGCCTGATCTGGATAGAGCTCTTCTAACTCAACCAAATGCGCAGGCTCCATCACTACCAGCAAGTCGCCGGATTGCGGTTGATAATCTTGCATACGGGCAGAGCGGTGATTGCTTAAGTCATACTGATGACGATGTGCGTAATCCAGAGTTTTTTCGAATGCGGGATCACCGCCGCGGCAATGCAAGCCAAAAGAAATCGCTGGGAAGCCCGCTTTATGGCTTACCGCCTCACCAAAAGGGCTGCGGCAGATATTACCGCTGCAAATAAAAATCAGGCGTTTGGTGTCTTTTACCTGCGCTTTGCCTGCCTGGCGATAACCGCCCAGCCATCGTTTGGTATTGAATACTAAGTAACGGGCCAGGCCCCGCTTGGAGCCATAGGTATCGGCGATATACTGATTATAATTCAACGGCCTGGCTCCAGTGTTACAGCGTGCTGGGGAAATGCAGTATCAGCAGCCCGATACAGCTGCGCGTACGCATTAACCATCGCCTCTTGCGAAAAGGCACTTTGTACTCGCGATATCGCGTGCTGGTTCACCGCCAAAGTAGGCTGGTTTGCTACCAGTTCACAAATTGCATCGGCCAACGCGCCTGCGTCAATGTCTACCAGCGTCGCCTGCTGAGGGTTCTGGATAATCTCTTCAGGCCCGCCACACTTAGTGGCAATCACCGGCAAGCCGGTGGCCATGGCTTCTATGGTGCTGATGGAAAAGCCTTCGGCATCCGAGCTCAACACAAAGCCATCAAGGTTTTGCAGATACTCCGGGGTATCATCAATAAAACCAATAAAATGGATGTTGGTTACTCCCAGGCGTTGCATTTGTTCGTCCAGTGCCTGTTTCAATGACGCCTTCGGGTCGCCGGCTACTGCCACCGCCACTTTGTGGCCGCGCTGGATTACCTGATGGATGGCCTCAATGAGCAAATCATAGCGTTTGGATTTGCGGATATTGCCTAGTGCGCCCAATAAAAAGGTATCCTCGGCGAGCCCCAGCTGTTGCTTGAGCCGGGAACTTCGCTGCCCCTGATATAACGCAGTATCAATGCCGTTATAGATTACACTGGTGCGTTCCGGCACCAGCAGATTATGCTCTTGAATTTTTTGTTGCAGCGAATTACTCACGGCTACAAAGCGGGCAATACCATTACGCATAAACCATAGCTTCAACGCTTTGAACCGTTCGTTGGGAGATACATCTACCATACCATGGTATGTGGCTATCACCGGGGTGCGGGTAAGCAGGCCCACAATACTGGCGTACACATTAGAGCCCAGCAAATGCGACTGAATAATTCGCACCTTGTGCTGTTTTACCAGCTTGCAGAGGTCACGAATAAATCCAATGTTGAAGCTGCCTTTGGAATCCAGAATGATCGGTTCCAGCCCTTCTTCGCGTAAACGCTTTGCCACGTATCCTTCGCCGCGGATCACCACGACGGAGTGAGTATTGAGGCGGCGTAACTTATCGGCTAATGTGATGAACACATCTTCAGCCCCTCCAGGGCCGGTAGTGTCAATCAAGTGTAAAATTGTGTACGTCATAATGAGGTGTAAGGCGTTAGCCGAAAAACTTCCTATTTTTTACTACTCCAAGCAAGGATAACAAGCAAAATCCTTGCTGCATACTGGACATTGTTGTATTGCCATGGAAAAAACAGCGGTATTAATTTTTGATGCAGCTCAGCGCAGTGCGCTGGCTGCCACCCGGGCTCTGGGCCAGCGCAGTGATATTAAAGTATACACCACCGATAGCCGGCTACAGGCCCTGGCGGGGTGCTCACGCTACAGTGCGCAATACCTGCCCTGCCCTAATCCCACAGATGATACGGGTGAGTTTATCAACTGGGTTCACCATACAGTGACAAAATACCATATCGACTTTCTGCTACCGGTTACCGAAGTGACCAGCCGCACTCTGGCAGAGCACCGTGAGCAGTTACCAAAGTGCAAGCTTCCTTTTGCTGATATCAGCACTTTGTTGGCATTAAGCGACAAAAGTCGGCTCACTAAACTGGCCGAATCACTGGATGTCCCGGTGCCCTTTTCTCAGTATTGTTCATCCCCGGATGATGTCAACTGGCAAGGCCTAAGCTTCCCCTGCGTATTGAAACCGGCGCTATCCAAGGTTCTCGTAAATAATCAGTGGCTGGAAACGCAGGTACATATCGCGCAGTCTCAGGCCGAGATGCAGATGCTGTTGGATGAAAAAGAATATTTTCAGGCCCACCCATTTATGGTGCAGCAGTATATTGAAGGGCATGGCGCCGGCGTGTTTTGTTATTACCAGCACGGCCAGGCGAAAGCCTTTTTTGCCCACCAGCGTCTGCGCGAAAAGCCCCCCTCAGGCGGGGTGAGCGTATTAAGTGCCAGCGCGTCCATCAACCCTTATATGAAAGCTCATGCGCAGGCGCTGCTAGATGCAGTAAACTGGCATGGGGTGGCAATGGTGGAATTTCGGGTTGCTGCGGACGGCACTCCCTACCTGATGGAAATCAATACGCGCTTATGGGGCTCACTGCAACTGGCCATTGATGCCGGAGTAAACTTTCCGGAGCTGCTATTTGACGGCGAATACAAAGATTTGCCTGACCATGCCGGCTTTAAAGAAGGCGTGCAATTGCGCTGGTTGCTAGGCGATGTCGATAATCTGTACCTGCAACTTAAAGATAAACAGTTATCAGGCAAAGATAAAGTAAAAGCCGTGACCCGATTTTTAACGCCAAAATGGCGCGGCCGGCGTCATGAGATCAACCGCCTGCACGACATGGGCCCGTTTTGGTACGAACTGAAGCATTATTTGTAGGAAGTCAGCATGGTTAAGCAACTGCTCAAACACACTTTGAACCAGGTAGCCGGCCGCCTGGGCTGGTCTATGCTAAAACGCGGCGAGAATAAGCTGGCTATTTTAATGTATCACCGGGTGCTGCCTGTTAATGATCCCCGCTATCAGCGTGAGGAGCCTGGCATGGTGGTATCAGATAAAACCTTTGCGATGCACATGCATACCCTGCATGAAGAGCAGATACCGGTAATGACGGTCACCGACTGGCTCAAACAACCTGATACCGCCAGAGTGCCGCTTACTGTGGCAATCACTTTTGACGACGGCTGGCTGGACAACTATCAATATGCTTTTCCGGTACTCAAATCCTATGGCTTTCCTTCCACCTTATATGTGGTCACCGACTTTTTAGGGCAGCCAGCGCCATTCTGGCCTAACCGGGTATTGAATTTACTGCTTGATGGCAATCAGCAGGTCGATGAACACTGGCAACCCTTGCTAGACCTGATCGGCCAACCGGTTCAGCCACCCCTTAGTCGGGATCACGCTGCACAAATAATCAACGATCTTAAACAGTATACTGATGACGAAATCTATTCTAAACTGGAACATATTCCCATTACGGAACAGGCTTCACCGGAAATGATTTCAGCAGAACAGCTGTTAGAGGCTCAGCAGCATATGCTGGTCACTGTAGGCAGTCACACGCGTCGTCATTACCGGCTCAAGGACAATATGGACGAGGCATTACTGCGCGAAGAAGTGGTGGAAGCCAAAGATATCTTGGAAACCCTGACCGGGCGAGCAGTTGACTCTTTTTGCTTTCCTAATGGGGATTTTTCTGACGCAGCTTATGATCTGGTTAGCCAGCACTATTCTGCCGCTGTTACTACGTTGCGCGGTATTAATAAAGAATCCAGTCTGGTGCGTCACCGTCTGCTGCGCATTGGTGTGCACAATGATATTAGTGACACACCTCTAAAATTTAAAGCAAAATTAGCAAATGTATTGTAATAAAATGACAACAAAAGGAATGTTGTGTCGATGAACAATGGAAGAGAAAAATATAAGTATATTATTACTTCCGGCTGGTGGTGCGGCGAAGAGCCAAACGAACGACGGGTACGCTACGGAAGTGAAGAAATTCGCTCAGTCTCATTTTTTCGAAAATGGAAACAATCAGTACTCACCAATACCAATCCGCGAAAAATTCTTGTTGTAGACAGTAATTCGCCCATCAAGCCCAACCCGGATGATCTAGAGGGTGTGGAATTTCTTTCTTTGTCTGAAAATGCCGGGCACAGTACCGAGCACTCAGGCAAATACTGTGGTTATATGCGCTCAGTAATTATGGGGCTTACTTACGCCTCTTTGTGCGATTGTGATTACTGGGTGTATGTAGAGCAGGATGCTTTGCTGCAGGGCGAAGGTGTTATTGAATATTGCATTTCAAAAATGGATAAGCCTTTTATGTTTGGTAATGCCCAGGGAGTCCCACAATTGCTCCAGCAAAGCCTTATCATTATTCGCCGGGATGGATTCGAAGATTTTTTAAAGCATCTGAATAATATCGACCTGACTGACAACCAAATGCCGCCGGAAACAAAATTTGCTTTGGCCGCCAGCCCTTACTTACGACTTTTGCCACGCTCTTTGTTGATGCCAAATGTAAACAATAGCTGGATCCGCAGACAATTACGAATAGTCGTCAGATTCCTTGTGCCGCGCTTGCGCGGCTATCAGCATTTGCCGATAGGTTACGGCCGGGCCAGACCAATCAAATTTAACGATCCTTATCTGTATTTTCAGCATGCCAGTGACGCAGAGTTGAGCCATTACTTTACTAGTAATGAGTAACAAAAATTCAGCTTACTCTTTACCTTTTATAAGCGTTAAGTAGAAAATTGTCTGCAGCAGCGCCTCCCCCGAGATTCAATCTGACTATCAAGATGAAGTCACTATAGAGAGCTCTTTTACCGAAGGGAGTTCTTTATTATCGCTTTGAACCTTTTTTTCTGCCGTTTGAAATACTCACCAAAAGGCTTCACAGGGTGATACAACATGTTTCGCTTCAATCCGGGAATGAGTTTAGGCGGTGAGTAGATAAAGGTACCTGGCCCCATACCCAGCTTATTAGGATTACTGGTGTAGTATTGCCTGCCAAGGGAATTAATGTCGGCAACCTGAAGACCATGGTATTCCAGAATTGATAGCCAGCTCACTTCGTGGTGTCCAGCCCAGCCTTTTTCATAGGCTGATTGAATAGTCTCTGCCCCTTTTTTTGAAATACGGAAAAAAGGTAAAAAAATGTTTTCGGTGGGTGTTATCTCGCCAACCTGATCGCCAACAGGAGCTCGAAATGAATTTTTATGCCACCAGCCTTCAACAATAGATTTTCGATTAGTAGCCAAAAGATCCGCCGTTGAGACAGACAGTTCATCAATTAATGCCGCAAACTGCCCGGTGTAACGCACGTCGTCTTCGCAAAACCAGTAATGAGTATAACCGGGATGGTCCTGAATAAACCTCAACTGGCAAAGATCCAGGTTGCCAGGCATGATTTTCCAATTTTCGCGATTAAATTTAGGGGTGTAGTTGGAAAATCTTTCTTTCAATGAATTTTTGTTGTAGACAGATTTTTTAATTCCGGTGTCGAGCTCATCGATCACCTGCTTATCGTTCTCGGCATAGGTAAGTAAAAAATAGTCACACGTTCCCTGCAACTCTTTCTTAAGCTGTAACGCAAATTTATTCACATGCCTGGAGAAAAGAACAAAACAGTGGTCATCATAGGTACTGATGCCACTTGATTGATTATTACCTTTCACTATTTCCTTTCCTCCTCCCCTATGCTCGCTGTCACTGATATATAAGCCACTGACACTCAAACTTATTTATCTTGCGCTTTCCTAAAGGTGCGACATCTTAGTTGAACTGCGACCTAAACAGAAAAGGCTCCCCTCCATGGAAGCCGCATAAATTATGTTCCGTAAACCAGTTCTCTGAAATAATCAGATTTGCCCAACAATTCGTTGTACTTACCCTCGGATGAGATCTTTCCATCCTGGAACACAAAAATATTGTCGCAATGTTCCACTGTCGAAAGCCGATGCGCGATCATAATAATTGTCATTGATTCAGACAATGCTCTGATTTCTTTAAGAATATTTCGCTCGGTAATATTATCCAGCGCACTTGTGGCCTCATCCATGATCAACAAACTTGGCTCTCTGTACAAAGCACGGGCTATCGCCAGGCGCTGGCGCTGCCCGCCACTGAGCAATTCACCATTTTCACCTATTGTGGTGTCATAGCCGTCGCTCATCTGTTCAATAAAATCATGAATATTGGCGCGTTTTGCTGCAAGATAAACTTTATCCAGTTCGATTTCTTTTTCCGGGACACCAAAGGTAATATTTTTTGTTACCGTATCATTGATCATAAAGATATTTTGCGGAACGTAGCCAATGGAATGCTGCCAGCGCTTAAGGTTGGTTGCGTCCAAAGGCGTGTTATCAATCTCTATTTCACCTTCGTTGGTGGTCAGCAATCCACACACCAGGTTTGCAACGGTGGTTTTTCCTGCTCCAGAGCCGCCTACAAAGGCCACCAGGGAATTTGCTTTTACGTCAAAGCTCATGTTGTGAATAGCCGGGGCTGATTCTCGAGGGTAAGTATAGGAAATATTTTTGACACTTAGCGTTTGCTCCAGGTTCAAGCGTTCGACTGCGCGCTTATCTTTTTGAGTAGCTGAAGAGAGCGCATCGTCAAATTCCTCGCTAACATCCCAGACCACTTTTCCATGGGCTTTTAACGTGGTGATAGACTTATAAATACCCTGAGCGGCAGGCAAGATTTTATATCCTGCCATAGCATAAAAACTTAGCGTTGATACCACAGAGGTTTCATTGCCTTGTTGGATGAGCATATAAAGAGCTAAACTGATGATGGCCAAAAAGACGATGGTTTCTACAATAAAACGCGGAAGATCCCCTGCTAACGCGATATAGGAACTGGCTGTTAACCCTTTGCGAGTCGTTCTGTCCAGCCTGTTTTCATACCAGCTCTCAATATGCATCAACTTAACATCGCGGATCCCGCGAATACTTTCTTGCAAAATCTCTAACTTTTGACGATTGACATTCGTCACCACCTTACCGGCATCTACCGTTTTCTTTCTGACAATCATGTAAATAAGATAGTAAATGGCGCCCACAACCAGGCCAGATATTATGGAAAGTAAAGGGTCGACGACAAATAATGTAATGATGATCAGTGCCACGATTAAAAATTGAGAAACCAGCTGTAAAGATGGCTGCATCACCATATAAATCATGCGGGGCACCTGCCCGTTGATCTTATTTATCATGTAACCAGGGCTGTGTTTCATGAAGTAAATGTACTGGTTCGCCATATACAGGTTAAATAAGCGCCGCTGCAATTGTGAACCTATAGAAACTGACACCCTAAATGAAAACCAAATTACAACAGAAGAAATAAAGTTGCCGATAAGAATCACAAAACAGACTGCCACACCATACATTATCAAAAATTCATAAAAACTGGAGGCAGTAGAGAAGTCGTAAATGGTGCGATAGACCGGATGAGTTTCCACCAGTTCGGGGGCGGTAATGATTGCGATAAATGGTGCGATGCTGCCAATGGTTGCAATCTGTGCTAACGCAGAGATAAAAAACAACATCTGCAATGCATACACTTTTAATCGCTGCCTCGAATTAAGTAGGCGAAAAAGCTCTTTTAAATCATGTAACATGAAATTTAGACCTCAAAAATCATTTGAATTTAAATAGTGTTAATTGCTACGTATCTAGAAGCCATTCTAAGAAGAGCTTTTATAAAGGAGGGGGCAAGCACAACCTGAAGTCATTAACATGCTCTCACACTGGAGTATTATTATCATTTTTTTATAGGTCCTGTGTAGTCAACGAGACTCATGCTTAACCCTAAGATTGATGAGCTAAACAGCATCGCTTTTTCTTTTTGTTCGCAAGTAAAGTTACAAGCGCCATTCTCTGCTTCAACTTCTATGTGTTCTATCCAGATTTCTGGTCGTTGGGTCCATTCATCAACCACAGCGTGAACTGGCGGCTATAACATTCCTGGTATCTATGCGAGTTTGTACCAAGTTCCCTATCATAGTAGAAATATAGTCTGTCAGCATCTGGTTGCTCACAACCAGCGCAAATCTATGGTGACGCTTCTACAATTGCGACTCAGCAAGGCAAAAATACCGAATTGATGTTCAGTTTTCACCTACTAATGTTTATCGGAAGCAGATAATTTCATAAGAGCATGCCAGTAGGTTGAGGATAGCGATCAAATAGTCAGGTCACTATCCGCCAACGTTCTTGAACTTAGTGAGAAAGCACAAACTGGTAGTATACGAAGAAAAGGTATTGAGGTTCCATTTGCTAATCCACTGCATTTTTCATCGAGCATTAGAGTATCCGTTCCATCCTTTTGGTTTTCATCAGGTTATATAATGCTAACGATGACAATGGATCACTTAAGAGTCCTTTTGATTTGTCAGCAGTCAGGTAGTCTCAACTAAAGCCCTAAGTATACAACATCCATTAAGCTCATCTTGTCGTTCAACATGAATATAGAGCTTTGCATCATGCCTGATACCGATAATAGACTATTTGCTTTCACGCTAAGCCATACGCTGGCGCACAAACCGCTTAAGTTCGCTACCGGTATTACGCCAGCAGACGATAAATGTACCTAGGATAAGGACATACAAGATACACCCTCCTACAAGCATACCCGATTTCACTAAAAAGTCAGGCTGGTTTGCTGCAAGCATCTGTACTGCCTGAATAAAAGCAAAGGTTGCGAAGGTCAGGCTGTAAAATCTTACCATTGGCAGGCCCTGATCATAATGGCGCTGGCCGAACCATTGGGTAAAAACAAAATCCAGCCCCTGGCAGAGGGCCATCGCAGCCACAGCGCCCATCACCCCCCACCAGTACGTACCCGCTGTCACGGTTATTGTGATACCGATAGCTTTGACCAGTTTTATTTTTGGGAAAAAGCCGGTCTTGCCGGATTTTAAAAATGCAAACTGTACAAAAAAATTAAGTTGGCCGAACAACACCATCATACACAGCACCGGCACCACATCTTTAGCCGGGGCATAGGCGGCGTCAGCCATGATATCGATAACAACACCTGCCAGAAGGCTAACCCCCACCACAGCGACCAGTAATATAGACGATATCAGAGTAAAGGCGGCAGCGAATTCTTGCTGCGGCGCGGCCGAGTGCCGGGCAATCTTGAATCGCTCGGTCTGCCACCACTGATTAAACGGCCGCCATACCATCAAGGCGATCAGTGAGCTGAATTTAAGCGCGAAGTGATAGAAGCCAACGGCTTCGAGCGAGGCAAAGTACTTGATAAGAAAGTTGGAGACAAAATTGATGTAGATAGCCCCCAGCCCTGCCAGCCAAAGTGGCCAGGTGAAACTCCATAGCGCTTTTGCCTGTGATGGCTGAAAATGAAAGCCGGTGTACCAAAATGTATAAACGCCTGATATTAACGCCAGTACCAAAGACGCGATTATTGTGCCGTAAATGACTCCTTGTACCCCCCACTCCAGCACCACCACAAAATAGATGTTCAGGGAAAGTTGCAAGGCCAGTTTAAACATCGCAAGTGCGAAAAAATAAAACGGTTTATCACGTAGGCGCAAGAATACGAGCGCATATTCTTCGATGGAGCTGCTGATAAGGATTACGCCGTATGCGGCCACCGCCCAAACCAAGTCAGTTCGCTCAAAAAAATGCTCGGACAAAGGCTGTGCACTTAACGCAAATACGGTGCCGCCAAGCAGGCTCACTGAGGTGGTAAATAGTAAGGCGGTAGAAATCAGTGCCTTTCTGTTTTTTGTGTCATCGGTATCGTAATAAAATTTAGGTAATGCGTTGCCAAACCGGGCACCAAGAAAAATTTCATACAAGCCAAGGATCATCGCCAGCAATCCGATAATGCCGTATTCCGCAGGCGACAAATAACGTGTATACACAGGTAGCATTATAAACGCCGACAACTGGCGCATTATGGTGCCGAGGGTATACCAGAAAACGGGTTTAGAATTGAGTTTACTAATCATATTCGAGGCCTGGCTCGCCCTATCTGCCAGCAGGCGCCTATCCTTCTACCGTATTACAACAATACTATGCGACCTGTTTGTTACATGAACAAAAAATAGGCTACGGTTAATATACAACCAAGTGAGGGATATCCACAATGTTTGTATCGCCGGAGCTCACCTATATTCAAATGCAAAAAACAGGGTGCACGCATATCGCTGCGCTGCTGGCTACATTGTTCGATGGTGCACAAATTGGTAAGCATAATGCTCCCGCTACCGATGACATCCGCGATGATCATTATTATGTTTCATCGGTCCGCAACCCCTGGGACTGGTATTTATCGTTATGGACTTTCGGCGTACAAGGTGGAGGGGGGTTACGTCAAAGACTCACCAGACGCTCGCCACAGCAGGCACTGGCGATGTTCCGGCGGCATCCCCGCCAGGCGCTGACCGTACTGAAGCATGAGCTCACCAAGCCAACCGGCCCCTGGTGTGCCGTATATACCAGTGCTGAGGATGTAATGGCATTTCGTACCTGGCTAACCATGATGCTGTCACCCGACTATGCTGAGGCCCTTGGTGAAGGATTTCACCGTTCTGCCATCAGCCAGTATGTGGGATTTATGACCTACCGGTATTGCTATTTATGTTGCAAGCACCATGAGTCGCTGGGCCAGGCACAATTCACCCATTTTTCCACCATTCAGGAATATATCGACTCAAACTGCTTTGTTAATTTTTTCATTCGGCAGGAGCATTTGGAACAGGATGTCTGCAATGCAGTGCAGCAAGTTCGCCCCCTTACCGCTGAAGAACAGCAGCATATTGTCAGCGCTCGCAAAACAAATACCTCCTCGCGCGCATTATCTCTTGAAGATTATTATGACCAAAAAAGCATCAATCTGGTGTATGAAAAGGAGCGGTACCTTATTGAAAAATTTAACTATCAGCCACCAGTGACAGCACACTGAAGCGTACCTGGGGCATGATACTGGTTAAGGAATGCACTATGATTATCAGCCACACGCAAAAATTTGTTTTTTACTCTAACCCAAAAACTGGTTCAGAAAGTGTGCGCGCGCTTTTGGCTGACATTAATGAAGAAACCATTGTTAAATTTGATAAAACCAGCGCCGAACAACCTTTTTACCCGCATATGCGGCCGGTGGAGGTTCGCCAGGTATTTGCCCAGCGGGGCATTGATTTTGACCAGTACCAGCACGTGGTAGTGACACGCAATCCCTGGGCACGACTGGTTTCTACCTATGAAAATATCTACTGGTATCATTTGCACACTAAAAAGCCGTGGTTCCGCCATAAACCTTGTTTTGAAAAATGGCTGCGCGATTCCAGACCGGATAATCAGGGCGGCGGCGGCATTGGTAACCGCCGCTGGCTGACCTACGGCACCTACGCTTTGCAACATTTTGCCGGGGATGAAGACGGCAACCTGTTAACCCAGCATATCATTAAGCTAGAAAATATAGACATAGAGCTGCCGCGGGCGCTCGAACAAGCCGGGCTTACCCAGTATGCCCATTGCAGCGTACCCCGGGTCAATACTCTGGAAAACCGTAAACCTGCAAAACGCCGACGCTACAATGAATTTTATAGCCCCGCCACCCGCGACCTGGTAGCCGAGCGCTACCAGTTCGAAATAGATAAATTCGGCTATCAGTTTGGCGCAGCCTGAAATGCCTTGCGGCGCACAAAGCGCGTGACATTAGTGCCCTGGCGGGTCAGGCCAAACAGTAGTATTGCCAACACCGCTATATAGGCCAGCAAAGCAACCACATTCATGCCATTGCGTGGCCAGAATGCAATATCAGAGCTGATCAGACCTTGCGCGATAAAAATGGCAGCAAAAGTCACAGTGTATAACGCTACAAATGTTTTCATTGGTAGCCCCTGGTCATAATAGCGCTGGCCAATCGCGTATAGCCCGACAAACTCAAAGGTCTGGCTAAGCAAAATAGCATACACTGCGCCCTGTAGCTGCCAGTGTGATGTAAACTGCCACATCATCGATGTGATGAGAATAGCTTTTATAAAGCGAAGTTTTGGAAAAAAGCCGGTTCGGCCTGTTTTCAAAAAGGCAAAATTCATAAATAAATTGAGCTGACCAATGACGACCGTGGCACAAAGTACCGGAATAATGTTGGCGGCCCCCATATACGCTGGATCTGCCATGAGTTCAATCACACTGCCGGCAAATATACTAATGCCAAACGCCCCCACACACATCGCTGTTGCTACCAGCATAAACGCGCCGGCAAACTGCGCTTTGGGATTATCTGCCTGACGCGCTACCTTGAATCGCTCGGTTTGCCACCACTGATTAAATGGCCGCCAAATCATCATCGCAATCAGGGTGCTAAATTTAAGCCCAAAGTGATACAGCCCCAGTTCCTCTAGTGAGGCATACAGCTTGAGCAGATAGTTGATGATAAATTGAATGTACACTGCGCCCAGCCCGGATAACCACAAGGGCCAGGTAAAATGCAGCAATGCTTTAATTTCCGCCCAGTCAAACCGCAACCCGCAAATACGAATAATGTAATAAGCCGATACCAGCGCCATTAACGCAGAAGCAATGACTCCGGCGTAAATGACTCCCTGAACGCCCATTCCAAGTCCTACAAGAAAATACACATTCAAAGAGAGCTGGATGACCATTTTGGTAATGGAGATGACAAAAAAGAAAAAGGGTTTATCACGCAGGCGCAAGAAAACCAGCGCGTACTCTTCCACCGAGCTGGTCAGTAATGTAATGCCATAAGCAGCCAGCGCCCAAACCAAATCAGAGCGTTCAAAAAAATGCTCTGCCAATAACGAAGAAGACAATGCAAACAGTACCGCGCCAATCGCACTAGTACCGGCGGTAGCCAACAACGCACTACTGATAAGCCGATGGCGCTCTACTGGCTTGTCTTTGTCAAAATAAAATTTTGGCAGCGCGGCACCAAATCTCGCGCCTAGAAAAAGCTCATAAACTGCCAAAATTGCCGCCAACATCCCCACTATGCCGTATTCGGCAGGGGTAAGATACTGGGTATAAATGGGCAGCATTATAAATGCGGTGAGCTGGCGCAAGATGGTGCCTGAGGTATACCAAGCCACCGGATTTTTGTTCAGATTACTTAATTGCACAGTTCAACTCCGAACACATCATGCAAAATTAAAAATTATTTTCTTCACACCAACGGGGGTGAAATCGAACCTGGGTGTGGGCTTTGACTATTCGAATTGGTAGTCCAGAAGCTCAAGATCTTTTTTATACAACTCGGCTACCCTGTCAACCATGTTGGGGGTTGTATAATACTTGCGGAAATGTTCATGCCCTGATTCATTGACTTTGCGCAACTGACCGGACAATTTTAACCTCGCTGTGACATCGCTTAACACCTCTGAAAGTTGCTCCTGTTTGCCCACATAATCCACCATAAGTGTTTCACGCTCATCAAAGATGTAGGAAAACTGCGGCCTGAACATACTGTGGGCGTGTAAGCGCTGGCAATCCATATATTCAAAAAGAAACTTTTCAAATGTCAGGTTATTTCGTTCGAAGTAATCCTGAAAATGTTTATCGGCAAACTGGTTACCGCCGGCTTTTAAATAAGCGTATACCGATACAATTCGGTCAAACGGATTACGTACCACCGCAAACTTAAAAAAGCTGTTGTAATATTCCTTGCAGGCGTTGCGATAGGCGAAATAAGGCAGGTGTATACGATTCTGTTGTTTGTCTCCCAACGCATCACGCAGCGCGGTACCGGCACATTTAGGTATGTGGATAAAAATATACCGATGTTGCAACTGATGCTTTTTAAACGGGTAAGCATTCAATGAAAACGCGATTTTGTGTTTTAGCGAACGAAAGACAGCCATATGTTTATTTCATCACCCGTAATACAACAGCATCAAACAATTTTGTAAGCAATGGAGAGGCTTTTAATACTGAATACAAAAAGGAGTTCTGCAGCACATAATCATCCACTTTAATGCGGGTAATGCGGTTTCCACGCATCCCTGCATAATGGATAAAATACTTAGAAAAGCGCTTTTCAAAACAGCCCCATGCTTTGGTGAAATTGAACGCGTTGTCCATATAGGTAAGCGGAACATCCCACTGATTCATGCGAAAATTGAACACACTTTGGTCATTAAGCCCGGCCACATTGCGCTGATTTTTGGCTTCAATCCACTTTTCTATTAAGCCATCATCTGTGTTTACAACCTGCTTGTGCGCAGCAGAAAATAACACCACACCGGTATTAAAATACTCTTTGGTCCAGGCAACATCGCCCAACTCCTTAATGAGTGTCTGCTTTTCTTTTTCGGCGGCTTTGTAGACCTGCTCGACACTGACCACACCGATGTTATCACCCGGGTACTGGGTAAACGCATTAGGCGCATCAGGCGACACCAGGATATCCGCATCGATATAGAGCACTTTTGAATAGTGCTCTAGATAATCACGGATCTGGTTTTTTTCATAAAACTGAGAGAGCTTTTCAGAAATATCGGTTTTTTCCAGTACTTTAAAGTCTGCACCGATTTTTTCCGCATATTGCCGAATTGATGGCACTGTATACCGGGCCAGCGCTTCGATTTCGTCGCCAATGACCAACGTAACAACCAGGAAATCACTTCTTTTTTTCATACTACCTTTCCATGAACACGCCAGCAGGCAACTTGTAATACTGCAAACACGCCTCTAGTTGTTTATCATTTCCTCCACCTTTGACATTCTCAGGGCCCAGCTTGCTGGCTTCCTGGCTGCCCTCCATGGTGGGGTACTCTCTAAACTTGGCCCGGATCTTTGATGTTTGCGTGCCATTTAATACCGCCATCACCTTAAACCAAATATCATCTGCCCGTGGCGATAGCTGTTGAAACAACTCAATATTGGTGGCGTCAGCGTGTAAGCTGCCAGGTGGATACAAAACGCCGCCTACACCGGTGGGAAATATGCGCGCATCTTTACCTTGTACACCATGAGCCAACCACCCCCATTTGATATAAGGGGCGATATTCTGGTTTGCATCGAAGGTAATATAGTGCGCACGATGACAATGGATCACCGATGGCTCTTTTTGATGCGCACTGACCAGATCGGCCAGCCAGTTTTTAGGATAAAGAGTGTCATCATCAGCGGTGACAATCACATCTTCGGGATAAGCATTCAGGCTATGAACCAGCTTGGTGTGCGGCCCCACATCCTTGCATAACTTGACGGTGATACCACGGCGTTCGAATGCCTGTACGTTGTCTGGTATTACGTCAATGGTATCTGGGATCCACAGCACGATTCGGGTCGGTTTGACCGACTGCGACAACAACGACGCCAGGGTCAGGTCAACCAGGTGTAGCCTGGCTGGTACCGAGGTTAAAGATATTGTCAGGTTTCGACCCTGTAACGGTGAGCCGGATGAAAGCAGGCTACTGGTGTCATTTTTGAGCCGCCAGATGAGGCTCGCATCCTTCAATTCATTTAATTTTTTGCGAAACACAAGCGCTCTCCCTGTTAACCTATTACCTGTTGATAATACTGATTCATTTTGGCGCCAATCACATCAGCGGCGTAGTGTGTTTCTACCCAGTCGCGGGCTTTGGTCTGGATATCGACCCAGTTGTCCGCCTGACTGATTATAGTAGCCAGCATGTCGGCCAGGCCGTCTGCATCCCGGTCGGGGACTAAAAACCCGGATTCGCCATCGTCGATACACTCAGGAATACCGCCACTTCGGGTGGCAATAGTAATCAGGCCGGTCGCCTGAGCTTCCTGCAGTACCACGCCCTGGGTTTCTTCATGAAAGCCATCTTTTGATTTTAGGCTGGGCAGCACAAAAATGTGCGAGCGCCGATAAATCGCTGCCAGTTGCTTATCCGGAATGGCGGAGTGAATTTCTACCCTGTCAGCGATGCCCAATTGTTCTGCCTGCTGGGCTATCTGTTGTTTCTGCGGGCCACTGCCCACGATGGTGTAGTGAATATCATGGCCTTGTGAAATCAACCGGGCAACCGCTTCTAACGCGTATTTATGGCCTTTATCCGGATGCAAGCGACCTACTGTCAGCAAACGCACTGTTCCATCGCTGGGAAATGGCCGTGGCTCAAAGGGCCAGCGCGATAAGTCGATCCCCTGAGGAACAATAATGAATTTGTCTTCCGGTGCGCCCAGCGACAGATACTGCTGTTTAGCAAACTCGGTATTTACGAAGATCGCTTCGGCAGTGGCTGTGTATTCTTTGCGTTGCTGGTCAGAAATAGGCGTTACACCAACCGGCGGCAGTCCGTGAAAAGTCATCACCATGGGCGCGCGACTGGCTTGGATAAGCTTAATAAAGCGGGTTCCTGCCGGCTCACTGTGGCAATGAATGATGTCCGGGGTATGGGCAAATGCCGGGCTGGCCAGGCGGTCAAATAATTTATGTTTCAGTGACCGCGCGCCCGGCTGGTAATGCTGCATCAACTGCTGGGTGCGCTGGCGCAATTGGCTGTCAGCCATAGCCTTCACATAAAAAGCCAACAACTCGGCTTTGTTGTCACCGATACAGCAGTATTTTTCCAGCAGGTTGTTTTCCACAATGGCGTCAGTAAATACATCCTGTTCTTCCCGGCGAGACACTATACGGTTATCGCCGCCATGACGAATGATTTGCACCAGATGATTGACCAGCCAGGGCTGGATCAAGCTGGGAAATGAAGCGGTAATGGTTAATACATTGACTGCTTTGCTGGTCGCGCTTGCCTGCAGAGGCGCAAAATACGTGTGTTTCATTACATCCTTTCCGCTGTGTTAACCAATCACTTGTTTCAGCGCGTGTGCCAGGGCACTATGGGTAGCTTGCAAGGTATATTGCTGCGCAACCGTTTGCGTTGCCTGCGCACCATGACGAGCCTGGCGTGCCGGATCGTTAAGATATGTGAGTATAGCGTGCGCGGCAGCCTCAACATCCTCATTAGGGTATATCGCGCCGGTTTTACCGTCTTCGGTGGCTTCACACACCGACGGATTATCCGGCACAATCACCGGTAACCCTGCATACATGTATTCTAAAATAGACAGGGAATACCCCACTTCCCCCTGAGCAGGCTGAAATCCCAGGTAACATTGCGCCAGTAATTCACTGGCATTATCAATGCGCCCCGGAAACAGGCAGTAATCCTGCACAGCAGCCTTCCTGGCTTGTTGCCTGAAAGACTCCAAATCCGGGCCGTCTCCAAACAGAACATATTTAAAACCGGTAGCTTGAAGCTTATGCACCAGATGTGCCATCACCTCGATGGCAAAGCCAATGCCTTTGTATGAATTGGCTCGGGCGGCAGTGACAATCAGCTTGTCAGGCAGCTTTGCGCCAATCGCTGCAATGCGTGCTGCCGCATTGGCTGCGGGTGTAAACGGCCGGATGCCATTTTGTACCGTGAAACACCGCTTGGCGGCAAAACAAGCGGTCTTTTGCAGCCGCTGGGTCACAAATGCTGTGGCCCCAAAGGCTGCGTCGGCCCTAAGCATTGGAAAATTGGCTTTCACGGTCTTTAAGACTTTTTTGACCCCGCCCGCTGTGGTACGCAAGCCGGGAGTGTGATCGTGCACGATGATTTTTTTCACACCGGCCAGTCGGTACAGAGCGTACACCAGGCTGGAAACACCGTAATCAGAAAGATACAACACCTGAATATTGTAGCGCCGGATCAGAGCCAGATTTTGCTTTATATCAGCCAGTGAATTAACAGCAAACGTGTGCGCAAAATATTGAATGTCACTGTGGGTGATAGCTTCGGGTACTGTGTTGATTTCTGGATAGGCCAGGTACGTTTGATAACGGCCAGCATATAGTTCACTGATTTTTACCCAGTAACTTTCCATTAGCCACCATGCATAGCCAACGTCTGATTTCCAGTTGGCCACGCACAATATGCCCGGCAATGAGGGCTTATGCATTGATGAACTGCCTGTTTACTATCTGTTGGCGGTTGAAGCCGGCAAAGGTGTAGCCAAAATTCGCGATATCCCGAGCATACAGCAGCGCGACTTTTTGTTTGGCGGCTTCTGTATAAACCTCTTGGTAACCCTGCCGTTGGGACTTATTGGTGTGTTGCAGATGTTGCTCACAACCAATTTTTTTCGCGATGACATCAAAATCGTCACCGATGGTTTCAAAATACGCCAGGTAATCAATCATCGCGCGATTTTTACCGTCGCAGATAAAATCACTCTGTGGCCAAAAATGAATATAGGCGTACAAGCGGTCCGGGGTTAACCAGTTCAGCACAAAGTCATTAAAATCCGTGATGCCGCCAAGATTTTTTTCTGCCCATTGGCGATCGTTTTCATCCCAGCCGCCGCCTTTTAAAAATGAAAACGCAGAATACAGGCGGTCCCAGGGGTTGCGCACAAAAGCAAATTTAAAATACTGATCGAAATCTTTGCGGCCGAATATAACTCGGTATTCCCAGGCGCGATAATGGTAGGGCAACGCGCCAAATAAAGTGAGTGCCAAAGAAGTACCAGCGGTTTTTGTAATATGCACAAAAATAGCTTTTTTCTGGTCGTAAGGCGCCAGTGAAAAATCGCCTTTTGGGGACGGATTCACACGGGTACGCAATTGCGCCATATGCTCGGCATTTCGTTGTTTATAAAACCAAAAACGCCATTCTGCCGGTACTACTTTTTGATAAATACTTCTAATCACGGGCAACTCAAAACTCTTTAATTCAGGGTGTGGTATAACAGCTTTAGCATTTTTGCCACATACCAGGAAACAAGAGCCAAAAACCTAGCATGTCTGGCGTTCAAATACACTCTTCAAGGGTACCATTTTTAGCCGTTATTTAGCTACATAGGAGTCATACATGTGACAACCCTATTTTGTAACCACAAATATTCGTAATAAGTACATTTTTGGATCAGTTTTAACGTTTTTTGAGCTATTTACACGGTGACATGTAGAAGCAGACCAAACTCGAACAGCGTTTTAAGTGTTAGCATTACCAGTTTACCCAAAAACACAGAAGCAACTGTGTATCGTGCATCAAATTCGCCACTCGCTGCGCCACGTGAACTGGGAACGTTTATGCGATTTCTTTGATTATACGGCCGAGATGCGCAAGGCCATTTACACCACCAATGTGATTGAGTCGCTGAACGCGTCACTGCGAAAAATCATCATGGTACGCCGGACGCTCTCGAGTGACGAAGCCCTCATGAAACTGCTGTACTAAGCCTTGCATCAGGCTTTGAAAAAGTGGACGATGCCACACGCAACTAGAAACCGGTCATGGCGCAATTCGAAATAATGCAACAAGACCGGATTTAACTTCTTAATCAGTCATTTACATAAAAAATTTTACACTCTTGGTTTTATTGTCGAACGCTTGTCTGCTTTTAGGCGTCGAATTAAGCAAGAGTCTTTGATTCTTTTAATTCTTGTCCTAAATACGTTCTCTCAGATTGTTCAACAACTTGCTGATAAAACTGATTCATTCTTTCGCCAATTTTTTCTGCGCAATAATTCTTCTCAACCCAGCTGCGAGCATCCGTTTGAATTTTTGTCCATGAAGTTTTTTTGTTTATTAAAAGCTCGATTTGCTTTGTGATAGCCAAGGCGTCTCTGTCAGTTACCAAGAACCCAGATTTTCCGTCGTCTATACATTCCGGAATACCTCCTGTCTTAGTGGCGATCGTTATAAGTCCGCTAGCTTGAGCTTCTTGCAGAACAACACCTTGAGTTTCTTCATGAAAGCCATCAGTTGAACGTAAACTGGGAAGTATAAAAAGATGCGAACCGGCGTATATCCTTCGAAGTTCAGCATCAGGCACCTTTGTTCGAATAGAAATATGGGCATCCAACTTAAGCTTTTTGCAGTAATCTCGAAGGTTTTCAACCTCTGGACCGTTTCCCACCATTGTATAGTGGACATTTATTCCTTTATTCAAAAGCTGCTTAATCGCATCTATAGCATAGACATGGCCTTTATCGACATGAAATCTTCCCACAGTGAGGATTCTAACTGGTCCCGATTCAGGAAATGGCTTTGGAAGAAATGGCCAGTTTTTAAGATCAATACCTTGCGGCACTACTTTCACCTTATTTTCTGGTCCGCCTAAGGCCACATAGTGCCGCTTTGCAAATTCTGTGTTCACAAAAACCATATCTACAGATTCGGTGTACTGCTTCCTTATTTCCGGGCTCAACTTAGTGACCCCAACGGGAGGTAGGCCGTGAAAAGTTACTACATGAGGAGCGTTAGTAACCCTAATTAAGTTACTCAACTTAGCCCCCGCCACTTCTGCATGAGAGTGTACAATGTCTGGGTTAACATTAAATGCCGGAGAAAAGAGTAGTTCAAATACTAATTGTTTGGGTTTTGGAAATGTTCTCCTTACAGCGTACCCTTTAAGAAGTTTAGCAGCCGCGATTAGACGCTGGGGTTTGATTGCATTAGCAGAGAAGTGTTTCAGTAAGGATTTTCGATCGTCTGCAACACAGCAAAACTTTTGCAGGAGACCATGCTCGAGTACGGTATTGCTAAATACGTCTTCCTGACGTCTAGATATAACTCTATTGTCACCACCACGTTTTGCGATCTGGATGAGGTGATTTACTAGCCATGGCTGAATCAAGCTGGGGAAGGTTTCTGTTACCGTAAGAACATTCAAAGCGTTCTCAGAGCTCTTCTGCTCGAAGGGCTCAAAATATTTACATTCCATGTTGCTTTCTCCTTTGTAAGAGAAAGTATAATAAGTATTTCAATCCTAAAGTGCACGAAATATCACCTAAAATACTTACTTTTTAATACAATGCTTCTTCATAGCTGATTTGCCAGGCAGTCATCCTGTGGTACGCCGTATTATTCCAAATAATTCATAGTGATAGTCTGACTGGCGAGTGTTGCATTTTTTGCCCTAGCAATGCTGTGAAGCGTCTGTAGGAACATTTTCATTCAGAATAGACAAGATGCGTTACAGACACTGTGCACAAACCAGCTTTTTAGGCGAAAATTTGAGCTCTCGGTTATTAAAACCGTTTACGGTGAAACAAAAAGGTAGCTTTTGCTGTAATAGTTACTTCAAGTGCTTTCAGCCAAAATAATAGCGAGAAATCGTTGATTTAAGTTATGTTGCGTCAGCATCTTTGTATATGCTGTGCAGCAAACATTACAGAACAGAAGTCTATGTTTGTATCAGATTCATTGGTCTTTACCGAATTACACAAAACCGCAGGTAGCCACCTTTTAAAGTTATTATCAACCTACGTGGGCGGCCAGCAGGTGGGTAAACATAATCGAATACCGAAGGAGCTTCGTAGTAAGTTCGTCTTAGGTTCAATTCGTAACCCCCTTGATTGGTATGTCAGCTTATGGGGTTATGGCTGTGACCAGCAAGGCAGTGTGTATTTGCAGGCTACCCGCGGCACTAGCTGGCGTTATTGCTGGCAACAGCTACCTAAAGAGATGGGCCAGACTTACCCTGCCCCGGGCCAGTTTTACCGCCAGATGCGCCATGATGCTAACAAGGATTATCGTGCCTGGCAGGAAGTCTATGCCGATTCATCGGACGTTGAGGCGTTTCGAGCCTGGGTCAGAATGATGTTCGATCCGGCACGGGCGCTGGACATTGGTGAAGGCTATGGTTTTAGCCCATTTAGCCGGAGCGCGGGCCTGCTGAGTTACCGGTTTTTTAAATTATTTACCGGGCTGGACCAGAAAATTTATCATCCAGCGCTACAAACTGACGTAGAAAATTTAAAATTGATCTGGAAACGCGATGGCTTTGTAAATGCATTTGTTCGCCAGGAACAGCTCGAGCAGGATTTTATCCACGCACTGAACCAGGCAGGGGTCGCACTGAGCGATGCCGACAAGCAAGCCATCATGGATGGCAAAAACAACAAAACCAACACGTCTTCCCGCCAGGCCGCCGACCATTATTATGATACGGCTACCGCCGATATTATTATGCAGCGAGAGCAGTTTATCGTTGAGCGGTTCGGGTATGATGTAGAGACAGTACTGAGGTAATACATGGCTGGTACCCGCCTAAGAGCAGTGGCAAGGGAGTCGCTGGGAAATATTCTGCGCGAAATTAAAATAGGCCTCAAACCTACACCCAAACCCAAAAAATGGGTGTTTATTGTGGGCTGCTATAACTCTGGCACTACGCTTCTTTCAGAGCTGATGGGCCGACACCCGGATATGTCCGCTCTGCCCACCGAAGGCCATTTTATCACTGACCAGTTTAAAAAAGACTTTGAATTGGGGATCCCGCGCATGTGGGTGGATCGCGAGGACATTTTTTGCCTGAACGAAAATGATGTGGGCCCGGATGTGGAGCGCATCAAAAAAGAATGGGGTATGCGGCTGGATTTAAGCAAACCGGTACTGGTCGAGAAATCTCCGCCCAATGCCGCGCGCACCCGCTGGTTCCAAAAGCATTTTGAAAATGCCCATTTTATCGGCATCGTGCGCAATGGCTATGCCGTGGCCGAAGGGATCTCACGTAAAGGCGACCCTAAATCTATCAAAGATGGCTGGCCCATTGAAAAATCGGCCTGGCAGTGGGCGCGCAGTAACCAGGTGATGCTGGATGATGCCGAGCATCTGAATAAATTTCATTTGCTGAAATATGAAGATTTAGCAAGCGATCCGCAGGGTGAACTAGACCGCATCGCCGGCTTTCTGGATTTACCGGCATTTCCAGATATTGCCTCGCAAAACTTTGCTATCCATGAACGCAATGACAGCGTCAAAGACATGAATGCATCGAGCATCAAAAAGCTCAGCGAGCAGGAGATTGCGCAAATCAACCAGACAGCCGGCTTTATGCTCGACCGCCTGGGTTATCCTCGCCTGCCCTAACGGGCTTGCATCGCCTGGTAGAGCTCTACAATCTGCCGGGCGTTTTCCTGTGCCGAGTAGGCTTCTGGCAGCGACACCTGCGGGCGCTGGCTGACCAGCTCCACCAGCTTTTGCGCATAGCCTTCTGCAGTATGCTCGCTGACCAGCCCGTCACACTTTGCTGCGTTTAATAACGGTACCAGCCCCCCCACCGCATGAGTGACCATAGGCACATTAAGCGCCAGGCTTTCCAGAGCCGTCATGGGCAGGCCTTCATGATCTGACGGCATCACCAGCGCATCCATCTGCTTGATCCAGCCACGGATCTGGTCGGTATGGCCGTGAAACGAAAAGACTGCGTCTAAGTCGTGTTCCTGTACCCATTTTTGCTGGGCTTCACGCTGGCTGCCATCACCAAACACATGGTAGTGCACGGGTTTATCCAGCAACTTATTGGTGTAGATATGCCGCGCCATCTGTACAAACAGATCCAGCCGCTTTACCGGCTCCAGCCTGCCCACAAAGCCCACATGGTAGGAGCGCTTATCAACATTCAACACCATCTGCGCGTTGGCCTGAGCTTGCACAGCTTGTGCATCGATACCATTAGCAATGGTGAAGAGTTTATCGCTCGGATACAGATGTTTTAGTTTGCCGGTGAGATCGTCCGAGACACTGATAATGCCATCCTGCAGGCGCGTGCCACTAAAACGGTCCAGGGCCACTTGCAAACGCTGGCGAAAGTTAGGGGCAAACTCTGGGGCGCCGTGCACAGTACGAAAGCTGGGCACCCGCACCGTCATACGATTAGCCAGCGCGCCCAGAATATTCTCTTTTTGCCGGTGGGTATGCACCACGTCCGGTTGCCAGCGGTGCAGCTCCAGTTTGATTTTATCCAGTAGCCGGCGAAAGCCGAACTTGTTTTCATCATATACCGTGACGGTAACCCCGGCGCTCATCAGCGCCTCGGCCAGCTGGCCAGGGTTGAGTATAACAGCGTGCACCGTATGGCCTTGCTTAACCAGCTCGGTGCACAATGTCCATACCTGCACTTCCGCCCCGGCCCACTTATCGCCGGAAGCTATATGCAGAATTTTCATCCACGTACCTCAATTTGGGTCAGGGCTTTTAACTGCGGTGTCAGTGATTGTGCCATCACATCTGGCGCGGCACAGCGCACACTGCAGTTGACCTGCAATACAAAAACACTGGCTACGGGTGAACTGAAGACCTGGGTCAGTTGGGCGAGCTTGGTTTGCAGGCCGCCGGTGGTGACCTTATCGCCGACCTTGTACACCCAGTACACATTCTGGCCGCTGGCGGTGACACCTGCATTCACACTGACGCCATCCACCGCCACAGTACCCTGCTGGGTCATTTTGGCGGCAGGCCGGTTGGCATAGTAAATCAGCTCTTTACCCTGGGCCTGGCGCAGGTATGAGGCGACCCCCAGGGTAAGCCGGTAGTCATTGGCCTGGCCGGTAAAGATCTGGCTAAAATCATGGCCTTCATAGGTGGCACCAATACGCTGTAAGTTGGCGTTGCTGGGCGCCACACTTTGCAGCGGCTCTGGCAACTCCACCCCTAGCTGGGCACTTTGCGCCTGACCGGCTGACTGATTCCACCATAACGGCAATACCACAAAGGCCAGCATGGTGGCACCTAATGCCCCCAGCATTTTGCCGTTCAGTGGCAGTGATGACTTACTTCCGGTGCCGCTGAACTCGCCATCCTGACGCTCCAGACGCTTGGCATAAAAAAAGAAAAAGACAGCTAGCACAGCAAAGATGACCCAGCCGAAAAAGCCGTGTTCGTATACCAGCTCACTTTGCATCTTGGATTCATAGCCAATCAGAATCAGCAGGAACACCCGTAACCAGTTACCCACCAGCGACAGTGCGACAATCAGCGCTACTGCCTTAAGCTGTAAAACGCGGCTTTGTAAATTCAGGTACGCATAAAATACCCCTAAACATACACCGGCCAGCAGGTAATTTAAGCCCGCGCAGCCGTGGGCAATGCGCATCACCCCGTATGGCATGTGGATATCGTAACCATCAATAAAGGCGGTGATACCAATGGCGTGGATCATTTTGGTATTCACCCACGTGGTTAAGTTTTGCAGCGGTACCACCAGCACATCCATAATGGGCAATGCCAGATAAAGCGAGAGCACCGGCACCAGGGTTTTCATACTGTTTTTGATGCCGACCATGGCGGCCAGCGCGCACCACAGCACCACTGGCAGTATCAGGGTTTGAAACAACATGACCTGCACGGCATCGGCGGCCAGCCAGACCAGCCCGGCACCGAGTGCAAAGGGTAGCGGCCAGAAAGAAGGCGAAAATTTTTGCCAGCGAAAGTCGGTGACCAGTACATACACCACAAACATCAGCAAAATATACCCATGGGAATAGGTTTCGTTATTTTTGCTCCACAAGGTATGTAGGGTGAGATAAGTATCGGGAACAGCCAAACCGGTAATGGCCAACACCACCATGATGATCACCAGCGCTTTCACGCTTACCGATGACATAAAACCTGCTTTGTCCATATTCTTTTTTGTATCCTGTTACTACAACGGCTTGCTTAGGGTGGGCTCATCACATATTTGCGGTTAATACGTACTTACGTTTAAACAAATTTAATGTGCTGTTGAGCCTTATCTTACTCGTTACGTATATTAGTGCAACACGTGCCGCCAGTGCGCATTTTTTTAGCTGTAACCAGTCTTCGTAGATGCTTGTACTTCACTGAATTTTCTCTGTAAAGTAAGCATCTTGGGCTGTCAAACAAAGACAAATGGATATGACGTTTTTATTCTGGATACTCCTGCTACTTTCTGTATTTAGCTATTTTATTTACCCTTTTACCCTGCTTTTGCTTAACCGGTTCAAAGCAGACCATGCGGCGATCAATCCGCCGGATGAGGTGGAGGGCTATCCGCCGGTGACGTTAATAGTGACCGCCTACAACGAAGAAAAACGCATTCGCGAAAAAATCGAAAACTCCCTGGAGCTGGAATATCCCGAAGATAAACTGACTCTGGTAGTGGCGTCGGACAGCTCAACCGATGAGACCGACGAGATCGTTAAGAGCTATGCTGAGCAAAATGTGCGCCTGGTGCGCGCCGAAGAACGCTTGGGCAAAGAAAATGCCCAACTGGCCGCGATCAAAACGGTGGAAAGCGGAATCATTGTATTTTCTGATGTGGCCACCCGAATTGAGCCGGATGGTATCCTTAAGCTGGTTCGCTATTTTGAAAATCCGGAAGTGGGTGCGATTTCCAGCGAAGACCGCTTTGTCAGTAAAGACGGCCAGGTAGCCGGCGAAGGCGCCTATGTAAAATACGAAATGTGGTTACGCCAGCAAGAGTCTAAACTGGCAGGCCTGGTGGGCCTGAGCGGGTCATTTTTTGCCGCCCGGGTCGAAGTGTGTGACCAATGGGATATCCACGCGCCCAGTGATTTTAACACAGCGCTTAACTGTGCCCAGGCTGGCTACAAAGCCGTGACGGCACCGGATGTGCTGGGCTATTACACCGACCTGGCCGATCCAAGTAAAGAATATGCCCGCAAGATCCGCACTGTGATCCGTGGTATGACAGCCTTAGAACGTCATCCTGAAGTGTTGAACCCCAGCAAGTTTGGTTGGTTTGCTTATCAGGTATTGTCTCATAAATTACTGCGCTGGTCGGTTCCCTGGACCTTACTGGCGCTGTTCATCGTTACGCCGTTTTGCATGGATGAGGGCGGCTTTTATACTCTAGCCTATGTGGCGCAGGTGGCATTCTACGGAATCGCGCTGGCAGCACACTGGTCAGAATCCCTGCGCCAAAAATCCTGGGCCAAAATTATCTACTTTTTCACCCAGGTCAATATTGCGCTGTTTGATGCCGGCATTCAGTTTTTGTCGGGCAAACGTATGACGGTGTGGCAGCCTTCTGCGCGATGAAATGGTCGCAACTTCCCCCGGTGGGCACTCGTGCCCTGCCTCATTCCAAAGATTATCGCTCAAGCCCGCTGACATTCAGCGGGTTTGACCATCAGCTGGTCAATTCCGGCACTGCCGCCCTGGGAGCCATTCTGGCCTGGGCAGTACAGCGCAGTGATGGCACAGACTTTAATGTGGTAGTACCCGGCTATGCCTGCCCGGATCTTATAGCAGCGTGCGACTACGCCGGCGCGCATGCCCTGATTGTGGATTTGGCGGCGGATGCCTACCAGTACAATCTAACCCAGCTGGCATCTCTGGAGCATCCTGTGCATGCGGTGATCTGCCCGGCACTGTTTGGCTTGAGCATGCCGCTGGCTGACATCCGTCAGGCAGTGGGCGATCAAGCCTTGCTGATAGAAGACAATGCCCAGTGGTTTCCCGAAAAACGCTACACCAGTCAGTTGGCCAGCCTGAAAAACTACCCACTCCCGGAAGCCACCGAACAGGCTGACTTTTTTATTTGTTCGTTTGGCCGCGGCAAACCGGTGAACTTGCTGGGTGGTGGCTTACTGGCCTGGAATACCAGCCGGGTTAACGACTTTGCGCCACAGGTGGGGCCCGCGCCTGACGCGCCGCGAGGCTACAATACAAAGGCCCGGCTGTTTAATGCCATCTGTCAGCCACTGGCCTATGGCGCACTGACTCGTGTGCCCGGTATGAATCTGGGGGCCACCGAATATCACCCGCTTAGCGAGGTTACCCGGTTGGACGCGCTACGTGAACAGCGCCTGCCGGCCAGTATTCTGGCTTATTTGCGCCAGCGTCCATATCCGCAGCAGATTTTGCTGGCCGCTATCCCGGTGTTATGGCCGCAGCAAGCGCGTGCTAAGCGCTTACTGCGCTTTCCGCTGTTGACCCAAAGCAAACAGGCCCGCGAAACCTTGTTACGGGCGCTGAATCAGGCCGGGCTGGGCGCCTCGCCAATGTATGCCAGCACATTGCCCGCCATTGCCGGGGTGGCCGAACGCAGCACCACCTGCGGGCCGCTGCCGGTCAGCCAGGCACTGGCAGATCAGCTCATCACCCTGCCGGTGCATCAGGGCGTCAAACCGCATCATCTTCGTCGCATCATCAAAATTGTCGATAACCACCGTCAGTGGCTTACCGACAGACCGTTTCAAGAGTGACCCGATCATCATGGATATTGCAGCAGTAAAAGCCAAGCTAAAAACATTGAAAAGTGAAAAAGGCAAGATTGCCCGCCAGTTTAAACAAGTGGAAAACGGCAGCGCCGAGCATCAGGCATTGATTGAGCGCATGCAAGAGGTGAGTGGCCAGGTTAAGCAGCTGGAGAGCGAGCAAAAAGCGTTGCTCAAAGCACAAAATGACGAGACCCCCAAAGCTGACCAGCCGCCGCCTTTGCCAAGCCAGTTCAGCCAGCCCATCGCCCATTTGAACAGTGATTTTACCATCAGTCGGGTGGGCCCGGACGGCGACCTTAGCCAATGGTGGGAATATGTTGCTAAGAGTAACACCGCCAGTATCTATCATAGCCAGGCAGTGTGGGAGTTTTTATGCGAGCAGCCGCATACCGCCCCGGAGATCCTCATCGCCCGCAATGACAAAAACGCCATCGTGGGCGGCCTGCCGCTGGTCTTTATGGCGACCCCGTTGCTAGGTACATTTGGGGTGTCCCTGCCATTTTTTAATTACGGCGGGCCTGTGACCCGTTACACCAATGTGTTTGAAAAACTGCTGGAAGTTTGCCGCACTGATGCCAAGGACACGCAATCCGGCAGTAAATATACAGAAGTCCGTACCACGGTGAAAAGCACACTTTCCGCCTCGACCAAAAAAGTGTCTATGTTGCGGCCATTGCCAGAAACAATTGAACAGCTGGATGAGGAAATAGGCGCCAAGGTGCGCGCCCAGGTAAAAAAAGCCGACCCGTACAGCCCTAAGATCCGCTTTGGCCACAAAGAACTGCTGGATGATTTTTACACGGTGTTTGCCCGTAACATGCGCGACCTGGGCACTCCGGTCAACAGCAAAGCCTTTTTTGCCGACTTGCTGGACAAGCTGCCCCGGCACAGCCACCTGGTAGTGGCGTATGTTAGCGGTAAACCCGTAGCCACCGGCTTTTTGCTGGAGCACGGTGAGATGATGGAAATTCCCTGGGCCTCAACACTGCGCGAAGCCAATAAGATGGACATGAATATGTGGCTGTACCAGCGCATATTACAGTTTGCCATTAAAAAACAATTGCGCTGGTTTGATTTTGGCCGTTCTACCAAGGATGCCGGCACTTACCGATTCAAAAAACAGTGGGGCGCACAGCCGGTGCAGCATTATTGGTACAACTTTAGTGCCCAGGAGCAAACCGAGTCGCTTAACCCGGACAACCCAAAGTTCAAACTGGCCATAGCCACCTGGCAGCGATTGCCGGTGTGGCTAACCCGGCAGATTGGCCCGTACCTGTCACGCCAGTTGCCCTAATTATGAAGATCCGTATTGTGGATGGCCAACCGGCCATGGCCACCCTGCAACCCCACTGGCAACAGCTGGCGCAAGATACCCAGGCCAGTGTGTTTATGCACTATGCCTGGTGTGAACATCAGGCTCAACTGTCTGACAACCCGGTGCTGGTGACCGCTTGGGAAGGCGAAACCTGTGTAGGTATTTTACCACTGGCGGTACGCCAACTGTCAGCCAAGGCCTCGGTGCCGGTGCTGACCCATTTGTGCCAGCGGTTTACTGATTATCAGGGCATGCTCATCGCCGCCACCTATGATGGCCAGATCATGCTGGATGCCATGGTCGCCGCTCTGGCGCGTTCGGTATTCAAAGGGCATTCTTTGTTTATCCCCTTTGCCGACGCCCAGCTCGCCAAACTGTTGTCCCACTTGCCCGGCATTAAGTGCTGCCAGCACTGGCAACACACCCGCTTTGACCGACGCGGACCGGCGATAAAGGGCAAACTGGGCCGCGAGGCGCGTCGCCGGGAACGCAAGCTGGCAGAACAGGGCGAGCTGAATGTTCAGATTGGTCAGGCATTTGACCCGGAAGTGGTGCACTGGGTACTGGATACCGCGGCGCAGCGCCACGGGCCCAATGCGTTAACCGATCCAGCCCGTCGCAATGCGGTGTTGGCCTTGCTGGAACAGTGTGGACCGTCACTGCACCTAAGCTGGATTAAACAAAACGGGGAATTTCTGGCGGCGCATATGGGCTTCTGCCACGGGCAAACCCTGTATTATTATGTGCCGGTCACCAGCGACCGCCAGCGCCAGGCTTCGCCAGGGATTATATTGCTGAATCACATTATGGCCGGGTTGGAGCAAGCCGGGCTGACCACCATCGATTTTCTGCGCGGTGAAGAAGACTACAAACAGGACTGGGGAAATGTGCATGAACAGCAACATGCCTGGTTACTGCCGGCCAAATTTGGCCTGAATATTAAGCGCCGGGTGATGACCGCGGTGTGGTTACGGCGCAACCCGTAATTTTGCTTACGTAAGCAGCGGCCGGTTTACCCGGCCTGCCCCGCATAGTTGCCACTGGCCACACTGAGCCAATCACCCAGTACCGGAAAGTCTTTATCCAGATAGGCCTGTTCCATGGTTGTCCATTGGTACTTGCTGCACAGTTTAGACAATTTTTTAATCGCTGTTTTTTGGTTCACATGATGGCGAAAACGCGATTTAAAATTGCTTTCGATGCGCGGCTGATCCGGGTCAAACTCCCACGGGTGGGTATAAAAATTGGCGATCCGATCCTGTTGGCCTTTGCCAAACAAGAAGTCGAATACCCAGAAGGGCAACAAGCGAAAATAGCCGCCGCCACCGGCTGGAAAAACCCGATTACGCCACACTGCGGTGGTGACCGGTACTTCTAACAAACCGTTGGACAACCGGTAGGCGCCTCGCGGTGCATTGGGTACGCCGTATAAATCGTGCTGAATGGGGTAGCTGCTGGAGCTGTACTGATAGCCAGCTTTGGCAATCAGGTCATGGGCCCAGTTATTGTCGGCGCTGATGGAAAAGCACGGCGCGCGGTAGCCTTTCACCTGGACTCCGGTGATATCTTCGATCAGGGCCTTGGCTTTGCTGATATCCTCAAAAAACACATCGGCATTTTGTTTAGATAAATGCTGATGCATAAAGCCATGACTGGCTATCTCATGCCCTTCTGCCACGATGCGTTTAAGAATATCCGGATGCGCCTTGGCAATCCAGCCTAAGGTAAAGAAGGTGGCTTTAACGTCATTTTCAGCAAATGTGCCAAGCAATTTATCCATCTGTAGGGCCAAACGAGATTCGTATTTGGTCCACTCGTTCACCGAAATATCCTGCGCGAAAGCTTCGACCTGGAAATACTCTTCCACATCAACTGTCATCGCATTCACATTTGCCATTTTCATTAAAAACCTATATTCACGAGCCTGTTTGCAGGCTGACTTACTACTTTTATCTTATAGTTATATCATGCCGCAGAAGATCGTTTTTCAGGTCACTGTTTTTAGTACATTTACAAGCGGTGCGCTGAAAAACGCATTGCCCTGTCAGGGCTGCTACCAGATTGGCGCTGCGGCCAGATTGGCGCTGCGGCCAGATTATGGTAGCTTAAACAACCGACAGTATACAGCGATTGTGCTGGCGCGTCTTTGCAAGTCGGTTGCAAGATAAAACCCGGCCCGACAACACCTACCATGCCAGGCCAGCACAATAGTGAGTGCCAACCTGCTGGTGATAAAGTGGCCGTTTGAAAATTTTATCTGCTGCTTTTTTTTTGCTGGTGCGTATACAGGGTCGTGTACAAACCCAGGCCGCGGCGTTAGCCGCGGATGTTGCCAAGCAGGCATGCAGTCAATAAATGAGAAGTTGGACTAGACACTTGATACATTCGCTGTTTCTGAACAAGGGATTGAACTGGCTGTTAAATAAAGCCCTGAGCCAGCACGTTTGCATCTTTACCCTGCACCGCCCGGTGGGGCCACACGGCTTAAACGGCGTGGATTTATCCATGCTGGAGGGCTTTCTTCGCCTATTACGCCGCCATGGATGCGAATTTATCAGCGTGGATACTTTATTTGCCCGCCGTGCGCAGCTGGACCCGGCCAAAAACTATGTGTGCTTTACCGTCGATGATGGCTATCAGGACCAGGTAGAATCTCTGATCCCTATCTTGCTCAATTATGATGCACGCCCTACCCTGTTTGTCATCACCGACCTTATCGATAAGCAACAACTGCCCTGGGATGCGCAGATTGCTACCACTATACGTGCCACTAATCACACCGAGCTGGATGCCGGCGCTTTGGGTGTTCCCGGCGAACGGATCCTGTCATTACGTGATAAACGCCATGCCCGGCGGTATTTGTCGCTGCATGCAAAACGCCTGGAACGCAATGCCCGAGGCGAATTCGTGCAGGCGCTCAAAGAAACGTTGTGCGCCGATACGCCGATTGATACACGCCACTTTGAACCTACCAACTGGCAGCGGTTGCAGGAACTGGAAGCCCAGGGCCTGACAGTAGGCTCGCACACTTGTAGCCACAGCCCGCTGGCCACATTGTCCAAAGAAGATATTCGGCAGGAATTAAGCGAGAGCCTGAAGGTGCTGCATCAGTATCTTAAGCAGCCCTCTGATGTCTTTTGCTACCCGGTGGGTATGCAGGAAGATTTTGATGAGCGCGGCAGCGCTATTGTGGCAGAACACGGCTTTATTGGCGCGCTGACCTCAGAGCCGGGTTATTTTGTGCTGGAAACAGTCAACAAACATCCTTTCACTGTACCGCGCTTAAGCCTGCCAGCGACCACCAATACGGCGGTACGCTATGCCTCCTGGCTGGAAAAACTGCGCGCTGGCCAATAAACGATTTGAAACAGCTTAAACGGGCGTCAGGGCAGCTTTGAGGCTGTGGATTCAGTTATCTCAGTGACCGGCGGCGCTGTTACCGCAGTTTTGGTTTTTCGCCGTAATGCTTGTTTGGTTCGCCCCATAATGGCTTTCACCGGTCGCCAATAGGCGTCGGCTACACTGTGATGGCTGGCCTCTTGCCGGCCTAAACCAAAACGCAGGCGCTGCACTGGTGCCGACAGTGTCAGGCTGCCGGCCATCCTATCCCACAGTGCCAATGTGGTACCAAAATTCTTATCAAAATGTTTAGGATTGGTGGAATGATGAATCTGATGCTGCGCCGGGCTGATCAACCAGCGCTCCACCCTGTCGCCCCATTTCCAGCGCACATGTGAATGGCGCAGATTGGAGCCGGCCATATTAAACACAAACACAAAGATGTTGGCACCTAAGATGTCCAGCATACTGAGGGTGGGCCCGAACAAAAAGTAGCTAATGCCCACAGCGCAGCCCTGTGCCAGCGCCATGCGGGTGGCATACAAAAAGCTTTCCAATGGATGAGAGCGGTATATCGTCAGCGGGGTTAAGACCTGCGCTGAATGATGCACCTTGTGAAACTCCCACAGCCAGGGCACTTTATGCATGGCCATGTGCAATAAAAACCGGGTCAGATCATCCAGGATAAAGAGCAACAATGTAAAGCATACGGTTACCGTGAGTGCATCGGTTGTTAGCGGAGGCTGTTTGCCAAACAGGCTCTCCAGCATATCCGACAAGCCCAGTGCGATGGGTACCATGGAAAACAGCACCGGCGCCCAGATCACCAGGCGCACAATGCGATTGACCACCCATAAGCGGTAATCCAGGGTGGCTGAACGATGCAGCCAGACTTTGGGATTAAAAACATATCGCAACATGCCGCGCCACGAGCGGTGCTGTTTGGCCTGTACGCCAAACACCAGCATCGCCAGCACCGCAGCACTAACGGTATAGCCCACAAACAGCCGGGTATTGGGGTTGATTAATGCCCCAACCATCGCGCCGGCTTCGTTAGTGAGTGTTTGCCATACCGTTTCCCACATACGCTAATTATCCTGCCTTAGAACTGGTATTGATAGCCCAATTGCACCTGGCGCGGTTTACCCGGCCGGGCACCATAGGGCCGGCGGCTGACAATGTCTTCTTCTTCACTAACATTATCCAGCTTCAGGTACACTTTGCCGCGCCCGGATACGCGATAGGACGCCGCAATATCCAGCGTGAGCATGCTATCGGTACGAACCCCGGCCAGGGTGCTGTCACGGCTATCACCGGTCAGTGCAGTTTGCGCCGCTTCGGGCATATCTGACACATAGTTGGCCAGCAGGTACACATCCCAGCGATTACCCTGCACCCCAACACTGACTGAGCCGGTGTTTTCCGCCAGATACGGCACCGGGTTGCCCTCTTCCACAAAACCCCACTGGGCAAAAGAAGAATAGAAGGTGTTGTTAAACTCTGACTCGGTGCGGGTGTAGTTCACTGCTACCGGCAGGGTCCAGCCGTTAGGCAGACGGAAGCTGCTCTGCCAGGAGGCCTCCAGACCATAGACATCCACTTCACCGGCGGCAAAGGTTTGGTCGGTGGCACAGCCAGAAGACAGTGAACACGACTCAATCAGGTTGCTATAGTCACTGTAAAAGCCGGTTAATTCAACGCGATCGCCGTTGTTGATATAACGCCAGCCGGCTTCGTAATTGACACTTTCTTCCACGGCAATAGAGGCTGCCTGGATAGGACTGGTGGGCACAAAGCCTTTGTGAACCCCGGCAAACAGCCCTTGCTGGGCGGTCAGCGCATAGTAGCCGCTCAGGCTGGGTAACCAGATGCGGGTGGTTTTGTGCTGAAAATCTTGCTCAAAACCCGGATTGCGGTTCTGGTAGAACCCATCAATCAGCTCACCACGTACACCGGCGGTCAGGCGTAAGTCACCCAAAGTCACCGTGTCCTGCACATACACACTCAAGGCTTCGGTGTTCTCAGTATTGGTGGTAGTGGGCCGGGTGGCTTCACCCGTGGGGGTCAGCTCACCGCTGCGCATAAAATGATTGGTGGCTGTGTGGTTACGCTGAATCTCATCTTCGTGCCAGCGCAGGCCGGCAGCCACTTCATGGGTCAGGCCCCACACCGCAAACTCAGTATCCAGGTCAAACTGAATGCCTTGCGAGTAAAACTCACGGTCATTGCTGTTGAGCTGCAAAATTTCCTGCGAGGTACTGTCACGCTGGCCGGTCAGTACCTGATAAAAGCGCTGGTTGGCTTCGCTTTCTGGCCGGGTCAGTACTTCCAATAAAGTAGGCACCTGGCCACCCTGGGAGCTGGTAAAGTTATCCAGCTTAAACCAGTCACGCTCAAAGTCATTACGGTACAGCCGGGTGGTCAGTTGAATGGTGTCGGTTTCCAGCACATGGGTCAGCTGGACCTGGCGGTGGTCAGCTTCAAATGTATCCAGCTGGCTGGCGGCGTAGCGGCGATACGGATCCGCCGCAAAATCGGCATCGGAAAGGCCCAGGTAGGTTTCATCTGAGGTTTCATCGCTGCGGCTCAGCTTTAGCTCAATCAGTTGCGCGGTGTCGCCTACCGAAAACTGGTAATTGAACTTGGCCATCAGGTCGGTTTTATCAAACCCGGTATCACCGCCGCCATCCAGTTCTTTAAAGCCATCGGCACCCAGGGTGATAGCTTCCAGCAAATAACCAAATGCACCGTTGGTATTACCATAGTGCACATGACCTTTGTAATAGCCATCACTACCGGCAGACACATCCACGCGACCTTCGCTGTCGGTGGGGATGGCACGCGATACCAGGTTGATGGCGCCGGCCACGGTGTTCGGGCCATACTGAATGGTCGATGGTCCCTTGGTTACCTCTACGGCGGTCATGCGCGAAGCCATGGGAAAGTAGTACGCAGCCGGGGCAGAATATGGCGCCGGACCGATCAGTACACCATCTTCCATGATATTGATTTTTTTACTGCGCTCCGGGGTGACCCCACGAAAGCCGATATTCGGGCGCAAGCCGTAGCCATCTTCCTGGCGGATGTTCACGCCCGGCACCTGGCTTAAGATCCGGTTGATATCATCAAAATTAAATTGCTCAAGCTGCAATTCATCAATCACATCCACCGCACCGGCGGCCTGATCCAGTTTTTGCTGGCTACCGATGATGCTGATCCGGTCAATACTGGTGTCGCTACTTTTGTCAGCTTGCTGCGCCAGCGCAGGCGCACTACAGGCCGACGCAATCAGGGCGGCCAGAACAGACAGGCGACGCGTGCCTGCGCCACCAAAAAAGTTTACTGAATTAGTCATTGTCACCTGCCGATGTTGCTGGTAATTCCAAAGCCAGGCTTTGAATAAAGTCGGTCTTTAGGGTGTCGGTCACCTGTTTCACCCGATTATGCAGTTCTGTGGCCTGCTCGGTTTGATTTTCTACAATGCTGGCAAAGCTGCCATTCAAGCTTTCGGCAAACTGAATCGCATTGTCCAGGTCACTTAACATGCGCTCAGCAGTATCGGCATCCCCTACATCCACTAAAAAGTCATCGAAGCCAGTGTTGCCAGTGTCTTCTGACATGCCGCCGGTCAATAACAAGCGCATAGCTTTTAAGTTGGCGATGATATTTTGCAACGAGTGCTGGGCATACTGAGATTCAACATTTTGCGGGCACGGAGCCAGACCGCAGTCATTGGCCAGGATCCCAATTGGCGTAGCCAGCTTGGCATCCTTGGTTACCTCGGTCAGGTAAAACATGCTGTCGCTGACTTCATTGACCGCTTCTAGTGCCACCTGGTAATCACTGTCGGGCAAGCCGGCATTTTTCAGGCGTGCACCGTAGCCGCTGTCACCTTCCCAGGCATCCACCAGGGTTTGCGCGTTCGCAATAAGATCGGTCACAGCCAGTTGCGAATATTCACAGCGGGCCGCCTTACGGCTTTGTACGGTCTGATTATTCCAGCCTTCCGGCGCAGTCCCAAATGCGGTGCAGCTGTGATTTAGCTGGGTTGCAAATAAGGTATATTCCAGCGCATCCAGCCCCTTACGGGTGGCAGTGCGGGTTGAAATATCATAGTCAGCGTTGGCTGCAGCCATGGCCACATCCTGATCCACCGAACAGCTGCTGACATTAGGCCAGGAATAAATACGATTACGCAATGCGCTGTTGTTGTCGCTTAGCGGGCCCAACTGCATCATCTCGGCCAGTTGCCACACACTCATGGAACTTTGCCAGGCTTGCTGCACATCATCACGGCGCGGCGCTTCATTGTCGGTACCAATGGCGGCGCAGTAACTGTCCACAGAGTTTTGTAGCTGCTGAGCGCGGCTTAAAAAATCTTTGTAGGTAGGGATGATGGCATTATCCACCAACGACACTAATAGCGCGGTCTGATCAAACGAGGTATTGACTGGGGCCTGCTGTTCTCCATACTGCGCACCGGTTTCGCTACTGGTACTCTCACCACACCCAGACAGCGCCAGCACGCACGCGGTCGTGATTGCACTTAGGGCAACCTTGGTTTTCATATCTTTGCTCCTGAGACAAACAAACAGGGCATAGGGCCCTGTTTGTCAAATTGTTTGCAACAACTAATCAGCAATTACCAATTGGCGGTAGTCTCGCTGTCAAACTGATACGCGGCTTCCAGGATGGCGCGCGCTTCTAAAAGGTTTGCCTGATACGCTTCTACATCGCCGGTTAGCACTGGCGCGGTGCCCATCAGGTTGTGCAACTCTACAAATTGCTCATCGGTAACCGGAGAATGCGGGTTGAACTGCAGGCCCAGGGCAAAGCCCTTCATTTCAGACCAGTGCTTGGCCAGGTCGCTGTAGTTGAACTCTTCGCTGCCAATTGCGGCTAAATCAGCATTGGTATCGTTGATGTAGTGGATCACCGTGGCTGCGATGGATTGTTCCCAGGCAGACAGCGCGGTGTCACGGAAGTCTACCAACTCTTCCATTTGCGCGTCGGTCAGCGCCGAACCAGCTGTTTCATTTAACAGCGCACGGCCTTGCAGAAACGCGTTCATGGCATCAGCCGTCAGGTCAGTTGCCACGGTGGCACCTAAATCACGCTTAGCAGCGTTAGTCGACTGGCCAAAGTTGTACTCAGCGGTAAAGTCGATATCGCCGTCGCCGTCGGTATCATGATAACCCTGCCAATCATCCCGGCCACCTTTGCCAGCGATCTCGGCATCTGAGTAATCTAAGTAGTTGCGGGCTGCACCAAAGTAACCAAAGCCTTCATCAAACTGATGTTCCAGCGCGGTGTAGTTTTCACCGGTGTCAGTGTGATCAGACAGCAGCCCCTTACCTTCGGTGTCGTTATCCAGATAATCATCCGCGCCTTGTGAATAGGCGACTGACATCAGCAGGAACTTTTGGATAAGTTGCTTCAAGTCACGGCCATCTTCGGTCAGATACGGGGTGGTGATCTCACCGCCAAACGGGTCGAAGCGTGCTTCGCCATCAATGGTTGCCTGTACATTGTCACCCAGCATGTCGAAGAAGGTACGTACCAGGCCTGTCGGTGTGGTATCGCCGACCGAGCCCCAACCTGCAAACTCGGTTGCCCAGTCTTTATGTTGGCCGACTTCATCGGCACCGGCAATTTTGCCTACCAGATTTTTCTCAGAAGAAGATACTTCGGCCAGGGTGGTTTGTTCTGCCTCAGGTGAGGTGGTGGTCAACAGCGCGCGGGCTGACAAGGCTTCATAGTCAGCCACATCAAAATAACTTTCCAAAGCTGCAATTACGGCTGCTTTATCCGGGAAGGTGCTGGTGTCCAGGCTGTTGGCATCGCCAAAGTTGTTACCAATTAAAATGTTCAGATCGTTGATCAGCAGATGGCGGGCTGTCTGGCCGCTGTAAGACACCGCGGACTCGCCCGCAACAAAGGCACTGTCAAAGGCATAGATGTCAACTTCATCGTTGATGCTAATGGTGAAATCTTTGGTGTAGCTGGCGCCTGCTGCATCGGTAACTGTAACGGGTACCGTGGCGCTTTGGGTGGTCTCAAAGTCAAAGGTAACATCGGTGTTTAGTGCCAGCTCATTACCGTTGATAACAAAATCATCGTTGCTGGTTGTGAAGGTGAAGCTATCGTTTGCATCAGCATCTGTGGCAGACAGAGTACCGATAGTTACACCGGCTTTGTTTTCGGACACCGTGCTGGCACTTAGTGTGATATCTGTCGGTGCGCTGTTAACCGGCTGCTCGGGGGTGGGTTCCGGGTTGCTATCCGATGAGCCGCCGCATGCGGTAATCAAAAACGTAGAGGCTACGGCCAGTGCAATCGAATTAAACTTCATAACTGTTCCTTCGCTAAGTTGTGCTGATTTGTAAGCTGTAATGACAATACATACTATACGATTACAAATGAGAATCAATATTATTTGGATTTGTTTATGAGGATATGCTTATTTTTTGAGCGCTTGAGTGTGAAGATAAGCCGAACTGCCTGAATTGCAGGTTTGAGAAGCTAGATTATGGGGAGGGTAAGAGCATACAGCGCCCTTTTAGAGATGGCCGTTTAGAGTTACCCACTGGCCCAGGCGCCCGGTTCTAAATTAAGGTGTTGTTGTTACTGACATACAAAAATGCCGGCACAGCGCCGGCATTTTTAATCAGGATTGGTATTCTTTATCGGAATTGATAAGTCAGACCCACCTGAAGGCGGTTTTCAGTAAAGTTGCTGCCAAAGGCATTTTCGCGAATATCACCGCTACGCTCATTAAATGTATACCCTGCGGTAGCATTTAACTGTGGTGACAAGCGGTGAGACAACGACAGGCTCAGCGCAACATTGTCCCCTTCGCCCGCCGCAAACGGCTGGGTACTAAAGCGGCTTCTGCTTTGCGTAATATCCGCAAAGCTTAGTACCGCATTTAACCGGGTGAATGCGCCCACGCGGTAATTCAGATTAGTCCCATACGAAATGGTTTCACGCTGACGACCCTGCCCCAGAAAATCATCTTCTGAATAGCGGGCAAAAATCCCCAGCCGGGCAACGCGCGACTCATATCCCATCTCAAATGCACCCGCTTTACGCAAGATTACGTCATCTTCGATAGCATTGTTGTCATCGGAAAAGCGCACAAATTGCTCGCCATTTTGCAACTGATAGCCCAGTGACGGGGTTTGAAAGCAACCCGGTGAAAAGCCCGCGCCGGGGCACACAAATACGCCATCAATTTGGTTATCATTGATGAATTGCGAAAAGTTACGGACCTGTTCGGTGTAACTGACCACTGTACGAATTTTGCGTGTGGCATGCTGCAGCCTGACATTGGCCGAATCGCCGTAAAAACGCTGACCAAATTTAGCCTGCAAACTGGTGCGGGTAGTAAATGCCCAGTTGATATCCACCCCCGGATAGACGTCCCCATCATTATTCGGATTGGACGAGCTGGCTGAATTAGCGGTCAGCGAGATATAACGGTCATCACTGATCCTGTAAGTCAGACCCGCACCTACACTGTCGAACTCCCGGTCATTTTGAATAAAGTCGCCCAGGCTGCGAAATTCATACGACTCCGAATAACCAGTGACGCGTACGGCAACTTTGTCGAACACGTGACGATCGATAAATGCACTCACTTCATGCGAGGTAAAGTTGCCTAAATCTGCCTGTGAGCGATCGGTATCGCTGTAATTGCCCGAAAACTGCCACTTAAACCCCTGCACTGCCGAGCCTTCGGTAAACTGTGTGCCCACCGAAAAGGTCTCGTTATTCAGCCGCTGAGTGTTAATGAACTCACTGTCTTCAGACTTAACCTTACTGTATGACACCGACGCGGTACCCGACACAAACGGATTCTGACTGAAATCGGTCAGCGCCTGTATGGTGTCTGATTGGGTGCGCGCCAAATCGTTAGCATTGGTTAAAAAATCTGACACCAAAAAATTATTGGTGTTGGTATTCAAATAACTCGACCGGCCTTGAGCACTAAGTTGCAATAACCGCTCAACCACATCCAGGCTGGCGTTATAGTTATACTCAACATAGGTATCCTGCGTGGCGAAAGTATCATTATCGCGCTGCAGATGAGTGCCGGTCACAGTCGCCGACGCTCTGGCGCGCTTGGCGGTATACAATGCCCGTAAGGCAGGCTCCACCCGCCAGGTCAGAATATCCCGATCACCGCGCCCTTCCGAGTCAATTTGCTGAAAAATCGCACTGGAAGAAACACTGGGTTGCAAGGTGATATCACCCGCGAGAGCAGCCGGTGCCGCTAACGCGGCAACTGTACAGGCTGCTACTGAAGAGGCGCGCAAATTACGCCCCATTGGCCGTTTCCTGCTCTTGTGCATAATAGTATCCATAGTAGCCCGGGTCGTTAGCATCCTTATTTACTACCTTGTTTACCACAAACCCTATCGCCATATCGGGGTTCAAGCGCTCTACACTCAAGCGAATATCAGACAGCTTAGAACGCCCTTCCTCGGTCACCACCACCGCCTGGCCGGCAAAGTTGGCCAGAATCGCACTTTCGGTGATCCCGATAAGGGGCGGCGTGTCGATGATCACAATCCGATCCGGATAGCGATTGGCAAATTCATCCACGGTTTCGTGCATCTTTTGACTGGCTAGCAGCTCAGTCGACAGATGGTGTGTCCGGCCGGCTGGAATAATTTTTAGCTTATCCACATTGGTGGGATACAGCACATCGGCAATATCATCCACCTCACCGGTCAGGTATTCCATCAGGCCACGCTGACGTTGTAAACCAAAGGTATTAAGCACATTTGGCTTTAATACATCGGCGTCGACCAGCAATACGGTTTTGTCCTGCTCAGAGGCAATACTCAATGCCAGGTTGGTGGCAGTAAAGGTTTTGCCTTCTGAAGGACGGCCGCTGGTGACCATGATGATGTTGCTGTTTTTCAGCGTGGACGATAGCGGGCCAAACGCATTGGCCAGCAGTTTGCGCTTAATCTCACGGTATTCTTCATTGATGCCTTTACGCACCCCTGACAATGACACATGGCCATTGCGTTCCAACCGGTCTAAGTCGATATTTAGGGGTTCAACCAGGGTCTTGTCACCCATCGGGGCAGCGGGCCGTTTGGCTGCTTTGGCAGACGGTCGGGCCGGACTGGCCGGTGCGCCGGCAACCGGCTCGCCAGCATCGGCGGCCTGTTGCTCTTTTGCTGCTTTTTCTGCAGCCATCGCTTCGCGACGGCGCTGAAGGGCTTTTTCGATTGTACTACTCATGACAACACCCCATGCAAGTTGACGTTCATCAGCTCGGCTGTCATCAAGGCACCGTACACCACGACCAGTGCCAGCGAGGCGACAGCAAATACCGCGATATTACGCTTGTTGGCCTTGGTGATAGTCTCAACCTCAAGATGGGTAACCGTACCCCAGATAGGGAAATCGGAAAAATCCTTGAGCTGACGCGCCCGCACCAGAACCGGTGAAAGCTGATTAAGTAAAAAGGCCACACCGATCCCCACACCAAAGCCAATTAGCAATACCAGGGTGTACAGCATTAAACGCTGTGGCCCGGAAGGTTGGCTGGGTACCAGAGGCGGCTCGATGATTCGAAACTGGAATTCTTCGGCCGACACATCAGCCCGACGGCTTAAGTCTGCCGACTCACGCCGTGCCAACAGTTCTTCATAACGCTTTTTGGTAATACCATAATCACGGTTAAGCGAGGCTTGCTCGGCTTCAATCTGTGGCACCAGGTCGATCTTAGATTCCAGCTCCGTGATTTTTTCCTGCAAATCTTCTTCTTTCACGCGTAGCGAGGCAATATTGCTTTGCAGGCGACTCACATCCAGCGACAGCTGGCTGTTGTACTCGCCCAGCGGCTGATCTTCATCCACGCCCTGCTCTTGAAGAAAGTTGTCGATTTCTTCCTGACGCGCCTCTTCCAGACTGGTCAGCAACTGTTTGGTTTCAATAACATCAGGATGCTGCTCGGTATAGCGCAACGTCAGGCTGTCCAGTTGATCTTCTAAGGCTTTGATCCGTTGGTCGTAACGGGTTTGCAGCACCGAGCTACCCTCGTTACGCACGCCGAAGCTATCGGCCATTTTGGATGTAGAAATCTGTGCCTTCATAGCATCAATCTGTTGCTGGGTCTGGCGGATTTCTAACCGGGTTGTTTCCAACTCGCTGCGGGTGCGCTGCACTGACTCATAATAGGTGCCAGACATAGGCAAGATATCGCTGTACTTACGTTTAAATGCAGCCAGCTGTTGCTCTGCATCGGCCAGCCGATTTTCGTAATCAGCAATCTGCTCATCCAAAAAGCGCCCGGCTGTATCCGTGTCCCGTCGGTTGTTGCCTAACGACCCTTCTACAAATAAATCCAGCGTTTCCTGTACCACGCGCTGAGCGGTGGCCGGTAATTCGCTTTCATAGGCGATGTTATAGATATTGTCTTCACCGGTATCAATCAGTTTAATGTCTTTACTCAACCGGTTAATGAGATCGTTGAACTCTTCATCGGTGGTAGTGGTGATATCCAAATCACTTTCCCGGGCGATGGTTTCGAGGTTCGACCGGCTAAGTAAGGTTCTAGCCATCATTCTAATCTCTTCTTTAGGATTAGACTTGATGGCAATACCAGTTAAAACAGGCTCTAGAGGCGAACCGGTATCAACATATATTTTTGCCGCTGACTCATATTGGTTAGGTAAAGATGCCACATAGAGAAAGCCGATAGGGCATATTATCCATGAGCATATAATGATGATGCGCTTTTTTATCCATATTCCTTTGAGCAAGTCAAAGAATTGCGCAATAGATGGCTGTAAATCCTGCATTTAATATTGTTCCGCTACTACTAGAACCACGCTTCTGGGATAATTACGATATCGCCAGGCAAAATATCAACATTTTGAGAAATGTCTCCGTCACGGATTAAGTCATCTATGTTGATGTTGTAAGTACGCTTTTCGTCACCCTCAACCCGTACCAGCTTGGCGCTGTTACCATCTGCAAATTCAGTCAGGCCACCGACCTGGATCATCAGGTCCAGCAGTGTCATGTGTTGAGAGTAGCTAATTGCACGCGGGTTGGTTGCTTCGCCAATGACCCGGACTTGTTCGCTGAGCGGACCGGAGAAATTGTTTACGCTAACAGTTACGCGAGGATTGTTAATAAAGGTAGAAAGTTTTTCTTCGATTTCCCGTGCCAGGGTAGAAGGAGTGCGGCCAGCGACTTCAATGTCTTCAACCAGTGAAGTTGTGACCTTGCCGTCGGGACGAACCGTATATTGACCAGAGATCTCTGGGTTACGCCACACGAAGATGTTCAACGAATCACCGGGACCGATCAGGTATTGGTAATTATCCACACTTGTCGTTAATGATGCGCGAGTTTTCGCTTCAGGCAACTCGGAAGTGCTGGTACAGCCGCATAACAAAGATACCGCTGCTCCTAAAACAACCGGAACGATGCTTTTAGTCTTGTGCATAAGAGATCTTCCTAAACTCGTTATGGTGAAATTTTTTTGTTGAGACAATTTACCCTACGGTAAATACCACTATAATGCCAACATCATTTATAGTCTATTACATTGAATAGCTTTACGATGTACTTCGACTTTGCAGTATCAGGGGGCCAGGAATGGCATTAAATAGGCACAATCAAAGTAAACGTTCCAACATTTTAGTTGTAACGGAAGCATTACTCATAGCGTATATGGGGTACATTACGCATTTCATTTTGGTTCAGTTAGAGCTAACAAAATCTGTATCCATTGAGAAGCTTGCCGTTAACGTTGGATTGCTCACCGTAGCTATTCTTCTTTGCTCACTCTCTGTGGGCCTGTATGAAGCAAAACTGCGCGAAACCTTTCGCGGCATCATCAGACGCATCTTTGTCAGTGTCGGCTTAAGTTACTTCATGGTTGAAGTCATCAGCCGCGCATTTTTCGACAATCTGATCATGCATCACTACTACTTACCAGCCTCAGTGGCCTGCATTCTTATTACTTTAGTTGTTTTTCGCTATTTTACGAATCGGCTTGGATTGCTTGGGCTGGGCAAAGTCCGCATCGTGGTACTGGGTGCCGGCGAACGCGCCTCTATAATAGAAAAGCGGATGCGCCGGGATGTGGACCGAATCGCCTTTGACCTGGTGGGTTTTATTCCTATCCCGGGGGACAATCGCGAAGAAGGCATCAAAAATGAAGAAGTTATTCATGTAAAAGTGGATGAAAACTTCCAGCAGTTCATTATTGATAATGAAGTGGAAGAGATTGTGATTGCCTGTGATCAGCGCCGCGGCACCTTACCTATTGAAGTGTTGTTTGAATGTCGTTTACGCGGTATTGAAGTTACTGACCTGTTGGATTTCATGGAGCGGGAAACCGGCCAGATTGTGGTCAACCTGATGTACCCCAGCTGGGTCATCTATTCCAATGGCTTTCACAGTCAGAATTATCTGCGCGATGCGCTGGATTACTCCATCAATGCCCTGCTGGCAACGATAATCTTCCTCTTCACCTGGCCGTTTATGCTGCTTACCGCCACCATTATCTGGCTGGATGACGGCCTGCGTACCGGCACTTCGGTGTTCTACAAGCAGGAACGTGTAGGCCTGAATGGCAAGCTGTTTAAGATTATCAAATTCCGCAGTATGCGCCCGGATGCCGAAAAAGACGGCGCCAAGTGGGCCAGCAAGAATGATGATCGGGTAACCCGCATCGGCCACTTTATTCGCAAATACCGTATTGACGAACTGCCACAGTTGTTCAATGTGTTTAAAGGCGAAATGTCATTTATCGGCCCGCGCCCTGAACGCCCCGAGTTTGTAGAAAAGCTGGTGCGCGAAGTGCCCTACTACAATCAGCGCCATAATGTGAAACCCGGCCTGGCGGGCTGGGCGCAGCTGAACTATCCGTACGGCGCCAGCGTGGAAGACTCCATGGAAAAGCTGAAGTTTGACCTGTACTACGTCAAACATCAAAGCATGTTGCTGGATATACTTATCCTAATCCGGACTGTCGAAATCGTACTATTCGGTAAAGGCCGCTAAATCACTACGTGATACCAAGCCGGGGCAAGCCCCGGCTTTTTTGTGTCCGTGATTTGTGACAGATCCCTTTCATAGCCCTTGGACACCCACCTTTCCCCTGGACACCCACCTTTCCCTGGGCACCCACCATTCCGCTGGACACCCACCTTTGCCAGGACACCCACATGTTAATCACAAACAAATCAGCTTTTTATTATCAAAAAAAAAAGCCCGAAGGCTCTTTTTAAATTGCTTATGTAGTCTTAGCGTTGTCTTCTGCGTAACAGGAATAGCAAAGCCAGACTAGATAGTAGGCCAGTGGCCGGTGCGGAGACTTCAGGAATATCCGCAGGGTCGCGAGCCCACACAGAAATATTTGATAAGCCAGCGGGGTTTCCGCCACGATTGATCAAAGTTGAACTCATATCCCAGGTGCCTGTGAAGGCATAATTAAAATCATCTTCAAATACAGGATCCAGACCCAGTTCCGCCAAATCGAACTCATAAATAGCAAACCGATTGGCTGATTTAAAAACGATACCGACACGGTCGAAAAACTGGCCACCCAATAGTTCCATTAGCTCAGGTGGATTCATCGCAGGGGGATCCCAGCTGAATTCACCTTGCACAGCATCTTCGCCACAGCTTGTCGCCATGCCATCTTTATCCAGACAATTATCCAGCGTTAATAAATCATCGATGAATGTATAGGATGGGTCCCCACCTTCATTCATTGTGGCGCCTTCAAAATCGATATTATCGCCTTCGCCTTTGCCCACATAGATCCAGCCTGGATCAATGTTGCCCAAACCCTGCAGATTCTGTAATTCGCTTTCTTCAACAAACGCTCCGGGCGTATCCCAAAAGCCTAGATAGCTGTCCATATTGAACCAACCATCATCCTTATACCCCAGATTTTCGTCAGGATTCAGGAACAGGCTATTATTGCCTTCATAAGCGCCTAGACACGCTGTGGCTGACAACGGTTCAGCTAATACTTCAACGGGACTACCGTCGAGTACCTGAATAGTGTTTATATGCACGTCACCAACACTGCATGACTCGATTGTCGCAGCAGCATTGTGTGCAGCAGCAAGTAATAGTGCTCCCAATAACGCTTTTTTTGAATATTTCATTTTAACATCTCCAGTAATGGCAACCACGCCTTCACCCTCACCATGCACAACTCAGGCCAAAATTTAACAGATTGAAAAGTATAGTAAAAAAACTAACCAGAAAGAAAATTGTAAAATTTACAGACACCTTTGTATTAGCTACTTTTAAACTAAGACTTTTAATAGTGTCATGTAAAAGCTACAGACAAACATGTAGTTTTTGTGATGGCGTCAGTATAACTTACAACTAAGGCACTTCCCCTTTAAAACATTGAATCTATGCAGAATCTAACAGCTTGTATTTAGTGTACTTTCTTGTTTGTTAGTAAATGCACCCTGGTTGGCATCAGGTTTGCTTTAAACTTATTGGAATATGGAATGTGTAATATGTCTGCGAAGAGGCTTACACATAGCCTTGTAGAACAATCCGCGAACCCTTGTTCTCTAGGTGCAAAAAAGCGGGCAAAGCCCGCTTGGTAGTGTTTGGAATATGGACTTTGTAATTAGTAAAAGCGTCCGCAAAGAGGCTATCACATGAGCTTGAAGAACAATCCGCGAACCCTTGTTCTGCAGGCGAAAAAAAAGCGGGCAAAGTTCGCTTGGTAGTGTTTGGAATATGGAATTTGTAATTAGTAAAAGCGTCCGCGAAGAGGCTTACACATAGCCTTGTAGAACAATCCGCTAACCCTTGTTCTGCAGGCGAAAAAAAAAGCGGGCAAAGCCCGCTTGGTAGTGTTTGGAATATGGAATTGTAATTAGTAAAAGCTTCCGCGAAGAGGCTTTTTTTATTTCTCAGCTTTATTATGACACTACTTCGGTCGAAATTACCAGCATAAAAGTATGCTGAATTAATACTTTAGTACCAAACCCTATACCTTTGGCACTTTTGCTTCGCCTCTCTATTAGCTCCTAAATCGCTTTTTCAACATTACCATTCGGTATTGCAGTTTGCTCTGTCGAGCCAGATAACCAAAAAATTAGAAGCCGGGATAGTGGCTATCCCGGCTGACTTATTAATCGTCTTCTTTTAACCGCACATAGGTTTGATACTTTTTCTTAAGCAGCTTATCGATGTACTGGGTGAGTTTGATTTTATGGCTAATAGCATCGTCCAATGCATCCACTAATTCCCCCAGCATGGCTTTGTAATACTCGGCATCCTGTAATTCGTTGCCATTTGGCGTCAGCAGCTTTTTCTTCGGCTTGTGAGGCACACCCGGACCGACCGACGTTTCATACTCGGCCTCATCAATTTCTTCGTGCTCTTCCACTGTGGGCGTCTCAGGTAAAAACATTTCTTCGCTGACCTCATCGATCACCGCTTCCACTGCTTCACCGTTAAGTGTTTCCAGCTCTTCAAGAAATCCATACAGCAGGATCCGGTCCATCAGCGTATTAATTTTGCGTGGCACACCGCGGGTAAACTGGTAGATGCGCGCGTAGGCGTCTTCGTCAAACAAAGCACTGCCACTCCAGCCAGCGTGATGTAAACGAAAGACGATGTACTCTTTGGTTTCATCCAGCGTCAGAGGCGCCAGGTGACAAGATGCCACAATCCGTTGGCGAAACTGTTCCATATTGGGGGCACGCAAAATAGGCTGCAGCTCTTCCTGACCAAGCAAAAAGCTCTGCAGCAGCGGCTTGCCAAACTCTTGGAAGTTCGACAGCATGCGCAATTCTTCAATGGTTTCCAACGGCAGGTTTTGCGCTTCGTCCACCAATAACAACGCCCGTCGCCCGGTCTTGCTCAAATCGTATAAGAACACTTCCAGGCTTTTTAAAATATCGGCTTTGGTTTTGCCCGCCACATCCAACTCGAATTTGGATGCCACCATCTTAACCAGTTCATCTGGGGTCAATTTGGGGGTGACGATATGCGCCACCACAATATCATCCTCCAGCTCTGCCACCAGCGAGTTCGCAATGGTGGTTTTGCCGGTGCCGATATCGCCGGTAATCACTATAAAGCCTTCAGCCTGAGACAGGCCGTACTGCAAATACGACATCGCCCGTTTGTGCCAGCGACTGGCAAAGAAAAACGCGGGGTCTGGCGTCAGCTGGAATGGTTTGGAGTCCAGCCCATAATAACTTTCATACATGAAATTACCGCTTTACTTCTGGTTAACTGACTAAAAGATAGTCTAGCTTAGACTAAACCTGCGTGGCCGACTACCAGCTTCAGTTAACAATAATTCAATTCATGGGAGTTTTCACCTGCCCATCACGACCAACTATCTGCTCGATGATGCCGGTGGTCGAAACCCCCTGCTCAAAATGCAACACCTTGACCTGTCCGCCGTTGGCCATCACTTCAACGCCTCCGGCAATATCTTCCACCTTATAGTCACCGCCTTTTACCAACACATCCGGTAACAACCGGGCGATCAGCCGTTGCGGGGTATCTTCAGCAAATGGCACTACCCAGTCTACCGCGCCTAAGCCTGCCAGCACCGCCATGCGCCGTTGCACATTGTTAATAGGCCGGCCCGGTCCCTTTAAGCGACTAACCGAAGCATCATCATTGACCGCTACAATTAACCGGTCACCCAAGGCTGCGGCTGCCTGCAGATAAGACACATGCCCGGCATGCAAAATATCAAAACAGCCGTTTGTCATTACCACGGTTTCGCCCCGTTTTTTAGCCTGCGCCAGGGCTGCAGCAAGCTGGTCTTCCGCCAGCACGCCATTGTCTTTATGGCGATGCTGGTCGCCCAGAGCAATGGCCAGCTCTGTCGCAGTTACCGAGGATGTGCCCAGCTTACCTACCACAATGCTGGCGGCCAGGTTAGCCAATACACAGGCATCCTGCAGGCTCGCGCCCGCCGCATAAGCCACCGCCAAAGTTGAGACAACCGTATCGCCGGCTCCGGTCACATCAAACACCTCCTTGGCTTTGGCCGGCAGATGAAAGTCTTCCTGCTGCGCCTGATACAAGGTCATGCCTTCCTCCGACCGGGTCAGCAACAGTGCCTCCAGCGCCAGCTGCTCTTTAAGCTGATGTGCCTGAGCAGCACGGCTAGGTTCGTCATCGGCTACACCGGCGACCGCTTCAAATTCACTTTTGTTCGGCGTGATCAGGGTCGCGCCTGTATACTTCGCAAAATCTGTGCCTTTTGGATCAACTATCACACATTTATTGGCTTTTTTTGCAGCGATGATCAATGGCTGAGGATCGGCCAGGCATCCTTTGGCATAATCTGACAAAATGACTATGTCGGCATCAGCCAGTAGTGTTTCATATTGGGCGACCATGGCAGCTTTGTCGGTTTGCGCAAACGATTGCTCAAAGTCCAGGCGCAGTAACTGCTGATTTCTGCTCATTACCCGTAGCTTGGTGATAGTGTCTTTATCTGGCACCGCAGTAAAATGGCATTTCACATCAAATGCGGCCAGCCGCTGTTTTAAAATCGTGGCATTTTCGTCCTCGCCACATAACCCCAATAGATTTACCTTTGCACCTAGCATCGCGGCATTGATAGCCACATTGGCCGCGCCACCGGGGCGGTCCTCATTGGTGCTGACGTTGACCACTGGCACCGGCGCTTCAGGGCTGATCCGGCTGGTGCTGCCGCCCCAGTAGCGGTCAAGCATCAGGTCACCGACAATCAATACATTTGCGTTGCTAAACTCTGGTAAAATCATGATGGAAAAAACACAACTGTTGAAATAAGAATTGGCGCAAAGTATATCAGTCTCCACAGCAAATGAGGACAGCCCGGCCTGGTTTGTGTATATCCTGCAAAATCGCCTTGGTCATCTGTACACGGGCGTGACCACCGATCCTGCCCGGCGCATTCGCCAGCATCGTGGCGAGCTTGTCGGCGGTGCCAGAGCACTAAAGGGCAAGGCGCCGCTGGTATTTCAAGCTATCTGGCAATGCACTGGGCGCACCGACGCGCTTCAACTGGAGTACGCCCTTAAACAATTAACCCGCGCCACCAAGTGGCAAGTGATCCGGCAACAATGTGCGTTACCTGGCGGTATTGAGGCTACATGGGTTACCGGCGTTTTTTTATGATAAGAATTCCAAGATACCGTTGATAATTAGCGCCACACCCACGGTCAGACATAATTCCAGGCAGGCCACCCCAACATTGTGCTGTTTATCCACTTCCATGCGATAATCCAGCCCCCATAGAATCAGTTTTTTGCCTACATTCACCAGGGTGTACAACGCCAACGACAGCACCACTGACACTATCAGCCACCCAGTCACATTGCTCACATAGCCATCGGGGTGGTAGTTCAACAGGTGTCGCGCTGAAGCAACAATCAAGGCGGTGCCTAACAGGTTTCCGGCATGCTCAATGGCTAGGGCCAACTGGCCTTTTTGCAACGCGCCCTGAAAAGAATCATTCTGGTTGTCGCGCGCATAGCGCACTTCATAGATGCGGGTCATAAAGATGAGGATAAACAGCACCACAGTAAAGCCAGTGGCGATGGCGATCATGGCGTTCATGTCACTGCCATCCACCCACAACACCATGCTACGTAAAATGATAGCACTGGCAATCAGGCTAGCGGCATCCACCAGCGCGATGCTAACACTGCGATCATTGATCAGTGCCCGAGTGTCCACCCGGTTTAATACCAACTTGTCGTGAGCAAAGCGGCCGAAATTCACCAGCACAATACCAATCAGACCAAAGCTGATCATGCCCATGGCAGCGGATTCGAAGCCCTGCCCCACATGCCGCCCCACCACTGAGCCCAGTACAATGCATAACGATAACATGCCGCCGGCAATACTGATGCCAAAGGCAAAGTTGTCTTTTACCGCTAATTCTTCGGCCACTGAACTATTGCGAATTAATCCGGCAATCAGTTTGAGCAGTACCAGCAGTAGCAAGGCCAGCCCAAGGTCAATGATCAGATAGACCCATAAATCACGGGGAAGCGGCACTAATTTAACCAGTGTTTCCATGCAGGTTCCTTTAACGATGGTAAGTGCGGGCTGTAATAGTGGAGCTGTTCGCGATGATGTGACAGACTCCGTTCAACTATTCACCTCAGATATGGCGTGTATTATGCCTACGCAAGAGCAAATGAACAGGATTATCGCAGAGCGCACTCAGACCTTTTGGCAGAAGTTCGACGCTGACGAGCATACCGCGCAACCCGAGTCTGCGGACTACTATCTGCCCGGTTTAAGTGAATTTGTCAGCCGTTATCTTGAGCTGCATCCGGACTGGTTAGCGCAACCCAGCGACGACCCGGACTCACTCGATTATCCTGCCTTACTGCAAGCGCGGTTGGCCGAGGTTAACAGCGAAGATGACTTGCACCGTGCACTGCGTCAATTTCGCAATGCGCAGATGGCTAACCTGGCCCGCCGCGATTTGCTCAACCAGCAAAGTATCGAGACCTCCATCATCGCCATGTCTGATCTGGCTGATGCACTAATTTTAGCTGCCCGTGACTGGCTGTATCACCATTTAAGCCAGCGCTATGGCACTCCCGCCGGTCCACACGGTCCGCAGCCGCTGTTGATTTTGGGGATGGGCAAGCTAGGCGGACGGGAACTCAACTTTTCCTCTGATATCGATCTGATTTTTTGCTATCCCACCAAGGGTATGACCGAAGGCGGACGCAAACAAATGGAAAACCAGCAGTTTTTTAATAAGCTGGCGCAAAAGCTTATTGCAGCACTGAACACAGTGACCGTGGATGGCCAGGTTTTTCGGGTGGATATGCGGCTGCGCCCGTTTGGTGACAGCGGCCCGCTGGTGACCCATTTTGCTGCGCTGGAAGATTATTATCAGGAGCAGGGGCGCAGCTGGGAGCGCTTTGCGATGGTCAAAGCCCGGGTGCTTGGCGCGGAGAGTCCGTATTTGGCAGAGCTCAAAAATATCCTGCGCCCTTTTACGTTTCGTCGCTATCTGGATTTCACCACTATCGATGCGCTGCGTCATATGAAAGGGCTCATCACCCGGGAGATCCGCCGCCGAGGACTGACCGACAACATCAAGCTGGGCCCGGGCGGGATCCGCGAGGTCGAATTTTTTGCCCAAAGTTTTCAGTTAATCCATGGCGGACGCGAACCGGCTCTGCAGCAGCGCGGCCTGCATGAAACGCTCACAGCATTGGCCGATTTAGACATTGTGGAAGCTGGCACCATCCACACCCTGTACGACCATTATCAGTTTTTGCGTAAAGTTGAGCACACACTGCAACAATTTGATGATGCCCAGACCCAAACCCTGCCTGACGATGAGCACCAGCAGGCAGTCCTGTGCCAGATCATGGATTTTGCCGACTACGAAGCATTTTATGCTGAATTGAGCCAGCGGATGGAAGAGGTACATGCCCAGTTTAACGATCTGGTGGAAGAGCATCATCAAAGTCATTCCAGCGAAGACTCGCTGTATCTGGTGTGCAAAGATGCCTGGCAACTGGATATGAACCAGGATGATTTTGGCCTGTTGCTGGCCCCGTATGTGGATGACCACAATGCCGAGGCGGTGTATGAACAGCTCAACGGATTTCGAGCCAGTCTGCGTCAGTTTCGTATTGGTGAACGGGGCCAGAAAACCCTCGATGAACTCATGCCAGAGTTACTGCACACTCTGCTTGAGCAATGCCCGACCGATGCCCATACCGTGATGCCGCGGCTGCTAAATGTAATCCGGGCCATCACCGGGCGTACTACCTATTTAAATTTGCTGCTGGAAAATCTCGAGGTGCTAAAACAATTAGTGCATCTATGCCAGGGCAGTGATTGGATTGCACGGCAGATCCAACGTTTTCCCCTGTTGCTGGATGAATTACTCACCCCGCTGTATTTGCAGCAACAAAATAGCGGGCTGGAAGAAAGCCGCGCCGAATATACCGACGAGTTACGCCAGCAACTGCTGCGCATCGACCCGGACGATGTGGAGCAAACCATGGAAGCATGCCGCCAGTTTAAGCTGTGTCAGCAACTGCGGATTGCTGCTTCGGATATCAGTGGCTCGCTGCCGGTCACCCGGGTCAGTGACAAACTTACCGTGCTGGCAGAGGTGCTGCTGGAGTCGGTCATCAGCCAAGCCTGGGGGCAGGTCAGTGCCCGCTTTGGCGAACCTGAGCATCTGCAGGACAACCAGCGCGGCTTTGCGGTAATTGGCTATGGCAAGCTGGGTGGCTATGAACTGGGCTATGGGTCGGATCTGGATCTGGTATTTGTGCACAACGCACCGGATGGCAGCCATACCAACGGCAAAAAAGCGGTGGGCGCTCAGCAATTTTATATCAAGCTGGCGCAGCGCATCATGCACTTACTGAACACCACCACGCTGTTTGGCCAGCTGTATGAAACCGATCTACGTCTGCGGCCGTCCGGCTCTGCGGGCTTGCTGTGCTGCCATATCGACGGCTTCGAAAGTTATCAGCGTCAGCAAGCCTGGACCTGGGAGCACCAGGCGCTGGTCAGAGCCCGAGGCGTGGCCGGCGACCCGGCTTTACTGGAGTCTTTCGTGGCTATTCGCAATGCCATATTACAAGCCGAGCGCGACGCCTCTTCGCTGGCCGAGGAAGTGGTGACCATGCGCGAAAAAATGCGCAGTCATCTCAATAACAGCAAGCAACAGGATGTGGATTTGAAACATTGTGTGGGGGGCATCACCGATATTGAATTTTTGACTCAGTACTGGGTGCTGGCCGGTGCCCATGACCATTCGGTGCTGACCCGCTACACGGATAATTTGCGTATATTAGAACAAGCCAGCGCGCTAGCGATCATTGATGATGGCACCAGCCGTACCCTGGCCAATGCCTATTTGTCATTGCGTAATCAGTATCATCATCTGACCCTGGCCGATGACAAGCTGGCGGTGTCCAATGAGGCATTAGAGCAGCTACGCGACAAGGTCAGCGCCATCTGGCAGCAAACTCTGGCTAAGCAGACTGAACAAGCCAGTAAACCGGACTAGTCTGGTTACTGGCGGGTGCAGTGAGTCTGTAAAAAGTCGGTGGTTTTGTCGGTCACCACCAGCGAGCGCTGATGCGGGCACACAAAGGTGCTGACCTGGCCGGCAAAATTGCTGTCTACCGCGCTGGCGATCTGGCCCAGCGAACCGACGATAGTATCGTCCATCTGAAACTGGTGTTTAATAACAAAATCCTGGTGCAGATCCCAGATAACCTGCATCCCCTCTTTCTCAGCATAGGCGGAAATCGCTTCACGCAGGGTATTGCCCGCTTTGAAGGTGCGGTGCTTGTGCTCGCCAACCCAGCTGTCCTTGACCGGCCGCAGTTCGCTGGCCATCGCCTGCAGGCGCGAATCCAGCGGCATGTCAGCATTGTTCACATCCAACACAAAATCGCCGGTGGGCACTTCCGGGCTGGAAGGCGAACTGCTGCGAAATTCGCTGTAAAAATCACTTAAGCCTTTGGACACCGAACGCTCTTCGGTGCCCATCTCAGCACTTTCTTCATTGTGTTGCTGGTTGAGGTAAATCAACACACTGGCAATTACTATCAGCACCAGCGCCAACATTATCTGTTTGGCCCAAAAAGCGGTGCTCGAAAATCCCTTTGTTGCCATACTGCTCGTCTCGTGGGTTTTTTGACCAGGTTAACTTAATACTACAGTGAAATTTACCTCAGTGACAAATTTATCCCGCCAGGGTGAAGACCCTCATTCATCTGCGCGGGCACGTCTTGAGCCGCTTAGCTGGTGTATGGCTTAACCGGTGTACAGCGACGGGTCGCTGTCATGGGGCCGGGTTTTAAAGCGCTTGTGCATCCACAAATAACTTTCAGGCTGTTCTGCCACGATTTTGGCCACATGTTCGTTGAGCAGGGTCAGCGCAGCATGATCATCCAGTGTGGCCAGTTCGGGCAACGGAGGGTATATTTTTATGCGATAGCCGGAGGCGGTGTACTGCGAGGTGAAAATCATCGGCACACAGTTGGCACGACGGGCAAACATCAAGGTGGCGGTGGACGTCGCGGTTTGCGCCACTCCGCCAAAGGGCACAAATATGCTCTGACTGCGGCCATAATCCTGATCCGGCAGGTACAAACATAGCTCCTGACTATCCAGTGCCGCCATTAGTGCGCGGGCGTTACGTTTGTGGATCATGTATTTATTGGAGCGGGCACGGCCGTGATACTGCAAATAATCCACCAACGGATTATTGTGCTTGCGGTAAAACGCAATGGCTGGGTGAGTATAACCTAAACCGCGGCAGGCAAATTCCAGATTCATATTATGCAGCGCCAGGCCGAACACCCCTTTGCCTTCGGCCAGCGCCGCTTCCACATGCTCAAAACCTTCAATTTCGATATGCCGTTTGACGCGCCAGTCTGGCCACCACCAGCCCATGGCGGTTTCAAACAAGGCATTGCCGGCGCGCGCGACATTGTGCCGGGTCAGTCGGGTCACTTCCTGCTCGCTCAACTGGGGATAAGTCAGCTCGATATTACGGCGAGCCACCGCCACCCGTTTTGGCACAATACGGCCAATCAGGCGCCCCACTCCACGGCCTAACAAGCGGATGGCTGGTAGCGGTAGCCAGGTCAGCAGGTACAGCACCCCGGCACCCAGCCACACCGGCCAGTATTTGGGACCTAGATATGCAATTTTAAAAGACGGGGGGGTAATGCCTGCCAACGCCAATAGCTCCTGAAATTTTTTGCCTATTGTACTTGCTGGGCCACTGAATGCCAGTGTTTCGCCGATGTACAAAAAAGCCCGCCATAAGGCGGGCTTAGCAACTGTAGTCTGAATTAAGCTGCCAATCCAGTTCAGTACTCTTCGTCGATGGATTTTAGCTTTTTAGTAAACTGATTAACGTGTTCATCTGACTCATAATCAAAATGATACTGATTATGAAAGCCATATTGTAGCTTCACTTTGGGATCTTCTATAAACAGGGTATAGCCGTCCATATCGGTAAACGCAGTGATGCCATTTAACTGATAGCGATCATCCTGCTTGGTCCCAAACTGGCGGATTTTATCGAAAACCCTGAGCACAAATGTGTTGTCCAACTCATTTTTCATGAATATCAGCACCTTTACGTTGGTTTATCTATTCATACCGTGCACTGGGCGGGAAAGTTTACTCGACAACCCACTCGCTGGCTGACTAATTAAAATTATACCGAAATGCCAGATTGAACAAGTTGGCGGAAAACTCATCTTCGCCGCGCACATATTCGTATTCCAGCCGGATCATACTGTTGAGCCCCACATGAAAATCAAAGCCCAGCCCAGCCATGCCGGCGACAATGCCATCATCAAACTGGCAGTTGGTGCACGCTTCGGTCATCGCCTGGCCGCGAATATCAGTGCGCATCACACCCAGCTTATAAAACAACTCACCATGGCGGCCACCGGCCTTGCCCAGTAGCGCCAGATACAGCCCATCAGCTTTAAGTGCTACCAGCTCGTTTTCATCATCAAACAGCCGCTTAAAGCCTGCCTCGACATACCATTGGGGGCTCAGTTCATGGCCAAACGCCAGGTACAGAGTCTCACTGCCTGCATCCACCTGCTGGTACTCGCCATCGCCATATCCGCTGCCCACAATGCCATACATCTTATCCGTGGCCTGCGCGCTGAAAGTGGTAAGTCCTGCCACACTAATCAACGCTCCAATCCATTTTTTTATCATTCTCTATACCACTATTTATTAGAAAAAATACTCCAGCGTTACCTGCACATGATCATCGCGCCGCAAAAAGAAAAATGTATCGAACTCATCATCGGATGAAAATAGATAGGCATCCACTTTCCAGCGCCAGTTGTCGGTCATCCGGCTGGAGGCCTCTACGAAGGCATTATAGGTGCCGGTATCATCCAGGTCCTGCACAAACCCAGCCAGTACCTCGGTACCGTCGATATCATTGAATGACCAGCGTGCGCCCACCATTAAATCATTCTGGCCGGTACTAAAAAAGTTATTTTCGCGCTCATCAAACTGATATTCCATCAGAAGGCCTACATCGTGATTGGTCCCTAGTACCCCCACCGAAGTGCGCTCAAAGCCGGCCACCGCGGCCGTAAAGTCTTCACTCTGGCCTTCACGATAGATCCCCTCAAATTTAAGTAACCAGGCACCCTGCACTTTTAGCAGATCGACCCCGAACTGCTGGATCTGGGCATAATATGGAAAAATAAACGGCTCGGTGATCACATCCTGGCCAACCTGCAGCTCCGGCTCCCGGGTGGTGCCGTTAAAGTACGACAGGCCTACCTCATACTCGCCGATACTGTGCATGTAGCGCAGCGCATAGTCCAGGTGATGCTGTTCAGCGCCGGATTCATACTCCGCACGGTCGGTATCTACCGGCAGTGGTGGCCTAAAGCGCCCTTCCAGGCCAGAGAAAGTGCGCTCGCGAAAATACGGTAATACATAGGCAGACAAGGTGCCCCAATCCCCGTAGGTGGTAAAATTCACCATGGGCTGACCGAGCTTTTCTTCGCCGTCCACCTGCTCAACCAGGTCGGTCTGGTTAATGATATCTACCAGATGTAAGGATTCGGTCTGGCCCCAAAAGACCTTACCTACCCCGACCCGGGTTTCCCAGTTATCGGCAACATGCAGCCACTGCAGTTCACGAACATCCCAGTGGGTGCGCTCGCTGTCCTGATTATCCAGGCGAGCAAATGGCTTGAACAACAAACTGTCCTGGCCGTCGTTCCACTCGGTATACCATTCCGGCTCAACAGCCACCGAGGCTTGCGTGCGGGGCTGCTCAGGATACGCGGCATCCTGCAAAAAATAGCGCCCTTCAAATGAGGCACTGCCGGCCATCTCAATATCCCTGAGCACCTGGGCCTGACTGGAAAGCGCTGCCGTCGCCATGGCAGCCGTGAGAAGTCGGAATTTAAATTTCATAGCGTTAGCGGGCTCTGCGTAGGCTGTTTTTGTCAAAATCGGATTCATCGAGTTCCTGTTTAAATAACAGATTCTCGGTCACCAGCTCGGTGGATTTACCGGTTTGCTGGTTGTACATGTAGCTGCGAGAGGGGCGCCAGAATGTTTTACCGTCTACCTCGTACGAGGAATAGTCCTCAAATTCCAGGGTTTTCAGCGCATCGTCTTTACGGTCGAAAAACTCCACCTTGCGCACCCGATAGTGTTCCTGATCAATCCACACGATTTGCTTGGAATAACCAGAAAATTCATCCTGAGGAATTTGTTCAATCACATACACTTTATCGCCCTGATACGTGTCTTCGCGCAAAAAGTCGTAGTTAAACTTTTCCACCTCAAACGAGGTCATGTCTTCAAAGGCAAATTCACTGCTCATAAACGGGCCGGATTTATTGCGCGAGGCAATCCGCTTTACCCGCTTGATGGCCGGCAAATAAATCCACTGCTCATCCGGCTCCATGGCATGAGAAAAACTCAAAAATGCGGTGCCCGCCACATCCCGTGGCGAATCAAATACGGTTAATGCCTTATCACCATCGTCCTGCACTTCCAGCGAGTCCACGCGCATCTGGCGGGTCGCTTCCTGGCCCTGGGCATTGCGTAAAATCATGGTGATTTCAGCCACACTGTTATCCCAGCCGCTGTCCTTGGCTTTACGAGTTTCGGCGATCTCCAGCCCTTTTTGCTGGGATTTTTCATCCGCCCAAAGCGGCGCGCTAAAGGCCAGCAGTGCACATAACAGCCAGTGCTGGCGCGGTTTATACAGTTGTTTCATGTTCACCTCTGAACGTCTTTTTTTGCACGCGGGCCAGCCATAACAAAAAGGCTGGCAGCAATAATAAATCAACTAAAAGTGCCGCGACAATGATGATCACGGTCAGTGTGCCCATATCCGAATTCAACCGGAAGCTGGACAACATCAATATGCCAAAGCCGGCCGCCAGAACCAAAGTGGTGGTCACCAGCGCCTGTCCTACCGTGGCAAAAGTATATCGGATGGCTTCGTGCACAGTGCGGCCGGCATGGCGGGCCAGCTGATACTTAGATAAAAAATGCACTGTGTCATCAACAATGATGCCCATGGTCATACTTAAGACCACCGACAAAGCCATATTGATTTCGCCGGAAACCATGCCCCAGACCCCAAAGCCAATCCCAGCTGGGACCAGATTGGTCATCAGACTGACCAGCCCAAGGCGCCAGGATTTCAGCGCCACCAGGATCAGCCCGGAAATTAACACCAGCGCCAAAACGGTGCCCCACACCATACTTTGCATATTGCGCGCGCCGATGTGGGCAAACATCAATGGCGGGCTGGCCGCCTCCATACGCAATTGCGGTGCCAGGTCAGCAAATTTGGCCTTCGCGCGCTGTTCAAACTCGGTAAATTCATTACTGCCCAGGTTATCCAATACGGCAATCACCCGCACCGCAGATTTGTTTAGGTCAATTTGATTGTTCAGGTCGAGCCCGTACGGCAGCGACATTTCATACAATAACAGGTACTGCGAAGCCGTATCAGCATCCTCGGGTAAACGATAATAGGCCGGATTGTCATCATTCATATTCATGTTGAGCCGCTTCATGGTATCACTGAAGCTGGTCACGTGATGTACTTCCGGCTGTTCATTTAACCAGCGCGAAAAGCTGTCTACTTTTTGCAACACCTCTGGTTGGGTGACGCCGTATTCTTCATCGGTGTGGATCACAAAATCGATGTTTGACATGCCGCCCATGGTCTCTTCCTGCACATTCACCGCCTGGCGAAAGGTGCTGCCATGGTCAAAGTATTTCACCGCCACATCATTGAGCACATTGTTGGTGGAAAACACCAGCGTCACAATCACAACCAGTAGAGACACCGGCAAAATGCGGCGATGATGGCGACACACCCAGTCGCCTGCCTGTTCAAAGCGGCCGGTGTGGCGGCCATGCTTGGCCGGCAAGCGCAGCGGCAGCATGTTCAGCAGTGCCGGCAATACGGTTAATGAGAACAAGCAGGCACACATCACGCCCACCGCGGTCATATTCCCCAGATCAGCCAGTATTGGCACAGCTGAGAAATTGAGCATCAAAAAGCCAATGGCAGTGGTAACACTGGTGATCAGGACCGGCTTGGTATTTACCTTCATGCTCTCGGCCAGCGCTTCGTGCTTGGCCATGCCCTGGCGGGCAAACTGGCGAAAGCTGACAATCACATGAATACAGTCCGCCACGGCCAGGGTCATCACCATGGTGGGCACATTGACGGTGGCGGTACTTAAAAATAACCCGGCCCAACCGGCCAGGCCCATGGTCACCACAATGCAGGAGCCTACAATTACCAAGGTGGCCAGCGCGGCAATCACCGAGCGGGTTAGTAGCGCAATCATCACGGTAATCACCACAAACATCAGTGGGATCAAGGTTTGCGCGTCGTCCTGGGCGGCCACCGCAAAGGCATCGTTCATGATCACCATGCCGGTCAGATAAATCTCATGATCCGGGTAGGTTTGCTCAAACTGTTGCTCTAACTGACGCGCGTAATCGGCAATCTCTATCACCTCTTTGGTCTGGTCACCATCAGGCAGTTGAATCGTGGCATTGATGACCGCCACCGAGCCATTGGCGGCCACCAGCCGGCCGTCTACCTCCGGCGTGCTTTGCACCACCTCGCGCACCCAGCGGATATGCCCCTTGTCATACTGGCCCTGCCGAATGAGGTCGGTGACCACCAGATCGTCATCTTCAGCATAGGTGTGCTGATAATTGGCAATGGACTCGACCCGGGTGGAAAGCGGCAGTTGCCAGGCTTGCTCAGTTAACTCGTGAATCAGCTTAAAGGTGTCGGTCTGAAACACCGTTTGCGCTTTGGGCACAATTAAAAACGAGACATTCTCGCTTTTATTAAAGGTGTTTTGCATTTGTTCAAAAGCCTGGCGCTGAGGATTGTCCGGCTCAAAAAAGACTTTATAGTCGCCACGAAAATACAGGCTGGAAGCGCCCCAACCGGTGGCAGCGCACACAATAATAAAGAGCAGGACAGCAAGTTTGGGTGAATGCAGACACCACTGCATCCAGGCGGGCAGTTTTTGCATAGAACCGGCGTACCTTGTGATGATCAATGAACAGCCCACAGTGTAGCGAGATTTACCCGGTAAATGTAAGCCACCTGTGGGTTTTTATTCTGATGCTTAGGTATCAGAACACGCCTAAACCCTGTAGCCAGCCATCTAATAGGATTAAATTTCATTAAACCTGTTAACAATGCACTAACCAGATTTGATCTTTGGGCCCGATGGTGTAATATTCGAATCATACAACTGGTCAGATGAGCGGATGAGTGATTATGAGTATTAGACAAAGCCTGAAAAAAGTTCTTCCTCCTATTTCGGTAACCGAACAGGAAGCACTGGATGCTGGTGACATTTGGATTGAATCATCAATTTATCAGGGTAAGCCTGATATGGACGCGCTGCGCGCTGTGCCAAAAGCTCAGCTGAGCGCTGACGAGCAAGCCTTTTTAGATGGCCCGGTGCAAGAACTGCTGGGCATGATCGACGATTTCGAGCTGGGTAATGGCAAGCATATTCCTCAGCCGGTATTGGATTTTCTGGGTAAAAACCGGTTCTTTTCGATGATCATTCCGAAAAAATTTGGTGGCCTGGAATTCAGCCCGTATGCCAACTCCACTGTGGTAGCGACGATTGCAGCGAAAAGCGGCGCGATTGCAGTAACCGTGATGGTGCCTAACTCATTAGGCCCGGGCGAGCTGCTGATGCATTACGGCACCACCGCACAACAAGATTACTGGTTGCCGCGTCTGGCGGTTGGCCAGGATATTCCGTGCTTTGCCCTGACCAGCCCAGAAGCGGGTTCAGATGCCGGTGCCATTCCGGATGCTGGGATTGTGACCAAGGGTGAGTATAACGGCGAAGAAGTACTGGGCCTGTCGGTAACGTGGGATAAGCGTTATATCACGCTGGCGCCGATTGCCACGGTATTGGGTCTGGCCTTTAAAGTGTACGATCCAGACGGTTTACTGGGTGGCAAAAAAGAGCTGGGTATTACCTGTGCCCTGCTGCCTAAGTCGCACCCTGGCGTAGAGCTGGGTAACCGTCATGACCCCATGGGCCAGCGTTTTTACAATGGTACTACCCGTGGTGAAAATGTGTTTATTCCGATGGACTTCATTATCGGTGGCCAGAAAAATATCGGCCGTGGCTGGCAGATGCTGGTGAGCTGCTTAGGCGCTGGTCGTGGTATTTCTTTGCCGGCGATGGGTGTAGCAACTGCTCAGTCATCATTTAAAGCGGCCTCTGAGTACAGCTTTGTGCGTGAACAGTTCAGCCTGAACATCGGTAAGTTCGAGGGTATTCAGGGCAAAATGGCGGACATCGCCGGCAAAACCTTCTTGCTTGAAGCCATGCGTGTGTTGACCACCGAAGGCCTGGGCATGGGTCTTAAGCCGTCGGTAGTAACCGCGATTGCTAAATATCACATGACCGAGCTGGGCCGTGATGTGTTGAACTCAGCCATGGATATCCAGGCGGGTAAAGCGATTCAACGTGGTCCACAGAATACTCTGGCCGGTGCCTATGGCGCGATGCCGATTGCCATCACGGTTGAAGGGGCCAATATTTTGACCCGTAACCTGATGATTTTCGGCCAGGGCGCAATGCGCTGTCACCCGTATCTGAAAGACATGGTTGAGCTGATCCACAGCAACGACAGCAGTGCTGATGCAGAATTTAATACTGTGTTGCGCAAAACTATCAGCTTTAGCGTGAAAAACTCACTGCGCAGTATTGTGCAAAGTTACGCGCCCTTTGCCCGTGATGCTAAATCAGCATTGCCAGAAGTACGTCGTTATGAAAAACGCGTTAACAGCCTGGCAGCCAAGCTGGCGCCACTGGCCGATTTATCGCTAGCGGTTTTGGGCGGCAACCTGAAAAAAGCAGAACTGCTCTCTGCCCGCTTAGGCGATGTGATGAGCTATCTGTATGGTGCCATGGCGGCGATTCGTTTTTACGAGCAGCGCATTGATGATCGCCAGCAAGCGCGGCCTTATTTTGAATATGCCATGCAGTGGTCATTGATGCAGGCGGAAAAAGCGATTGTTGATTTCATCAGCAACTTCCCGAACACCGCAACTCGGGGCCTGATGCGTGTACTAACCAACACCTACACCAACAGCACCTCTACCGTTTCTGACAAGCTGGTGACTGAATTATCAGCCGCGGCGATGGAAGACAGTTCGGTGAAAGCGCAGCTGACTCACCTGGTGCGCCCGGTAGCTGGCGACGGTAATGACATCAACGAGCAGGCCTTTAAAGCCAAGCACGCGGTGGCACCGCTGTTAGGTAAAGTGCAAAAAGCCTTGCGTAAAGAGCCAGTGGTGCCGTTTGTTTCGTTTGAAAATGCGCTGAACAAGCTGCAGGAAAAAGGCGTAATCAATGCCTCTGAAGCTGCCCAGCTGCATGACTACAACGAAAAACGTAAACTGGCGGTACGCGTGGATGAGTTCACCTTCGACCTGGAATTGCTCAGTGCCGAAGAAACTATGCCTGGCAGCACTCCGGTAGCGCCGGCCAAGGATGAAAAAGCCGCCTAAATCGACAGCAAATTCTGCCTGTAAACAGGAGCCCTTGTGGCTCCTGTTTTTGTTTGTGCGCCTGGCCGAGAAGTTCGCACATTGCTTGCCAAGTTGGTTACAATGGGTCTTTGGCTCACCCGACCGGCGTGCTACGGCCCCGGCGCATAAGAAAACAAACTCTATGGCCCAGCTTTATTTTTATTACTCGGCAATGAATGCCGGTAAATCCACCGCCCTGCTGCAGTCTGCATACAATTATCGCGAACGTGGCATGCATACCCTCATTTTCACTGCCGAGGTGGATGATCGCTACGAGATAGGCAAGGTCACCTCACGCATTGGCCTGCAGGCTGAAGCCTTGCTGTATAACGCCCAAGACAATATTTATCAGGCTGTATTTAAACAACACCGCAAGCAACCGCTCGACAGTGTGTTTATCGACGAAGCCCAGTTTTTGACCCGTAAACAGGTGCGTCAACTGGTAGAGATTGTCGATGAGCTGGATATTCCGGTGCTTGCCTATGGCCTGCGCACCGACTTTTTGGGCGAAACCTTTGAAGGTAGCCATTATCTGCTGGCCTGGGCCGACAAACTGGCGGAGCTCAAAACTGTGTGCCATTGTGGTCGTAAAGCCAGCTTTGTGGTGCGCCTGGATGATGAAGGCAATGCCGTGACCTGCGGCGATCAGGTGCAAATTGGCGGCAACGATCGCTATGAGTCGATGTGCCGTAAACATTTCAAACAATTGGTCTGGGACTAAGCTTTTGCCTATGCGCAGGAATATTTTGATCACCGGAGCCAGCTCCGGTCTTGGCCGAGGAATGGCCATTGAGTTTGCCCGCCAGGGTCATAATCTGGCGTTATGCGCCCGGCGGGCAGACCATCTGGACTCACTGAAAACAGAGTGCCTGGCGATTAACCGCGGGCTTAAAATCAGTGTTCAGACATTGGATGTTAATGATCATGATGCTGTTTTTGAAACCTTCCAGCTTTTTGAAAAACAACTGGGTGGCCTGGACCGGATCATCGTGAATGCCGGGATGGGCAAAGGTGCGTCGATTGGCACCGGCCATTTTGATGCCAACAAACAAACAGCCATCACCAATTTTGTCTCGGCTCTGGCGCAGTGTGAAGCGGCCATGGAGATTTTTCGAAAGCAAAATTACGGCCATCTGGTGACAATTTCGTCGGTCAGCGGGATCCGTGGCTTTCGCCGGGCACTGACGGTCTATGCAGCTTCCAAAGCCGCGTTGACCTCATTGTCAGAAGGAATCCGGGTCGATGTGATGGACACCCCGATAAAAGTCACCACCGTGCATCCCGGCTTTATCCGCTCGGCCATCAATGAAAAAGTCAAAAATGTGCCATTTATCGTCGATACCGAGACCGGCTGCAAGGCACTGGTCAAGGCTATCAACCGCGAACCCGCCAATGCCTTTGTCCCCGCCTGGCCATGGGCTGTGGTGCGCTATTTTCTGCGCGTGGCGCCACTCTCCGTACTGTCAAAAATGAGCTAATTGTCTTGCCGGCTGCTGCCGGCCTGGCGCTTTTTGTTTGCCCCTTTGATTTAGAAATCCCATGTGGCCTGGACACCCACCTTTGCCTGGACACCCACCTTCGGCCTGGACACCCACCTTCGGCCTGGACACCCACCTTTAGCCTGGAGACCCACCTTCGGCCTGGACACCCACCTTTGGCCTGGACACCCACCTTTGGCCTGGACACCCACCTTTCGCCTGGACACCCACCTTTAGCCTGGACACCCACCTTCGACCTGGACATCAACCTTTGGCATGGACACCCACCTTTGACTGGACATCCACCTTGGCCTGGGCACCCCCAAAATCATCGGACTCTGTTTTCTCACATACTCTGGCTGTACCCTGCTGACCACCAGGTGGCCGTAATTGACGTGGATATTTTAATTAGGGCTCGAGGCTGACTATGGGTGTCCAGCATCATGGCTTTCCAATTGACGTCCGTCCCATTAGCCTATGGATGTCCAAAATAGATGGATGTCCGATAAACACTCTTCGCGTGAACACGTGGATGTCCCAAATGAGATGGTCGTCTTGTCTACGGTTTTGTCTACGATGGGTGTCTCAACAACGTTGGCTGCGCCTTGGGTATACCGCTGCCCTAACCATGGCCGGCAAAGTCTAGACTAATGAATAAGGGCGAAGTCGACGAGGCTGTTATACAGTTAAAGTATTAGGTAATAACTATATGGCGGTTGCGGGCCGTCGTTAGCCCTGTGAATGTTACTATGCTTGCACCATCTGCCATCACTCAGCTTAGCCTTGCACTAAGTCGCGCGACCCTGTCTGATTCTGATAAAGCCAAGGCTGTGTGTCAGTGCATGCTTACAATGTTACATGGCTTACGCCGGGTTTCGGTGTGGCGTATCGATGCTGCCAGTCAACAGGTGCAGTGTCTGGCGATGATGATGCCGGGCCGTGATGCAGTCGTTCCCGACACCAGCCTGTGTATGACAAACCATGCTGATTTTATCGACCAGCTCCAGCAACATCAGGTGATCATATCCAGACAGGGCCCGGCCCACCCGGTGATCCAACAGCTCAATCGCCACTGCGAGTGCGCCCCAAACGCTGCCACCGCAGTCCACTTTCGACTTGACCAGAATCAGAAAATACGTGGATTTTTAACCTGTGAGTCGGGTGCTCCTGCCACAGACTGGACAGATACCGATCGGCTACTGCTGTCACGCATTGCCAGTACCGCGGCACTTTTTATCTAGCAGATGTAAGCGCCTACATACTGTTTGTAGATAAATTTTAACAGGTTTCACCGGGGAGCAGCTCAAACGGGAGGGTGACAGAATTCTCGTCGCCGGCTATCAAAATTTGCGCGGCCAGTTCCCCTTTGCTGATACTCGACTGGCACACCGTAGTCAGGTTGGGCCGCGTTCGGGCGGCTTCATCAATGCCATCAAAGCCGGTGATTTTTAACTGGCCGGGCACGTCAATGCCTTTGGCAATGGCACACTGCAACAATTCCAGCGCGATAATATCACTCATGCACAGCACCACAGTGGGCCGCGGCTCACAATTAAGTACTTCATTGGCAGCTTGCCGGGCATAACTGCCCTGACTCTCCGGGATATGCCATATCTGGTCGCGGCCAATACTGTTGCCTGAGTCAGTGATGGCGCGCTGATACCCGTTAAGACGGCGATGCGAAATGGACGTTTCATGGCCTAACAATGGACTATCGTAAATTCGGCACGTGTTGGGCGAGTCAATCAGCTTCAGACCCAGTATGGCGACACGTTCTGGCCCTTGCATCGCTTTCAGGGCGATATCATACGCGGCCTGTTCATTGTCAATATTGACCGACGGCACGCCTTCAATATTAAAATCGACGGTGACCACCGGTTTGGGCGCATCCGCCAACTGGTCGATGAGCGCAGTATTTTGCGGCGCCCCGTAGCAAATAAACCCATCCACGAAGTCGCTGATATCCCGAATGGCGCCATCATTGCCGCTGAACAGCAATACATGTTTACTGTGCTGCTGCAAAACGCGCGATACGCCTTTGATAAAGGTGCTGGCCACCGGATCGCTGACCATGTATTCCAGGTTGTCCGCCAGGATCAGCGCCACAATCCCCGACTTTCCTTTGCGTAATATTTGGGCGGCCTTGTTCGGCCCGTGGTAGCCAATGTGTTCACACGCTGCCAAAATTTCCGCACGCTTTTTGGCCGACAGCTGATCCGGGCGGTTAAACGCGTTAGAGATGGTTGCAGTAGACACACCAATCAGTTTGGCGACGTCTTTGAGGGTAAGTTTATTTTTATTCATAGCCACACAGACAAGGACGCCAATCATCATGATTGGCGTCGTGGGATTTCATCACATCGAACAGTATACACTAAGAGAATCTTAATCGATTAACCTAGCACAGAAAAAAGTTAAAAAAGTGTAAATTTAAATCGACGTGGTTTGTCCGCCGGCAAAAAAAATTTTCGCTACGCCTACCGGGTGCCGAAAATACGATCGCCGGCATCGCCCAGACCGGGCAGAATATAGCCATGCTCATCCAGTCTGTCGTCGATGGCTGCGGTATAAATATCAATATCCGGATGGGCGTCGGTCACTGCCTTGATCCCTTCTGGCGCTGCTACTAAAAACAGCCCCATAATCCTTGTACAACCACGTTGTTTAAGCAAATCGATGGTGGCGATAAGCGTGCCGCCGGTGGCCAGCATGGGGTCAACAATAAGCGCGGTACGCTCATCGATATCTTTGACAATTTTATCAAAATACGCCACCGGCTCGAGAGTTTCTTCATCGCGGTACAGGCCCACCACACTGATTTTGGCATTAGGGATAAGCTCCATCACCCCATCCAGCATACCTAGCCCGGCACGTAAAATGGGTACCACGGTAATCTTTTTACCTTTTATTTTTTGCACGTCGATGTGCGACCCCGACCAGCTCTCGATGGTGGCGGTTTCGGTTTGCAGATCCCGGGTTGCTTCGTAGGTCAGCAAGTTTCCCACTTCACTGGCCAGCTGACGAAAATCTTTACTGCTTAGATTGCTTTCGCGCATCACCCCCAGCTTGTGCTGAACCAGTGGGTGTTTGATTTCATGAACTGCCATAATGCCCTCCGAACAAGCGATTGCGATTTCGATAAAGTACCTGTCTCAATCTGAGTCTGTGCCAGGCGCTTACATACAGCGCGTATTATCCTGATTTACGCTGGTTTTTCGAATTTTTCTGCTCCTGCACCTGTTTTTTGCGCAATCTGGCTGGCTTACTCAGCAAAAGCAGAGTCGCGCGCTGGTCGAATCGGAGTGACTTCAGCTCTGGCCGGCTTTTCGATGATGTAAATCAGGTCGTTGTAGTGCCACGCCAGCTTGCCGCCTGAAAACAGATTGACCAGCTGCACAAAAACCCGAATGCACTGGTCACGAAACGAGCGCTTGCGCAGATAATTGTTTTTTCCCAGCACCGCCTGCACCTGCAACCCACTTTGCCGGCAGTAGCCACTCAGCTTGGCCTTGCCCAACATCTCATCGTAAACTGTCGGATACGGCAGGTAGCCGGGCTTGCCGGCATTGGGGTTACCTTTGATGTAGCGGTAGTACCACACATGAAACCAGTGCGGAGTAATCCGCGCCAGATAACCATACACAGAATCACGATCCGGCACCTTAATGATTATGATCCCGCCAGGCTTCAGCCAGCGCTGAAAATTATCTAAAACCCGTTTTACATTATCGACATGCTCAAGCACGTACGCGGTGTAGATCACATCAAAACGATTGTCAGGCAGCGACACAGTGCGTAGATCGCCGATAATCACTTCATCGAGGTCGTTGAATTTTTGCTGGCGCAATGCCACCGCATCATGGTCCACATCCACACCGGCCAGCCAGTATTGCAGGCCTTGTAAAGATAACTGCCATTTGTTACCGCAACCGGCCTCCAGAATTCTCAGCGGCTCATCGTCTGAGGCCCGGCTCTTTATACACTCTTCTAAAATGGTTTTTTCATGCGATGTATCCGACACTATTGTTACACTCACGGTCGGTATCTCCTTATACTGATGCCTGCAGGATGCTGCATACCGGGCTTTTTTACGTAACAGGGCTACGTGCAGATTACCGGGCGGGCTGATCACAATGCCCGCCCGGCAACAGCGCTTTTAGCTTAGATGCTCAGCACAATTTTGCCAAAATGCTGGCCAGATTCTTCGTATTTAAAGGCCTCTGCCAACTCATCCAACGCAAATGAACGGTCGATCACCGGCTCAAAGCCCATCGTTTCTAAGCCATTAACAAATGCTTGCTGATGTTCATGGCTACCCACAATGACACCGGTCAGCCGAATCTGTTTACTCATCAGCGCAGCCGTGGGCACTTCACCGCCCATACCGGTGAGCACACCGATAAGCACAATGCTGCCACCGATGCGGCAGGCTTCGATGGATTGTGCCAGCGTGGCAGGCCCGCCGACTTCGACCACATGATCAACACCACGCCCGCCGGTCCAGTCGCGCACTGTTTCGCCCCAGTTTTCATCGGTGCGATAGTTGACAGTAAAATCTGCGCCCATGTCACGGGCCTTGGCCAGCTTGTCATCACTTGATGAGGTAATGGCCACGCGCGCGCCCATCGCCTTGGCAATTTGCAGCGCGTAAATAGACACTCCGCCAGTACCCAGTAACAGCACTGTGTCGCCGGCTTTTAGTTGGCCTTCCACCACCAGTGCCCGCCACGCTGTCATGCCGGCGGTAGTAATAGTGGCAGCCTGTGCATGTGACCAGCCTTGCGGCGTGCGCGTAAACCAACTGGCAGGAGCGGTCACATATTCACGGGCATAGCCGTCAATGCCATCGCCGGGGGTGCGGGAAAAGTCCGCCACTTTAGGTCCTCCGGTTTGCCAGTCAGGAAAAAACACAGAGACGACATGGTCGCCTTCGGCAAAGTCCGTTACCTCACTGCCTACCGCGGTCACCACACCAGCACCATCTGACATTAAAATTCGCCCTTTTTCACCGCGCATCGCGCCAGAAGCCACCGCATAATCATGAAAATTCAGTGAGGAGGCTTTTAGCTCCACCATAATTTCATGGGCCTGCGGCTCAGGCGGCGGCGCCACATCGGTCACACTCAGGCCATCTAGGCCGGCATCGGGATCCGCAATTTGTACTTGTCTCATAATGGTCTCGTCTGTCTGGAATGAATCATTGCTTATACTGTGCACCCTGCCACATTGATTATTTTGTTTAGCAGAACAGCGGCCAGACACCCACATTCAAAGGTAAGTCGCCGTCGCCTGGCTGCCAAGATTTGTTAACATGGTATTTACTGAGGTATAGATATTCACGTATAACATCAGCATCAAAAACCATTATAAAAAGAGGCTTTATGAGGATTTCCACATTACTGCTTACAGCCAGCCTGGGGCTGGCGACCATCCACAGCTCTGGCGTGCTGGCAGAACCGGCCAAGGATCACAGCCGCTCTATTGAGGCTGAGAAAGCGGTGGTGACCGAGCACAAAACCACTATCAACGGTGAGCGGGTGGCATTTCGCGCCGAAGCAGGCATGCAACCGGTGTGGAATGATGAAGGCCAGGCCATTGCCACTTTGCAGTACACCTTTTATGAGCGCACCGATACCAAAGACAATCAAACCCGGCCGTTACTCATCAGCTTTAACGGTGGCCCTGGTTCGGCCTCAGTGTGGATGCACCTTGCCTACACCGGCCCGACCATTTTAAATGTGGACGATGAAGGCTACCCGGTGCAGCCATATGGGTTTAAATCTAACCCCTACTCGGTGCTGGATGTGGCTGACATTGTGTATGTCAATCCGGTCAATACAGGCTACAGCCGGGTGTTACCGGATGCAGAAGGCAAGCTGCCGTCCAAAGAAGAACAAAAGAAAATGTTTTTTGGCGTGAATGCCGATGTGACCTATCTGGCAGAATGGATCAATACCTTTGTGTCGCGCCAGGATCGCTGGCGCGCGCCCAAATACTTAATTGGCGAAAGCTATGGCACCACCCGAGTGTCGGGCCTGGCACTGGCCCTGCAAAATCAGCAGTGGATGTACTTAAACGGGGTGATCCTGGTCTCGCCCACCGAGCTGGGTATTCCGCGCGAAGGCGTGATTGAAGCTGCCAACCGCTTGCCCTACTTCGCGGCTGCTGCCTGGCATCATCAAATGCTGGATAAGCATTATCAGGACATGGCGCTGACTGCTTATTTAGATGAGGTGGAAAAATTCACCCTGGATACGCTGATCCCGGCGTTAAGCCGCGGCGGTTTTATTACCGACGAGCACAAAGCCAGGGTCATCAAGCAGATGGCTGCCTATTCGGGGTTAAGCGAGCAAGCCATTGCGCAAAATAACCTGGATGTCAGTACCGCCTTTTTCTGGAAAGAATTGCTGCGCGAAGAAGGCAAAACCCTGGGCCGGCTGGATAGCCGTTATTTAGGTATTGATAAGCAGGAGACCGGCTCGCGCCCTGACTACAATGCTGAACTAAGCTCGTGGCTGCATTCGTTCACCCCCGCCATCAATCATTATCTGAAACATACACTGAAGTTTGACACCGATGTGAAATACAATATGTTTGGGCCGGTCCATCCATGGGATCGCTCAGATAACAACACTGGTGAAAATCTGCGCCTGGCCATGGCTGCCAACCCGTACCTCAATGTGATGGTCCAGTCTGGCTATTACGATGGCGCAACCAATTATTTTGATGCCAAGTACACCATGTGGCAGCTGGATCCCAGCGGCAAGATGCAAGACCGGCTAAGCTTTAAAGGCTATAAGAGCGGCCACATGATGTATCTGCGCCGCGATGATTTAAAAACTGCCAATGACCATGTGCGTGATTTTATCCGCGCCACTATCCCGGCTGACGGCCAACCCGCCCGCTACACCCGCGACTAATCACCTGGCAAAAAAAAGCTCCCGCACCAGGCGGGAGCTTTTTTGTTCGGGTATTAGCCTATTCAGGCAATGTGATGTTTAACTCCAACACACTGCAATCATCACTGTCTTCGACCTGCACCGACACCTGGTCATCAGCGATCTGTACATATTTGCGGATCACCTCCAGGATTTCTTTTTGCATCATCGGCAGATAATCGGGCTCTGTGCGTTTACGCCGCTCATGCGCCACAATGATTTGTAAGCGTTCTTTTGCCACCGCTGCTGAATTAGGCTTCCCCTTTTTCAGCAGATAATCAAAAATGCCCATTATTTTCCTCCAAGCAGGCGCTTAAAGAAGCCTTTTTTCTGTGCTTCTAAAAAGCGGTGTTCCACTTCTTCACCCAGCAAGCGGCGTACCGCATCTGAATAAGCCTGCCCGGCTGTTGATTCCTGGTCTAGAATAACCGGCGCACCCTGGTTAGACGCCGCCAGTACTGCCTCTGACTCAGGGATGACACCCAGCAAAGGCACTGCCAGGATTTCTTCCACATCACCAACGCTCAGCATTTCTGCGGTGGCTACCCGGTGCGGGTTGTAGCGGGTTAGCAACAGATGCTCTTTGACATTTTTACCCTGCTCGGCGCGCATGGATTTGCTTTGCAAAATGCCCAGAATACGATCCGAGTCACGCACAGACGACACTTCCGGGTTGGTCACCACAATGGCTTCATCGGCAAAATACAGTGCCATTTGTGCGCCTTGCTCAATTCCAGCCGGTGAATCACAGATGATAAACTCAAACTCTTTGCTCAAATCGTTCAGCACAGTTTGTACGCCGTCCATGGTCAGCGCATCTTTGTCGCGGGTTTGCGAGGCTGGCAGAATAAACAAATCTTTGGTGCGCTTATCTTTGATCAGCGCCTGATTCAGACTGGCTTCTTTGTTGATCACATTGACAAAGTCATACACCACGCGTCGCTCACAACCCATAATAAGGTCTAAGTTACGCAAGCCTACATCAAAATCCACCACCACCGTTTTGTGCCCCTGCAAAGCCAACCCTGTGGCGATTGCCGCGCTGGAAGTGGTTTTGCCCACGCCGCCTTTACCAGAGGTTACAACAATTATTTTTGCCATCTTACTTGTCCTCGACGAAAACGTTTACCTTTACCCCAGCTGGGCTACCAGTAACGTATCCTCTTCTAAATATGCCTGTGCTGGTTTTTTCCAGCATTGTGTTTGTATTGTGTCCTGCATGACAAACCGGCCTGCTATTGAGAGCAGCTCGGCTTCCATCTGCTGGCAAAATATTCGTGCGTTGGCGTCGCCTTTTACGCCAGCCAGTGCCCGGCCGCGCATGGTGCCGTACACATGGATATTACCATCTGCTAATATTTCTGCACCTTCGCTGACCGGTGCCAGAATAATTAAATCGGCTCCTTCGGCATACACCTGCTGTCCGGAGCGCACCGGCCGTGTAACTAGGCGCGTTTTACTGTCGCTGCTGGCAACTGGCGCAGCCGGCGTGGGCGCGGTTTCATTGTCAGGTAAAGCCGTATCGGCTGCCTTGCTTTGGCTGATATCCGATAGCCCTAAATCATTGATGGTAGCTTTTAACTCACCCACTTCACCGCGTACTGCCATTGGCTGCATATTGTGTTTGCGGCACAAGGTCACCAGCAATTCCAATTCGGTGGGCGATACGGTGTGATTTAACTGTATGATCAGTGACGAGCGGGTAAAAAATTGCGGGGCGCTGGCCACTTTAGCCGCCAGTTGCGCATCAAAGTCATCGGGGTCGAAGGTAAGTATATCCAGCACAATGCTGGTCAGCGTTGTGCCTTTCATCCGAAAGCATTGCTCTGCCATTCGTGGTTCCTGCAGTTTACCAGGCGCAGCGGCGGGCAAACATGGTTAATCAATAGACTATGGCGAACAACTCTATCAAATTCCAGGCCTACGGCAATAGGCGAGACACATTCAGATCAGATAACTGCGCATTATTTAAACATTCAGCGAGAAAAGCCGCCTTGCGGCTACTCGCGCTGCTGATATGGGGAGGTTTGCTGCTTATTCATTTGCTCGAGATCTTCCGGGGTATGATCTGCCACAAATGCGCCACGCTCGCCTTTTGGCCGATTTTCGCCCACCGTACTGTCTTTACTGGTTTGCAATTCCACCGCCGAGTTGAGCTCAGCGCCCAGCAAGATGATATAGGCACTTAGATACAACCACATCAATAAGATGATAATGCCACCTACCGACCCGTAGGTTTTATTGTAGGTGGCAAACTGGCTTAAATAAAATGAAAAGCTGTACGAGGCCAGGATCCACAATACGGTGGCCAGCATCGAGCCGGGCGTGACCCAGCGCCATTTTGCCCGCTTGCGGTGCGGCCCATAGCGGTACAGTGCCGACAAACTGCCGTTAAATAACAATAGCATTATTGGGATTGTTATCGCACTGGCGTGCGCCGCGGAAAGATAGCCGCCCGCCATCCAGCTGATCCATTTAGGCACCACCGTGATCAGCGCCAGCGCAGCGATGACGGTTAATATGATACTAACTGTTCCGGTGATGCGCGCCACAATGCCCTTAACAAACCCCCGCCCCTGCGACTCGCTATAGGTAATGTTGCAAGCAGTAATCAGCGCGTTGGCGCCTTTGCTGCTACTCCACAAAGACAGTACCAGTGAAAACAGTAAACCCCAGCTTAAGGTTGAGCTGGATTTTTCGGTCAGATTTTGCAGTTGCTCTTCCAGAATATAGCGACTTTGGGATGGGACCACATCCACCAGCATCGCCATGTGCTCACGTAATTCTTCGGGGGAGACCATCAACCCGTACGACGAAATGATGGCCCCGAGTAGCGGAAAAATGGCCAGCAAAAAATAAAACGCCACGCCCGCGGCAATCAACGATAAATTGTGCTCTTGCGAATTTTTCACCATCCGCTTGCCGGCTTGCCACCACTGTTTGACAGGCATAGATAATACAGACGACACAGGGTGGTGGGTTTTCGACATAGCACGTTTCATCAGTTACGGGATTCTGTTTACCTAATACTGGTCGCCCTTGTACTAGGATTACCTGGCGCTAACTTTTTTAACCGCCTGCTGGCAGGCGTTTGAACTATTGTCTAAAGGCGGGCGTTGGGCAAGCGGCCTATGCTGGAGAAAATACAAGGAGCTTTTGGTATGGCCTATTCAGGTAGCCGGGACACGGAACCGTCCATTTTAATTGTGGATGATCAACAACAAAATCTTACCTTGCTGGAACAGGGCCTGAATGATTTGGCCACTATTGTGTGCTGCCAGCAGGCCCGGCATGCCTTTGCCATGGCTATCAGGCACACCCCGGCCCTGATCCTGCTGGATATTGAAATGCCAGATGGCAACGGCCTGCAGTTATGTAAAGCATTAAAAAGCTCTGTGCGCACCCGGCATATTCCGATTATTTTTATTACAGCGCATCAGGATGTCGCCACAGAAACCCAGGCACTATCATTAGGCGCTATTGATTTTATCACCCGCCCTATTCATCTGAATATCTGCCGTATGCGGATTTTTAACCATTTGACATTACAGCAACAAAGCCGCCAGCTAAGCGCACTTAACCATACCCTGCAACATCAGCGCGAGCAGTTACATATTATTTTGCAGGCCATGCAGGATGGGGTGGTGGCGGTGGACGAAACGCAATGTGTGTGCTTTATCAACCCGGTCGCACAGCAAATGACCGGCTACAACTCAGCCGAGGCGGTCGGTAAACCACTTGGGGCCATTGTGCAGCTTACTGATGCCAATACGCAGGGCCTGCTGACCAACCCGGTAGTCGCCGCGATGCATAGCAACTGCCACCAGGATTTACCTGCTGGGGTTAAACTGCTGCACCGTAACCAGCCGCCGTTGTGGGTGCGTTGCAGTGCCAGCCCGACCCGGGACAGTCAACAGTGTGTTTCCGGAGCGGTATTGATGCTTGAGGATATTAGCCGGCTTCATCAGCAGGTTCATCCACCCATCGGGTTAGCTAACCACAATCGCCACACCGGCCTGCCCAACCGGCTGATCCTGTGCGAACATCTGCATAAACTAAGTTGCCAGGCCACCCCGGCACAACAGCTTGCCGGAATACTGACCATCAACATAGAGAAGTTTGCCTTTGTCATCGACATGCTTGGCCAGGCGCAGGCCACCGTGGTCATTTGTCAGCTGGCCAGGCGGCTTGAAGCACAGTGTCATCAGCATCTGCAGTTATATCAGGTGGGCAATGATGAGTTTGTGATGGTGTTTACGCAGATGACGAACCAGCAGGCCTTGAACGCGTTAGCCCGGCTGCTTAACCAATTGATGCAACACCCGGTAATGGTCGGTGATGAAATCTACTCATTAAGCTGCAGCATCGGTATCAGTGTGTTTGGCAACGACGCCCACAGTGTGCCCGAGCTGTTGCAGCACGCCCAAAGCGCTATGCATCAAGCTAAAGCACAGGGGCGACACAGACTGTGTGCGGTTGATAAGATGCAGGGCGATAGTCTGGCATCAGACCAGGCAAACACACAGCCCTCTGCCGATGCATAACCCATTGCCCGCTGGTGTAAGGCAAGTCAGCGCGTTTGCGTTATTGGTCATTGCACTACTGGCTGTTACGAAGTGGCGCTGCGCTGATTTTCGGATAAGCCACTTCCTGTAATACAGAACGCAGGCCATCCAGCTTGACCGGCTTGGTGATAAATGCATCCATTCCGGCTTTAAGGCAGGCCGCCCGGTTAGCTTCAGAGGTATCGGCGGTCATGGCCACCACAAACACTTTACCGTTGCCTTTATCGGATTCACGGATCACCTCGGTGGCCTGAATGCCGCCCATGACCGGCATCTCGCAATCCATAAAGATAAGCGTATAGGGTTCGTTGGCTGCCCGCTCCACACATGCAATGGCTTCGACTCCATTGACAGCATAATCCGCCGATATTTGCAGTTGGGAGAGCAAGGATTCCATCACCAACCGGTTGATTTCATTATCGTCTACCACCAGCAGTTTCAGATGCTCAAAGCTGGCGTTTTTTGGCCCGACATACTGCTCGGTAGATTCTACCTGCTCATCTTCATTGACGATAAGTGGCATCTCTACATAGATCCGCGTGCCCTTACCTTCTTCACTACTAACCTTAATGCTGCCGTTTAGGGCATCACACAACTCTTTGACGATGGCAAAGCCCAGCCCAGAGCCGCCATAGCGGGCCGCCACCCCGGCTCCGCCTTGTTTGAAAGGCTGGTACAGGCTCTCCAGGGTTGAGGTATTCATGCCGATACCGGTATCGGTGATGGTGACCCCTAAGCGCTGACCGTCGGGTTTATTTTTAAGCCGCGCGGTCAGTGTGACCTCGCCATGCTCGGTAAATTTAATCGCATTGTTAAGCAGATTTGAGTAAATCTGGGTTAGCCGGCCGGCGTCGCCGATGGCGCGTACCTGCTGAGCGACAGCCACATCGAATTCCAGATGCACCCCTTTATTGTTGGCCAGGGGAGAGTACAAATGATATAGGTCATTAAATACATGGTAGGGAGTGAAGGCTACTGCCTCAAATTCCAGCTGGCCGGATTCCACCTTAGAATAATCCAGCACATCATTGACCAGTCGCACCAGCAAGTCGGCGCTACGCAGTGCAATGTCCACGCGGCTTTCAATAATATCCGGGTTAGATTCGCCGACCAAAGTTTGCAACATGCCGGCGATACCATTGATGGGAGTGCGCAGTTCATGACTTATTTTACCGATCATGGCACTGCGGGCCTGCAATAATCGCTCGGCCTCCTGGCGCTTACTAATCAGCGCCTGGCGCATTTTCATTTGCGCATCAATATCCTGAAATGCACCAAACATTCGTACACAACGGCCATTTTTCAATTCTGCGCGGCCCTGGGTAGCTACCCATTTGATGTTGCCGGTGTAGGTGCGCAAACGCACTTCTTCACTCCAACAGGCACCGGCCGCCATAGCCTGGGCTACCGCATTAGCAATGCGGTCACGGTCCTCACCTTCGGCATAAAATTCAATGGCAGTGGCTAAATCCGGTTCATAATCATCTGGTACTTCATGAATCTTGCGCACCTGATCACTCCAGTAGATAGTGTTTTCCACCACATCCACTTCCCAGCAGCCAATCTGGGCCAACTGCTCCATCTCTTGTTGCAATTCGATGCGCTGATTTAGATGTTGGCGGTCCAGCCGGCGGGACATTTCCACCCCGATCCACTGGGCAAACAGGGTGATAAAGTCAATTTCTTCACCCGTAAATGGCACCGCTTTGGGCAACGCTGAGGTGAAATTCAGGGTGCCATACAGTTTGCCCTGCACCACAATGCGCGCGCCAATGTAGCTTTCCAGCTTGAAATTCTGATAACAAGGATGACCAGCAATGCGGCTTTGACCGGCATGGGAAAAAGCCAGCGCGTCACCGGCCTGCAGAGTATGCCAGCAATAGGTGTTGCCCAGCTCGAACTGTAGCCCAGGCACCAGATCCGGATTGTCTGATACCACATACTCGACGGTGTACTGATCACCCTGGATATGGCTAATGATGGCGTGGTCCTGCTCAAAGTGGGTCAACCCCAGCTCAAGCAGAGCATGAATTTTTTGCTCAAAACTTAGCGCTTCATTCGATGTCAGCTCATGCAACTTTTTCAGCATCGGTACAACCACGGGTAAGGATTTGATAACTAACTGCTAGTGTAGAGTAACTTTGCCGGGTTTGCACCGGCTAATCCACGACGGTGATCCGGCGCGGTCGTACGATCTTCTCAGATGCCCAGATTACCCCGTTATGTTTAAAGATTCTTAAATGTTCATTTTTTATGCACAGATTATCCTACACATTCGTGTAATGTTTCGTATAGTGTTAATGAGATGTAAATATAAGCATCCTAACTATAAAGGAGAAGCCAATGATCAATCACTTGTGGGGATTGTTGCATCACCCAGATCGTGAATGGCGCAGCATTAATGAAGAACATGAAACTGTCTCGCACCTGTATTGCCACCATGTGTTGTGGCTGGCTGCAGTCCCGGTGGTCAGTTCTTTTATCGGTACCACGCAATTTGGCTGGTCATTGGGCGGCGGCGCCGACGATGTCCAGGTGTCTATCACCACAGGGTTAGCCATTGGCGCCTGTTTTTATTTGCTGATTTTACTTGCGGTTGCCGCTGTAGGCAGCCTGATCCATTTTATGGCGCGCAAATTTCCGCAGCGCCCCAGCCGTCAGGAGTGCATTATTTTTGCCGGCTATATCGCAACCCCCTTATTTTTGAGCGGCATTGTGGCTGTGTATCCCATCATTTGGGTGTGTGTACTGGCCGGGATCATCGGGGTGTGTTACACCGGTTACCTGCTCTACCAGGGCACACCGACTTTTTTGGGTATTAGCCATCGTGAAGGGTTTATTTTATCCGGTACGGTGCTGGCAGTTGGCGTGTTGGTGCTCGAAGCGCTAATGGTGACCGTGGTACTGCTGTGGAGCATGGGCTCGGAACACAGTATCGTGTGGAAATTTTTGCAGTAATTGACCAAGCCGCCGCCCTGGCGGCTTTTTTAAGCAATTCTTCATCTAAATTAGATGGGCTGAATCCAATCTCCCTGCGTAACCCTTGATAACGCCTGAGCAAATTGCTTCAGGCAGTGTTTATTTACCGACACGCAATCGAGGAGAGTTATGTCTCAACAACCAGGTTATCAACAAAAACTTCAGGCGGGCAGTCAGTTTCCATCAATCAGCGTTACCGACCTGCACGGGCAAAAGCACGAATTGGGCACGCCTGCAGAGGGTATGGACTGGCAATTGATCGTGGTGTATCGCGGAAAACATTGCCCCATTTGTACGGCGTTTTTAAATGAGTTGGATGATTATAAAGAGCGTCTGCTGGATATAGGTGTGGATCTGATTGCGGTATCTGCCGACAGCAAGGCCCAGCTTGAGGCACATCTGGAAGATCTGGACTTAGATTTCACCCTTGGCTACGGGCTAACCGAAGATGACATGTACGCCATGGGGGCGTATGTTTCAAACCCACGTTCGCCAGAAGAAACTGATCATCCCTTTGCCGAACCGACCACCTTTGTGATCAATGGCGAACGCCAGGTGCATATTGCAGATTATTCCAATGCGCCATTTTCACGCCCGGATATCAAGCGTCTGGTAGAAGGCCTGCAATTTATCCGTGATCCGGACAACAACTACCCCATTCGCGGAACCCACACAAAATAACGACTTTTCGGCATGCCTGCAGACGAGGCATGCCGGCTCTTGATTGTTGGCGCTGCAGTCACAGAAAAATTGCTTTACACTGCTTGTTTTAATATTTTCACTGCGCCTACCTATGCACGCCGAGCCTGCTTCTTCGCCTCTGTTTGATTTGACCTGTTGCCCTAGCTGGCCTGGCCGGTTATTTGGCACCGCGCCCCTGTACCTGCAAGACACCCACCTGGTTTTTCACCATCAAAGACAGCCACAACAGTTGGCGTTGAGCGCACTTACTGCGCTGCCACAGCTACGCAAGCGGCTTACCGGCCATTACTGGGTATTGCGGACAGCCACGCAAACATGGATGCTGGGGCCTTATCAGCCAGCGCAACTGACTCCCATCCACGAGGCGGTAACACAGTTTTTACTCAGCCAGGCTCAGCCGCGTATTACCGCGGCTTATCAGAAATTTGTGATACAGGCCCGGCATAATTATTTACAGGACACCCACCTCTCCTCACTGGCCGAAGAGCTTTCGCTGATCAGCAGTTTATATGCCCCCTTGTTAGACACCCATCTTTCGCTGCCACCTGTATGTGTTAAGCAATTGCACGCCCTGCGCGCGGTTTCCCCGCTCACGGAATTTGCCGACCGGTTACGTGCTCAGTTTGAACATGAAGAACTGCGCCGCTATGCCAGTCTGTTCGATCAGGTGGAAGCGCATCCGCTGACCCATGCCCAGCGCCTGGCTGTGGTGCGCAATGACACCCACAACCTGGTGCTGGCCGCAGCCGGCACGGGTAAGACATCCGTGATTGTAGCCAGGGTGTTGTATTTAGTGGTGAGCCAACGAGCACAAGGCAATGAAATAGTAGTGCTGGCCTACAATAATGCCGCGGCCAGCGAGTTGCGTCAGCGCCTGGAAGCCCGCGCCCGTGTGGCGCGTGTGGACATTGCGAGGTTGCCAAAAATTCTGACCTTTCATGCGTTGGCACGCCAGCTTCTTGCGCAAAATGGTGCGGTAAAAGAGATCTCGCCAATGGCAGTTAAACGTGAGCAGTTGGAACAATGGGCACACCAATGGTGGGGCGACTATGTTGGGGCCTCGGCCGCCCAGCTCAAACAGTTTGTCAATGCCATGAGCCTGCCTGCTGATCCGTTTTCCTTTGACTCTGCAGCCAGCCTGGAAGCGCATCACCGGGATGCGCAATACCGCACACTACAAGGCGAACGGGTCGCCAGTTATCCTCTATGGCAGCTGGCAAACCTATTGTTTCTTAACGGCATTGCCTATCGTTACCGGCCAAGGCTACCTGCACAACCTGGTGGTCTGGCCCATCCATACCGGCCAGATTTTGCGCTTACCGACAGTGGGGTGTTGCTGGATTATCTGCCCGTCAATAACCAGGGCGCAATGCCACCTGGCTATGACAGCAACGCTTTTGCGCACCATCAGCAGGCTCTGGCAAAGCATTTTATCACCCAGGACATCCACCTAAGGCAGGTACAGGGAGCCCACTCAGACTCCCATCCTGCTGCGCCCCAGCGGCTGCGCTGTTTTCACGCTGATTTTGCTCAGCCAGCGGCTGAACAGGCGCTATTGGCCGTACTGACCCGGTTGGGACAGCCACCCTGCCCGCCACCTTTGTCCCACCTGCATCACACTGTGTGTAGCAGCAGCGGCTTTGGGGAGAGCATCAAGCGCTATCTGGCCTGCCTGGCGGCGATACGCACCGAGCAACTGGACACCCACCAGTTAGAGGCGCGCATTTTCCAGCATTTTGGCGCTGTGTCAGCGGATTTTGTGCCGTTACTTGCTGCATTTTGCCAGGCGTATGCGCAGCGTCTGCAGGATGATGGTCAGCATGATTTTGACGACATGATCCGTCAGGCAACCTGCGAGCTATACCAGCCACAACCTTATCGCTATGTGTTAGTGGACGAGTTTCAGGATATTTCCTCAGCCCGCCTGGCGTTACTGCGCGCTCTGCGCCATCACAGCCCGGCGCCGGTGCTGACCGCGGTCGGGGACGATTGGCAGGCCATCTACCGGTTTTCAGGCGGAAACCTTCAGCTCACCACACAGTTTGCCCGGCATATTGGCCCGCACTCCACTACCTTGCTGGATAAAACATTTCGGTATAACAACAGTGTCGCGCACACTGCCGGCCAGTTCGTGATGCAAAACCCCGCGCAGTTTCAAAAAACCATAGACACCCATCAGCATCTGACACGCTCACAGGTTTTTTTATTAGACGATATGCCCGAACAGCGCCCGGACCCGGCCCATCGGGCCTGCCAGGTGATTATACAAATTCGCCGCCGCGATCCGGACGCTCACATCGCGGTGCTGGCCCGCTACCATTTTCATCTTAGCGCGGTGCGCCAGCTGCTGCGCCAAGATGGTGTTGAGGCAGTGAGTACCTGGACACTGCACAGCGCAAAAGGGTTAGAGGCTGATTACGTGGTGATCATCGGGCTGGATAACGGCCCACTGGGCTTCCCCAGTGCAGCGCGTCAGGACCGGTTGACTGAAGCATTGCTGCCGGCAGCTGAAAACTATCCGTTTGCTGAGGAACGGCGCTTGTTGTATGTGGCTATTACCCGCGCGCGGCAAAAATGCTATCTGATTGCCAATCCGTTAAAACCGTCGGTGTTTATCGATGAGTTGCTTAACCCGGCGTTTGCAGTTGAAATCGTATCGGAGCGCTTTCACAGCCAGTTTCGCAAGGCTTATAAATGCCCGCAGTGTGTGTATGGCTATTATCTGCCCGATTCCTACCGCCGGCCGGCTCATTATAGTTGTTCCAGTGCTCCGGCCTGCACGGAAAAAGTGGCTGCGTGCCCGCAATGCGCTGCGCCGGCAACCGGCACACACACTGCGGACTGCCAGTCAACGAAGGTGATTGCAACGTAAGCCAAACCTGTCAGCATTGTCATTTGCCGGGTGGGCTTTTGGCCTGCCCATACGTACCTGATGGTATTGTTATCTTTACTAAAATAATTTTCCAAACATGCTGCACATTGCTCATCTGACCAAACAATTCGACTCTGCGGCAGCACCAATTATCGACAACCTGGAGTGGTCATTACCTGACGGCGAGTCGCTGAGTATCCGTGGGGCATCCGGCTCGGGCAAATCCACACTGCTTGCGCTTATTGCCGGCTTTGAGCAACCTGACGCAGGCACCATCACCATAGGTCCGTCGCAGTTACCATTTGCCTCCGCCCGCCAGGGCGATGCATTTCGCCGTGAACATCTGGGCGTGGTCTTTCAAAGTTATAACCTGCTTGATTGCCTTTCGGTGTGGGACAACATTGCCTTCACCGCGCGTTTAAAAGGCAATGCCGATGAAGCTTTTCAGCGTGATCTGATGCAGCAACTGGGCATTGCTCAACTCGCCAAGCGCCCGGCTCATCAGCTGTCCGGTGGTGAACAACAGCGCGCTGCCATTGCCCGGGCGCTGGTGCATCGCCCGCAACTTGTGTTGGCCGATGAACCTACTGGCAACCTGGATGAGCAAACCAGTGAGCAAGTAACCGCTGCGCTGTATGCGACCTGCCAGGCTATGGGCACCACCCTGGTGGTAGTGACGCATAGCCAGGCGGTGGCCGAGCAGGCGCGGCAGCAGGCTTGGTTACGCCATGGCCAGCTACATTCTACTCCCGCCTGATGCGCGCTTTTATATTAGTGTTACGCACACTGCTGGCAATGTCCCGCCATAAGCCCTGGGAGCCGTTACTAATTGTGCTGGCCATTATGGTGGCCAGTGGTGGCCTCACGGCAGTTTTGCTAATTAACGAAGGTGCCCGTTTAGGCGATATCGCTAGCAAGGCGCCACCTTTTTTTGCTGGCGGCAGCATCAGCGCGCGCCTGCCCAATGCAGACACCCATCCGGAAACTAACCTTCAGGACACCCACGGTGCTTTGGCCAACTCTCAGGACACCCACCATGCTTCGGCCATTGATACGTTGCCCACTGATACCCACACAACCACGTCGGATAACGCTTCCACCAGTGCAGCACCACTTACCCGCGACGATTATGTGTTGCTGCGCACCCACGGATTTACCCAGTTTGTTGCGCTGGTCGAAGATACCCAGCCACTCACCTGCGCATCGACCGGCGCACCGCTAGATGAGGACATAACCGTCGTCGCTATCGACTTTATGGCTGCCAGTAATCAGCGCACGTTACCGCCATCGGTGAGCCTGGCACCGGCTCCCATAACAGAAGGCCTGCTTACACTAGCCGCACCGGGAACCGTCGCAGCGTTAGGCTGCCGGTCTCACCTGTTAAACAGCCAGGACCAGGCGCTGCGCCGCCCTATTTCGCTAGCAGGGCTGCCCGAGGATGTGATTGTAATGAACATCCGTGATTATTACACCGGTCAGCGGCACCCGGACACCCACCCGTTAAGCCGCCTGGTAGCCATCACGCCACTGCCTGATTCAACACAGACTGCGCTAAAAGCAGCGTTACCCCAGCACTTGGTGTATACACCGCCCAGCACATTGTTGGAAAAAGGCACGCTTACCGAAAGTTTTCGCTTAAATTTATGGGCGATGGGTGTCCTGATGGCCGTGGTGGCATTATTCATTATCCTCAACGCATTGTTGCTGATGTACCGCGCGCGCCTGCCGGCGATTATTCGCCTGCGCCAGTTAGGTGTAGCGAGCCGAACGCTGACGCTGGCCATGATTTGTGAGTTGGGTGTCTATGGCCTGTGTGCCACACCGATAGGCGTTGTTGTAGGCGTGACAGCCACCCGGGCCCTATCGCCATTGTTACAACAGACATTGGCCAATTTGTTTGACTCTGCGTTTGTACAGCCCTCAACGGCTCTGCTAGAAATTGTTGGCGGGGCATTTGCCACTACCTTTGTAGCCCTTACGGTATTTACACTGTATCCGGCGCTTCAGTTAAGCCAGGCACTAAGTCGCTTACAGTTTGTTGCAAAGCCACTTACCCACTGGCAGCGTGGCGCCTGGTCGATCATAATCACGGCGCTCATCATATTCGCGGTGACTGTCACCTCAAGCGCGTTAATGGCGCTGGTCAGTGTGGCCTTTTTATTATTAGGTGGCGCAGCGCTAATCGTACTCTGGCTACCAGTGCTGACCCGCGCGCTGACGTACCTGGTCCCGCCCCAGCGCCCGCTGATTAGTTATGTGGTGGCCAACACGCATGTGCTGTCAGGCAAAAGCCGCCTGGCAATTTGTGCATTTTTTATCGCGTTAAGTGCCAATATCGGCATGAATGTCATGACCGACAGCTTTCGCGATGCAACGCATGCGTGGCTTGAGCAGCGCTTATCTGCGCCGGCCTATTTATATACCAATACCTCACGACCACCACAGAACTTGCCCGACATTCTTAACTATCAGCATGTTTACCGTGGATTTACGCACGTCAATACGCACCCTGTTACCCTTCGCAGCTTTCCCTCTGACCAGGCTGGCCGCGACAGCTTATTGCTTAGCCGGGTTGCTGACGACACAGCGTCCGCATGGCAGGCTTTTGCCAGCAACCGGGCGGTATTTATCAATCAGCAACTGGCATTTCGCCAAGGGTTCGATGTGGGGGCGACACTGACCACCGAGGCGATCGTAGCCGGAAACGGAGCCAGCCAGCAGCAGTTGTGGCCGGCCGGGCAGCATTTTGTAGTGGCAGGCATTTACCCGGATTACGGCAACCCGGATTCACAAATATTGTTACCGGTCTCTTATTTTCATCCGCCGGCCGGTTACGCCGGGGTCACCGCGCTGTACAGCGGCTATCAGACAGCCACACCAAAACTTGCGGCACTCGGCGAGGTGTATGTCAGTGAGGAGTTGCTGGCACGGTCGATGCAAATTTTTGATCGCACCTTTGTGATTACCAATGCGCTCAATGTTGCCACCTTGCTGGTGGCAGGCCTGGCTTTTGCGGTGTCGGTGAGTGTGCTGACACTGGATATCAAACCTCAGTTAAGTATTTTACGCAGTTTCGGGGTTGCTCAATGGCGGATAAAAGCTGCCTTATGGGGGCAATACTGCTTACTGTGTTTGCTCACTGCCGCTATCGCCCTGCCATTTGGCATAGGATTGGCCTGGCTCTTTATCAACCAGGTCAATCGCTACGCGTTTTTTTGGTTATACCCGTTGCACATAGACACCCACACTTTGCTTAGCAGTGTGGGTGTCAGCCTACTGGTGGTGCTGGTCATTTTGTTGCTACCCGTGGGCAGAATAAAAGCCAAGGTTGATTTACGCCAGGAGGAAGCCCTATGAGTCGGATTGTTGCAGCTATTGTTGTGGCGTTGGTCGGGCTTGTCGCGTGTGAAGACACCACTCCCCGACGAAGCATTTTTGGCCAGTCAACCTTAAGTGACAAGCGCGCCAAGGTCACACCGGAGCGCCCTGTTCGGTTGCCGGCTGACCATGCCAGCCACCCGGCGTATCAGCTGGAGTGGTGGTACCTGACAGCCATCTTAGAAGATGAGCAACAAACTGCCTATGGTCTGCAATTCACGCTTTTTCGTTTTAGCACGTCATCAGCCTCACCGAGCAACTGGTCAAATGCGCAACAATGGATGGCTCATGCATCGTTACACACCCCGGACAGCCACCTTTTCGAGTCGCGGTTTGCCTCCGGCGAAGTGGGTAATGCCGGGGTCACAGCGCAACCGTTCACCGCGTTTTTAGACGACTGGCAATGGCAAAGTACCGGCGAGGCCCCTGTCCCTGCGAAGGTGACGTTTTCCATCGAAAATCAGGCTGACATCGCATTATCGCTGACCCAAACCGGGCCATTTATACTGCAAGGTGATCAGGGTTTCAGCCAAAAATCGGCCGATGGCAACTATCGCTCGTATTATTACAGCCTGCCCTTTATAGACATCCAGGGGAGTCTGCAATTTAACAACCGCACGCATACCCTTAAGGGAATAGGCTGGTACGATCATGAATGGACCAGTGAACTGGCCAGCAAAGATGCTCTGGGCTGGGACTGGTTTTCACTGCATTTAGACAATGGCGACAAGCTCATGGCATTTCGTATGCACGTCAACGAGGCCGCACCATATGTTACCGGCACCTACATCAGGCAAGGCGGACAAAAATACACTTTAACTGATACGGCAATTAGCATGACTCCGCAGCAATCGTTCCAGGTCGCCGGACGCACTGTACCGCTTAAGTGGCGAGTGCAAGTGCCTGACCATCAGATCGATGTGCAGATTTCCCCGTTTAAAATTGACCAATGGAATCCTGGCCGGTTTCCCTACTACGAAGGACGCGTCGAACTCTCTGGCAGCCATACCGGCACCGGGTTTATGGAATTGACCGGCTATTGATACAGAGCAGAAACGGTAAGGGGCCAGTAGGACACCCACCCAGGACCAGTCGAAATTAGCAGCTCTTGGTGCTTTGGACAGCCACCTTGCATTCCCACTATTCGTTTTCCATAAGCCTTTCAAAACTGGTCTGATTGCCAGTTATGACCTGGTATGCAATGCGGCATACTTTTTTCACGATTAAAAACGAGCCGTCTTTTATGCCTGTAGCCCGAAAATACCAGATCAATTTGCAAGAGACCCCGTATTATCACTGTGTATCGCGCTGTGTGCGCAAGGCATTTTTGTGTGGGGTCGATACTCAGACCGGTGTCAGCTACGAGCACCGCCGCGGCTGGGTGGAGCAGCGTATTGGGCTGTTGGCCGCTAACTTTGCTATCGGCGTGTGCGCTTATGCCGTGATGAGCAATCACACGCATCTGGTGCTGCATATCAATGCCCAGCAGGCTAATCAATGGTCGGATGAAGAGGTGCTGACCCGCTGGCACCAGGTGTTTGCCGGTACCGCGCTGACCCGGCAGTATATGGACCCGACCCAGCGCCAGCGGTTAAGCGCACCCCAGTGTGCCACAGTGCGCAGTATTGCCGCAGTGTATCGTACTCGATTAGCGTCTATCAGCTGGTTTATGCGCGCCTTGAATGAATATATCGCGCGCCAGGCCAATAAAGAAGATGACTGCACCGGCCGATTCTGGGAAGGCCGCTATAAATCGCAGGCGTTACTGGATGAAGCCGCGCTGTTAGCCTGCATGGCGTATGTGGATTTGAACCCGGTGCGCGCCGGCCTTGCCAGATCCTTAGGCGACTCTCACCACACCAGTATTCGGGCACGCCTGCAATCGCCGGCCACGACCCCGGCAACGTTGCAGCCATTCAGTGATGCCGGCGACGCTCATCGCTCGCCGCTGCCCGGCTCCTTTGCCAACTATGCCAGCCTGGTTGAGCACACCGGGCGCTGTCTTATCGACAAAAAAGCCAGCCTACCAGGTCGCCATGTCAGGGCGCTAGCGGTCAGTGCCGGGCAATGGCAACACATGGCTATCAACTTTGAACGCTGTTTTGGGCAGGCGGCCGGCACAGTTCATCGTCTGGCAGAATATCGGCGGAATCGTCAGCACCAAAAAGCATCAACTAATACACCGACCAATTTATTCGCCGGGTCAGCGAAGTAAGCGCAGCAACGCCCAGCGCTGAGTTGCCCATTTTATTGAGTGCTGGGGAAAATACACAAATAGAGAACCGCCCAGGCACCATCGCGATAATACCGCCACCGACGCCGCTTTTTCCCGGCAGCCCTACCTGAAAGGCAAAACTGCCCGCCTCATTGTACATGCCACTGGTGGCCAGCAAAGCATTGACCTGACTGGTTTGGGATGCAGTTAAAATCTGCTCTTCGGCGCAGGCTGAATATCCTCGGTTTGCCAAAAAGCTGACCCCACGGGCCAGATCCACACAGCTCATTTCCAGCGCACAATTATAAAAATAACTGTGCAACACTTCTTCCACTTCATTTTCAAAATTGTTGAAGGCTTTCATCAAATAGGCGGTCGCGGCATTGCGGGCGCGGTACTCAAATTCTGAGTCTGCCACCACGCGATCAGCATTGATGTCAGGATTTCCAGCCAGGCGGCGGACAAAATCTCTGACCGCCAGGTGAGGCGAGGCAAAGCGTGACTGGTTCATGTCACTGATCACCAGCGCTCCCGCATTGATAAAGGGATTGCGGGGAATACCATTTTCATATTCTAACTGCACCAGTGAATTAAACGGTAAGCCTGATGGCTCGCAGCTCACCCGTTGCCAAAGGCCTTCACCGTAGTGATTAATCGCCAAGACCAGGTTAAAAACTTTAGAAATGCTTTGAATAGAAAACGGAACTTCTGCATCGCCTACCGTAAAGACATTGCCTTCATTATCACAAATCGCAATACCAAATTGGCGCGGATCAACGCAGGCCAGTGCCGGGATATAATCGGCTACCTTGCCCTGCCCAAGTAGCGGGAACACTTCCTGATAAATGTCATCTAGCAAAGACTGCATCGCGATGGTCATCATAATGCCGGGTACACCCGCCCTCCTGTTTACGTCATTGTCTTAAAAATCAATCTGATGAGCGCTAGCTTATACGCTCGTAAGCACAAAAATGATTGAAAGTCAGCGCTGAGTGTCTGAGGAAGCCGGCTCACACAGGATGGCCGTGGATGTCTGGTTTACTTTGTTTGCCATTGAGGTGGGTGTCCATCAGAGTTCTGAGGTGGGTGTCTTTAATGATTACACCTAATATATGGTGAGATGGCTGTCACCCTGGTAAGGCGGTTAAACAAACCGCAGCACCACCATGATGATCGCACCGCAGATGATAAGCTGTACCAGGCAAAAACCCATAATGTCTTTGGCTTTTAGCCCGGCGATAGCCAGCACCGGCAACGCCCAGAACGGCTGGATCAAGTTGGTCCACGCATCACCCCAGGCAACCGCCATTGCCACTTTATTCATTTCAGCGCCCAGTTCCAGCGCTGCCGGAATGATGACCGGCGCCTGAACCGCCCACTGCCCGCCACCGGAGGGGACGAAAATATTGACCAGGCCCGCACTTAAAAAACTCCAGACAGCCAGTGTGTTGACACTGGCAAAACCCACCAGCCAGGCAGATAAACTTTGCGCCAGCCCCGACTGCACCATAATAGCCATGATGCCGGCATAAAAAGGAAACTGAATGACAATACCTGCTCCGCCCTGAATGGCCTGGTGCAGGCTGTATAACAGGCGCCGCGGTGTTTTATGCAGCACAATAGCCAAAAATAAAAACAAAAAGTTTACAATATTCAGGTTCAGGCCGCCGCCATCGATAAAATACATAACTAAAAAGGCCAGCCCGCTGATCCCAATCAATTGTGCTAGCAGTACGCTGTTTTCCAGATGATCCGCGGGGCGCTGATAACTGATTGCCGGCGGCTCGTCGTCGGCAAGTTTGGCCGGCTCGACCACCACAGCGTCTTTAGCTTCAGGCAACATCAAGCGATTAACCAGCGGTATTGCCACCACCAGGCAAGCCACAATCAGTAAGTTAAAGCCAGCGAATATCGTTTCTTGAGTACTGATAATACCGATTTGATCAGCTGTAAAATGCCCGGGTGTCGCGATGGTCAAAGGGATAGAACCGGCCAACCCTCCGTGCCAGACAACAAAGCCAGAATATGCGCTGGCGACCAGCAAGCGGTAATCTACCGCCACCTTTCTGGCCAGCGCTTTAGCAAAGAGCGCCCCGACCACAAGCCCAAAGCCCCAGTTCAGCCAACTGGCCATTAATGAGATGACGGTAACCAGAATAATAGCCTTGCCGGGTGTGTTGGCCAGCCCCGCTAATCGGTCCAACCCACGTTTGACCAGCGGTGTGCTGGCCAGCATATAACCGGTCACCAGCACCAGCAGCATTTGCATGGAAAAAGTCAGCAAATTCCAAAACCCACTGCCCCACTGTGTCACCACCGCCATCAGTGATTGTTGTTCGAATAAAACCGCAGACAGCGCGACCACAATCGTCAGCAGCAAGACAAATATGTAGGGATCTGGCAGATACCGGTCGACCAGCTTCACAAAGGGTTTGGCTACCGCGTGCAACATAACAAAGGCCATTTTGTAATGAAGTGAAGCTCTACCATAGTCTAAACAATGGCTTAGCAAAAGACTTCCATGGCAACAAATTACGCTACGAGGTCAGCGATGCTCATACGTCAGCCGACGATTCGAAGCATCTGATTGAGTCCGGCAGGCATATAGACACTCAATTGTCGCCAGCTTAGATTGATAACAGGGTGGCTGTCTGGACCCGGTGTAACTCGATGGGTGTCACTGTCAGTTACAGCTATCAAGAATTGAAATCGAGGGTTTAGCAACATGGGTGTCTGTTATATATCCTGTTACATATCTACCAAGAGCGTGAATAGTAGAATTGTTAGATGGTGGGTGTCTTCAAACTTAACGGTAGAATTGTTAGATGGTGGGTGTCTTCAAACTTAACGGTAGAATTGTTAGATGGTGGGTGTCTTCAAACTTAACGGTAGAATTGTTAGAAGGTGGGTGTCTTCAAACTTAACCTGGCAGATTTTGGTTATTACCAGCTATGCCTGGCGTCCAAAAACTATCCTTTTGGCTAGTCGTTTTCTTTGCCGGCACCTTCTACACTAAGAATCGTGAGGTGATGCCTTTAAGGGGGGCTTCTGGCATACCTGCAGCTGGTTAGCTCCCCGTTTTTAAGCGATAGCCATCGCCGCGTAAGGTTTCTATCAGCAAGGCACTGTCGCAAGGTAAGCGTTTACACAAAACGCTAATGTACACATCGGCGATATTGGTAAGCGGGTCGCTATGGCTTATTCAGACGCGGCGTAAAATACGCTCGCGGGACCACATTTTGTTGAGGTTTTGGGCCAGATACAGTAGCAAACCAAATTTAAGCTTTGTCAGGGTCAGCTCGCTGCCAGCACAATATGCCAGCCGGGACGCCAGGTCCAGAGTCACCGCGCCGACCTCAAGTTGATGAGAGGCATGTAATGACGCCGAATTATAGCGCCGGCCAAGCGCAATCACTCGCGCCCACAGTTCATCAAAACCAAACAGTTTAGATAAATAATCGTCGGCGCCGGCTTTGAGCCCATTGCCCCGCTTCTTTAACATCGTCACGGCTGTAAGCAGCAGAATCATAGGAGCTTCTGGTTGGGACTTCAGCGCTTCAATGATTTGCAAACTGTCTTCACGGCCAAACATGCGACCTAAAATGACAACGCCGAGCTGGCCAGCACCATCAACAACTTAAGGGTCGAACTCAGGCCAAAGATAAACAGTTTTTTCTTATACATATTGAGTAGTTATGGCATCCGGCGCCCGGCAGTATAGACTACCTCGCATTTATAAATGATTTGTGTTCACTGTGCTATTTGACCGGTGTTTCAAACCCATCCGGTTTTACCGTAATGGCGGACGAGTCAATTTGTTGCAATACAGTTTCAGAGGTATTGCCAATCAACAGGCCAGGCAGGCCGGTGCGCCCTACTGTGCCCATCACCACTGTATGAATATCGTGTTCGTGCATAAAAGCCGGCAGACATTCTATCGCCTGGCCCTTGATCAGATGCGACTCTGTGGGCTTGTCACTAAACTCTTCCAGCAACGTCTCCAGCGCCTCGCGGCGTGCCTGTTCGGTCTTGACCAGCAGTTTATCCAATTTTCCAGCAGTCATCCCCAGCGAGACGTTGTTGCGAAACATGGATTCGCCGTATAACGCCCAACATGTCACCACCTGCACATTTTTATTCACCAGAGCAGCCAGGCCAGTTGCCAGTGTTAAAATCAAACGATTGAGCTGACGGCCTTCTTCAGTACCTTCCTGCATTAGATCCACACAGGCTGCGATGTTATCACCAATCACCGGTTGAGAATCTTTGACCAGCCACACCGGCCGCGGGCATTTTCGAATGAGATGAAAGTCACTGCTATCAAAGCTGTGTGCGGCGCGATTGGCGCTTTTGACCACGATGTCATGCTCATCACGCAGTACTCGGCGAATGATTTCAATAAAGTCACGGCCTTCAAGTACTTCGGTGGTCACTGTCAAGCCATCATCCGTTAGGGCTTTGCTCAAAGATTGCAAATTCGCAGCCCGCTTTTCTTTAAGTAATTCTGTGATGTCTTCGGCGTTCAAAATACCGTGATACATTTTAACCGCAGCTGGCGGTGCGCTGACCACATCAATAAGGTCCAGGCTGGCCTGATTGGCAAGCGCCAGGGTTTTCGCGCAGATCAACGCTTTATTGTCGTGAGTGGCCGTTTCACCATCCAGGACCACAAGAATTTTTTTGACATTCTTCATGTGTCTGCTCCATCAACTTAACAGCAATTCGCTTACCAGCAACCTGACAAATAGCATCGACCACACCCCGGTAACCCACAACGAATACAGCGCCGGTACCTTGTTTACGCACCGAAGCGCATGCTGGCCTACTGTGTCCAGGTACACTATTAACAAAAACCTTTCAATGCAGATGTATGAAAAAGCTTTTTTGAGGAGTTATAAAGTCGCAGAATTTACTGGTTCAACCTAGAGGTTTTGGCACGGGATTGAGTGGTTGAATCGCAAATGTGGGTGTCTTTGCAATACGTGAGACCCGCAGGATGTGGTCGAAGCAGTGTTGTATGCGGTAAATGCTAACCCGCGTAACAATGTAGCGAAGTGTTTTGATCCCGACCTATTAGTGCGAACGAAAAAACCAGCACGTACAAAAAAGCCAGGCTTCAAGCCTGGCTTTCAAAAGTTATGTTTTAAGTGAGCTTATGAGTTTCCGTTTTCGCTAACATCATTCATACGTACAATCATGTCGGCTACCACTGCGGCTTCGTTAAAGAACGCGCTCTCCAAAGTCGCATCGACTTTTACCCGGTCGCCTTCTTGAATGTGCATAAAGCCCTCTTCATTTAGCGGCTGGCCTTCCAGTTCGCTAGTATCGACTTTGACTGTTTCAAAACCGGTGTTCAGCTCCACCACTTCGCCGTTCACACTGGCCACGGTACCTACCAATGTCATGGCATTCATGTCACTGGGCACAGTGGCAGTGGCGATATAGCGATCATATTCGATATTGTCATCCGGATTGGACACATAGGTCGTGTTCCAGTCATGCACAAATACGCTGGCTGCATCTAATGCTGTTTTGGTGATCAAATCTTTGTCCACCTCACCTGAGACAGTCACCATGCTGCCCTTTTCAAACAAACTGGCATCGGCGTCGCCATCATTGTCATCAAATTCTACGGTAATGCGATTATCCTGAGTTTGCAGCACAAAGGTATCGCCATCGACACTGGCAATTTCACCACTCAAGGTTAGCCAGGTATTTTCTTCCCAGGCTGATAAATCTGCGGTGGTTGAATATTGGTGATCGTCGGCGACTGCCTGAGCAGAAAAAAGTGCGCCAGCGATTGCAGTAGACAATAAGGTATTTACTGTTTTCATCTTGCTCTCCTTTTTCATCTTAATTCAAACTAACATTTTCATTTTGGCTCACTATAACCCAAGCAACCACAATGCCAGCCTTATTTTTCATATGGTTAGCTGATTTCTGCGGAAAAAACCCTCAATTGCGCTGTGCAAGCTTTATAGGTTTTTTTACAACAATTACACACGCTGCTGCCGGGCAGCTCAGGCATAAGAATGAGTTGATACATTGCCTGATACCTGTGAATGAGGCTGAACAATTTTGGTGAAAAATGTTAGCGCGAGGCTAACAGTTCTGCGCTATTCCTTTTTGTTATACATCAGCTATTCAGATCTTATCTTCAGGGCCGATACTGCGGGGGTGATGGCCAGCATGAGCGCTGGCTGGAAGTACGCCTGGCGGGATCCGAAGCTCTCATGGCCCCGCCAATAAATTTTCCTTTTGTTGTGATGTCCCATGAGAAAAAATTCCTCTCTCACCGTTAAGCTGATGTCTGTGGTGGGTGTCTTATTTGTGTTGTTGGCCGCTGTGTTTATTCTGGTCAGCTATGTATTGCTCGATGATGCCGAGCAAGATATTAACCAGCATGTCAGCGCTGAAGTACAAGCCCAGATCGAGTCCACCGTGTCCGCCAAAGCAGCGCACTATGCTGCTCAAACCCAGGCCATGATCGATGCTGCCCACCAGCTGCCCAATGCGCTGGCCGCTCAGCTGGAAGCCAGTATTGAAGCTGGCTATGAGCGCTCACTGACTCGTGATCAGACCCAGCGTGCTGTACAAAGCATTCTGGCCACCGGCGTAACCTCGAGTATGTATGCTCAGTTTGAAACCAATTTGTTTGACGGCCAGGCCGCCGCCTATCAGGCTGGCCAGAGTCATTCAGTGCCCGGTACCGGCAGTTTTGAGGTTTACTTTATCCGCAATGCTGATGGCAGCATTAGCCAAGTGCCTATCGAGGATGCCAGCATGAAGCATGATACCAGCCTGGATGAATTTGGCTTTCGTGCTGCCGAATGGTATCTGTGCAACAAAGAACAGATGAAGCCTTGTATCTCCAACCCGTATCAGTACGAGATCCGCGAAGGCTACATAGAGCTGATGACCAGCCTGACCGTGCCGGTGATTGCCCATGGCCGCTTTCGGGGTGTGGTCGGCACCGATTTAAATCTGCCAGTATTGCAGCAACGGGCCAAGGCGCTGAAAGCCTCGCTGTACAATGGCCAGGCTGAAGTGTATCTGGTCAGCCAGAACGGGCTGACCGTAGCGGCCACCGATGCCACTGACAAACTAGCCCGGCCCTTTACCGAAGTGTTCGAGCGCGACCAGAGCGAACAAATTCTGACGGTCTCCGGTCAGCAAGACTCGGTACTGCTTGACGGAATGTTGTATGTGACCCGCCCGGTCACGCTGACCCTGCCCGGCGTGCAGTGGCAGTTGGTGGTGGGCGTGGATGTCAGCGCAGCACTGGCGCCAGTCATGACTATCAATCAGCTGATTTCGTCAGCCATCGCATCGTTACTGACGACCCAGTTATTCGTAGCGCTGTTGGCCACCATCGCGGCGCTGGCGCTGATTTATGTGTTTACCCGCAGTATCATTCAGCCGGTCAGGCAGGTGGCAGAGCGCATGGAAGAACTGGCTGGCCAGGGCGGCGATCTGACTCAGGACATCCACATCGACTCGCATGCGGAGCTTATCCAGCTCAGCCAGGCCTTTAATCATTTTAAAGATAAAGTGCGTGATTTGTTGGAGCAAGCCAAAGGCTCGTGCGATGAGGTGTTAGGTCACAGCGAGCAAACCCAGCATCATGCCAAAAACACCAATGAGCAAATTCAGCTGCAGCAGTCAGAAATTGACAGTGTGGTCACCGCCATCACCGAGATGTCGCAAACCGCCCAGGAAGTGGCCCGTACCGCAGCCGATGCGGCTGACAATGCTGACAATGCCAACCAGTCGGTCAAACACACCGAAGAAGAAATCTCGCGTTCCACCGACACCGTCACCGCGTTATCCGAGGAGATGCGCACTGCCTCTACCGCAGTGCTGGCCGTATCTGAGCGCAGCGCGGACATTAAAAAGATCCTGGATGTAATTGATGCCATCGCCGAGCAAACCAACCTGCTGGCACTTAATGCGGCTATTGAGGCAGCCCGGGCGGGTGACAATGGCCGCGGCTTTAGTGTGGTGGCTGACGAAGTACGCTCGCTGGCTTCTAAAACGGCCGATTCGGTAGGCGAAATCGGCAAGGTGATCACTGCTTTGCAATCTGAAGTGGACAATACAGTGTCGATCATCAAGAGCGGCAATGATAAAGCCGAGGAAGCCTCGCAAAGCTCACAGTCTGCTCTGCAGAAGATGCATCACACAGTGGCCCAGATTGATGAAATCAGCCAACGCATGACCCAGATGGCTGCCGCCGCTGAAGAGCAAAGCCAGGTCAGCGAAGAGCTTAACCGCAATATGGTGGTGATTGGCAATGCCACCACCGAGGTGGCGGCGAACTCGCATGCCTCCGAGCAAAGTTCGGTAGCCATTTTCAGAGCGGTACGTACCCTCAATCAGTTGCTGGATAAACTGAAAACGCGGTGATCTTTGTAGTCTGCAGGCAGAAGAGGTGCGCAGATATGCTATCCTCACTGCCTGTCAGGCGTGCTTTGAAGGCAATAGAAGATAAGTAGAGGTAAGAGCAACGATGAACAAGACGGTTAAAAAGCTGGATAACAATGTGGTGCGTGCACTTACTATCGTCTGCGAGAACGCCAAAACGTGGCAGGCCGGTTTTATTTGGCTGACCCACACCGTGCGTTACGATGCCTTTCCGGGCACCCTGATGGTGACCTGTGTATTTGAGCTGGATATCGAAGTGCAACAGGCTAAAAATAATGAGCTGGACAAACGCCTGCGCACTTTGATTCAGCAGCAGCTGTTAAAAGTGGGTGTCAAAGTGAAGGATATTCGCCGCCATGTACGCTTAGACAGCGAAGAAAGCTGCCTGCGTGAAGATAATGGTGACTGGTCACGGCGGCTGGCCCGTTTTAGCAGCTAACGCCTTTTTCCTTCGGCGACTCCGCCGTACAATTATTGCTCGCCGAATCAGTTAGTTACCCGTATAGTTGATATTTTCATCGGATAATGGGACTCGCTATGCTGCGCACAATAGCCTTAGCCTGTTTTTTACTGGGTGCCAGCCACCCTGGCCAGGCGGCAGTGGATATCGCACTGACCAAAACTCAGGCCGGCCAGTGGCTGCTCACCTATACCCTCGACCAGCCAGCCCAACGCCTTGTGTTTAAACGCAACCCGGATCATTCCCGGCAGCAGCGCTGGCTCCCCCAGACCGCCGGGTTTGAAATTCAGGCCGACGCCGGACAAGAGTCTCTGGCCAGAACCGATCAGCAGGCATTTTCCACAGTCACAGTTGCACTCACCCCCACCTATATCCATCTGCCCAAAGATTATGCCCCGTTTTCGCCCTATTCTGATGGTGGCATGCTGGTGCACAGCGGGCGCTGGTTTGCCTGCGCTGAAGCGTGCACAGCGGCAGATAACCAATGGTCGGTTACTGTACAGGCTCCTGTCGGCGAACATATTCTGGTCGATGGTCAACAGTATGGTGGCGAGGCCAGCTGGCTGGACAGTCATGCCGGTACTAAGGTGTATATTGGCAAACAACAACCGGTCGAGACCGACCATGTGCTGGCTGTCATCGACCCTGGCCTGCCGGCAGCGATGCAAACTGCACTGGCCGCACACATTCCTACCCTGATGGCGCATTTTGCCCACCAGCTGGGCGGCAATGCCGGTACTAAGCCGATGTTATTTGCTTCTTATGCCAATGTGGCTGGCCATTCGACCCAGGGGGGTACGCTGGATAACCAGATCTTTATGCACTGGAATGTGAATAATTTGGATGAGCAGGTTAAGGATGACACCTTTACCGCGCAGACCATGTGGTTTTTTGCCCATGAAGTGGCGCATTTTTTTCAACAGGATGCGCATCACTCACTGTACGGGTCGTCGCACGAAGCCTGGATCCACGAGGGCCATGCCGAATGGCTGGCAGCCCGGGCCCTGCCCCGTTTATTCCCACACACCCAGACTTTTGTGGACAGTAAGATTTTAGCTCATCAGGACGATTGCCAAAATGGGCTTGCTGAGTTGCCGCTGGATGAGGCTGCGGCCAATGGCCGGTTTGATTTGTACTACAGTTGCGGGCTGGTGATCTACCAGGCGCTGGCAGCAGCCCAGCAAACCCCGTCAGAACAAGCATTGCGGTTTGCCCTGTGGCGCGACTACCGCACACAGATACAACAGGGGGCCGCGCCGGGCGCTGCGACTTTGCTGGCGCTAGCCCAAGACTATACCGACAGTGCAGTTATCGACACCATTCAGGCCATGCTGGCCGGTCCGCAGGCCCAACGGGCTGATACAGATGGCTCCCCAACCCCAGTCACCGCGCAATAAACGCTTCTCCCCAAAATAAAAACGCCGCCCAATTGGGCGGCGTGATTAAGCTTATAGACAGACTCCAGCTTGACTTAGCGGCCTGTTTTCACAAACCGGATACACTGGCCTTGGTTTTTAAAGCGGCTACCATCGTGGCGGCTAAGCTTGCGCCATATACCAAACTTACAGTGATACCATTTTTCAGGCACAACATTGAGCTTTAAGCCCACCAGCACCGGATCATGGTCCGAACTGCGATAGGCATCTGGCATGTACAACGCAGCCTGGGCATCCTTTTTATACGAGGTATCGTAATCCAGAATGTCCGGCTCATCTGCATTGATATGCCACACCTGCACATCGCGCACCTGCTGGCTAAGCACCGGCGAAGCAAGCGCATGGTCTAGGTACCCTACCTGGCCGCTAAAGCTGTAGGTATACGCCGGGGCCGGTACATTGGCCACCAGGTCCGAATAACCAGCCTGCTGCAGTGCCATGATGGGATCTTCCTGCGCGTAACTGTTCAGATCGCCGATGATCAGCACATCCGGGTCGCCGCTGTTGGTCGGATCGGTGGCCAGCCAGTCGGCCAGCGCGTTAGCTGCATCGGTACGCACACCATTACAGTTGCCCTGCCCATCCTGCATATCGACATCGCCGTAGTCGTTACAGTTACTGCCTTTGGATTTAAAGTGGTTAACAGCTACCGAGACCACACCACCGCGCCACCGTTCTTTAAAGGTTTGTACCAGTGCCGGGCGGTTTAGCTGGTCGATAAAGCGGCTATCAACGCTACTATCAAGCACCGCATGGTCGCCGCGTAGAGCCAGCTTCCAGGGCTTGTATAAAAGCCCCACCTTAATGGCGTCGGTACCGATGGTGCCGGTATCCACATATTTATAGACCTTGCGGCCAAGCGCCGCATTGATGCCGTCGGTCAGATCCTGCAGAGACACCTGCGGGTTATTTTCAATCTCAATCAGGCCTACCACATCAGCATTCATCTGCGCGATGGCAGTGATGATTTTGGCGCGCTGACGGGTAAACTCTTCGGCATTATCGGCCCCGCGGCAGCTCGACGCGTTGGGGCCACAACGGTTACCCTGTTCATCCAGTGTGGTGAAATAGTTAAGCACATTAAAGGAAGCCACCGTCAACCGGCCGCTCACATCCGGTGCTGGCAGGCGCGGATTGGTCACCTGATACTCTGCGCCCTGGGTGGGCTGAATGCGGTGTGCACCAAAGGCTTCGTTCACCACACCTACCACATTGGTCACCGTATCGCCTAAGCGGAAGCGGTTGTCCTGGGTAAACGGCTGGCCGTTAGGGTGTATCGCCGGATCAGGGTTCTGGCTGGTACGGCCATCATCAATCAAGATAGCGCGCAGGGCGTTGGCTGTAAGCCGCGCCTCAAAGTCATTTGAGCCAGGCGCTTCCACCGAGGTGGGTGTGATCAGGCGGCTTTCCTCATCCAGTGGTAGGGCCAGCTGCCACTCGCCATAGCGGTCAAAGTTGTAGGCTTCGCTGATGGACAGTGCCTGCGGCAGCGTGACGCGCATGCCTTCCACCGCTTCCAGTGCCTGGTTGCTATCCAGCGGCAGGGTGATCTCTGTGGCTTGCGGTAATGGCCAGTCGCTTGCCAGCGTGGCTATGCTCGTGGCACTGATTTGGGTCATGCCCCGAAACTCAGAAACTTTGCCTTCAATCACCACTTTATCGCCGATGGCCACATCATTTTCCGGCGAGTTGCCATCATAGACAAAAAGGCCTTCCGAGGTAGCCGGATCCGCATCTGCGACCAATGACTGGACAAAAAAGCCGCCCAGGTCGCCATTATCTTCACTGGCATTATTTTGAAAATCACCCACTACCACGCCTTCAATGCGCACCATTTCACCGGCCAGCGGTGATACCTCGGCGTTACCCTGAATGGTATGAATAGCCACCTCTTGCGGGCCTACTGGCGCACTGTCAGCAAACCCGGTCACCACCTGCATGTTCTGCAGAGCAAGCGCTTCTGAGCCGCCATCTACCTGGGCGGTTAAGGTAATGGTCAGTCTACTGCCGGTACCGGCAATAGCCATACGCTGCTGGGTAAAGGTGTTGGTCAGCACCTGACCGTCGACGGTCATCGGGTCGTCCAGATTCACGGTGGTGCCACCGGCCAGCACATACAGCTGACTGCCTGCTTCATCAGCTTCACTGCGCAGCAATACCTGCTCGGCGCCATCGTCCACACGGGCAGTCAGCTCGATAAAATCTGCACTTTCAAAATCGCCCATGGCAGCGATATCCACCAGCAGTCCAAGCTGCGATTCGCCACCAATGGCAAATTCCCAGCTTGCACTGACCGGCCCGCTGGCCTGGCTGTTGACTGTGTCAGTCAGGGCAAAAAATTCGTCGAGGTTGTCATCATCCACCAGGCCAAATTTATCTGCCGGGTAGGAGCGCAGGCTGTCATCCAGTACCGAGTAAGGAATAGAGCCAGATACATTGCGCTGGTATTTTTGAAAGCCATCGCCGGGCGAGGCAAACGCATTGGTGTAGGGGTTAGAAAAGGCAATCAGGTTGCTGCTGGTTGAGCCGACCATGTCACTGGCAATCACAGTTTCCTGTGCCTGCAGCGGCTGACTCACCACACCCAGTAACGCCAGGCTGATGGCGGCGGGCAATCCTTGTTTTTTTATTATCATGTGTAGTTCCATTTTGGGTAAAAAACTAGTCTTTTAGACAGGTTATAAATTACGCAAAACAGACTATGAAAGCTATGCTACATAAGTGTGACAATGACAACATTTTTGCACTTTTTTGTAACAAGTCGCAAAAAATCGCCGATGATGGACAAATAAGTGATAAATGAGAGCATATAAACCAGGCTGATTCACATGCTCAGGAGGAATATGTGGAAAGAAGCGCGCTTAGTTTAAAAAGGTCGCCAAATCTTCCACATGCTTTTTGGTCTCGCCAATCAGCTCGCCAATCTCATCGGCAGCTTCATTGGAGTTATGCGCCAGTTTGCGCACTTCATCGGCTACTACCGCAAAGCCCCGCCCGGCTTCACCGGCACGAGCGGCTTCAATGGCGGCGTTGAGCGCCAACAGGTTGGTCTGCTCAGACACCCCGTTGATAGAGGTGACAATGCCTTCGATGCGATCCAGGATCTGCGACATCGCACTGTGGGTATTTTCAATCAGGGTATTACGGGCCGACACATTGTTGCCGTGCACCACCAGCTTTTCGATATTGCCGTTAAAATCTTTAAGCGGCGATACAATACAATCCAGCACCACGACCTGGTCGCCATCCGGGATCTTCAAAATGATTTGTTCTGACTGTCCGGCTTTGATTTTGGCGCACACACCGGCATCCAGCAGGTTAAACAAATTGTTTACCGCCCGGGCAAAACTTTGGGTGTCGGCAAACGAGGTTTGCTCCAGGCAATGGGAGTTACATCGGATCAGCGAGCCGTCTGCGGCAAATTCAATCACTGCAGAATGCCCATCAATGGCTTCCATCTGATTGAGCTGCTGCAGGCTCTGCGCTTTGATTTCACGAATATCCGAGCTGACCCCGACAAACCCGGTGTGCACACCCTTGTCATCATAGGTGGGATTTACCGCCAGGATGATCCAGTACGGCTGACCGCTGGCATCGTAGTTGAGCAGCTCTTCATAAAAGGGTTGCTGGCTGCGTAACTTTTCAGAAATACGCTTGGTCGTGCTTTTGTCCGTGGCACTGCCTTGCAAAAATGAACCAGGCTTTTTACCGCGTACTTCGTCCAGCGAATACCCGGTGAGTGCCTCAAAGCCCGGGTTTACATATTGAATGCCGCCTTGGGTATCGGTGATCAGGACCGATGTGCTGGTATTGCTGACCACCGTGGAAAGCTGGGTAAGCTGTTCACTGCGGGTAGCCTCATCCGTGACATCTCGAATCACCAACATGGTGCACGCCACATCATCCAGGTTCAGTGGCGATACCTGGGTGGAAAAGCGACGCTGAGTGTTGTTAACCACCAGCGACAACTGGGTATTCGGGGCCTCGGTGCACTGCGCAAACATACGTTGTGGCGACTCATGCTGGCAATGAGCCAGTAAATCATGGGCACTTCGATTGGTTAATACCGGCTGCTGATGCTGGTTAAACACCATCACCGCATCGTGCATGTTTTCAATCACCGCATGATGAATGCTGTGTACCTGGCGGGTTTCGGTTACATCACGGAAAAAATACAGCGCGTGGGTACTGCTACCCTCAGCATATTCGGTCTTTGAAATTTGGTAATACCGGGCTGGCTCGCCGAATTTTATCTCATCCCGGGCCGCAAGAAACTCCTCAAGTGATTCCCCAGCAATAAAGCGCGCCGTGCTATTGCGCCCTTCATTGGCGCGCAGGCTGAACAAAGAAACGGCGAGTTGATTCGCAGCCAGAATATTGCTGCTGCCATCGACAATTATCGCAGCATCCACTGCATTGTTGACCAGTGCATTTTGTAGCATGTGACGCCGGCGGGTGGGAGTGGTAAACATCAAAAACGTCCTGCATATTAATTTTAAAGTTTGCAGTTCGCTGCCGCTACAGACCAACTGCCATAAAGGCTTGCGCAATATTTTTCGAACTTGCATCGTGCAGTCGCACAGAAATTTTTTGCAGCACAACAGCTCGTTGATATTTAGCCATGGACGCGAAGTTGGAAAGATATGCTGGTCAGCTTCTTGAATGGGCTGACTCAAGCGCACTAATTACGACATATATTGTATAAGGTTCAAAACCAATACTTTTTAATTATTTTTAATGTTCGTTAACGTCATCCCGCCGCCAAGCCGGGATCTCCCTGGCCTACCGCCTAATCCAACCAAAGCGAGTGCCCCAAGGAGATTGCAGCTTTCGCTGCAATGACTACTTCCGTCATCCCGGCACCAAGCCGGGATCTCCTCGGACAACCGCCTAATCCAATCAAAGTCAGTACCCTTCAGTCACCCCGACGCCAAGTCGGGATCTCCATGGGCTACTACCATGGGCAACCATGAAAATTTCGTGTTCGAGACATCGTAAGTACTGTGGGAGATCGCGGTTTTCACCGTGATGACGGGGGGGGGGTTGTCATTCCGACTATAAATAATAGTCACCCCGACGCTAAGTCGGGATCTCCATGGGCTACTACCATGGGCAATTATGAAAATTTCGTATTCGAGACATCATAAGTACTGTGGGAGATCGCGGTTTTCACCGCGATGACGGGGGGGTAGTCATTCCGACTATAAATAATAGTCATCCCGACGCTAAGTCAGGATGTCCCTGACCTACCGCCTTATCCAACCAAAGTTAGTAGTCCAAGGAGATTGCAGCTTTCGCTGCAATGACTATTTTCGTCATCCCGACGCCAAGTCGGGATCTCCTTGGGCTACTTCATAACCTGGCAAAGTCATTGCCTAGAGAAGATAGTAAAGAGCAACCCACCTACTCACCAGGCTGGAGCTTGATCAGGCGTCCGCCCTCTTTGTCTTCCAGCACGTAAATATGCCCCGCGTCATCCTGCGCCACTTCGCGTACGCGTTTACCCCACTCGTAACGCTCAGCTTCCTGCACGTCCCAGTTGCCCTCGTCATCCTGGTTGAATGTCACGCGTACCAACGCTTTTGATGACAGCCCGCCGATAAAGCCGTTGCCATTCCAATCTCTGTAAACATCGCCCTTATAAATAATAAACCCGGCAGGGCTGATGGCTGGCACCCAGGCAAGTTCCGGTGCTTTAAATACCGGATAGTCTTCATGATTGGGGATCTTCACGCCAGAATAATGGTCGCCCTGCGACACCATGGGGTAGCCATAGTTACGAGCTTTTTCAATCAGATTGAGTTCATCACCATGCTTGGGGCCCATTTCGTGAGACCACAGGTTGCCCTGTTCATCAAAATCAATACCCAGCGGATTGCGATGCCCCAGTGTCCATATTTGTTCGGTCACCTTGCCGTTGCCGTAAAATGGATTGTCTTCAGGCACGCTGCCATCTTCGTTCAAGCGCAAAATTTTTCCCAGATTCATCGCCATGTTTTGAGCCGGGGTAAATTTTTGTCGCTCGCCGGAGGTGATAAATAAATAGCCATCCGGCGAAAACACCATGCGATGGGAATAATGGCCGTTACCGGTCACTTTGGGTGATTGTGTCCATACCCGCTCCCGCTCTGACAAGCTGGCCTCGCTATCGGAAATAGTTAACTTGGCCCGCTCAATCACCGCGCCACTGTAGGCATCATTTTTTGGGTCGCGCTCGATGTAGGAGATATAAATCATGTTGTTGCTGGCAAAGTCAGGATGCAGGATCACATCCCCTAGTCCGCCCTGCCCCTGAGCGTCCACCTGAGGCACATTAGACACAGCAAAACGTTTTTGCTGGTCCGCATCCAGCAACCAGAGCTTACCGGGCTTTTCAGTGACCAAGCTGTGTCCATCGGGCAAAAATGTCATCGCCCAGGGCTGATCGAAGGTAGACTTCACCTCGCCAGTCAGCGTAGTGCCCTGACTGCCTGTCATCTCGATCTGTGTCGATGAGCCGGACTGCGCAAGTGTGGTAAATGACAATGCCATTAATGTCGTAAAACAAGCTAGTTTCTGCCGCATAGTGGTTCCCAACCTTTTTCAATGTTCGCCAAGCACGTCTCACGCGGGTGTGTGACATACAATCGGAGTGATTAGAGTAGTTACGAATTTGTTAACGATAGGCTCAAATCAGGCCGATGGCTGTTGCTTCATGTGAGTATTAGTTAGCTTGGCAGCCAAACCAGATTGCGGTTAAATTGGCTAACATTTAGCCATTGTTATTAATCACCTATTAGCTGTAAAATGTAAGATACTGAAAAATATCATTTTATGTTGTGGCGCGTCACTTGCTTCGTCTATTCTTTTAAACGGCATTTCACAACTCACGGAGCCACCGTCATGGTCAAACTTGAAGACCGTCCTATCGAACAGGTCAGAGAAGAAGTTATCGATAAGCTGATATACCACTATAGCCATGGCGTCATCTCGGCCGAGGCCTTCGAGCGTCGTCTGGATAAAGCGATGGCCAGCCAGGACCATCATGAGATTGCTGACCTGGCTGCCGACCTCACCCTGCAAGTTGACGACGATTATGCCCGTCAAAAAGAGAAAAAATTGAATGTCAATTACACCGGCGGCGACGTGCCGGACAACGAAACCATCATCAATATCATGGGTGGGTCAGACCGATCCGGACGCTGGCAGGTACCGGCAGAAATTCGCGTGTTTAATTTTATGGGCGGGTCCGATATCGACTTTACCGACGCCGTCTTCACAACCCCTAATGTCACCATCAAAACCCTGTGTGTGATGGGTGGTGCAGACATAAAAGTGCCGGAAAATGTCAATGTGGTCACCAAGGCATTTTGCCTGATGGGCGGCATCGACAACAATGCCCCGTCCATCGCCGACCGCCAGGCCCCGACCATCACGGTAGAGGGGTTTGTGATCATGGGCGGCGTGGATATCGGCCTGAAACGCACCATCAAAGAAAAATTTATCGAGCTGGCCAATCAGATGAGAACATTGTTGGGTAGTACCCGACGGTAGGTAACCGACTCAATAGTTTTGATTTTCGTCTACAAAAAAGCGAGCTGTTTCAGGCTCGCTTTTTTTGCGGATCAAGATTGTGCGATCAATTTGCAATGTTAAAGTGACCGCTTGCCATCTGTTCTTATCAAATGATGCCAATCGTAACGGGCAGCTTTAGACAAGAAGCGGACGTTTAACGCCAGCATTTGCGGCTGGTTTGTAGCGCAGGGAAAAACCAGTCCGGTAAAATGCTCTTGTTATGCATTTCTGAAAATATCATCTTAATGCTCTTCTATCCTTTTAAAATCGAAGATTATTTTTGTTGGTTTATAAATAGCGCAATTTACGACCTCCGCTGCTTCCAAGTCAAAAAGACATATATTGTGACCGCCGGCCAAAGCGCTTTTATAGGCAATACCATCGTATCCCTTGGACTTTATAAACTCGGAGATTATTTGAGTCGGAGCATATTCTGACTTTAGATCGGAAGCTTTAGTTGGTTTTGAGAAGGCGTTGTCAATATCTGACCAAACTGCGCGGACAATTTCTTCAGGAGCAGGCTCTTGAAAATATAAATGGAGGTTGTCTTTTCCCTGCTCTACTGAAAAATCAAGAACTCTTAGATCTCTGGTCAACCTGAGTTGGCCTACTGACAGAATTGCTCCAAGCCAGGGGCGTACCTCAGACATAGCAGTCTCTTTATCTGAGGCAACATACAGGCATGGAATTCCTTTTGAATTAGCTCTACCTTCGGCTGCACTATCTACCAAAGGTTTCATTCGAGCCTTCGGAAACGGTGCTGGAAAATCATCAATATGTATATCTTCTTCAGTTTCAGGGTCATGTTGGTAATAAGGCCTCCAAGAATGACCATTCTGGGCACGCCAAACAACTGACCCTGCTTTTAAAGGCCGTTCACGATCGCCACAGGTTTCAATAATGGAGTTAAGAAACTCTTTAGATTCTTCATCTAATATATAGCGATGCTTTGTATCTACCGAATTTTTGAAAATTAAATAGCTACGCCACGACTTAAAGCTCATCCCGAATCCTTCCTAGAAACATAACATCTAAATGATGCGGACCCTAAGAACCGCATAACAATTTTTATCATACCGAGCCAAATCCCGCGATCCCTTGCTGTGACTGCACGGCATCACTTTTAATGTTTTGCGAACTTATTTATAGGCGAACCGCGGTTCGCATATAAATGAATCAAGATTGGCATAGTACAGCTTTACGTTGCCAAGTCATACACTTAGGCGTTCGCAAGCCTGGTGAGTGAAAAATAAAGCGAATCGATGGTTATGCCGGCGCCTTAAACGACCGCTATACGTACACAGCAGACCCCAGCCAAGAACAAACAAGCGTCAGTGGTTGGCTCGCAAATTCCCTCTGAGTTCCCTCACTTTCCCGAAAGAAGGCGATGCTTGGATCCTATTTTCGAGAAATAGACACAAAAAAGCCCACTCTACAGTGGGCTTTTGCTTTTAAACGACTTATTTCATGGAAACAAACACTTCCTTACTCGTCCCGATAAGCCTCAATGGGCGCACAGGAGCATTGTAAATTGCGGTCGCCATAAACATCGTCGATGCGGTTAACACTGGGCCAGAACTTGTTACGGCCAACAGTGGGCACCGGGTAGGCGGCCAGGTTGCGGTCGTAGCTGCGGTTCCAGTCGCTGTCGCAGATGTCGGCCAGGGTGTGCGGGGCATTGTGCAGCGGGTTGTCGGTGGCATCCCACTCGCCGCTTTCGACCTTGGCAATCTCCTCGCGGATGCTGATCATGGCTTCAACAAACCGATCCAGCTCAAACTTGGCTTCAGACTCAGTAGGTTCGATCATCAGCGTACCGGCCACCGGGAAGCTCATGGTCGGGGCGTGGAAGCCGTAATCGTTCAGACGCTTGGCGATGTCCATTTCGCTGACACCTGAGGCTTCTTTGAGCGGGCGCAAATCGATAATACATTCGTGCGCCACACGGCCGTTACGGCCTTTGTACAGCACATCAAAATGCCCTTCTAAGCGCTTGGCCACATAGTTGGCATTTAGGATAGCCACCTGGGTGGCTTTGCGCAGACCTTCAGCGCCCATCATCTTGATGTACATGTAGCTGATGGGCAAGATTGAGGCGCTGCCCCAGGGGGCAGCAGACACTGCACCGCAATCTTTGCCAGCACCATCAATATCAATCACGCTGTGGTTCGGCAGGAATGGCGCCAGATGCGATTTCACACCAATCGGGCCCATGCCCGGGCCACCACCGCCGTGCGGGATACAAAAGGTTTTGTGCAGGTTTAAGTGCGATACATCTGAGCCGATAAAGCCTGGCGCAGTGATCCCTACCTGGGCATTCATATTGGCGCCGTCCATATAAACCTGGCCGCCGTGCTGATGCACAATATCGCAGATCTCACGGATGGTTTCTTCATACACGCCGTGGGTAGACGGATAAGTGATCATGGCACATGACAGTTTGTCGCCCACTTCTTCGGCTTTGGCGCGCAGGTCATCCAGATCCACGTTTCCGTTTTTATCGCATTCCACCACTACCACTTTCAGGCTCACCATCTGGGCTGAGGCTGGGTTGGTGCCGTGGGCAGAGCCTGGTATCAGGCACACATTACGGTGCCCTTCGCCGCGGCTCTCATGGTAACGCTGAATGGCCAGCAGGCCGGCGTATTCGCCCTGGGCACCAGAGTTTGGTTGCATCGACATGGCATCGTAGCCGGTGATGCTGATCAGCCATTCGGCCAGCTCGTTGATCATCTCATGATAGCCGCTGGCCTGATCCAGCGGGGCAAACGGGTGCAGCTGACCAAATTCAGGCCAGGTCACCGGGATCATTTCGGCTGTGGCGTTCAGTTTCATGGTGCATGAACCCAGTGAAATCATCGAGTGGTTCAACGCCAGATCTTTGTTTTCCAGTGACTTGATATAGCGCAGCATCTCCGTTTCTGAATGATACTGGTTAAATACATCATTGGTCAGGATGTCACTGCTACGTACCAGCTCTGCTGGAATCGATTGGCTGCCCTGAGTGGTCACCTCGGCATCCAAATCTTCCACGGTCAGGCCATGATCATTACCCAGCAATACCTCAAACAAGCCCAGAATATCGCCCCGGGTGGTGGTTTCATCCAGCGCGATGCCAACAGCGCCATCAATATCGGTGCGCAGGTTCAAGCCTTTGGCATAGGCACGCTCAAGCACCGCGGCTTTGTCGTCCACTTTTACCGTGATGGTATCAAACCAGGTGCTGTGCAGCAGGCCTAAGCCTTTTTGAGTCAGGCCGGTCGCCAGAATATCGGTAAAGCGATGGATGCGGCGGGCGATGGTTTTTAAGCCTTCCGGGCCGTGATAGACCGCGTAGAACGAGGCCATATTGGCCAGCAGCACCTGCGCGGTACAGATGTTGGAGTTGGCTTTTTCGCGGCGGATATGTTGCTCACGGGTTTGCAGTGCCATACGCAGCGCCGGGCGGCCACGGGTGTCTTTACTAACCCCAATGATGCGCCCTGGCAGCGAGCGTTTGAATTTATCACGAGTGGCAAAAAAGGCAGCATGCGGGCCGCCGTAGCCCATGGGTACGCCAAAGCGCTGGGCACTGCCCAAGGCCACATCGGCGCCCAGCTCACCAGGTGACTTTAACATCACCAGGCTCATCAGATCGGCTGCTACCGCTACAATGCCTTTTTTGGCTTGTACTGCGCTGATTACGCCACTCAAATCTTTAACTTCACCGGTCGTGGACGGATATTGCAGCAAGGCACCAAACACATCATGTTCAGCAGCTTCGTCAGCCGGGCCGGTGACAATGCCAAAGCCAAACATCTCAGCGCGGGTTTCAACCACGTCGCGGGTTTGCGGATGCACATCGTCAGCAATAAAAAACAGATTCGCAGATTTGTTTTTCGATACCCGCTTGGCCAGTGCCATGGCTTCAGCCGCCGCAGTGCCTTCATCCAGCAGTGAGGCCGAGGCCAGCTCCAGACCGGTCAAATCGATGGTAACCTGCTGGAAGTTCAGGATAGCCTCCAGGCGGCCCTGAGCAATCTCTGGCTGATATGGGGTGTAGGCGGTGTACCAGCCCGGGTTTTCCAGCACGTTACGCAGGATCACATTGGGCACGTGGGTGTCATAGTAGCCCATGCCTATGAATGAACGGTTGATTTTGTTTTTTGCCGCCACGGCTTTAAGCGCCGCCAGTGCGTCCACTTCGGTGGCCCCTTCACCCGTGTCGATGGGCTTGTCCAGCATGATCCCGGCCGGCACAGTTTGTTCGGTCAGATGATCTAGCGATTCAGCATTAATGGTTTGCAGCATGCTGGCAATTTCATCATCGCCAGGGCCAATATGGCGGCGGGTAAACGCCTGTTTTTGCTCAAGCTGAGCAAGTGTCAAAGAAGTATCAGTCATAGCAAAGTAAGCACGAGTAAAGAGAAATGAAACATAAAAGGGGCGATATACAGCCCCTTTTATCCTTAATATTTAAAGCGGCATCGCCCGATTATTCTTCGTCGATGGCTGCCTGGTAGCCTTCGGCATCCAGCAGGCTTTCCACTTCAGCCGGGTCATCGGCTTTAATTTTGAACATCCAGCCATCGCCGTAAGAATCAGAGTTCACCAGCTCTGGTGAATCTTCTAAATCTTCGTTGACTGCGATAATTTCGCCGCTGATTGGCGTGTAGACGTCCGATGCCGCTTTTACCGACTCGGCTACTGCCACATCATCGCCGGTGCTGACCTTGTCACCCACATCGGGTAATTCTACAAACACCATATCGCCCAGCAGATCCTGAGCATGTTCAGAAATACCTACGGTAAACACGCCGTCTCCTTCCGGGCGTACCCATTCGTGAGTGGCCGCATAGCGTAAATCTTTAGGGATATTGCTCATAGTTTTTCCTGACTAATTGTAAAGTTATAAAACACTCTTACCGTTGCGAACAAAGCTAGGTTTGACCACGTCAACTGTAACCCACTTCTTACGCATTTCCACTTCCACCTGGTTTTGTGTACCCGCAGGTACCCGGGCCATTGCGATGGCATGACCAAGGGTGGGCGAAAAGGTGCCAGAGGTAATCACCCCTTCACCGTTTTCGGATTTAACTTTTTGCCCGGCGCGCAGTACGCCTTTTTCTTTCATGACCAGACCCACCAGCTTATCGGTGCCTTGCTCACGCAAAGTTTCCAGCGCTGAGCGACCAACAAAGTCACGATCTGCCGGTTCCCAGGTGATGGTCCAGCCCATGTTGGCTGCCAGTGGCGAGATGGTCTCGTCCATGTCCTGACCGTACAGATTCATACCGGCTTCCAAACGCAGGGTATCACGCGCACCCAGGCCGCATGGCTTCACGCCGGCATCCAGCAGGCCTTGCCAAAATTGCTCGGCACGGGCCACCGGCACCATGATTTCATAGCCGGCTTCACCGGTATAACCCGTGGTGGCGATAAACAAGTCTTCGGCCTGCACACCAAAAAAGGGCTTCATGCCTTCGACGGCTTCTTTTTGCGCAGCGCTGAACAAGGTTGCGGCCTTGGCTTTAGCATTGGGGCCCTGCACCGCAATCATGGCAAATTCCGAGCGCTCCTGAATGCTAACATCAAAGCCCTCGGCTTTGGCTAACAACCAGTTCATGTCTTTTTCGCGGGTGGCCGAGTTCACCACTAACCGATAATTGGTCTCGTCAAAGTGGTAAACAATCAAATCGTCTACCACCCCACCGGTTTCATTGAGCATGCCGCTGTACAGCGCTTTGCCTTTATCTTTTAGCTTGGCCACATCGTTGGCCAGCAGATAACGCAGGTAATCTTTGGCCTGGCTGCCAGTGGCATCCACAATGGTCATGTGAGATACATCAAACATGCCGGCATCCTGGCGCACCGCGTTATGCTCTTCGATTTGCGAGCCGTAACTGATGGGCATATCCCAGCCAAAAAAATCAACCATCTTGGCACCGGCTTCCAGGTGCTTGGCGTGAAGCGCTGTTTTGCTGCTCATAGGGTAAACCTGTGTGAGAGAGTAAAAATGATGGGCCGAGTATAGGGTGACAACACTTTTGTAACAAATTGGAATTTCTTATAATTACATTTAAAAGTATAATGTTTTAGCGGCAAAACATCAGAAATTTAAATCTTATATGAAGCAATTGTCCCTGGATAACCTGCGCACCTTTGTCAGCGTGATTGAGCAAGGCGGCTATGCCAAAGCCGGTGAATGGCTGGGCCGTTCGCAGCCGGCCATCAGTTTGCAGATTAAAAAACTCGAAGCCCAGCTGGACCGGCGTCTGTTTACCAAACTGGGCCAGCGCCATGTGCCCAGCTCCGATGGTAACTGGCTCTACCCCAGAGCTAAAGAATTACTGGAGATGAACGACGGCATTTTTCGGGCGCTGTCCCCTGCCCCGCTATCCGGCCGCTTGCGCCTGGGCATTCCCAGTGAATTTGCCTCCACCCTGCTGCCAGGCTTAATCGGTGAGTTTTCCAAGCGCTATCCGGATGTGTCGTTAGAGGTGACCTCAGCATTAAGCCGCGACTTGTTGCATCAGAGCAAGCGCGACAATTTTGATTTGATTCTGGCCCTGGTCAGCCCGGATGAGCCGGCCGATGGTGAGCTGGTGTTACAGGATGATGTGGTGTGGGCCGGCGAAACCGGCCGGCCATTGCCTACCGATTTGATCTCGCTAGTGCTGGCCCCGGATGGCTGCGTGTATCGCAGCCGCGTGATCAGTGAGCTCAAACAGCAGACCCGGGCCTGGAAGATTACTTACACCAATGCCGACCTGGCCGGTCTTACCGCTGCCATTCAGCAGGGCCTGGGGATCACCGCCCTGGCCCGGGCCAGTATGCCGGCCAACCTGGCGGTGCTTAAACACCGCTTTTTACCGGATTTGGGTAAGGTGAATATCTGCCTGTTCAACCAGGACACCCAACACCCACGGGTGAGTAAGACCCTGGCCGAGTTTATCAAATCACGGTTGATTGGCAGTGCCTGATCACACTGCCAGCGGCACCAGCTCACCCACCGGCTTATCCAGGCTTTGCGGCGGTTTGGTAAACCACTGCGGGCCGTTTTGGGTGATGTAGATACAATCTTCCAGACGCACGCCAAATTCGCCAGGTAAGTAAATCCCCGGTTCGTTAGAAAAACACATGCCCGGCTGCAGCGTCTGCTGTTCGCCTTTTACAAAATTGACCCGTTCATGGCCCTGCATGCCAATGCCATGGCCGGTACGGTGGGATAAGCCGGGTAGCTGATAGCCCGGGCCGTAGCCTTGTTTTTCGTAAAATTGGCGCACCACCTCATCCACACTGCCAGCGGTATTGCCCGGCTGGGCCTGGGCAAAGGCTTTATCCTGACCCTGGCGCACATGCTGCCACACCTTCAGTTGTTTTTGACTGGGTTCGCCAAACACAAAAGTACGGCTGATATCCGACTGATAGCCATGCACCGCACAGCCACAATCCATCAGCACCACCGAACCTTTTTTCAGCACCTGTTCTTTGCGGGTACCATGAGGATAGGCGCTGGCTTCATTAAACAGCGCCATGGTCCAGATGCCGCTGCCGCCCAGCTTGGCCTGGGCGGTTTGCATTAACGCTTTGGCATCGGCCTGGGTCATGCCGGCCTCTAAGTTTTGATACACATGGCCATAGGCGCGCAGGGTAATTTCATTGGCTTTGTGCATCAGCGCCAGTTCATGGTCGGATTTGACCATGCGGCAGCCTAAAGTAACCGGTTCGGCTGATACATTGGTCATCTCTGGTAGCAATGGCATCACGCCGTTTAGCACAAAATAGCGCACACTTTGCTCAAACCCGAGCCGGCCTTTGGTTAGCTTGCGATCTTTTAATATGTCGCGCACCAGCGCAAACGGGCTTTCATGTTCCTGCCATACCCGGATATCGGTGCCTACCTGCAGGGTTTCGCGCACGCTAGGCTCTTCAAAAAAGGGCGTGACCACCGCAATCTCACCTTCGCGGGGCAATACCACCGCGGTGAGCCGCTCGCTGCGCCACCACTGGATCCCGGTAAAATATTGCATGGCTGCGCCGGGCTCGATGAGGATGGCGGCCATATCATGTTCGGCCATCAATGATTGTGCTTTGGCGATGCGCTGGCGGCGCTCTTTGGCGCTGATGGGGGTGGCAGAGCCGGTGATATCGGTAAGTTGGCTATCGGTGTAAAACGGCTGTTCGTCTTTGGCACCGGCCGGATCGGCCTGACTGGCCAGGCCGGTGAGCGGCAGTGCGGCCAGGCCGGCACCGGATAACTTTAAAAAAGAGCGCTTGTCCATGGATCATCCTGTGATTGCATTTAGTCGCTATCATGCAAAGGCTTTCACAGTAATGCAAATATTGCGGCTTAAAAGCCCATGGCGCGCTGGATCAGTTCGCGTTTGATGTTGGGAAGCTGGTCGGTGGTGACCAGGCCCAGCCCGCGGATAAGCTTTTTCACCGGATTGCTGCCACCAAACAACGTTTTAAAGCCATCCATTGCGCCAATCATCTGCACCGCTTCGGTTTTGCGCGCCCGCTCAAAACGCCGCAGGTAACGCTGCCGGCCCAGTGGCTTGTCGGCATCATGCAATTCGCGCAGCGTATCGGCTAAGACCAGCGCATCCTGGATCCCCAGGTTGGCCCCCTGCCCGGCCAGCGGATGCAGGGTGTGCGCGGCATCACCAATGATAGCGACCCCATCGCCCACCCACTGGCGGGCATAGCGCATGGTCAGGACGAAGTCTTTGCGCTCGCTGACCACCTCGGCCACGCCCAGCACACTGCTGCAGGCTTTGGTCAGCGCGTGGGCAAAATCAGTATCCGATAAACTGTGCAGGTACTCGGCCTGGGCGGTTTCCTGTGACCACACGATAGAGCACAGATGGGGATCATGCAGGGGCAGCAAGGCCAGCGGCCCATGTGGGGTGAATACCTGGCGGGCGGTTTGCTGATGTGGCTGAGCTGTTTTGATTGTGGCTACCATGGCGGTCTGGCCATAATCTCTGAAGGTGAGAGGAAAGCCAGCCTGTTTGCGCACAAACGACCCCGCGCCGTCGGCCCCCACCACCAGCCGGCACGACAATACCTCGTCATTATCCAGCATCAGCATGGTTTCCTGCTCACCGCACAGCATTTTATCAATGCCGGCTTCAATCAGCAGACAGTTGGACTGCTGGCTAACCTGCGCAGCCAGCGCGTTGGTCAGCACCTGATTTTCGATGATGTGGCCTAACTGAGAGGTGCCTAGATCCTGGCTGTCAAAATGAATCTGACCAAAGCTGTCCTGATCCCACACATGCATATGGGTATAGGCAGAAAGTCGGTCTTGCGGCAGTTGCGCCCATACATTAAGCCGTTCCAGAGCCTCGCGGTTGGCTTCATTAATGGCGCTAACCCGCAGCAGCGGCGCCTCAGGCTCCTTGGCAGTCAGCGGCTCTTTGCTGATCAGCGCCACTTGCATGTTACTGTCCTGCAACGCAGCAGCCAGCGTCAGGCCTACCATCCCGCCGCCTACAATCACCACATCCACTTTAATCATGCTTAGTCCTTGGTCGTCGCCGGCCCGTAACCGGTGGTTCGTCTTACAAAGATACGCCGCGCCGCCGCATTATGATTAAGCCCAATCAGGCCTAAGTTGCGTGCAGCCTTAAGGCCGGTCAGGCGGTTGGAAAACCCGCGCACCAGCGAGTCGGTGAGCCAGATGGTGCTTTGCACATCCGCCTGGCGGGCCTGCGCATACTGGCGAAGCAGGCCGAATGCGCCGGGGTCGTCAGCCTCATTTAAGCATTGCAGCAGTGCCATCACATCGCGCAGCCCCAGGTTAAAACCCTGCCCGGCAATGGGGTGCAGGGTTTGCGCCGCATTACCCAGAACCGCCGCACGATGGTTGACTAATTGGGTGGTTTGGCGCAACGCCAGCGGATAGCTGTGGCGCGGGCCGGTGGAGCAAAAGGTACCCTGGCGGTAGCCAAATTCTTGCTGCAAGCGGGCCAAAAAGGCCTCATCGGGCAGGCTAAGCAGCGCATCGGCATGGGCCGCATCCACCGTCCACACCACCGAAAACGCATGTTTGGGGGAGACTGCATGGCCACCGAAGGGCAATAACGCCAGTGGGCCGTCGGCGGTAAAGCGCTCATAAGCACGCTGATGATGCGGCTGGCTGGTAGTGACATTACACACCAGCGCAATTTGGTCGTAGTGTTGCTCGGTGCGGGTAAAACCCAGCTGCGGGGCTAACTCGGAGCGCCCGCCATCGGCCATGATCACCAGCCGGGCCTTGACAGCAGGGGCCTGGCCTAGGGTCAGGGTAACCCCGTCAGTGTCGCGCTCGGCGGCGGTGACCGTGTTTTCATGCAGTCGCTGTACCGGCAACTCGTCCAGATGGGCATTTAACAACCGGCCCAGCTGAGTCAGGCTGACCACCTCACCAAAAGCCGATAACCGATAATCCCTGGCGTGCAGCTCACACATGCCGGCGCCGCCTTTCTCGCTCACCTGAATATGCTCGATGGGCGTGCTGCCGGCACTGCGCACCTGTACGCCCAGCCCGGCCAGTTCATTGACCGTTCGCCGCGCCAGGGCGATGACCCGGGCGTCAAAACCCACATGATCATGTGCTGGCCCAAGCGGATTGGCATCAATCACGGTGACCGAGTACGGGGTCTGCCGGGCAATGCCCATGGCCAGCACCGAGCCTACGGTGCCGCCGCCCACAATGGCAATATCGGTTGTATTCACAGGCGTGTTATCTCTTAAGCGCTTCAATCTCGTCAATGGTTTTGGGCACCCCGTCGGTCAGTACTTCGATGCCGGTGGCGGTGATCACCACATCATCTTCGATGCGGATCCCGATGCCCTGGTACTGCTCATCCACCGGGGCATCCGGGGCAATATATAAACCCGGTTCCACAGTGATGACCATACCCGGCTGTAGTGGCCGGTCTTCGCCATCCTTGCGGTAATTACCCACATCATGCACATCCAGGCCAATAAAATGCCCCAGGCCATGCATAAAATACTGGCGCCAGGTTTCCTGCTCCAGGTTTTCAGCCAGACTACCGGTTAAAATACCCAGCTCCAGCAATCCAGCGGTCAGCACCTCGGTGACCCGCACCGTGGCTTGTTTTAATGTGACACCCGGCCCCAGCATGTCCAGTGCTTTTTGCTGGGCTTCCAATACCAGATTGTACAGGGCTTTTTGCGGCACGCTGAAGGTATCAGATACCGGAAAAGTACGAGTAATATCAGAAGCATACCCTAAATACTCACAGCCGGCATCCACCAGCACCAATTCACCGGCTTTCAGCGCCTTGCTGTTTTCGGTGTAATGCAGCACACAGGCATTCTCGCCGCTACCGACAATGGTGCTGTAGGCTGGCGCGCGGGCGCCACACATGGCAAACTCATGATGTAGCTCGGCTTCTAACTGATATTCATACACCCCGGGCGCAGCATATTGAATGGCGCGGGTGTGGGCCTGGGCAGAAATTTTGCCTGCCGCCTTTAACACTGCCACTTCACAGGCTGATTTGAATAAACGCATTTCGTGCAGCAGCGGGCGCACATCGTACAGCGCCGGGGGGGCCAGATTTTCTTTTGGCGCTTCACGCAGTGCGCTAAACGCCTCCTGCACCAAGGCATCTGCTGCAGTGTTATGACCTTGGGCAAAATACACCGCCTCATGGCCGTATAACCACTCCATCAACACTTCAGGCAATTCATCCAGCGTGTAGGCTTCATCCAGATCAAACTGCGCCAGCGCCGCATCGGCGCCCAGCCGTCGCCCCTGCCAGATTTCCTGCGCAGGATCTTTGGGCTGGCACACCATCGCACGAAAACTGTTGCCATGGCGTTCGTGGTTGGATAACAGCAACCAGGTCTGCGGCTCGTTAAAGCCGGTCAGATACCAAAAATCGCTATCCTGACGAAACGGATACTCTGTATCGCGGCTGCGCGTAACCAACTGTGCTGCCGGAATAAGGCACACACTGTTGGGCTGGCACTGGGCCAGCAGGCGTTGTTGGCGAGCGATAAATTCCTGTTGATTGATCATAACTTAATGCACCGAAGGCGGGTCTTTTTGGTCATCCAGTAAGGAGCGGCCCAGTTCGCTGTAACACAGCAGCGCGGACACTTTGACGTATTCCACCACTTCATACAGGGCCTTTTCTGACTCATCGTCAGCTTCCATCGCCTCTTCCATACGCGCAATATCGGCAAAATCGTTCAGTGCTTCTTTCACATCGGCTGAACATTCGGCCAGATTTTGCTGATGCAGGCCAAAGCCCAGCATAAAGCCCTGAACCCAGTTAATCAGCGCTGCACCGCGATCATTAATGGGAGCCTGGTCATCGGGCAGCATCATTTGCAGGCTGAATTCGCCTTCCAGCAACTGCTCACAGGTTTGCGTGTACAGCTGCTCCAGCTTAAAGGTAACCGGCTGGGCAAAGGGTTCGCCCTGGTTGGTGGTATCGGCCAGCACCGACGGCCATTTTTGGTCGGTGAGCGACATACCACCACATAACATGCCGCACATAATGCCATGCATTTCGGCTGCATCGGCATTCACCGAATGCTGGAACAGCACATTGGTGATGTTGTCGTAATCAAGTTGTTTTTCCACGCGTTCTACCTTTAGCCAAATGCTTATTGAGTCTGGGTTTATGCTAGCAAAAAGCCGCTATAAAGCCCAGTCCGGCCAGGTTGTTGAATCCCTGAGCATCTGCGCTGGACAGACCGGCTTTACCTTTCAATTGGCGCCGGGATCGATTAGGATCCTAAGTGTGCTATTTCTTTGACCGATTGGTTAAGTTTGGGTTGAATTTTTTGCCCTTTGCAACATAATCAAGGCAATTGTGACGCCGGAAGCCTCATGGTTTTCAAAATGTCCATAACGGTCAATTCAACCGGGTAGCCTCAACGCAAAATGATCTCTTCACGAGGTGGCGCGTTTGATATACCCTGTTGCGCTTTTATTTTAGTCAATGTCTCCTGGAATGTTTGCCAGTTCATTTCATGTCCCTGGCCGATGCTTTTTAAAAAGGAAGTTGAACTGATGGCTATTGAGCAAGCTCGGCGCGTACCGAGAAGCCTACGGTCATCATGATTCTTCCGCCGTGAACCTTTCGGCTCACGGGCGAAAAATGAACAGCGGCATTCTGGGAGACGCCCTCTTTCGACGAGAAGAAGAAATGGCAGTAATCAATTTTGGGTCTATCAACATCGATCATGTGTACTCGGTGGACCACTTTGTTAAGCCGGGTGAAACCCTGGCCTCCTCTAATTACCAGCAACTGCTGGGCGGTAAAGGCGCTAACCAGTCTATTGCTCTGGCTCAGGCCGGTGCTGATGTGCAGCATGTGGGCAGCATTCACGAATCCGATGCCGCGTTTAAACAAACGCTGATTAAACATGGTGTAGACTGTCGCTTTGTAAAATGCCATGACGAGCCGTCTGGCCATGCCATCATTCAGGTTACCCCCAGTGGCGAAAATGCTATCGTGCTGTTTGGCGGTGCCAACCTGACCATTGATGCCAACACGGTCCAAAAAGCCCTGCTGGATACCGGCTCTGCCGATTGGGTGCTGACCCAAAATGAAACCAGCTGCATTGATGAAGTGCTGCGCCAGGCTAAAGAAAAAGGCCTGAAGGTGGCATTTAATCCGGCGCCAATGAACCAGAATGTCAAAACTCTGCCGCTGGATTGCGTCGATTTGCTGATTGTGAATGAAACCGAAGCGGCGGCCATCACTGAAAAAGACAGCCTGGATGACATCGTGGCCGCCTTTCAGCAAGACTGGCAACATGCCGAGGTGCTGCTGACCATGGGCAAAGAAGGGGTCATGATGATCCGCAAAGACGACGTTTACAAGGTACCGGCCTTCACGGTTGAAGCGGTGGATACCACGGCTGCCGGTGACACCTTTATCGGCTACTTTTTATCAGCCTACAGCACCCACACCGATGCCGAACAAGCATTACGCCGGGCGTGCGCTGCCTCTGCATTGTGCGTGACCCGCAAAGGTGCTGCCCAGTCGATCCCCTCACAAAAAGAAGTCGATCGCTTTTTAGCCAAACAAGCCTGATTGTTGTTGGAAACACTATGACCCATAAAATTATTTTAGATACAGATCCGGGCATCGATGATGCGATGGCCATCTTTTTTGCCTTTCAGGCGCCCGAAATTGAGGTACTGGGCCTGACCACCGTGTTTGGCAACGTGCCGGTGGAGATGTCAGCAAAAAATGCGGTGACCCTGTGCAAACTGGCCGAGCAGGATATCCCGGTGACCAAAGGTGTAGGCATGCCCTGGGTAGGCCCGGAATCAGGCTACGCGCACTTTGTGCACGGCGATGACGGCTTTGGCAATATCGACTTCCCAGCCATCGAAGGCAAACTGGACCCGCGCAGCTCAGCACAATTTATTGTGGATATGGCGCGCCAGCATCCAGGGGAGATCACTCTGGTGGCGATTGGCCCATTAGGCAACCTGGCACTGGCCCTGCGCCTGGAACCAGAATTACCGAAGCTGGTCAAAGGAGTCAGCATCATGGGCGGCGCCGCATTTGTGCCGGGCAATGTCACACCAGTGGCCGAAGCCAATATCTGGAATGATGCCCACGCAGCCGACATCGTATTCAGTGCCGACTGGGATATCACCATGTTTGGTCTGGATGTAACCAACGCGGTACGGTTTAAAGCCGCCTTTGTAGACACGCTGGCCGAGAAAAACGAAAAACTGGGTGGCTTTGTGCAAAAAGCGGCACAGTTTTATATCGATTTTTACACCAAAGATGGCGACGAGCGCGTGTGCTGCTTCCACGACGCCTTCCCGCTGGCGCATTTGATTGCTCCGGACCTGTTTGAGCTGACCAAAGGCCATGTGCGGGTATCAACCGATGCCCTTAATTGCGGCCAGACAATTGTGGCCCCACCCGGCACCACCGCCAGCCCGCTATGGACAGAAGCGCAAACCATCAAGGTAGCCACCAAAGTGGACAAAGAGCGTTTAGAAGCCTTGTTCATCGAGACGTATGCGCGTTAATCGTTGATTTGATTAACCGATAATGTGATGAAACGCCGCTTTATGCGGCGTTTTTTTGTCGCGGTGGCGAGGGCACTTTTTATTGCCTGGCGGCAATTCGATAAAATCCTTGCCCAACAACCGTTGTAGGGTTTCTTGCTCTATTCAAAATGTGGGTATTTGCTCTCAGCCTAAGAGGCTTTGTCAACATTTCGTCGCGGTGGCGACGTCACCCAGAGGGTATGTGCGTTGCCGCCATGCTAGATGGCGGTCAAGTATGACTGCCCATTGTCATCTCTTATTCTCAGTTACTTAAGTTTAGCCTAGAAGGCTTTCTCAACATTTTGTCGCGGTGACGACATCACCCAGAGGGTATGTGCTATCTCGCTTCGCTCGATAATAGCCTGATATGGCCACCCATATTTCGCTAATTAATTTCAGTTTGAAAGGCTATCCCACCATTTCGTCGCGGTGGCGACATCACCCAGAGGGTATGCATTGCCGCCATGCTAGATGGCGGTCAAGTATGACTGTCCATTGTCATCTCTTATTCTCAGTTACTTAAGTTTAGCCTAGAAGGTTTTCTCAACATTTTATCGCGGTGACGACATCACCCAGAGTGTATGTGCTATCTCGCTTCGCTCGATAATAGCCTGATATGGCCACCCATATTTCGCTAATTAATTTCAGTTTGAAAGGCTATCCCACCATTTCGTCGCGGTGGCGACATCACCCAGAGGGTATGCATTGCCGCCATGCTAGATGGCGGTCAAGTATGACTGTCCATTGTCATCTCTTATTCTCAGTTACTTAAGTTTAGCCTAGAAGGTTTTCTCAACATTTTGTCGCGGTGACGACATCACCCAGAGGGTATGTGCTATCTCGCTTCGCTCGATAATAGCCTGATATGGCCACCCATATTTCGCTAATTAATTTCAGTTTGAAAGGCTATCCCACCATTTCGTCGCGGTGGCGACATCACCCAGAGGGTATACGCGATACCCTCTGGACTCCCCGCTCTCCCCAAAGCGGAAACTGCCTAGCCAATTGGGCGGGCATAAAACCCACGCATCAACGGGTCTTCCTGACCCGGTGCTGCTGGCTCGGCGTCCTGCCTCGCCGACTTTTCTGCTTATCCGCCCAACTGGCTATTCCGCTCAGGGGGATAAAGAGCAGGCTGTTTTTACATTTCAATAAGCAATAGGCGTCCAGCTTTCTAATTGAGAAAGCTCTAAGAGACGACCCGCTCTTTAGGGCCCTTGCTGTGGTCAGCCGCTGGGCCGGTGAGAAAAACTAACCGGGCCGGCAGGGATGCCGGGCCAGGCCAAACAGGGTCAGGGATGACCCTTTTGGCTGTGGGCAGTTTTACCGGCACTGCGGTTGACGCTTTCACAGCGTAGGGTCGCGGGGAGATTCCAAAGAGGGGCGGTCGACACCGCCCCTCTTTGGTTGCCCGCCGGCAATCCGGCGAAATGCTTCATCAGCAATCAATGCTGCGCATTGTTGCGATAGCAAAATAGTGGGTGTTCGCCAATAGACAAACTGTGGATGTCCAGCATTCCAGTGGATGTCCAGCATTCCAATTGAGAAGGCTCGAAGAGATAAGCCGTTCTTTAGTCCCCCTTGCTGTGGTCAGCCGCTGGGCCGGTGAGAAAAACTGACCGGGCCGGCAGGGATGCCGGGCCAGGCCAAACAGGGTCAGGGATGACCCTTTTGGCTGTGGGCAGTTTTGCCGGCACTGTGGATGACGCCTTCACAGCGTGGTGCCCTCGAAAGAGGGGAATCCGGTCGACATCGCCCCTCTTTGGTTGCCCGCCGGCAATCCGACAAGATGCTGCATCAGCAATCAATGCTACGATTGTAGCGGAAACAAAAGGGTGGATGTCCATCACAGACAGCTTGGTGCTGTCCCCCCTTGCAATCCCTCCCCCAACCCGTATGCTGGCTGTTTTTGACACACAGAGAAATTGGATGACGCAGTCTTCTTCGCGGGCGCAGTTGCGCGCAGATTTGCGTAATGCACGGCGCGCTTTAAGTGCAGCAGAACAGAACCAGGCCAGCCGGCAGTTGCTGGCGCAATTACAAACCCTGCCTGCCTTCATCAACGCCAAACGAATTGCAGCCTATCTGGCCAACGATGGCGAGCCGGATGTAACGCCGGTAATCACTCACTGCTGGCAACACCAGCAACAGGTGTCATTGCCGGTGCTCCACCCATTTTCACGCCAGCATCTGCTGTTTCAGGATTATCATACCGGCACCGCCATGACCATGAACCGGTTTAAGATTGCCGAGCCGGCGCTGGATTGCGCGGCGATTGCCAGCCTGGCTGAGCATCAGGTTATTTTGATGCCGTTGGTGGGTTTTGATGCGCAGGGAAATCGCTTAGGTATGGGCGGTGGTTTTTATGACCGTTCTCTGGCCAGGCTGTCCGAATTACCGGCCCCGCCGGTGCTGCTGGGCATCGCCCATGACTGTCAGCAGGTCGGTGATCTGCCGGTGGCCAGCTGGGATATTCCCTGCGATGCCATCGTTACGCCTAGCCGAATCTGGAACACCAAATAAGTTAGTTGGCCGGTGTGTGAATAAGGTACACTCATACCGTCAACCAGGAGGATATATGGATCAAAATGCAAAAAAGCAGGCTGTGGCAAAAGCCGCCCTGGCCTATGTAAAGTCCGACACGATCGTAGGTGTAGGTACCGGCTCCACCGTAAACTATTTTATTGACGGGCTGGCCGAGATGAAGCACCAACTTGTAGGTGCAGTGTCCAGCTCCAATGCCTCGACGCAGCGTTTAAAAGAGCACGGGATCCAGGTGTTTGACCTTAATGAGGTAGACGATCTTGAGGTGTATGTGGATGGTGCCGATGAGGTGACCGAGCATAAGCATATGATCAAAGGCGGCGGTGCCGCATTGACCCAGGAAAAAATTGTCGCAGCGGTGGCCAAAAAATTTGTCTGTATTGTCGATGACAGCAAACAGGTACCGGTGCTGGGCGATTTCCCGTTGCCGGTGGAAGTGATTCCTATGGCTCGCTCCTATGTGGCCCGCGAGCTGGTGAAACTCGGTGGCGACCCGGTCTACCGCCAGGGTGTGGTGACTGACAATGGCAATGTCATTCTGGATGTGCATAACCTATCGATTGTCAATCCCCGCGAATTGGAAGCCGCGATTAATAATATTGTCGGTGTAGTGACAAACGGTTTGTTTGCCCATCGTGGTGCGGATGTGGTGCTAGTCGCTACCGATAAGGGCGTTAAGACTCACGATTAAGTACAGGTCAGGCCGAAAGAGCATGCGGCCTACCCTTGCATTGCAAAATAGCTGGCAGAAAAAGCTTTTCTGCCACTACAACATCTGATAGCTTACCATTTAGACGTCCAGACATCTTAATCACCCATTCTGAGATCCATACCAATGAGCAAAGTATCGCTACCAAAAGATAAAATTCGTATTTTATTGCTTGAGGGTGTGCACCCCAGCGCTGTTGAAACACTGGAAAGAAATGGCTACAGCAACATTGAATATGTAAAAACCTCACTGCCTGAACACGAACTGATTGAAAAAGTGCAGGATGTGCATTTTATCGGGCTCCGCTCACGTACTCAGCTAACTGAAGCAGTCATTGATGCGGCACAAAAACTGGTCGCGGTCGGGTGTTTTTGTATCGGCACTAATCAGGTCGATCTGGTGGCGACTGAAAAGCGTGGGATCCCGGTCTTTAACGCCCCCTTTTCCAATACTCGCTCGGTGGCCGAACTGGTGCTTGGCCAGATTATTTTGCTGCTGCGTCAGATCCCTTCCAAAAATGCCAAAGCGCACCGCGGCGAATGGGAAAAAAGTGCCAACGGGGCTTATGAGGCGCGTGGCAAAACCTTGGGGATTATCGGTTATGGACATATCGGCACCCAGTTGAGCATTTTGGCGGAGCACCTGGGCATGCGCGTTCAATTTTACGATATCGAAGACAAACTGGTGCTGGGCAACTCCACCCAGACCAAGAGCCTGGAAACCTTGCTGGCCACCTCTGATGTGGTGTCACTGCATGTGCCTGAAACGCCGCAAACCAAGGATATGATCGATGCCCAGGCCTTGGCGTCGATGCGCCAGGATGCCATCTTGATTAATGCGTCTCGCGGTACCGTGGTGGACATTGATGCTCTGGTCGCGGCGCTGGAAAGTGGCAAGTTAAGCGGTGCTGCCATTGATGTATTCCCAGTGGAGCCCAAGTCCAATGATGAAGAATTTGAGTCGCCGCTGCGCCGCTTTGATAATGTGATCCTCACCCCGCATGTGGGCGGCAGCACCCAGGAAGCTCAGGAAAACATTGGCATCGAAGTGGCCGGCAAGCTGGCCAAATACAGTGATAATGGCTCCACCTTGTCGGCGGTGAATTTCCCGGAAGTATCGCTACCGGATCATCCGGGCCGCTCGCGGTTGCTACACATCCACGAAAACCGCCCTGGCGTGATTATGCAAATTAACCGCACATTCGCCGAACAGGGTATCAACATCGAAGCACAATATCTGCAAACCACCCCAGATATTGGTTATGTGGTCATTGATATTGAAGCAGATAAAGCTTATGAAGGCTTTAATCAGCTGATGCAGATTGACGGCACCATCAAAACTCGCCTGCTGCATTAAGTACTCGCCAATACAAAAAAGCCCGCGCCGGAATTCTCCGGGCGGGCTTTTTTATTGCACTTTCCAGTTTATAGGAAGTTATACACCAGGGTGATCGCTGTTTCGGTGTCCAGCTTTTCTTTGCCGGGCTCAACATGGGTATTGTGGTCCAGAGATACCGACAGTTTCAACGACAGGCTGCCGTTGATAGAAGCGGTCAGTGCAGTCTCGGCAGCAGATTTGGTGTTCTCGCTACCCACCTCGGTACTGATGGTTTGGGTAAACTTGGCGGTATCAGAGATTAACCATTGAAACCCGCTTGATGCCCGCACAATCAGGCCATTTTGCTGTTCGCCATCCTGGGTTTCGTTAAATGCATAACCCGGACCCACTGAATATTCAAATGACGTGGTATCGTCCTGCCACAACTTGTGGTTCCAACCGGTAGCCAGCGTTGACTGGTAGTTGTACGAGCTGAAACGATCGTCTTCGTACGAAGCAAAGCCGAACAAGCGGTAGTCAGGGTTGTCCAACTTGTAGTTGGCCTGCGCCTGTGCATCAAAACGCTGGGCGGAGGTGCGATCTTCTTCCACGCCCTCGTCATTTTCCACAGTCTCTTTTTTGTACAGACCGCTCAGGCTGTAATCATTACTCCAGTCTTCCAGTTCCTGGTGCGACTCTAACGAACCGTTCACCGAGGTTGTATCGGTGTTACCGGTAGTAAAAATAAAGCCCAGACCGCCTTCCAGCGTAAATGGCTTTTGCTTAGTTTGTGCAGCTGCTGTGCCTGAACACAGCGCGCCGATAACGGCTGCGGTAAGTACCGTCTTTTTCATGTTGTTTCCCCGTTAAGTGTATAAAAAGCAACAGAGGCTAAACGCCTCTGTTGAGAATTCTGGGTGCCTGCCGAATTTAGAAAAACCGATAAACCACTGACACAGAGGTTTCGGTATTCACACCCTGCTGGCCTGGTAGCGGCTGGGTTTCATACGCCACAACAAATGACAGCTTCATGGCCAGCGAATCAAACAAATTGGCTGATAAGGCTGTCTCAGACCGCGTTTTAATATTATTTGGGCCAATCTCAGTGCTTAAAAACTGACGTAAGCGCGAGCCGGTATACCACAAACGCTGGTATTCGGTGGAAGCGCGCAGAATAAACCCATTATTAGCGTTGGTAACAGTATTATCTTCGGCTTTTACAAAACCATAGCCGGGTCCGACACTGTACCTGAACATACTGTTATCAGTATTCCAAACCCGATGCGACCAACCGCTGGCCAGCGTCGCCCGGTATTCATAACCGTTAAACCGGTCGTTTTCATAATCGGCGTATATAAACATCCGCCGACCTGGCGTAGTCAGCTTATAGTCAAATTGCGCCGTGCCATAAAAGCGCTGGGCACTGACCCGATCTTCAGTCTCACCGTCTTCTTCGACTTCGGTTTGCTTGTACAACAACTCGGCAAAGTAGTTGTTGTTCCAATACGGAGTTTCCTGCTCAGACACGATGCCGGCTTTGAGTGAGGTGGCATCGGTGTTGCCTGACGCGTTCAGGATCCCAAGCTCACCATCCAAGGTAAACAGCTCTTCAGATTCACCCTGTTGATAGGTGAAGTCGCTATGATATAGCGTCTGGATCAGATTTTTATCAGCCGCTGCGGCTGATCCACTGCCTAATAAACACACAGGCAGGATCCACAAACGGAAAGGAGAATGATTGTGCATAGATAATTTTGAATTTTTTAGCGCAAAGTATCCCGTCCGTGGCCGGTATTATTATTAACAAATCAGGGAGGCAATTTTATTGGTTTCGTGATTGGCAAATGAAACAGCATTGCCAATGGCCTCACCTTCCACCTTCAGACTATGGGCGATAGCGGCGGTGAAAAGTTCAATGTTCGGGTGCCTTTCCTGGCTGAGTTGCTGGATTGTAACCCGTTGCGCACACGCTAATAAAGCAATCTCCGACTCTTTGCTTTGTTTTTGCACGTTATGCAGCAGACGTACCGGGTAAAACAATTGTAGCGGTAGTTGCCAGCGCTCCATGATCATGCCGCTCAGGTGCGCAAAGTCATAGCCAAACACCAGTTGCTGTTTTTCCCAGGGCAATAAATCCGACTCGGTATTCAGGTACAGCTGATAATTTTCTGGATCGCATTTGGCGACCACCAGCTCGCTAAGGTTGCTGAGGATCCCCATAACAAAAAATCGTTCGCTACCGCGCATGCGCACATGCCGGGCCAGATATTTTGCCGCCATCCCGCAATACACCGAACGATGCCAGTGTTGCTCCCGGTTTATCAGGTGACTTTCAAAGTGAGAAAAGGCATTGTTGGCGGTTTCTGCCACAGCCAGATTATACAACGCCTCGCCGCCGATCACATTGACCGCGCGAGCAATCGAGTCGACCTGCGACGGAAAGCGGAACAGCGCGCTATTGGCCAGTTTTAGAATCTTGGCGGTTAATGACGGATCCACCGAAATCAAACGTGCGATATCTTCAGCATCAGAGCGCTTGTCGTCAAGCACCTCGCGCAACCGCAAGCACACGTCGGGCAGCGTAAAAGAATTGGCCGCATAAGAAACCAGTTTATCTAATGCCATATTCACACACCTTTGAAAGAGTGGCCAGAGTATATCAAAGCAAGCCGCTGCGGGGAGGATTTAATCCGATGTTTTATCGCCAAATAAGTCGAATTGTGTGGGCGGCGGTGCTTCGCTGACTCCGCTTTGCTGTTTACGCCGCAATGCAGCCTGCTTACGCCGATGGCAAGCGGCCACAATTTTGCGCCGGGTGAAATCATCCACTTTAAGCCAGTACAAGCGCTCTTCCCGGCTGCGGTAACAGCCTTTGCAATAGCCACGCGGTCCCGACTGGCACACGCCGATGCAGGGGCTGGGTACTGCAAAAAATTCAAGTTGTGCAGGGGGGGATGGAGAACTCATACCGCTGCCAATATCCTGCGTAACCAAACAGATGCCCGCAGTATAGCAATATTTGGGGGAATAGCAGAAGAAGTCTACAAGTGGGTGTCCACCACTTTGCTGCTTAGTTTCAGCCTAGAAGGCTTCTCAACATTTTGTCGCGGTGGCGACTTCACCCAGAAGGTGTGTGCGATTTCGCCTCGCTCGATGGCGGTTTGCTTTGGTTGTTCACTCCAGACTAATTGGTCTCAGCCTAAGAGGTATTCCTGCCACTTTGTCGCGGTGGCGACGTCACCCAGAGGGTATACGGCAATACCCTCTGGACTCCCTGCCTTCCCCAAAGCGGAAAACTGCCTAGCCAATCGGGCGGGCATAAAAGCCACGCATCAACGGGTCATCCTGACCCGGTGCTGCTGGCTCGGCATCCTGCCTCGCCGATTTTTCTGCTTTTCCACCCAACTGGCTATTCCGCTTAGGGGGAATAAGAGCAGGCTGTTCTTACATTTCAATAAGCAATAGGCGTCCGGCTTTCCAATTGAGTAGGCTCGAAGATATGAGCTGATCTATGGGGCCCCTTGCTGTGGTCAGCCTCAGGGCCGGTGAGAAAAACTGACCGGACCGGCAGGGATGCCGGGCCAGGCCAAAAGGGTCAGGGATGACCCTTTTGGCTGGGGGTTGTTTTGCCGGCACTGCGGCTGACGCTTTCACAGCGTGGGGTCGCGGGGAGATTCCAAAGAGGGGCGGTCGACACCGCCCCTCTTTGGTTGCTGTCGGCAATCCGACAAGATGCTTGTACAGCACTCGCTGCTTCGCAGCGTAGCGAAAGCAAAATAGTGGGTGTCCAACATTCCAACAGAGCAGCTCCGAAGAGACGAGCTGCTTTTTATAGCCCCTTGCTGTGGTCAGCCGCTGGGCCGGTGAGAAAAACTGACCGGACCGGCAGGGATGCCGGGCCAGGCCAAACAGGGTCACGGATGACCCTTTTGGCTGTGGGCAGTTTTGCCGGCACTGCGGCTGACGCAGTCACAGCATCGGGGTCGCGGGGAGATTCCAAAGAGGGGCGGTCGACACCGCCCCTCTTTGGTTGCTCGCCGGCAATCCGGCAAAATGCTTATAAATCACTCGCTGCTACGCATAGTAGCAAAACAAAAAAGGTGGATGTCCAATATCAGGCGGTCCATACCGCCGAGTTTGCTTCCCGCCGGCAATCCGGCGAAATGCCTAAACTTCATCAGAAGTAACACCTGCCTGCAAGGCCAAAAAAAGTGGGTGTCCAAGACTTTCGTCATTTCTAAAATGACAAAAAAAAGCCGCCCTTGGGGAAGGGCGGCAAAAAATGCCCCTTGTTAAAGGAGAGGGGCAACGCTTGGGTTAGGTTGCTGTGCGACTGACTTTGCGGCGCTGCAGCAGATAATAAAACACCGGAGTGAGGATAAGGCCAAAGAAGGTTACCCCAATCATGCCGGAGAACACTGCCACGCCCATGGCCTGGCGCATTTCTGCACCGGCGCCGGTAGACAGCACCATCGGCAATACGCCCATGATAAAGGCGATAGAGGTCATCAAAATGGGCCGTAGCCGTAGGCGGCTGGCTTCTTTGATGGCTGAGAAGGCATCATGGCCCTGCTCCTGCAGTTCTTTGGCAAACTCCACTATCAAAATGGCGTTCTTGGTGGCCAGGCCAACCAGTACAATCAGGCCGATTTGGGTAAAGATGTTGTTATCGCCACCGTAAATTTTCACACCGATCAGTGCGCTAAGTAGCGTCATCGGTACGATCAGGATGATAGCCAGTGGTAAGCGCAGGCTTTCATACTGAGCAGCAAGTACCAGGAACACCAACAGAACTACCAGCGGGAACACATACATCGCGGTGTCACCGGCCAGGATCTGCTGATAAGTCAGCTCGGTCCATTCGTAAGTCATGCCGATTGGCAAGGTGTCATCCAGAATTTTCTCAATAGCCGCTTTGGCCTGATCCGAGCTGTAGCCGGGTGCCGGTGCGCCATTGATTTCTGCGGTGACATAGCCGTTGTAATGCATCACCCGATCCGGCCCGGCGCTGTGTTCAATGGATAACATTGAGCCCAGCGGGATCATTTCGCCTTGGGCATTACGCACCTTCATCTGCTCGATTTGCTCAATGTTCTGCCGGTACGGCGCATCCGCCTGCACATTGACCTGATAGGTACGGCCAAACAGGTTGAAGTCATTTACATAGATAGCGCCCAGATAGCCCTGCATGGTGGCGAACAGGGTATCGATGGCCACGCCCTGGGTCATGGCTTTTTCCCGGTCTACATCCACATCCAGCTGAGGCACATTGACCGTGAAGCTGGTGAAGGCATCGGTCAGCGCCGGGTCCGCCCAGGCTTTTTGAATAACTTCGTTAGACACCCGCCCCAAGGTTTCAAACCCCATTGAGCCCCGGTCCTGCAACTGCAGCCTGAAACCACCGATAGTGCCTAATCCCTGTACCGGCGGTGGCGGGAAGATGGCCACATAGGCACCTTTGATAGAGCCGAATGCCTTATTCAGATCCGCGGCGATGGCTCCGGCCGACAAGCTGGGATCCTGACGCTCGTCAAACGGTTTTAACGGCGTAAACAAAATGCCCGAGCTGGGGCTATTGGTAAACCCGTTGATGTTCAGGCCCGGAAAGGCCACCGCATCTGATACCCCAGGATGCTCCATGGCAATCCGCGACATTTCCCGGATAACTTCTTCGGTGCGATCCAGCGACGCGGCATTTGGCAGCTGGGCAAAAGCTACCAGGTACATCTTATCCTGCGGCGGTACATAGCCGGTGGGCGTGCTGTCAAATTGCTGCCAGGTCAACCCCAGCAAGCCGGCATACAGCACCATGATGATGCCGCCTTTGCGCACCATCGAGCCCACCGCACCGGTGTAGCGACCAGAGGCTTTATCAAACATGCGGTTAAACGGTTTAAACAACCAGCCGCCGAATGCCTTTTCCATTCCCCGGGTCAGCCAGTCTTTAGCCTGACCATGGGGCTTGAGCAATAAGGCCGACAGTGCCGGGCTTAAGGTCAGCGAGTTAATGGCCGAGATCACTGTTGAAATAGTGATAGTCAGTGCAAACTGACGATAAAACTGGCCGGTCAGCCCGCTCATAAAGGCAGTAGGAATAAATACCGCTGCCAACACCAGAGTGGTAGCAATGATGGGCCCGGTGACTTCTTTCATCGCCTGCTTGGTAGCCTCCACCGGGCTCAGCCCATCGGCGATATTTCGCTCAACATTTTCCACCACCACAATAGCATCATCCACCACAATCCCGATGGCCAGCACCAACCCAAACAACGACAAGGCATTGAGCGAAAAGCCCATCAGATGCATAAAGGCAAAGGTACCGACCAGGGAGATAGGTACAGCCACCAGCGGAATGATGGAAGCGCGCCAGGTTTGTAAAAACAGCACCACCACCAGGACTACCAGCAATACCGCTTCGAACAGAGTGCTGACAACCGCATCAATTGAGCCGCGCACAAACACAGTCGGGTCATAGACAATTTCGTATTCCAGCCCATCAGGGAAGGTTTTAGACAGCTCGCGCATCCGCGCCCGTACATCTTCAGAGATCTGAATAGCATTGGAGCCGGGGGCCTGGAAAATCGGCACAGCGGCGGCTGGGCGATTATTCAGCAGTGAGCGCAGAGCATAGTTATCGGCGCCCAGTTCAATACGGGCAACATCTTTGAGGCGGGTGATCTCACCGCGGTCGCCGGTTTTGACGATGATGTTTTCAAACTCGTCCTGCTCAATCAGCCGGCCACGCACATTAATAAGCCACTGAAAATCGCTGCTACCGGTGGGCTGTGCACCCAGACTGCCAGCTGCAGCCTGCTGGTTTTGCGCACGAATAGCCCCGACCACATCACCCGGGTTCATATTCAGCGCTGCCAGTTTATTGGGGTTCAACCACACCCGCATACTGTATTCACCGGCGCCAAACAGGCGGACCTGCCCCACCCCGTCAATCCGGTTTAGCTCGTCTTTGACATTCTGGTCGGCATAGTTCGACAAATACAGCATGTCATAGCGATCATCCGGCGAGGTCAGATGCACCACCATGGTCAGGTTAGGTGAGGATTTTTCGGTAATGACGCCTAACCGCTGCACTTCCTGCGGTAGCCGCGGCAAGGCCCGGTTAACCCGATTTTGCACCAGGGTGGTGGCTTCATCCGGGTCGGTACCGATGGCAAAGGTCACCGTTAAGGTCATTCGGCCATCAGAAGTGGCCTGTGATGACTGGTACAGCATGTTTTCCACGCCGTTGATTTCCTGCTCCAGTGGCGTGGCCACGGTTTCGGCAATCACTTTGGGGTTGGCCCCCGGGTAGTTAGCAGTTACCACCACGGTGGGCGGCACCACATCCGGGTATTCAGTGATGGGCAGCTTCCACACCGCGATGGCCCCGCCGATAAAAATCAGCAGCGACAATACCGCGGCAAAGATAGGCCGTTGAATAAAAAACTGCGAGAACTTCATTACCGGCCCCCTGCTTCGCCGGTCTGGTTGCCGGGAGCGGCGGCGTCTTTGGCGCGGTGCGCCCACTGCGAAAACTGCTCGGCGCGCTGTTGCCAGGCTTGCAGATCCGACAAGGTTTGCTCATCGGCCATAGCCACTTCATTGGGTGCAACTGTTGCGCCTGGGCGTACCCGCTGTAGACCATTGACCACCACAGTATCACCGGCGCTCAGGCCCGATTTTACAATGCGCAATGGCCCAACCTTGTCACCCATGGTGATGGCACGATATTCCACTTTATTGTCCTGATTGAGGACCAGTACAAATTTATTGTTCAGGTCGGTACCGATGGCTTTTTCTGCCACCAGAATGCCGTCTTGCGGCTGGCCGCCGGCCAGTTTCAGGTGGGCAAACAGACCGGGCAATAGCTCGCCGTCTTTATTATCAAATACCGCTCGAACCCGCAGCGTACCCGTGTTGGCATTAACCTGATTATCCACAAAGTTCATTTTGCCCCAGTGCTGATAATCCTGCTCGTTGGCCAGGCGCATAGCCACCGGCTGCGTAGCCATCGATGCATTGCCCTGTAGCGCCTGCTGATAATCCAGCCAGGTGCTTTCATCAATATCAAAATAGGCATACAGACGGTCGGTGGCGACAATGGATGTCAGCTCGGTCTGACCGGCTGTGACATAGTTACCTTCAGTAATATTGGCCCGCGAAACTCGCCCGGCGATAGGCGCTTCGACCCGTGCAAATCCCCGGTTAAGACGAGCAACATCCAATGCCGCTTCGGTTTGCGCTACGGCGGCTTTGGCCTGATCCACCTCAGACGCCCGGCGATCCAGCACTTCCTGCGACACCGACTGGCTCTGGCGCAGGCGTTCGGCACGGCTCAAGTCCTGACGGGCCAGCTGTAAGCGGCTTTTGCCTTCATCCAGCTGCGCTTCTAAGCGCGACACTTCGGCCTTAAACATTCGGTTATCAATCAAAAACAGGGTATCGCCCTGCTCGACATATTCACCTTCTTCAAAGGCCACCATGTCAATATAGCCGGACACCCTTGGCCGCAGCGATACTGATTGTGGCGCTTCCAAACGTCCGGTAAAGCTGTCCCACTCGGTGATGCGCTGCGCCACAACATCGGCCACGTCTACCGGCACCCCGGCGGCGGCCTGTTTGGCAGGCGCTTGCGCGCTAATATCACTGCAGGCGCCTAACGCCAACAGGCCCATTAGGCTTAGTACAACAAGGCTGAAACGGGATATAACAGACATGTGCATCTCTCTTCTAAAATTTTGATGGCGGGATTATGCAGAAGGGCAAACAATAAATATAATTATCATTTTGTATGCAATGCATCACAGAATGTAATATATTAGGTGAGGCCAATACATACATCACCCGCGGGGGCAGCATGCGACCACAAGAACTGACGTTATTGATGATATTTGATGCGATTATGACCGAAGGGGCTATTACCCGGGCAGCCGATCGTCTGTCGATGACCCAGCCGGCGGTGTCCAACGCCCTGTCGCGCATGCGTACCGCCTGGAATGATGAGCTGTTTGTCAAAGATGGCCGGGGGATCCAGCCCACCGCGTTTGCGCGTAATCTGTGGAGTCAGATCCAAACACCGCTGAGCAGTTTGTCCGAAGCAGTGAACCCCAGTGAGTTTAATCCGGCCACCGCCCAGCGCACATTTCGGATCGCCGCCACCGATACCTTTGTGGATATGGTGTGGGGCCCATTACGGCAAATCATTGAGCGTGAAGCACCGGGTATCAATGTGTATGCGATCCCGAATCCGTCTATTGATACTGCGGATATTCTAAAAGATGCTGAGGCCGAACTGGCTATCAGTAAATATGTGCACCCTGACGGGGTAATCCATACTGAGCATCTACTGGACCCGCGCTATGTAGTGGTAATGCGCCCGGGTCACCCGCTGGCCCAGGAAAATCTGACGCTGGAACAGTTTGCCAATGCCGATCATTTGCTGGTCTCAGTCACCGGTGATGTGGCCGGGCCCACCGATCAGGCACTGCAAAGCATTGGCATGCAGCGCCGGGTGGCCATGTCGGTCAACAATTTTTATACCGTGCCGAGCCTACTTAAACAGTCCGACCTGATTTGTGTGGCGCCCTCGATGGTGCTGGAAAAAGCGATATTTTCCAAAGAGCTGGCGGTGTTTGAAACCCCGCTGGAAATTCCGCAGACACCGTTATCGCTGTTATGGCACAAGCGCCAGGATCAGGATGCCGGATTACGCTGGCTGCGCCGGCACATTGTGCGCATTATTCATGAACGGGTACAGCAACATGAAACCCTGCTGTCGCAATGCTGCCGGAAAGGCTATTGCGAAGATGCGCTCCGTCAGGCTCGTGCGCAACATCATGAAGCCTGCATCCAGGCGACCCAGCTGCCAGTCTCTGAGCGGGTCAGCGAACCCGCGCTAGCCCGGCCGCTGTCTAAATAGCTTTTTTACCCATCGTCAGACATAAAAAAAGCGAGGTCATGACCTCGCTTTTTTGTGCGTATAGTTAACGCTTACTTCTTTTTGGCTTTCGGGTTAGGCATATCGGTGATGCTGCCTTCCTGAATCTCTGCCGCCAGGCCGATAGACTCGTTCAGCGTGGGGTGAGCGTGGATAGTCAGCGCCACATCTTCAGCATCTGCACCCATCTCGATGGCCAGGCCAATTTCACCCAGCATTTCACCGGCGTTGGTACCCACCATGGCACCACCGATGATGCGACCGGAGTCTTTGTCGAAGATCAACTTGGTCATGCCGTCGGTGGCATCAGAAGCAATCGCTCGGCCAGAAGCTGACCACGGGAAGGTGGTGGTTTCGTAGCTTACGTTTTGCTCTTTGGCTTCTTTTTCAGTCAGGCCAACCCAGGCAACTTCTGGCTCAGTGTAGGCAACAGAAGGGATGCAGCGCGGGTCGAAGTAGTGCTTCTTACCGGCAATCACTTCGGCAGCTACGTGGCCTTCATGCACAGCTTTGTGCGCCAGCATAGGCTGGCCTACCAGGTCGCCAATGGCGAAGATATTGTCGACGTTGGTCTTCATCTGCTTATCAACATTGATAAAGCCACGATCATCAACTTTAACGCCAGCTTTGTCAGCGCCTACTTTTTTACCGTTTGGTGTACGACCTACAGAGACCAGTACCTTGTCGTAGCGAACTTTTTCAGATGGCGCATTTTTGCCTTCAAAAGTTACATACAGGCCATCATCTTTAGCTTCTACGTCTGTTACCTTGGTTTCCAGCATGACGTTGAAACGGTCTTTATAAGATTTCATGAATGACTTCATGATGTCTTTGTCGGCCGCCGGGATCAGCTGGTCTAAAAACTCGACCACGTCGATCTTAGAACCCAGTGCCTGATAGACCGTGCCCATTTCCAGACCGATAATACCACCGCCTAATACCAGCATTTTTTCTGGAATATCTTTTAATTCCAGGGCGCCGGTTGAATCGACTACGCGCTCATCTTCTGGAATGAACGGCAGCTTTACCGGCTCAGAACCGGCTGCAATGATGGCGTTGTCAAACGTAATGGTCGTTTTGCCGTCTTCACCTTCCACTTCCAGGGTATTTGCCCCGGTAAAGGTACCGGTGCCGCGCACATGCTTCACTTTGCGCATCTTAGACATGCCCGACAAGCCTTTGGTCAACTGGCCAACTACCGAATCTTTGTAGCTGCGCAGTTTATCCAGATCGATTTCCGGCTCACCAAAGCTCACACCGTGGCTGGCCATAGCTTTGGCTTCTTTCATTACTTTGGCCACGTGTAACAGGGCTTTTGAAGGAATACATCCAACATTCAGGCAAACCCCACCCAGAGTTTCCCTGGCATCAACAATAACGGTTTCTACGCCCATATCGGCAGCACGGAACGCGGCTGAATAACCGCCCGGCCCTGCGCCTAATACAACTAGCTGAGTTTTTATATCGCTCATCGTGACCTCAAAAATTTGTCAAATATCTGAAAAATATGCGTTAAGAATTTTAACTAGGCCGAGTCTGTCATGTAAAGCAAAGCCGCCTAATTGCTTCTTAAAAAGCGTAAAGGGGCAGATGGTGTCTGCCCCTTATCATGGTGTTACAGCAAAATCTCGCGCAGGTCTTCCAACACGGATTTTAAGTGGACAGCAAACCGGGCTGCCACAGCGCCGTCGATCACGCGGTGATCGTAAGATAGCGACAATGGCAGCATCAGACGTGGTTCGAACTCTTTGCCGTTCCACTTCGGCTTCATTTCGCTCTTCGACACCCCTAAGATGGCGACATCTGGCGAATTTACAATAGGTGTAAAGGCTGTTCCGCCGATTCCGCCTAAGCTTGAGATAGTAAATGAGCTGCCCTGCATATCGGCAGACTTCAGCTTACCATCGCGTGCCTTGGCGCTGATTTCCAGCAGCTCTTGCGACAGCTCGTGGACACCTTTTTGGTCCACGTCACGCACTACCGGAACCACCAGGCCGTTTGGCGTATCGACTGCAATACCGATGTGGTAATACTTTTTCTGGATCAGCGATTCACCATCCTGCGACAACGAAGTGTTGAAGATAGGATATTCTTTCAACGCATCGGCCACGGCTTTCATCATGAATACCAGTGGGGTGATCTTAAAGCCCAGTTTACGCTTCTCGGCTTTCTGGTTTTGTTCCTTACGGAATGCTTCCATACCGGTGATATCAGCTTCTTCAAACTGCGTCACGTGCGGAATGGTCACCCAGTTGCGGTGCAGGTTCGGTCCAGACAGTTTCTGGATCCGAGTCAACGGCACTTCTTCAACTTCACCAAACTTCGAAAAGTCTACCTTCGGCGGTGCAATCACCTGCAGGCCGCCACCGCCGCCCTGGCTAACTGCACCAGCACTGGCTTTAGGCCGTGACAGCTCGTATTTCACATACGACTGCACATCTTCTTTCAAAATGCGGTTTTTGCGGCCAGAACCTGATACCTGAGTCAGATCGACACCAAATTCGCGGGCTAAGCGACGTACCGATGGTGACGCATGTACTTTACCGGTTTTTTGCTTTTCACCGGCAGACGGATGATGCGGCACTGGTGGTGGCTTAGGCCGGCCACTGTCTTGCTGGTCGCTGCTTTGCTGTTTGGAAGTATCCTGCTTGGGTGCTTCCTTAGGCGCTTCTTGCTTGGCTGGCGCAGTACCGCTGTCACCACTGCCTTTGACTTTCAGCATCAGTACCGGCGAACCTTTGGATACCTTGTCACCCTGTTTCACCAACATCTTGGCCACAGTCCCTGCCTGCGGAGCCGGCACATCCATGGTAGCTTTGTCGGTTTCTAAGGTGATCAGGCCATCTTCGGCCTCTATGCTGTCGCCTTCGGCCACCAGCACGTCGATGATTTCCACATCTTCGGCATCACCGATATCCGGCACGGTGACTTCGATTTCTTCTTCCGCGCCTTCAGCGCTTTCTGTATCAGCACTGGCTTGTTCAGCCTGGCCGGCTGATTCTGACTGGGCAGACGCGCTGTCTTGCTGGCTATCGTCAGCACTTTCAGAGCCGCCAGCTTCACCGTCGCTGACTTCTAAGATCAGCACCAATGAGCCTTCAGAAACCTTGTCGCCTTCTTTCACTTTCAGGCTTTTGATTTTACCGGCCTGCGGTGAAGGTACATCCATGGTGGCTTTGTCGGTTTCCAGCGTGATCAGGCCATCTTCGGCTTCCACAGTGTCACCTTCGGCCACCAGGATTTCAATGATATCGACTTCTTCGGCATCACCGATATCCGGTACCTTCACTTCAATTTCTTTGCTGCCGCCCTGGCCTGAATTACCAGACTGCTTGGCCGGCTCTTCTGCTTTAGACTCTTGCTTAGGCGCCTCTTTGCTTTGTGCTTTGGCGTCATCCTGGCTGTTGTCGGCAGCCGGTGCATCCGCACCGCCTGCTTCTTCAATTTTGGCCAACAGGTCGCCCTGCGAAATTTTGTCGCCTACGCTTACGCACAGCTCTTTGACCTTACCGGCAAACGGGGCCGGTACGTCCATGCTGGCTTTATCACTTTCAACAGTGACCAGCGCACCCTCGGCTTCAACGTCGTCACCCTCTGCTACACACAGTTCAATGACTTCAACATCGTCTTCACCTAAATCTGGTACGAGTACGTCTTTAATATCTGCCATGTTGCTGTCTCTCCTGTGCTTACGCGTACAGTGGGTTTACTTTGTCGGCGTCGATGTTCAGATCGTCCATCGCTTTGGACAGTGTCTTGGCATCTACTTCGCCTGCTTTGTATAACTCATACAGCGCGCTGTATGCCACATGCGCAGCGTCCACTTCAAAGTGGCGGCGCAGGTTTGCGCGGCTGTCAGAGCGGCCAAAGCCGTCTGTGCCCAGTACACGGTAGCTGCCCGGTACAAAGTTACGTACCTGGTCGGCATAGTTTTTAATGTAATCGGTCGCGGCGATAGTCGGGCCGTTGTTGCCTTGCTCCAGCACCTCAGTGATAAACGGGGTCTTAGCGTCAGCATCCGGGTGCAGCATGTTGTGACGGTCACAATTAATGCCATCGCGGGTCAGCTCGTTAAACGAGGTCACACTGTACACTTCAGACTCAATACCGTAGTTATCGGCCAGCAGCTTGGCGGCTTCGCGCACCTGCTCTAAGATAGTGCCTGAGCCCATCAGCTTCACTTTCTTGTCGCTTTCGCCCACGGTATCCAGCAGATAAATACCTTTTACAATGCCTTCTTCCACGCCTTTTGGCATTTCCGGTTGCTTGTAGTTTTCGTTCATCACGGTCAGGTAATAGAACACATCTTCCTGCTCTTCGAACATGCGGCGCAGGCCGTCCTGCACGATGACAGCCACTTCGTAGCCGTAGGTCGGATCGTAGCTGATACAGTTAGGGATCAGCGCTGCCTGAGTATGGCTGTGGCCATCCTGGTGCTGCAAGCCTTCACCGTTAAGCGTGGTGCGTCCGGCGGTACCACCGACTAAGAAGCCGCGGGTACGTGAATCACCGGCCGCCCAGGCCAGATCGCCAACCCGTTGGAAACCAAACATAGAGTAGTAAATGTAGAACGGTACCATCGGCAGGTCGTTTAAGCTGTACGACGTACCGGCAGCCACCCAGGATGCCATGGCACCCAGCTCGTTAATACCTTCCTGCAGTACCTGGCCTTTTTGGTCTTCACGGTAGTAGGCGACCTGGTCAGAATCCTGCGGCTCATATTTTTGGCCCTGAGACGAGTAGATACCCACCTGACGGAATAAGCCTTCCATACCAAAGGTACGGGCTTCATCCGGAATAATCGGCACGATACGCTTACCGATTTGCTTGTCTTTAAGCAATGCAGTCAGTACCCGCACAAACGCCATGGTGGTGGAGATTTCACGATCCCCAGAACCTTTGGTAACTGCTTCGAAGGCTTTCATTGGCGGTGCCGGTAGATCTTCTGATGCTTTGGCACGACGCACTGGCATGTAGCCACCTAAGGCTTCACGACGCTCGCGCAGATACTTCATCTCATCGCTGTCATCGTCAAACTTGTAGTACGGCAGGTTTTCCAGGTCACTGTCTTTAACCGGAATATTGAAACGGTCGCGATAGGCTTTCACCGCTTCCATGTCCATCTTCTTAACCTGGTGGGCAATGTTCTTACCTTCACCGGCTGCGCCCATGCCATAACCTTTAACGGTTTTAGCCAAGATCACCTGAGGACGGCCTTTGGTTTTCACGGCACGGTCGTATGCAGCATACACTTTCACCGGATCGTGACCACCCCGGTTCAGACGCCAGATGTCTTCATCTGACATGTTGGCAACCATTTCTTTTAGCTCTGGATATTTGCCAAAGAATTTTTCACGCGTATACGCGCCGCCTTTGGCTTTAAAGTTCTGATACTCACCGTCAACGGTTTCGTTCATCAGATCCAGCAGCTTGCCAGAGGTGTCGCGGGCCAGCAGCGGATCCCAGTAACGACCCCAGATAACCTTGATCACTTCCCAGCCAGCGCCGCGGAAGTTACCTTCCAGCTCCTGGATGATTTTGGCGTTACCGCGGACCGGGCCATCCAGACGCTGCAGGTTACAGTTAATAACAAATGTCAGGTTATCCAGGCCTTCGCGCGAGGCCAGGCCAATGGCACCCAATGATTCTGGCTCGTCACACTCACCGTCACCTAAATAGCACCATACGCGCTGTTCAGAGCAGTCTTTAATTCCGCGGTCGGTCAGGTATTTTAAGAAGCGGGCCAGATAAATTGCCTGCATCGGGCCTAAGCCCATGGATACCGTCGGGAACTGCCAGAAGTCAGGCATCAGTTTAGGGTGCGGGTATGACGATAAGCCTTTACCGTCTACTTCCTGGCGGAAACCGTCCAGTTGTTCTTCGGTCAGGCGGCCTTCGATAAAGGCACGAGAGTAAATACCCGGTGATACGTGGCCCTGGAAGAATACATAGTCGCCACCGTCTTTTTCATTTGGCGCACGGTAAAAATGGTTGAAACCTACATCATACAACATGGCGGAGGAGGCAAAACTGGAAATATGGCCACCCAGTTCAAGATTTTTCTTAGAGGCCCGCAACACCATCATCAATGCATTCCAGCGTAGCGCATTGCGAATTTTGCCTTCCAGCGTCTGGTCGCCCGGCATGGTGGGTTCCTGACCTGGCGGAATCGTGTTGATATACGCCGTGGTTGCATCATAGGGCAAGTGGGCACCATTTCTGCGTGCTTTCTCGATCAATGATTCTAATAAGAAGTGGGCCCTTTCTGTACCTTCTTCTTCTAAAACTGACTCTAACGACTCCAGCCATTCTTGTGTTTCTTGGGGATCCACATCTTGGTGCATCATTTCAGTCATGGTGCCATCCTATTGTTGCTGATATAGAAAACCATCCTATTCAGCCACACCGGTTGAAGGATGGTATACCTAGATTACGTTGTACTTGCAGTGAACCCTAACGGCTCACCTTAAGAGTGCGCTGCGGCCAGGCCTGCCAGCGCGGCTTTAAAACGGGCATTACGCCACTAAATCTCCAGACGACGAAGCGCACGTTGTACACGACTATCGCGCTGATTGATCGTCAAAAGGGTTTTTTCAATAAAGGCCAGGTGGCTGTTACACGCCTGCCGGGCACTTTCTGGATCACGCTGGCCAATCGCGGCGACGATTTCGGCCCGCTGGCGCGATAAATCGCCACTGACATCGGCATGTTGTGCCAGCATTTCCAAATTTCGTTCAATATTGTCCACCAGCATGGCCTGCATGGTGCTCATCACATGGAGTAACACCATATTGTGTGAGGCGCGCGCCATGATGATGTAAAACTGCCCCAGCGCTTCGGCTAACGGGCGCTGGCTGTCTTGCCTGGCCGGATTGGGCAAGGCACAAAGCGCGGTATCCAGCGCAGTATAATCTTCAGGCTGGCCACGCAACGCCGCATAGTAAGCTGCCATACCTTCCAGCGCGTGCCGAAACTCCAGTAAATCAAACTGGGTTTCCGGGCGCCGGCTAATCAGTGCCATTAAGGGGTCACGCATGGTGGCATTTAAATCCTTGCTGACGTACGTACCGCCGCCCTGCTTACGCTCCACCAGGCCCCGAGCCTGCAGATTACCAATGGCTTCACGCAGCGACGGGCGCGACACATCAAATCGGGTCGCCAGCTCACGCTCGGGCGGTAATTTTTCACCTGCCAGCAACGAGCCATCCAAAATCATAGATTCCAGTTGCTCGGTGATCACGTCTGACAGTTTTTTACGCCCTGTGTGCATGGTGTCCCTTGTCCACTCGCCTGCGCTGCATTTGTAAACAAATTGCGTCGCTCAAACCAATTGGTAATACCAATTTACCTATATAGTGTATGAGAGTTTAAATGCAAGGTAAATGTAAATGCAAATGCTGGCCATTACAGTTTTGCAATGGTCAGCATTAAACTACTGAATTAAATGATTATTACTGAATTTAGGCACTGGTCTGATGTGCTCAAACTGTCACCAGTTTTGGGCTAATTATCCGCCATGGACGCATAACCATTAAGCGATCATGCCCATCAGGGTGAGTACCGCAGCCGCAGCCAGCAGACACCAACTGGTGCGCCGGGCCAAGCGAATAGCGCCCTGGGTACATAAGGTATTGCGCGCAGAGTCGAGCTCTTCAGCGCGCTGGCCCACCGCCTGAATATAATGCTGGGCTGACATGCGCCCTGCCCCCAGCCACTTGAGCCAGGCCGGCAGTGCCCGGGCAAAATCCCCGACCAGCAAATAACACAACGTGGTTACCCGTACGGGCAGCCAGTCTGCCCAGTGCAGACATTTCCCGGCGGGGGTGCTGCCACAGGCATCGTTGGGTGCAGCCCAGCGCAGGCTGGCATAGGCAAGCACGCCAGGCGCCCCCAATACCACAAAAATAATGATCACCGCGGCATAATAGCGGTAGTTCAGCCAGAGCTGGCATTTAGCCATCGCCGTGTCCAGCGTGTCCTGGTCGGCCCGCCGCTGAGTTAGCATCCCCAGATACAAACTCATGGCTTCGCTGTCGTCGCGCTGGCCGGCAGCCACAAACCGATGATATATCCGCGCCAGGTCGGCTTTGCCCAGCGCCAGGGTAAGCACGAGGGTTTGTACCACAAAGGTCAGCAGAGCACTGTCCAGCCAGCTCAACAGCAGAGCCAGCACCAGCGCCGTAATAAACAACCAACGGGTGGCCGGGCGTTCACCCAGCCAGCGGCTGAGCCAGGCATCGATATAACCGTGCCGGCTGCGGGTCATATAGCGATCCACGGCCAGCGCAATCAACAGGCTTATCAGAATCATGGTTTACTCGGTTTATGGTTAGAGGATGCGGGTGTAAACACCGCCTGGCGTAACCGGCCCCACTCAAAAGCCGGGCCGGGGTCGGTTTTGCGCCCCGGCGCAATATCATTATGCCCCACTATGCGGCCACAAGTGATCCGAGGATAGGCAGCAGTAAGATAACGGGTCAGGGCAATCAGACTGGTATATTGGGCGTCGGTAAAGGGCAAAGTGTCGGTGCCTTCCAACTCAATACCTATAGCAAAATCGTTACAGCGCGTATGGCCCTGAAACACCGACACCCCGGCATGCCAGGCCCGAGCATCAAAGGGCACAAACTGCACTACCTCGCCACTGCGGTATATCACACAGTGCGCGGAGACTTTCAGCCCGGCAATTTGAGCATAGAACGGATGTTCGGCAGCATTCAGGTGGCCGGTGAACAACTGCTCGATGCCCTTTGTGTTAAACTGCCCGGGAGGCAATGACATATTATGAATAACCAATAAGGAAATGTCGCTGCCTGCCGGGCGGGCATCGTAAAACGGTGATGGTAACTGGCGGGCTTGTGGGTAGATATGCACCGGCATCTCTCTGGTTGTTTGTCGTGAATACCAGTTATTGTGGCACGGGCATACCGCAGCAACAAGCTGGCTATCTGATGCAAAGAAGGTTTCATGAGCAGTGAAAAATCAACCGCAAAATGGATGTTTATCCTGGCCTGGATCTGCGGGCTGGGCTTACTGACGCTAATTTTTGGCGATGTGCTGGAAAAACAGCACAATCCCAACCAGGCGCCGCAATCACAACGCATCAACGGCCAGACTGAGGTGCGCCTGAAACAAAACCGCCAGGGCCATTATGTGACTAATGGCACCATCAATGGCCAACCGGTGACTTTTTTGATCGATACCGGCGCCACCAATGTGGCGGTCCCGGCCAGCATGCAGCAACACCTGGGCCTGACCGCCGGGCGCTCTGGCATGGCGCAAACCGCCAATGGCGTGGTGCGGGTGGCCCAGACCACCATCGACCAGCTGACTATCGGGGATATTGAGCTTAACAATGTGCAAGCGCACCTGAATCCCGGGCTGGGTGATGGCCAGATTTTGCTGGGCATGAGTGTTTTACGCCAGCTGGAGTTTACTCAGCGTCAGGATTGGTTAATATTGCGCACCCTTGATTAATAACAGCTGACCATGCCGATTATGTCTGACTTACATTTATTCCTGCCGCCCGCCGAGGCTATCCGCTATCAGGTACATGCTGCCCTAGCAGAAGATCTGGGTGGCGAGCTGGCCCCCGAGCGCGACATCACCGCGAATTTAATTGCGGCCGACACCCAGGCCAGGGCCACCATTGTTACCCGCGAGGCCGCCACCATTTGTGGTACTGCCTGGGTTGATGCTGCATTTGCCCTGGTAGACGACACCGTGGAGCTGACCTGGCACGTGCGCGATGGCGATGTGGTGCAGGCCAATACCGCGCTGGTTACTATCAGCGGCAGTGCCCGCAGTATCTTAACTGCCGAGCGCACCGCACTGAATTTTTTGCAGACCTTGTCTGGCACCGCAACAGTGACCGCTTATTACGCTGGCATTCTGGCTGGTTCACCCACCAAGGTCTTGGATACGCGCAAAACATTGCCGGGCCTGCGCATGGCGCAAAAATATGCAGTCAAATGTGGCGGCGGTGAGAATCATCGTATCGGCCTGTTTGATGCGTATCTAATTAAAGAAAACCATATCTTTGCCTGCGGCTCCATTGCCGCGGCAGTGGCCACCGCCAAAGACACCCATGCCGATAAACCGGTGGAAGTGGAAGTGGAATCCCTTGAGGAATTAGAACAGGCCTTAGCGGCTGGTGCCGACATCATCATGCTGGACAATTTTGACAACAAACAGATCCAGCGGGCAGTAGCCATGACCCAGGGGAAAAGTAAACTGGAAGTGTCTGGAAATATTACCGATGCGCGCCTGCAATCACTGGCTACAATCGGGGTTGACTTTATATCTTCCGGGGCGCTGACTAAACATGTTCAGGCTATCGACCTGTCGCTGCGCGTGACCATGGATAATGCGTAACCACCTGATTTAAAGCTACAAAAGATGCGTGCTTAACGATACCCCGCACGCATCCTCCCCACCCAGCCTAGCGGTTAAAAGCTACACATATGTATGGTTTCCAATACTTGTCACAGGGGGCTTCCCCCCTATACTGAGCCTCAAGTACCGGGGGCGTTGACAAGGACGACTCAGGTATAAAACGTAAACTTAAATCAACATTTTTGAACAAGCGTATTATACGCATCCCGGAGAAAGACCATGAAACAAGTTAACGCTTCTAACCAAAAAGGTTTCACCCTGATCGAACTGATGATCGTTGTTGCGATTATCGGTATTCTGGCTGCCGTGGCCCTGCCGGCTTATCAAGATTACACTAAGAAAGCCCGTTTTTCTGAGCTGATGAGCGCTTCAAGCGGTGCCAAATCAGCTGTAGAAGTTTGCTTCCAAACGGAAGGTGCAGTTACAGACTGTGATGCTGGCGTGAATGGAGTTCCAGCTGATATTACTGCTACCGATACAGTGGCTGGTGTAGCAACGGCTAATGGTGTAGTTACTGTGACTACGACAGCAGGTCACTCTTTAGCAAGTGCGACTATGCAAATGACCCCGACAGCCGCCGACGGCCGTTTAACTTGGGCTGTTGCCTGTAGCGACATGAACCTGTCTAATTCTTGTACTTCAACTTATACCGCTGCTCCTTAATAGACATTATTGAAGTGTGATATACGAAAGGCTTTACATTATGTAAAGCCTTTTTCGTAATCCCCATTCAGGAAAGTATTCATGACTAAAGCTGCTGTTGTTTTTGATTACCAGGGAAAAGATCGTCAGGGCAGCCATCGCAAAGGTGAAATTTCCGCCCACTCCCTCAATGAAGCCCGCAACTTACTGCGCCGACAAGGCATTTCCGCCCAGAGAGTAAAAAAACAACCCAAATCCCTATTTGGCGGCAATGGTAAAAAAATAGATGCGGCCGATATTTCGGTAGTATCCCGTCAAATCGCTACCATGCTGGGCGCCGGTGTGACTTTGCTTCAGTCACTCGAGATGATTGGCAAAGGCCATAGCAAACCGGCTATGCGCAAACTGCTGTCGGCGGTAGCCGATGATGTACGCGCCGGGACCCCGCTGTCCATTTCCCTACGTAAGCACCCGCTGCACTTTGATGATTTATATTGCGACTTGGTGGAAGTGGGCGAGCAGTCCGGCTCGCTGGAAACCATCTATGATCGTATCGCTACCTACAAAGAAAAAGCCGAAGCCTTAAAATCCAAAGTCAAAAAAGCCATGTTTTACCCCATCGCGGTATTGGTGGTGGCTTTTATTGTAACGACGGTGTTGCTGATTTTTGTGGTGCCGCAGTTTGAAGAAATCTTTAGTAGCTTTGGCGCTGAATTACCTGCGTTTACTCAATTGGTGTTGGGGATCTCACGCTTTGTGCAGGATTACGGCATTTTTATTGCGCTGGGCATCGCCGGTGGCATGTTTGCCTTTGCCCGGGCGCATCGTAACTCCAAAAAGTTGCGCGATAACGTCGACAAATACACCCTTAAAATACCTGCAGTGGGTGAAATTTTGCAAAAAGCCGCGGTGGCGCGCTTTACCCGCACGCTGTCCACCACCTTTTCTGCCGGGGTGCCCTTAATCGGCGCGCTGGACTCCTCGGCTGGCGCTTCCGGCAACGCCGTGTATCGCGATGCCATTTTATTTATGAAAAAAGAAGTGGCCGGCGGCCAGCAAATGAATACCGCCATGCGTGCCACCAATGTGTTTCCTGATATGGTGACCCAGATGGTCGCCATTGGTGAAGAATCCGGCGCGGTGGATGATATGCTAAGTAAAGTGGCCAGTATTTACGAAGCTGAAGTGGACGATATGGTCGATGGCCTCACCAGCCTGATAGAGCCCATGATCATGGCCGTGTTGGGCGTGGTCATCGGTGGCCTGATTGTGGCCATGTACCTGCCTATCTTCCAGATGGGTAATGTTGTCTAGCGAGCAGAGCTAATAGCCGGTTGAGCCCGGCCCTGCCCTCTGGCACACTCTTTTTATTTAATGATGTAGCAGCATGAATGCGATAATTGAACTTTGCCAGGCCAACCCCTTGTTTTACCTGGGCCTGATAGGCGTGGTCAGCCTGATGGTGGGCAGTTTTTTAAATGTGGTGATTTACCGCCTGCCCATAATGATGCAGCGCGACTTTGAAGCCGAGTATGCTGCTTATTCGCAATCCTCCTTAAGCTTATCGACAGATACCTTTAATCTGGTTAAACCCGACAGCACCTGCCCGTCTTGCCACAGCCCTATTCGTGCCTGGCAAAATATTCCTCTGCTCAGTTATCTGTTTTTACGCGGCAAATGCGCCAACTGTCAGGCCCGGATTTCGTTACGCTATCCCCTGGTGGAGTTAGCTACCGCGTTGGTCAGTGTCTATGCAGCCTGGCATTTTGGCGCCACCGCTCAGGGTCTGGCCGCCGTCGCGGTGGTATGGACCCTGGTGCCGCTGGTGATGATCGATTTAGATAAGATGTTACTGCCCGATCAGCTGACCCTGCCCCTGCTATGGTTTGGCTTGCTGCTGGGTGTGGGCGAGGTGTTTGTGGATGCCACCACCGCGATTATCGGCGCGGCAGCCGGCTATTTGAGTTTATGGTCGGTGTACTGGCTGTTTAAGTTAGTCACCGGCAAGGAAGGCATGGGCTATGGCGATTTTAAATTACTGGCGGCGCTGGGCGCGCTAACCGGCTGGCAGGGTTTACCGGTGATCATCATTTTATCTTCGGTAGTGGGCGCCGCGGTAGGCTTTGCCTTGATGCTGCGCCAGCCCCGCGAGCAGGATATGGCGATTCCGTTTGGGCCATATCTGGCGGTGGCCGGGTTACTGACCTTATTTTACAAACAGCCCATCATTGATGCCTACCTGAATTGGGTACTGTCATGAGCCGCGCGGTAGTAGTAGGCCTTACCGGTGGGATTGGCAGCGGTAAAAGCGCCGCCAGTGAAGCCTTTGCTGCGTTAGGCGTACCGGTCATCGATGCCGATGTGGTAGCCCGCGAGGTAGTGGCTCCCGGCACACCGGCACTGGCAGAGATCGAAGCTTATTTTGGCCCGGCGGTGATTTCGACTGATGGAAGCTTAAACCGCGCTGCTCTGCGTCAGCTGGTATTTAACGATGATGATAAAAAACAATGGCTGAACAAGCTGTTGCATCCGGCCATTCGGCAACAAATGCAGGCAAAAATTGCGCAGGTCCACTATGCTTACTGCATTCTGGCAGTACCCTTGCTGGTAGAAAATAATCTGATTGGCATGACCGACCGGGTGGTGGTGGTGGATTGCCCACCACAGATGCAGATCGACCGTGCCAGTGCCCGGGATAACAGCGATGCCGACACCATCAAAAAAATTATGGCGGCCCAGGCCGACCGGCAAACCCGCCTGGCCGCTGCGGATGATGTGATTGATAACAGTGGCAGTCTGGCCCAATTACAGCAACAGGTAGCCACCCTGCATGCGCAGTATCTGCGCATGCAGCCTGCTCCATAGTGCCTTTTACTTGAAATTTTCGTAATTTTACGTTTAAGTGCTCTGAATAAGCATAGGCGAGGAATTACATGGCTGACACCGTTTACGAATTTCCACTCAAAGAAAAAGTGCGAAATTATCTGCGCATAGAGCAACTGATGGCGCAGCTAAAAAGCGGCGCGGCGGTGTCTTCCCCGCAATTGCAGCTGTATTTTTTTGACCAGCTGTTTACCCTGCTGGATCTCTTTGAGCGCATTGATATTCGTACCGATATCATCAAAGATCTCGATGCCCACGAAAAAAATCTGCAGCACTGGGCCCAACATCCTAATATTGATGCCGGTGCATTGCAGCAAACCCTGGATAGCATTGTCTCGTTACGTGACCAGCTCAAACTGGGCAAAAAATTTGGTACTGATCTTAAAGAAGATAAATTCTTAGCTTCTATTCGTCAGCGCTTTGCTATCCCCGGTGGTGCCCTCAGTTTTGATTTGCCCAACTTGCATTTTTGGCTGCATCAGCCCGTGGAGGCACGCCAGGATATTATGAAACAATGGCTGTTGACCCTGGTAAACGTGGATGAAACCATCGCCTTGTGCCTGTCATTTTTACGTGAACGTGGCCAGTTTAAGCCCTATACCGCCACCAATGGTTTTTATCAGGGTGTGGCCGAAGATAAAAATGAATTGATTCGAGTGCGCTGCGCTATCGATGAAGGCTTTTACCCAACACTGAGCGGAAACAAGTACCGGTTTGCCCTACGTTTTATGTGGCTAAATCCGGAAGCCGGCCAGTCAGCTTCGGTGGATGAAGATATCCGTTTTGCTCTGGCATCGTGTTAAACTAGCCGCCCAATCCAACTTCTGCTTAAGTGTGTGCCATGAATGTGAAATGCCCCATTTGTGCAAAAGCGGTGCAATGGTCTGCCGACAGTCCATACCGGCCTTTTTGCAGCAAAAAATGCCAACTGATTGATTTGGGCGAATGGGCCAGCGAGGAACGCAGTATTCCTGCAGCCAAGCAAACGCCCGACGACCAGCCTTCGCCTGCCGATATCGAAGACATTGAAGCGATGTTGAGCGAACAGCCGGATGACTTTTTTAAACATTAAGGACGCGGCATGCTTAATTCCATTGCTTTGATCGCCGGTACCCACGGTAACGAAACCAGCGGCATTGCGTTACTGCGCCAGTGGCAGCAACATGGCGTACCAGACCGCTTTGCCTCGCTTAATCCCATTTTGCAGCTGGCTAATGTGCCGGCGATGCAGGCTAATGTGCGGTTTGTGGAAGAAGACCTGAACCGTTTATTTACCCCGGCAGCGTTGGCAGGTCCCCCACAAAGCAGTGAAGGGCATTTGGCAGCCTGGCTTAATCAGCAACTGGGGCCGAAGGGTGACAGTCAGACCGATCTGGTGATTGATATCCATAATACCACCAGTGCCATGGGCGCTACGCTCATCCTGTTAAGCGCAGATGAGTTCTCAGTGGGCCTGGCGCGTTATGTCAAACACCATATGCCAGAGGCAAATATTCTGTTGGAAGATGAAGTGGCGTATGCCGAGCACCCGTATCTGTGTACCACCGGCAAACGCGGCCTGATGATTGAGGTGGGCGGTCAGCCGCAGGGTGTGCTGCGTGAGGATGTTTATCAGCTAACTGTATTGTTGACTGAAACCGTGCTGGATTATTGTCTGGCAGTGAACTCCAGCAGCGTGCCTGAATTGCCGGCCTGCGATGTGTACCGCTTAGGCCACAATGTCAGCTTTCCGCTGGATGAGAATCTGCAGCGCCTGGCCATGATCCATCACAGCCTGCAGGATGCTGACTTTCAGCCGCTATTACCCGGTGCACCAGTGTTTAAATACTTTGATGGCAGCGAAACCGTGTGGCACGGCGATGAGGTGACCTACCCGCATTTTATTAATGAGGCGGCCTACGCACGTAGTCATGTGGCCTTTGCCACTGCCACGCTGATCAAACTCTGATCCAGGATAAGCTTTAAAAGCGAGCCATAAATAATAAAAGCCCCGCGCAGGTTAGCCTGGCGGGGCTTTTTTTAATTAAAACAATTATTGCTGTAAGCGCTCAATGATCACCGCATTGGCCGCCGGAAAATCCGCCGGATTGAGTGCGTTTATCGCTACCCAACGTCCGGATTGTTGTTCCCGGCCAAAAGGTTCACCGTCAAAGTCGTCTACCAGGTGTACATCCAGGTGTACCTGTTTGTCACCATAGTCATGGTGGATGTCTATCAGCGGCGTACTGCGCTGAACCTGAATACCGACTTCCTCGGCCAGTTCACGGCGCAGCGCTGCAGTCACGGTTTCACCGTCTTCTACCTTGCCACCCGGAAACTCCCACTTACCACCCTGATGCTGATCAGCATGGCGCAAGGTGACAAAGGTTTGCTGCTGACGGCGGATGACACCCACCGCCACATGCACTTTTTTCATCAGCTCAGTTTACCGTGGCACTGTTTGTATTTTTTGCCCGAGCCACAGGGGCACGGATCGTTACGACCCACTTTGGGGCCGTCCCGCAGGGCAGTTTGAACCCGACCATTTTGTGGCTGCGGTTTTTGCCCGGCATCTTCGTGCTGGAAGTTTTTCGGCACATCGTCGGCCTGGCGACGCTGTTCTTCGACCTTTTCCACATCGGACTCGGCTTTCACCTGCACCCGGCTTAGCACCGTGATCACTTCGTGTTTCAGGGTTTCCAGCATCTGAGCAAACAGCTCAAAGGACTCGCGCTTATATTCCTGCTTGGGGTTTTTCTGCGCATAACCGCGCAAGTGAATCCCCTGACGCAGATGGTCCATGGCTGCCAAATGTTCTTTCCAGTGGCTGTCCAGATTTTGCAGCATTACCGCTTTTTCAAACTGGCGCAGTACTTTTTCGCCAACGATTTCTTCTTTGGCTTTATAAGCAGCTTCAACTTCTTCTAAGATGCGCTCTCGCAGCTTTTCTTCGAACAGCTTGTCGTCGCTGTCCAGCCATTCCTGCAGCGGCAAATCTACAGCAAAGTCGGCTTTCAGGCGTTCTTGTAAGCCCGGGATATCCCACATCTCTTCCAGTGATTGCGGCGGGATGTACTGATTCATCACATCGTCCAGCACATCTTTGCGGATCGCCTGAATGGTTTCGCTGATATCGCCTTCATCCAGCAGCTCGTTGCGCTGCTCGTAGATTACCTTACGCTGGTCATTGGCCACATCATCGTATTCCAGCAACTGCTTACGAATATCGAAGTTACGCCCTTCGACCTTACGCTGAGCATTTTCAATCGCCCGGGTTACCCAGGGGTGTTCAATCGCTTCACCGCGCTCCATGCCCAGGCGTTTCATCATACCGGCCATTTTTTCAGAGGCGAAAATCCGCATCAGCGCATCATCCAGCGACAGATAGAAACGGCTTGAACCGGCATCGCCCTGACGGCCTGAACGGCCACGTAGCTGGTTATCGATACGGCGTGATTCATGACGCTCAGTACCAATGATATGCAGACCGCCAGACTCTAAGACAGCATCGTGGCGTTTTTTCCACTCAGCTTTAATCGCTTCAATCTGCTCGTCGGTGGGGTCGGTCAGCTTTTCCACTTCATTTTGCCATGCGCCACCCAGTACGATATCGGTACCCCGACCTGCCATGTTGGTGGCAATGGTCACTGCTGCCGGGCGGCCGGCTTCGGCAATGATGTCGGCTTCCTGGGCGTGGAACTTGGCATTTAGCACTTTATGCTTGATATTGGCTTTTTTCAAAACCCGTGACAGTAGCTCTGAGTTTTCGATGGAAATGGTTCCCACCAACACGGGCTGACCGCGCTTCACACAGCCTTGAATATCTTCCACTATGGCTTCGTATTTTTCTTCCGCCGTCATGTAAATCAAATCCGCCATATCTTTACGGATCATGGGCTTATTGGTGGGAATTACCACAGTTTCTAAGTTGTAGATAGTATTAAATTCGAATGCTTCGGTATCGGCTGTCCCGGTCATACCGGACAGCTTATTGAATAAGCGGAAATAATTCTGGAAGGTGATCGAGGCCAGGGTTTGGTTCTCGTTTTGAATTTTTACGCCTTCTTTGGCTTCTATCGCCTGGTGCAGGCCTTCTGACCAGCGACGGCCTTCCATGGTGCGGCCAGTGTGCTCGTCAACAATGACAATCTGGTCGTCTTTAACAATGTAATCCACATCTTTTTGGAATAAGCGGTGAGCGCGCAGCGCTGCGTTGATGTGATGCAGCAGCGAAATATTAGCCGCATCAAACAGCGATTCACCTTCGGGCAGGATGCCGGCTTTGTGCAGGATCTCTTCCACATGCAGCTGACCATTTTCAGTCAGGTGGATTTGCTTACCCTTTTCATCCACGGTGTAGTCGCCATCGCCCACTTCACCTTCAGCATCTTCTTTTTCCTGCTGCACCAGCTCAGGAATCACTTCGTTAATCCGGCGATACAGCTCTGAGCTGTCTTCGGCGGCGCCAGAGATAATCAGCGGCGTACGCGCTTCGTCAATCAGGATTGAATCCACTTCATCCACTACAGCAAAGTTCAGCTCGCGCTGTACCCGCTCCTGCGGACTGAAGGCCATATTATCGCGCAGATAATCAAAGCCAAATTCGTTGTTGGTGCCATAGGTGATATCGGCCTGATAGGCATCGCGTTTGGCTTCCGGCGGAATGCCCGGGATATTACAGCCTACTGTCATGCCCAGGTATTCAAATAATTCACGGCTCCAGTCGGCATCCCGTTTGGCCAGGTAATCGTTCACAGTAACGATGTGCACGCCTTTGCCGGATAAGGCATTAAGATAGGTTGGCAGGGTGGCGGTCAGGGTTTTACCTTCACCGGTACGCATTTCGGCAATTTTGCCCTGGTGCAAGACCTGACCACCGAGCAGCTGCACATCAAAGTGGCGCATGCCGTACACCCGCTTACTGGCTTCACGCACCGTGGCAAAGGCTTCGATCAACAAATCGTCCAGGCTGGTGCCATCGGCCAGGCGCTGTTTAAATTCAGCGGTTTTGGCTTTCAGCTCGTCATCGGAAAGCGCTTCAAATTCCTTTTCCAGACCGTTTATGGCATCGACAGATTTTTGTAATTTTTTTATGAGTCGGTCATTTCGGCTACCGAACACTTTTCTCAGGACGCTTGAAAACATTACCTTGCAAATTCCACTACTGAAGAGGCAGCCACCATAGCTGGTGTGGCCTCGTTGTTTTAGAAAAATGACACCTTACGCGAGTTACGTAAAGCTCGCCACCCTAACTTGTTATTGTCATGCTTTTTTAGCCTACCACACGAGGGTGCAGGCCATTATTGCCGGGTAAACGGGAGGGGATCCACAGGTTGGCCATTTCTTATTACTTCATAATGTACATGCGCGCCAGTTGAGCGGCCGGTATTGCCCATCAGGGCGATGGGCTGGCCTTTTGTGACCAGGTCGCCAACCGCCACCTGAACCACCTGATTATGACCATAGCGGGTCACCAGGCCATTTTTATGCTCAATCTCAACCAGATTGCCATACCCATAGCGCTCGCCCGCCCAGGTCACAATGCCCGCCGCGGTGGCCACTACAGCGTCGCCTTCGCTGCCGGCGTAGTCTAACCCTTTATGCATTGCAGGGTCACCGGTGAAGGGGTCGGCACGCATGCCGTAATAAGAAGATAACCAGCCAGACTCCACCGGTCTGCCCGATAATTGGTTCTGTTGTTGGATATGGTGCCCTTTGACCAGACTTTCAAGCATGGCTATTTGCCGGGCCTTTTCGTCCAGCGTTTGGCGGGCCACGCCAATCTGCGCCAACAACGGATGTTCTTTTAATTGGGGCGCGTGCTGACTGGAAGTAAATGCCGCCAAATCATCGCCCTGCATCCCCAATGATTCTGCCAATTGCTGATTGCGTGCATCCAGCTGTGCCAGTTGCCCGTTAAGCTCAGCCAGCCTGGTAACAAGCACCTGCAATTGCGCCTGGGTCTTTTGCTCCAGGTCATTTAATGTATTGTGATCTTGTTGATTAGCCTGCGCGGCCAGCGCGATGCGGGCCAGATCTTCGTTGACCGAGCTGGTCGAACGGCTCGACACCAACATAAACAGGGATGACAGCACGGTGACACTGACCAGTGTCCGTACGCTGACGCTATAGCGATAGCGGCGCTGTTTGCCGATTAGATTGATGGTTAATTTCATACACTGACTGCTGGCTATTGATCCTGGCTAGTTTACCTGCCTTCGCTGTGTTCAACAAATCAGCAATAAGGCTAATACCTGGTTTGCGCTTCACCTTCTGGCAAACATTTATAAATTTTAGCAAAATGCGCCGTCAAAGCGCTTATCAGAATTGATACCCTGATGCCCATCACAATGCGTGATTGAGCGCCTTTTTGGATATAAAAAAACCGCTGACAGGCAGCGGTTTTGTCTTGCTATACGCACTTAGGCCAATACTGGCTCGGCATAGCGGATCGGCATTTCTTCTGGCGATTCGTAGGTAATAAACTCCCACGCATCCTGAGTGGCCAGCAGCTGATTCAACAGCTTATTATTCAGACCATGGCCAGTTTTAAAGGCACGTAACTCACCGATGATGCTGTGACCGCCTAAATACAGGTCACCTACTGCATCGAGAATTTTATGTTTCAAAAATTCATCGGCGTAACGCAAACCTTCAGGGTTTAATACCCGGAACTCATCCAGCGCTACCGCATTTTCCATGCTCGCACCTAAAGCCAGGTTGTTGGCGTTCATGTATTCCACATCACGCATAAACCCAAAGGTACGGGCACGGCTGACTTCGCTCACATACGAGCAGCTGTCAAAATCCAGCACCATATGCTGACGGGTCTGACTGATCACCGGGTGATCAAAATCGATTTTAAAATCAACCCGGAAACCATCGTGGGGCACTAATTCCGCCCACTTGTCACCGTCTTCAACCCGGACCGGCTTTTTGATACGGATAAACCGCTTAGGTGCATTGAGTTCTTCAATGCCGGCAGACTGCAGCAGGAACACGAACGGGCTGGAGCTACCATCCATGATGGGTAGCTCATGGCTGTTCACCTCAACAATAATGTTGTCGATGCCCAAACCAGCCAGCGCGGATGCCAAATGCTCAACCGTGTGAATTGCCACACCGTCTTCATTGCTTACACACGTACACAACACGGTGTCACCCACAGCGTTTGCACGCGCAGGAATGTCCACAAACGGGTCCAGGTCGATGCGCCGGAACACAATTCCTGTGTTGGCAGGCGCAGGCCGGAGAGTCATGGTGACCTTTTCCCCTTTGTGCAAACCAATTCCGGTTTCCTGAACCGGATGCTTGATTGTACGTTGTCTAATCATCGTTTGCTTTTACCTATTCAAAAAGCGGTCGCGCATTGTACAGGCGCATCCGCCCCATGTCAAAAGTGTGCCACTTTGACAACAACAGGGCAATTTACCCTGATGGGCACTGGCCACAACGCTTAGCGCTGTGGGCGCACCGCTATAGATGTAAACCCAGACCGAGTACTAGTCAGCTTGCTTACGCAGGAATGCCGGAATATCCAGGTATTCCAGGTCATTGTTCGGCTGTGCTTCATCGTCAGCTTTCAATGCCTGATTGCCTTCGGTTCCGCCAACACTGGCGCGGCTTTCGCTATGGCTGCTACCGCCAAACTCACGGTGCGACGACGCCATGCGTGAATTTTCAGAGCTTACCAGAGAGATATCTGGTTTTTTCTCAGCGCCGATGCCTGTGGCAACTACGGTAACCCGCAGTTCGTCTGTCATTTCCATATCAATCACAGTACCCACAACCACAGTGGCGTTTTCAGACGCAAATGCCTTCACAGCATTACCTACGGTTTCAAACTCATCTATTGCAAAATCAGGGCCAGCTGTAATATTCACCAGAATTCCACGGGCACCGGACAGATCGATATCTTCCAGCAGCGGGCTGGCGATGGCCGCTTCTGCTGCTTCTTCGGCGCGATCCGGTCCAGAAGCTGCACCGGAACCCATCATGGCTTTACCCATCTCTGACATCACAGTACGCACGTCAGCAAAGTCCACGTTAATCAGACCAGGGCGTGTAATAAGTTCAGCAATACCCTGTACTGCGCCACGCAAAACATCGTTGGCTGCACTGAATGCCTGCAACAATGGTGTGCCCGGGCCCATCACTTTGAGCAGTTTTTCGTTCGGGATAGTGATCAGTGAGTCAACATTATTGGCCAGCTCCACAATCCCCTGCTCGGCAAAGGTGGTGCGTTTTTTACCTTCAAACGGGAACGGTTTGGTGACCACTGCCACCGTCAGGATCCCCATTTCACGGGCAATCTTGGCCACTTCTGGCGCGGCACCGGTACCAGTACCACCGCCCATACCAGCGGTGATAAAGACCATATCCGCGCCGTCCAGTGACTGGCGAATTGTTTCACGATCTTCTTGTGCAGCATCACGGCCTACATTAGGATCAGCACCGGCCCCTAAGCCTTTGGTGACACTTGATCCAATTTGCAGAGTGATATCAGCGCTAGAGCTACGCAGGACCTGGGCGTCGGTGTTAATAGCAATGAATTCAACACCTTCGATACTTTGTGCCACCATGTGCTCAACAGCGTTACCGCCGCCGCCACCGACACCGATGACTTTAATTACGGCTTCTTCGCCGTGACTATCCATTAATTCAAACATACTTACTCTCCGGTTGTACGTCTTTCAACACTGAGCTAAGGCACAAATGCCGGCCACCTGCTTCCCTGTTGGCCATATCCCTAAGCTCTAGCGCCCCCAAAATTAAAATTTAAAATTCACCTTTGAACCAGCTTTGCACCCGGTGCAACAAATTCTCCACCGGTTTGGGCTTGCTGGTTTTCTTATTCTCTGACTGCATCTTGCCATATTGCAGTAGCCCTACAACGGTGGCAAAGCTGGCATCGTCAGTGTATTCAGATAAGCCTTTTACTTCGATGGGCTTACCTACACGCACAGGCATCTGAAACAACTCTTCGGCAAACTCTACCGCACCTTCCATTTTGGCGGTGCCACCGGTAAGGACTAACCCTGCCGCAATTTGTTCTTCCAGGCCACTGGCCCGAATCTCATCGTGGACCAGTTCAAACAGTTCCTGATAACGAGGTTCGATTACCTCGGCCAGCGTATGCCGGGACATTGCCCGCGCCGGCCGGCCGCCCACACTGGGCACCTCAATGTTATCTTCCATGCTCACCATATCTTTGAGCGCACACGCATAATTGATTTTGATCTCTTCTGCATTGCTGATAGGTGTGCGAAAAATCTTGGCGATATCACTGGTAATCTGATTGCCTGCCACCGGGATCACCGCGGTGTGGCGAATCGCGCCATCAGTGTAAATTACAATATCCATGGTGCCGCCGCCAATGTCGACCACACACACGCCGAGTTCCTTTTCATCGTCGGTGAGTACCGCATAGCTGGAGGCCAGCGCAGAAAAAATCAGCTGGTCGGCATGCAGGTCACAACGTTCGATGCACTTGGTTAAATTTTTGGCCATGTCGTCGGCGCAGGTGATGATGTGCGCATCGGCTTCCATCCGTACCCCCGACATGCCGATAGGGTTTTTGATCCCTTCCTGGACATCGATGGTGAATTCCTGCGGCAACACATGCAGCAAGCGGCGTTCGGCCGCAATCGGCACTGACCGGGCGGCGTGGATTACGTTATCCACATCTTCCTGGGTCACTTCCTGATTGTTGATCGGGACCATGCCATTTTCGTTCTGGCACTTCACGTGACGCCCAGAGATGGACATAAATACCGACGACACCCGGCAATCAGCCATCAGTTCCATTTCACTGACCGCACTTTGCACCGACTTCACCACCAGGTTTAAGTCGTTCACCCCGCCTTTATCCATTCCTTTTGCTGCATGGGTGCCCACGCCAACAATGCTGATCGAGCCGTCGTTGAGCGCTTCACCCACTACCGCTTTGACCTGGCTGGTTCCAATATCCAGCCCGACGATCAGGTTGCGTTCAGCCGTTTTTGACATGGTGTCTTATACTCTCTTGCTAACTTTGTTTATTATCATTGTCATCGTGCCAGCCTACAGCCAGCCCGGTGTCATAGCGCAAATCAACATAACTGACCGCCCGCGGCTGCTTAAGTAACAGCGGAAACACATCAATAAACCGCTGCAGTCGGTCGATAAATTTTTGGCGCCCCAAATTCAAGGTGATGCCATTACTCAACTGCACCTGCCAGGCAAACCGTTCGCTGAGCGATAACTCGGCAATGCCCATGGAAGAAGTCGCTAATAACGACTTCATCGCGTTGTACCCTTCCAGCGCAGTTTTTTCGCTGCCGCCGGGGCCAAACAAGTGCGGCAAAGACACTGTCTTGCCGTTCAACTCAAAGGTGTCGCCATAAGGATTCAACAGCATGTCGTCATTCCAGCGCGCCACCGGCTGTTGTTCCACCAAATAAATCTTTAAGGTGTTGGGCCATTGTTTGCGCACCGAGGCGCGATAGACCCACGGCTGCGCTTCAACTAGCTCAAACACCTCGTTCACATCCAGCTCAAAAAAGCTGCCCGGCTGTGAACGGCGAATCTTGCGCTCCAGCGCGGCTAAATCAATCTGGGTAAAATCCCCGGAAAAATGCACCACCTGTACCGGCATGCGTTGCTCATCTTTGAGCCAGTCGCGCACCGCCAGCGCTGCGTACACCAGGCTGGCCACCACCATCAGCAAAAAGGCCACCCCGGCCCAAAACCGAACTTGTTCGCGGCTAAGGGTACGCACCAATACTTACTCCTGCTTTGCCAGGCTGGTGTTGAGGATTTCTCGGCACAGCTGGTCAAAATCCAGCCCGGCCGCGCGGGCCGCTTTTGGCACCAGGCTTTTTTGTGTCATACCCGGTACGGTATTGGATTCCAGCAAGAAAAATGCCCCGTTTGTATCCTGCATCACATCAACCCGGCCCCAACCCTGACCCGATAAGGCGACAAATGCCTCTTTGGCCAGCGCAGCCAAGGCAGCTTCATCGCTTGCGCTTAAGCCGCTGGGGCAAAAATACTGCGTTGTATCGTCTTGATACTTGGCGGCATAATCATAAAACGTATGGGGAGTAGACATGCGAATGGACGGCAACGCGCGGCCTGCAAGAAAGGCAACGGTATACTCAGCCCCGTCAATGAACTGTTCCAGCAGGACCTGGTTATCATAATTAAAGGCGTCCTGAATGGCAGTATCGAGTTGTTTAGCGCTTGTCACTTTGGCCATGCCGATGCTCGAGCCTTCGCGCGCCGGTTTGACCATGACTTTATTCCCCAATCGTTGCATTATAGCGCTGCACGATCCAGCTTCAAAGTCTGTTTTATCAGCAATTTGGTATTTCGCCGTAGGTAATCCGCGGCTTTCCCAAATTTGCTTACTGCGAATTTTGTCCATGGCCAGTGCCGAGCCTAATACACCGCTGCCGGTATAAGGGATCCCCAACCATTCCAGGGCGCCCTGTACAGTGCCATCTTCACCGCCGCGACCATGCAGCATTATCACCGCACGGTCAACATTTTCTTTTATTAAATCAGTAATTTGTCGTTCTGCAGGGTCAAAGCCAAAGGCATCAACTCCCTGCTGCTGCAAACTGTTGATCACCGCCTGCCCAGAGCGCAAAGAAACCTCGCGCTCGGCAGAGTGACCGCCCAGCAATACCGCTACCCGGCCATACTTATCAGATTGCCCTGCACTATGCATTATTTTTTCTCATCCAAAAAATTTTTGGGTTCCAGCTTGCACGCCGCCAGATGTTGGGCGATTTGGCCAATATTCCCCGCCCCCTGGGTCATGACAATGTCGTTTTCCTGCAACACATTGGCCAGAATGCCAGGTAAGTTTTCCTTATCACCCACATAAATTGGCTCACGCGGACCGCGCAACCGCATCGACCGGCATAACGCTTTACTGTCAGCGCCTTCAATGGGCTGTTCGCTTGCGGCATACACATCCAGCATCAGCAGCACATCTACCTCAGAGAGCACTTCCACAAAATCTTCATATAAATCGCGGGTGCGGGTGAATCGATGAGGCTGATAAATCATCACCAGACGCTGTTCTGGCCAGTTGGCCCGCGCCGCCGCGATGGTGGCCGCCACTTCTGTGGGATGATGGCCATAATCATCCACCAAAGTAACCGGGCCCACCGAGGTGGCAAATTCACCTAACAGTTCAAAACGCCGGCCAATACCGCCAAACTGAGCCAGCGCACGGCTGATAGCCGCATCCGGTACGCCTTCATCGCTGGCTACCGCGATAGCCGCCAACGCATTGAGCACATTATGATTGCCGCTTAAGTTTAAGGTCACATCCATGGGGGCCGCATCGCGGCGCAACACGGTAAAGCGCGCTTGATTGAAACCTAAAATGACATCCACCGCCTGCACATCATTGTGTTCGCCAAAACCATAGGTCAGGATACTGCGGCCAACGCGCGGCCGGATGGCCTGAATGTTGGCATCATCGCCACACATGATGGCCTGGCCGTAAAATGGCAGGTTATGTAAAAAGTCCACATAGGTGTCTTTCATGCGATTAAAATCGCCTTCGTACGTGTCCATGTGGTCCGGTTCGATATTGGTCACCACCGCGACCATGGGTTGTAAGTGCAAAAACGATGCATCGCTTTCATCGGCCTCGGCAATCAGATAGCGGCTTTTGCCCAGCCGCGCATTGGTGCCAGCACTGTTGAGCAGCCCGCCGATGACAAAGGTCGGGTCCAGATCGGCTTCGGCAAAAATGGTAGCAATTAAACTGGTGGTGGTGGTTTTACCGTGCGTGCCGGCAATGGCCACCCCATGGCGAAAGCGCATCAGCTCGGCCAGCATCTCGGCGCGCCGGATAATCGGAATGCGATGCTCGCGGGCATACTGCACTTCCGGGTTGGCTTCGTTGATGGCACTGGAGACCACCACCACATCGGCGCCGGCCACATTATCGGCAGCATGGCCGATATGTACCGTGGCACCCAGCCGGGTTAAGCGTTCGGTCATGCTGCCCGACTGAATGTCCGAGCCAACAATATGGTAGCCTTCGTTGGCCAGCACTTCGGCGATGCCGCCCATGCCGGCACCACCAATGCCAATAAAAAATATGGTGTTCACTTTCCGCATTTGCGGGCTTTGAAACGGCGTTTCTAAAACCATCAGGCCGTATCTCCTACCAGTGTACTGCACTGGGTTACTACATGTTGTGTTGCGTCTGTCATCGCCTGTTGGCGTGCGTGTTGGCCCTTTTCAAGCAGGCTGTGCGGCTGTGCCAGCCAGCCCTGAACGATGGCCGGTAATTGTCGTTCCAGCTGCGTCTGCGGCACCAGCCAGGCTGCATCGGCTGCTACCAGCGTCTGGGCATTTTTGGTTTGATGATCATCCACCGCATGAGGCAGCGGCACGAACACCGCGGCCAAGCCTGCCGCAGCCACTTCAGCCACGGTCAAGGCCCCGGCGCGGCAAATGATCACATCGGCCCAGGCATACGCCTCGGCCATATCCTCTATAAACTCGCTCACCTGCCAGCTGGCCTGGCTGTGCGCATAGGCCTGCTCAACCTGCGCCGCATTGTCACGGCCGGCCTGGTGCCATACGCTTAAGCCGGCATGGTCTCCCAGTAATGGTGGCAATCGGGCGTTAAGCGGCTGTGAGCCTAAGCTGCCGCCGACAATCAATACCCGAAGCGGATCATGCACATCGGTTTTAGCCGGCAGGGCCACAATGGGCGGGCGCACCGGATTGCCTACGGTAACACAGCGGCCCTGGGCGCGGCCAAATTGACTGGCGGCCTGGCCAAACCCCAGTAAGATCCGCTGAGCCAGGCGACCTAAAAATTTGTTGGTCAGGCCGATGGCTGCGTTTTGCTCGTGGATCACCAGTGGGATCCCTGCCAGCCGCGCCGCCAGCCCGCCCGGGCCACTGGCATAGCCACCAAAGCCGAGGACTAAATCCGGTTTAAAGGATTTCATCAACCGGCGCGCCAGCACCACACTGCGGGCCAGCCCGCTTAAGCTGCGCAGGCGGGCCGATAAGCCTTTGCCGCGTAACCCGGATACCGGTAAAAAATGCAACGGAAAATCATAGGCGGGCACCACCCGGGCTTCCATACGCTCGGCAGTGCCCAGCCATTCAATGTGCCAGCCCTGCTCGCGCAATGCACTGGCCACCGCCAGCGCCGGAAACACATGCCCGCCGGTGCCACCAGCCATAATCAGACACCGTTTACTCATGCCGGTGTCTCCTGGATCTCTGGTTCGCTGCTTTCTTCCGTCTTACCCGCCTGCTTTTGCGCCTTGGCAGCCGGTTTGTTCAGCCGCGGGCGCCGAGAGTTTTTGGTCAGCGCCTGCACCCCGGCTACCCGCAGTTCAAAATCAATGCGCAGCAGCAAGGCGATAGACACCATCATGACAATCAAGCTGGTGCCGCCGTAACTGACCAGCGGCAGCGTCAGGCCTTTGGTAGGCAATATGCCCACACTGGCGCCCACATTCACCGCGGTCTGAAAGCTTAGCCAAATGCCAATGCCGTAGGCCAGATAGCCTTCAAACGGTCGCGAGGCCTGCAAAGCCAGATTGCCGATTCGTAAGGCGCGCATTACCAGATAAAAAATCAGCCCCAGGATCACCAGCACACCGGCAAAGCCCAGCTCTTCGGCTAAAATGGCCATAATAAAATCGGAATGGGCCTGGGTTAAAAATTCCAGCTTTTGATAACTGTTGCCCAGGCCCTGCCCAAACCAGCTGCCGCGGCCATACGCCATCAATGACTGGGTCAGCTGATAGCCGCTGCCAAATGGGTCCGCCCAGGGATCTAAGAACGACGTCACCCGGCGCAGCCGGTATTCTTCAAACACAATCAGCGAGACCACCGCAGCCAGGCCCACAAAGACCACCGAAAAAAATTGCCACAAACGAGCACCGGCTAAAAACAGCAGGCCCATGGTGGTGGTAAGCATCACCACCACGGTGCCAAAGTCCGGTTGCATCAACAACAAGGTGGCCACAATAAACAACACCACCAGCGGCTTCACAAAGCCTTTAAGATTTTCGGTGACCTCTTCATAGCGGCGCACCAGGTAGCCGGCCAGATAGGCAAAAAAGAACAGTTTGGCGGGCTCGGCCGGTTGCAGGGTCATCGGCCCCAGCACAATCCAGCGGGTACTGCCGTTGATGTTCTTGCCAATCAGCAACACCGCCAGGAGTAGCCCGATGGCGATGAGCAACAAGTAGGGATTAAAGATCCGCCAGTAGCGCATGGGGATCTGCAGCACAATGCCGCCGGCGATGAGCGCCATCACCAGATAAATGCCATGGCGCATGGAGAAGAAAAACGGATTGCCGTATTCGCGTTCGGCCACCGGCATGGAGGCCGAGGTTACGATGATCAGGCCCAGCGTCATCAGCGCCAGGGTCACCAGAATCAGGGGTAAATCATACGGCAAGCGACTCTCCGCCGGCGCATCGTGGCGGGCTTTGAATAACTCACTGAGCGAGATCTGCATCTGTCTAATCATTGGCTGCCCTCGCCAATCGCTGTGATGAAAGCTTCTGCCCGCGCCACATAGCTGGTAAACATATCCAGGCTAGCACAAGCCGGGGCTAATAATACGGTGTCGCCAGGGCGAGCCAATTCGCGCGCCTGCGCGACCGCCTCGGCCATGCTGGCAGTTTGCATGGCAGCTGGCATCAGCGCTGCGATGGCCGGGCCATCTTTACCCAGGGTAATGAGCTCATCAATGTGTTGCTCGAGCACCGGTTGCAGCTGCGTCAGGTCAGCGCCTTTGGCATCGCCACCGGCAATCAGCAGCAAGCGGCCAGTTTTTTGCTGGCCAAAACTTTCGATGGCTGCCACTGCAGCGCCAATATTGGTGGCTTTAGAATCATCAATCCAGATGATGCCATCATTGCTGGGCACCCGCTCGCAGCGATGCGCCACCGGCGTAAAGCTATATACCGCCTCGGCAGCTACAGCCGGCTCCACCCCGGCGAGGATCGCCAGCGCCACTGCCGCCTGAATATTGAGCCAGTTATGCCGCCCCATCAGCGGTACCCGGGAAAGATCCACTAATGGCTCGCCCTGCCAGGTTAGCCAGTTGTCCTGCTCGCCGCAGTCCTCGTCACTGGGACCAAAGCCAAATTCGGTGGTGGTGACAGCCAGTGGCAACGGATAGGTCATTTGCTGGGCGCGCCAGCACACAGCATGTTCGGTGTGCTGATAGATGCGTTGTTTGGCTTCGCTGTACGCGGCCAGAGTACCGTGGCGATCTAGATGATCATCACTGATATTTAAAATGGTGGCAGCATGCAGCGCCAGACTGTGGGTGGTTTCCAGCTGAAAACTGGACAGCTCCAGTACCACCCAATCAGCCGCCTGCTCCAGGGTCGATACCGCCGGTATTCCCACATTGCCCGCAGCGATCGCGGTAAGCCCGGCCTGCTGCAAAATATGCGTGACCAGCATGGTCACAGTGGTTTTGCCATTTGAACCGGTAATGCCCAGCACCGGGGTGCGGTTAAACCACGCAAACAGCTCAATCTCGCCGATAATTTTGACGCCGGCGGCATAGGCTGCTTGAACCGCCGGATGGCTCAGCGCCATGCCCGGGGATAACACCAGATAGTCAGTGCCGGCCCAAAAATCCGGGCCAATTTCGCCACGGGTGACTGGCGCACTAACCCACTCTGGCACCACGGCAGTGGCCCGCGAGTCCCACACCCGAAGCTGGCAAGGTTGCTGCTGCAAAAAGCGGATACTGGCCTGGCCACTCAAGCCCAGGCCGCCCACCACAATTTGAAGATTTTCCACCGTTGCTGCCATGGGCCTACCTTAACTTCAGGGTGGCCAGGCCCACCAGGACCAGAATCAGCGAAATGATCCAAAAGCGCACAATGACCCGCGGTTCGGGCCAGCCTTTAAGCTCGTAATGGTGGTGAATGGGCGCCATACGAAAAATTCGCTGGCCGCGCAATTTGTACGAGCCCACCTGCAAGATCACCGATAGGGTCTCGGCCACAAATACCCCCCCCATGATGATCAGCACAATTTCCTGACGCACCAGTACCGCTAAAATCCCCAGGGTACCGCCTAATGCCAGCGAGCCCACATCGCCCATAAATACCTGTGCTGGATAGGTGTTAAACCATAAAAAGCCCAGGCCGGCCCCCACAATCGCGGTGCACACAATCACCAGTTCGCCGGTGAGCGGAATATACGGAATGTTCAGGTACTGGGCAAAATTGGTATTGCCGGTAACATAGGCGAAAATGGCCAGCGCGCCGGCCACTAAAATTGTGGGCACAATGGCCAGCCCGTCGAGACCGTCGGTCAGGTTCACCGCGTTGCTGGTGCCCACCAGAGCAAAATACACGATGGCAATAAAAAACAGCCCCAGTTGCGGGAAGACTTCTTTGAAAAAGGGCACCAGCAGGCCGGTTTCCGCTGGCGTCACCGCGGTGTTATACAGGTAAAACGCCACGCCCAGCGCAATTACCGACTGCCAGAAATATTTCCAGCGGGCAATCAGGCCTTTGGAGTCTTTGCGAATCACTTTACGGTAATCGTCCACAAAGCCTATCAGGCCATAGCCGACCACCACGGTCAGAGTGACCAGCACATAACGGTTGGTCAAATCAGCCCACAGCAACACACTGGTTACGATGGCCGCCAGGATCAGCAGGCCGCCCATGGTGGGCGTCCCGGCTTTGGACAGATGCGACTGGGGACCGTCATCGCGCACAGTCTGACCAATCTGCATTCTTTGCAGGCCACGAATCATCTTTGGCCCGATAAAAATCGCGATAAGCAGCGCCGTCAGGGTACTTAAAATTGCACGCATCGTCAGATACGAAAAAACATTGAATCCTGTTTCGAACTGGGTCAACCACTCAGCCAGCCAAATTAACATGCAATACGCTCCCGACGGCGATCAAGCTTTCCCAGCGGGGATGCCTCGATGGCCGCGACTACTTTTTCCATTTTGGAACTGCGCGATCCTTTGACCAGAATCGAAATATTGCGCTGCTCCGACAAACAATTGGCCTCAATGCCGGCCAGTAAATCATCGATGTTGTTGTAATGTGCGCCTAACGGCCCGTATACCCCACTGGCATGCTGGCTTAGCACACCCAGTGAAAACACATGATCAATGCCTTTATGCTGGGCATAATGGCCTACCTGCTCATGGTAATAACGGGCTTTTTCGCCCAGCTCGGCCATATCGCCCAGCACCAGCACTTTTAACCCACTAAAGGTAGCCAGGGTATCGATGGCGGCATTGACCGAGGCCACATTGGCGTTATAGGTATCATCCAGCAGGCGCACCTGCGACGATAAGGTTTTTACATTGAGGCGGCCTTTGACTTGTTGCATCAGACGCAGCCCTTCGCTGACATCTTCCAGCGAAGCGCCTACCTGCATCGATAGCGCCGCCGCCAGTAACGCATTGCCCACATTGTGCAGGCCCGGCACGGTAAGCTGAACCGCAGCCACGCCTTGCGGGGTCACCATTTGAAACTCGGCGCAGCCATCCAGACCTAAGCTAATATCTTCGGCGTAAAAATCGGCTTCGTTTTTCTGATCTGGCGCAAAAGTAAGCACTTGCTTATTTTTGATTTTGCCAAGCCAAAACTCCGCAAACTGGCTGTCCACATTAATAATCGCCACACCCTTATCACCCAGCCCCTTAAAAATTTCGCTTTTGGCCCGGGCCACGCCCAGCAGGCTGCCAAAGCCTTCCAAATGGGAGGCTGCGGCATTGACGATGGTCGCTACATCGGGCTTGGCCAGCGCGGTGGTGTAGGCAATCTCACCCAGGTGATTGGCGCCCAGCTCCAGCACGGCAAAATCATGCTCAGGGGTCAACCGCAGCAAAGTCAGGGGCACACCGATGTCGTTATTAAAATTACCGGCGGTGGCCAGCACATTGCCACGACGCGATAAAATGGCCGAGGTCATCTCTTTAACCGTGGTTTTGCCACTGCTGCCGGTGATGGCTACCGTTTTTAACGGCAAACTGGCGCGCACCGCGCCACCAAGCTGGCCTAGCGCCTGCTTGGTATTGTCAACATAGATAACCGGCACCGCGGCACTGACCGGCTCACTGGCAATCACCGCCCGGGCGCCCAGCTCGATGGCTTTGTCCACAAAACGGTGGCCGTTAAAATTCGGCCCGGTCAGAGCGATGAATAAATCGTTGGGTTGCAAGGTGCGGGTATCCGTGCTGACACCACTAATCTGGCAATCGTCACCGTCTAAGCGCCCGCTTACTTGTTGTGCAATCCAGGACAGCGTTGTTGTTATCATTGGCTGTACTCCTTTTGCAGCCGCGCAATTACGGCACGTTCGTTATAATCTGTTTTTTGATCACCGATTATCTGGTAATCCTCATGGCCCTTTCCGGCCACAATGATCAAATCCTGCGGCTGGGCCTTGGCCAGGCAATAGCGGATAGCCTGTTCGCGGTCCGGCTCACTGATGGCCGACGCGGGGTTGACCAACCCGGCCCGAATATCTTCCGCAATGGCTTCCGGCGCTTCTGAGCGGCTGTTATCCGTGGTGATCACCAGATGATCAGCATGCTGTTCAGCCGCCTCGCCCATCAGTGGGCGCTTACCCCGGTCGCGATCACCACCGCAGCCAAACACACACCACAGCTGGCCGTTGGTATGGGCACGGGCACTGGTCAGTACCTGGGATAGCGCATCCGGGGTGTGGGCATAATCCACCACCACATTGGCCTGCTGGCCAAATTCAAATACTTCCATGCGCCCGGCCACCGGTTGCACCATAGGCAACACATTAACCACATCATCAAACCGCTCGCCCTGCACCAGCAATACCGCAATAGCACTAAGCAGGTTACGCACATTAAACTCGCCTAACAGCGGCGCGCGCACCACCGTAGTGCCCCAGCTGGTCTGCAGCCGAAACTGAATACCCGACTGATGATATTGCACGTTTGTGGCCAAACAATGGCGATGTGCTGACAAATCGATGCCAGCACTGAGACCGGTCATGACCGGCTCGACAGGCTGCGGACAGGCTTTGAGCCAATTTTGACTTTCTTTATCATCGGCATTGAGCACCACTGCTTGCAGCCCGGGCTGACGCAATAACGCCCGCTTGGCGGCGGCGTAATTTGCCATGGTGTGATGATAATCAAGATGGTCGCGGGATAAGTTGGTAAATACCGCTATGTCTGTATTGACCTGGCTCAGACGCCCCTGCACGATGGCGTGGGACGAGGCTTCAAAGGCCACCTGACGCACCTTCTGAAGCACAAAGTCTGCCAATACGTTTTGCATATAGATCGCATCGGGCGTGGTGTTATCTGCCGGCGACGGCACCCACTGGGTGGAGGTACCATCATAAACGCCGCTGCCCAGTGTACCAATGGCTGCACTGCGGCTGCCCAGCAGCGACTTTAGCTGGCTAAGCAACTGAACTACCGATGTTTTTCCGTTGGTGCCTGTGACGGCCACGGTACTTAGCTTGGTCGCCGGGTAATCATAAAACGCCGCCGCCAGTGAGGAAACCATGGCCGGTAAATCAAACAGGTGCACGATCACAGTGCCGCCACGCATTTCCAGCGCGCCGTGGGCCTGACTGTCGTCAGTTTGCGTCAGGATCACCCGCGCGCCCAGGCTGATGGCCTGCGGAATAAAGTCCCGGCCATCCAGCTGATGGCCCTGCACTGCCACAAAGGCCACCCGCGGGGATACCATGCGGCTGTCCAGGGTCAGCCCTTCGATGCGGATATCCGGCGCTTCGATACCAAATTTCGCCAGCAACGGGCGAATACTCTGGGTAAATGCATTAACTGCCATGCTGGCCTCCTGGAAGTAACTGGGTGGAGGTGACCTGTTTGTCATCCGGGGGAATATTCAATAATTGCAGCGCACCGCCCATGATGGCCGAAAAGGTCGGCGCGGCGGTGTCGCCGGCATGATACAAATCACCGCCGGGCTCGTTAATCAGTACCACGGTGACCAGCTTAGGATCGCTCAGCGGCGCCATGCCGGCAAAGATGTTCACATATTCTTCGCCATAGCCACCCGCTACCGCTTTGCGGCTGGTACCGGTTTTGCCACCCACCCGGTAACCGGGTATGGCGGCTTTTATGGCGGTGCCGCCACGCTGCACCACGCTTTCAAGCATATTTTTGACCGCGTCGGCATTCTGCTCACTGACCACCCGCTCGGCCTGCGGCTTCCAGCTGCTGGACTCCGGGCTTTTCACGATAGACAGTGGACGCTTTACCCCGCCATTAGCAATGGTGGCGTACATGCGGGCCAGCTGAGCAGTGGTGACCGAAATGCCATAGCCGAATGACAAGGTAGCCAGTTCAAACTGCGACCAGCGATTGCGCTCATGAAAAATGCCATTACTTTCGCCGGGCATATTGGTGCCGGTATCGGTCATCAGGCCCATGTTGAAATAGGTATCCAACAAAAAGTTTTTCGGTACACCCAGGGCCAGGCGTGAGGTGCCCATGTTGCTCGAATGCTGGATGATTTCTTCTAAGGTCAGTTCGCCGTAGTTACGATGATCTTTGACCAGGCTGCCGCCTAAGCGCATCCAGCCTGGGTGGGTGTCTACCGAGTCGTCGATGTCCACCGAACCAAATTCCAGCGCGCTGAGCACCGCCAGTGGTTTCATCGACGAACCCGGCTCAAAGGCATCAGTGATCACCCGGTTACGCATACGCCGTGGGCTGACATCCGAGCGATCATTAGGATTAAACGACGGCGCATTGACCATGGCCAGAATATCGCCGCTGTCCACATCCACCACAATGGCCGAGGCCGAGGTGGCCTGGTAGTACAGCATGGCTTCTTTAATTTCACGGTAAGCCAGCGCCTGAATGCGCTGGTCAATGGTCAGCACCAGATTGCCAGCGGCTTCGCCATCTTTGGTTTTTAAAATCTCCACCTGGCGCCCTTTGGCATCGCGGCGGATCACCTTAGAGCCAGGCGTACCGGTCAGCCAGTCATTGTATAAGCGTTCCAGCCCTTCAATGCCGGTGTCATCCACATTGGTGATGCCGATCAGCTGTGCGGTAACCTCACCATTGGGGTAGTAACGGCGGCTTTCGCGACGCAGATAAATGCCCGGAATATCCAGCTGGCTGACATAGTCGGCCATGGCCGGCGACACCTGGCGCTGCAAATACACAAAGCGGCGGCTGGGGTTGCTAACTTTTTCTTTCAGATCATCCACATCGCGGCCCAGCACATCGGCCAGTGCTTCCCAGCGGCGCTGTTTGCTCAGGCCGTTTTGCTGATGCACAATTTTAGGGTCGGCGTAGATAGCACGCACCGGCACACTGACCGCCAGCTCCACGCCATTGCGGTCGCTGATCAGGCCCCGATAGGTGGGCATATTGCGGGTGCGCAGAGTCCGGCTGTCCCCCTGCTCAATTAGGTTGTCCGGTGAAATGACCTGGATGTAGGCTGCGCGCACCGCGATGGCCACAAACACCAGCGCCACAGCGGCAATGACCGTGACAAACCGCCAATGCACCAGGCTGGGTTTGACATTCTGGCGCGCTCCGCGGCTGGTTTTTTTGGCCGGGCTGGAAGACTGACTCATTTTATCCGTACCACAACTTCTTCTTTGGCGCTGGGCCGCTCCATATTCAACTGCTTTTGCACCATGGCTTCGATCCGATTGTGCTCGGTCAGCGCACGCTGCTCTAACACCAGGTTGCGCCATTGTACATCCAGCTCATCACGCTGCTGCATCAGGCTTTCTAAGCTCATAGTTTGCTGGCGGTTATAATGGCTGGACAGGATGACCGCAAAGGCCGAGGCGATAACCGCTAAATACAACAAAACCCGCAGTTTGTTGCGGGTCAGATCGGCGAGTAAAATAAGCGCTAAGTTGAAGTGGGTATCGGCGTCAGCCTGCCAGGACTTACTCATAATTTTTCAGCCACCCGGAGTACTGAACTGCGACTGCGGACATTCTGGCGAATTTCTTCATCGCCAGGCTTAATGGCTTTGCCGATGGGCCGCAACACTTTATCAGCATCAATCTCGGCCTGGGTCACCGGCAGATTATGGGGCACATTTTTGCCTTTACTCTGCTCCTTGATAAAGCGTTTGACCAGCCGGTCCTCCAGCGAGTGAAACGAAATCACGGCCAGCCGGCCAGCCGGTTTTAATACTGCTACTGCACATTTTAATCCAATGCGCAGCTGGTCCAGCTCAGCATTGATATAAATGCGAATCCCCTGAAACGCCCGGGTAGCCGGGTGTTTGTATTTGTCTTTGACCGGCACGGCTTCATCAATCAACGCCGCCAGTTCGGCGGTGCGTGACAGTGGCTGGGTCTGGCGACGATTGACGATGGCATGGGCGATACGCTTGCCAAATTTTTCTTCGCCAAATTCTTTGATCACCTGGGCGATGTCTTGCTCTTCAGCTTCATTAAGCCAGTCTGCGGCGCTTACCCCTCGGGTGGTGTCCATGCGCATGTCCAGTGGCCCGTCGCGTAAAAAGCTAAAGCCGCGACTGGCATCATCCAACTGCGGCGAGGACACACCCAAATCCATCAAAACACCGTTGACCTGGCCGGCCAGACCGCGGGCGGTCAGTTCATTTTCCAACTCAGAAAAGGGTTGATGGATAATGCTAAAACGCGGATCGTCGGCAAAACGCTCGGCTGCAGCGATGGCCTGCGGGTCGCGGTCAAATGCGATCAGGCGGCCGTGCTCAGACAACTGCTCTAAAATGCGCCCAGAGTGGCCGCCACGGCCAAAGGTGGCATCCACATACAAACCATCGGGATCGATGGCCAGTCCGTCCATGCATTCTTCCAGCAAAACGGAAATGTGGGCATCACGGGTGCTCATAGAGAAAAGTCCTGTAGTCGTTCTGTCAGTTCGAAGGTGCCTTCGCGTTCAGTCTGCATATCAGCGTCAATCTGGCCGGCCCAAATATCGGCATCCCAGATTTCAAATTTATTCAGCTGACCGACCAGCATCACCTCTTTATTAAGTTTAGCGTGCTGGCGTAAAGGTGAGGAAAGAAGAAAACGGCCGCTTTTGTCCATCTCCCCTTCCGTGGCGTATCCAAGCAGCAGGCGTTGCATTCGCCGCTCGGCTGGAACCATGCTGGAGAACTTACTCAGCTTAAGCTCAATTTCTTCCCATTCGGGAAGTGGGTAAAGCAGCAAACAACTTTGTTGTGTATCAATTGTGCAGACGAGCTGTCCGTTACAATCATCCTGTAAAGGTTGACGGTATTTTGTTGGTATAGCCAATCTTCCCTTTGCATCCAGATTGATTGCATTAGCGCCGCGGAACATTCCCCTAGCCTTTTTATATTTGTTGTATTTTTCTTGTTTTATTGAGTGCTAATCTGCAACAACGTGATGGGCGATCCACAATTTGCCACTTTTACCCACTGAGAGACAGTTTAGGTAGTCATTGTTCCCACTGTCAAGCAAAAAACCCGGCTGAATGCCGCGTGGGGACTGGGTTTGTGCCTGTTCATTTATACAGTGGCAAGGTGAAGCGATTGATAAGGCAACAGAAAAGCGGGTGCAATTTGACGCGGCCGGAAAAAAATAAGTGAAAAAGAATAAAAAAACGGGCCGAGCGGCCCGTTTTAACTATTGCATCATGCAGTAGGCTTATTGTGCAGTGGCTTCTGCCTGGCCTTCGGCCTGAGCCTGCGCCTGTGCATTGCTCAGTTGCATAGACTGGATTGGGTTGTCGGTATCTTTAGACAGCTCTACCAGACGGTTCAGCTGGCCTAATGACATCATCACCGCATACATGGCACCTAAGAAACCAGACTTGTGCAGCTCAACCACTTTTTCTTCTGGCAGCTCCAGCAGTTTTTTCTCGTTGATGCTCATCATGCCGGTGACATTGCGCTGTTTGCCGTCTTTATACGCCAGACGGATCTGGATATCTTCCAGCAGTTCCAGCTCAGTTACCTGCTTGATAAAACGCTGAGTCAGCATTTCGCTGTTGGCCAGGTCAGCCAAAAACTGCTGACGGTTTTTCAAAAACTCGGTTGGCTCGCCGGCGTCAGTAAACAGCGCCTGGCCGTCTTCGCTGATCATGTCGCTATTTTCGTCGATGTATACACCTAGTTTTTCACCATCAGGGCGTACGTCGAACGGGTAACGCATAATGTTCATTGGAACATGCGGCGCTTTCCAGCGATCTGAGGCCAGATACAGGTTTTGATTTTGTTCCATACCCAGCATCGCCACTACGTGATGACGTTCGGTATTAGGATCTTTGATAAACACAATCGGCATAGACGATGCCAGTTGCGCAAACTCACGGATAGAGGCTGCGGCCAGGTGAGTTTTCTTTGCATACGCAAAGCTGTTGTTCACCGCTACTTTTGTGTCTTTATGTTTTTCTTTATCGAGCGGGATATAATTAATCGCCATAATCTTTTCTCGTAACAGTTAAGAGTGGTAATTGTTATTGGAGGCGGCTTCCTGCGCCATTTTTCACATTCCCTGCTTGGCCTGCTGTGTATCACAGCCGGTGAGAATCGATGAGAAAAATTACCACATATATTTACTTCAACAATCGCTCTGCCGGGCCGTCGCCAGCATATTGGACAGAGACGGGCAGTATCCCGTATCTACGGGTGTAAGTCACGCCTGCCAGACCATAGCAAGTTTTAAGTTTTTATGACAAGCAATTAACAGCATTTTTTCGCAGCAAGCCCGCTTACTGGCTGGTTTGTGAACAATATTGAATGGGCCGCCCCACCGTGGCACTATCTGCTCACTGGCAATGCGGCAGCTTACAGCCGGCAAATAAAGCTGGCTGGCTAGTTCAGCGCCGCGCTACCCATCAACAATAACAAATAAGGATTCTACTGTATGACAGGACATCGCGGGCTTATCAGCAGCGCCGTGGCTGCGGCACTTTGCCTTTCCAGCAGCCTGGCCCAGGCCATTGAAGTAAGTGATAAAGCAAAGCAGCTGGCCACCCAGAATATTATCGTGGATGGCCACATTGATGTGCCTTACCGAATTTTTGACGAATGGGCCGATGTGACATCGGCCACCAGCGATGGCGATTTTGATTATCCGCGGGCCAAACACGGCGGCCTGAATGCGCCGTTTATGTCTATTTATGTGCCTGCCTCGCTGGATAACTCCAGCCAGTCTACCCAGTTGGCTAACCAGCTAATTGATTCTGTAGAAGCCATGGTCTACCGCGCGCCGGACAAATTTGCCATTGCCCGCAGCACCAACGACGTGCGTGAGCATTTTAAGCAAGGCCTGATTTCGCTGCCCATGGGAATGGAAAATGGCTCGCCAATCCAGGGCGAACTAGCTAATTTAGAGCATTTTTACGCGCGCGGAATTCGCTATATTACCCTGGCTCATAGCCAGTCTAACCATATCAGTGATTCGTCCTACGACCTGCGCCGCCAGTGGAAAGGCTTAAGTCCCTTTGGCAAAAAGCTGATCACCGCGATGAATGATATTGGCATGCTGGTGGATATTTCTCATGTTTCAGACGATGCCTTTTATCAGGTAATGGAGCTTTCAGCGGTGCCGGTAATCGCCTCGCATTCCTCGTTACGCAAATTTACCCCCGGGTTTGAGCGCAATATGAGTGACGATATGATCAAGGCGTTGGGGGAGAACAACGGCATTGTGATGATCAACTTTGGCTCTGGTTTTGTCAGCAAAGAAGCACGTAAATGGCGCGATGGCCTGGCCAAGGCCAGTAACGCCTACGCCAAAGAACACGGTAAAGATGCCGAAGGGCTGGCCGACTTTGAACAACAGTATCGCGAGCAAAATCCGTATCCCTATTCATCCCTTGATGATGTGCTCGACCATATCGACCATGTGGTGTCACTGATTGGTATCGAGCATGTGGGCATTGGCTCTGACTATGACGGTGTGGGCGACTCGCTGCCAACCGACCTCAAAGATGTAGCCGCCTACCCTAACCTGGTGCAGGGCCTGCTGGACCGCGGCTATAGCGATAAGGACATCCGTGGCTTGCTGGGTGAAAATTTCCTGCGGGTATGGCAAACCGTAGAAGAGTACGCGGCACAACAACAGGGCGCTTAATCGCCCTGCTCTACCTGCCTTACTAGATGCGCTATTGACCCGCGACCTTGGCGGCTTTCTGGTCGCGCATAAACTCTTCAAACGGCTTAGGCCGATTCCCATCAAATTGTTGCGGGCCAGCCTCGGTGTTGGCCTGCACAAATGCCCGTAACATAAACAGCATCTGTCGGTACAACGGGTTCGCCTTGGGCACCGCGCAGCGCTCACGCGGATTCACCAGCTGAGTTTTAAAATGCATGTCCGCCACCAGGCGGCTGTTTAGCGGCACATCGGCATGGCACAGGTCATAGGCTTCATCCACCTGAAAAAAGGTGTTGGTTTGAGTGCTGTGGCTGAGTAACTGCTCCACCCCGCGGATCGGGGTAGTCGCATCCGCCTGCGAATGCGCCACAAACAACGGCACATCGATGGATTTTCCCGCCTCCAGGTGGCCGCGAATAGACGCTATTATGTCCATCAGCTCCAGCCCGGCATAGCCGGCCACAGTGGGATACTTATACGGATTCGGGCCGTGGCTGTCATAGTCTCCATCAATGATCCGTGCCAGCCATTTTATGCCCCAGATTTTCCACATCAGCTCGGCATTTTCGGATAATGCCAGCGCGCCGGAAAACAGCATCAGTGCACTGATATCGCCCGGCTCGGTCAGATATTGTTCCACCGCCAATGCTGCGCCGGTGGAAAAGCCGCCGATAAATTGCTGCTGACCAAATTGCCCGGCCAGCTTCATCACAGCATCCACATGTTCTTGCCAGCGCTCGGCCAGCTGGCTGTCCTGCATATCCGCATCAGCATCGCGCAAACCATGCCCGGGCAGCAGGGGCACAATCACGGTAAAGCCCTGCTCATACAAGCTGCCGGCGATACCGCGCATAAAATAGGGAGAATCGCTTAAGCCATGAAACAGCACCGCCACTTTGTCAGTAGGTGCGTCGTGATGCATTATAAACGGTGCATTACCTTCGTTACGCAGCACATTGGCGCATACCGTATAGCGATTGGCCTGTGGTTCACGGCAGCGGGTGGTGCCGCCCAGTTCCTGCTCGTACAAGGCGGTAAACTCAGCCAGCGCCTGTGATACCGAGGCGGTAGCGGGTGTCGCGATAGCCGCCAGCATGATGCTGGTCAGGCCCAGAAATCCCCATCGCAAGATCCTGTCTCCTAAAATAAGCTGCATGTGTATGGCGCGCAGCATAGCACGCCCAGCCGGGCTTGTATTGAGGTAGGCTTAGCGGTATTACCTGGTCTGTGCGCGGGTCATGGGCCGGGGCGGGTATAGGTATATGATTTAATATGCGGCTATCACCGCTCATGCCTGCTAGCAAAAAAAACTTAGCTAGTATGGACTTATACCACACTATCAAGTGAGAGGTGGTATGGGGTGCCACCCAGTAGGGATGCCCTGGCGACGCTGAGAAAAAGGCAAAACGGTGCGAAAGCCCGTGACGCAAAGCCACCGGTCTTCACTGTATGATGCAGTATGACAGCGGGGTTGCCCAATCGTCGGTGCTGGCCTAACCGCCAGCCGGATCGCTTTTTTCAGTCAGTGCCAATGTAGTTAAACCATTGAGGACTGTCATTATGATTATTTTAGTGGGCGGCGAAAAAGGAGGCAGCGGAAAAAGCTGTCTTGCCCAAAATATTGCGGTGTATCTACGCTTAGAAAAAAAAGCCAATGTGCTGATTGTGGATTGCGACCCCCAACGCACCACATCTGACTGGATCCAGGAACGTGCCAGCAATCCGGATCTGGCAGCCATCAACTGTGTACAGCTGTATGGCAAAATTCGCAACGACCTGCTCAGCCTGCGTAATCATTACGATTATGTGGTGATTGACTGTGGCGGCCAGGATAATCTGGCATTACGCTCGTCTATGGCGGTTGCCGACCATATTCTGATTCCACTACGACCCAAGCGACGGGATTTAAAAACCGTGCCGCATATGGAAGATGTGCTCTCCACCTGCAAGATGGTCAATCCGCGCATGAACGCGGCGTTTGTTATCACCCAGTGCCCGTCCCTGCCCTCGCTGGCCAGCCGGATACTGGAAGCCAAAGATGTGTGCCGCTCGTTTGAAGTGCCAGTGCTTGACGCTGTGACCTTTAGCCGCAATCTCTACGACGACTCGGAAGAGTCTGGGCGGTCAGTGATGGAAAGCGAACCTGACGGCAAAGCTGCCGGCGAGGTACGGGCCATTTTAGATGAATTGTTAAGCCGGGCTACAGGAGCATCGCATGAGTTTGTGCAGTCTCAAAAAATCCACGCCATCGGCTAAACCGGCCGCTGTGTCGGTAGATGACTTTATTGCCGGGGCCGATCTGTATGCCCACGGCGGCCAGCTTGCAGCGGCCAACCAGTCAGAACCGCCTGGCCCGATGCGCCGGGCCACCTTCACGCTCACCGAAAGTACCATTGAGCGATTATCCGTACTGAGCGAGCAAAGTGGTATGGCCCGTTCACGCCTGGTTCGATTGTGGGTGGATCGTGCGTTTCAGTGCAAAGATTTTTGGTAGTATTGTCAGACTGTTGCGAAAAAACACCAGGCAATTGAAGAATCTTCGAACTGTTCAATTGATAAGCTGGTAGGCTCCTTATATAGTGGATTACGAATAGTTAACAATCAGTCAGAAGGTTAATGACTCAGGTCATGTATTCATCCGGTTTCCTAGTTGCTTTACTGTTGTGCATTTGCTTCAGCGCACAGGCGAGCCTGCTGGATGAATGCCAGGATGCCAGCTGCCAGGCGCTCGTCGACGTGGTGGATGAATTTGAGCAGCGCGACCCCATCCAGGCCACCAGCCAACTGGAGCAGCTGATCGCTAAACTAGACTCCACCTCGCCTTCCTATGTGCTGGCCAGTGCCTATTTTTACCAGGGTCGCTTTGCACGGTTGCAAAGTGCCTATGATGAGGCTGCCACCGCCTACCAGCAATCCCTCACTCTGTTTGGTCAGCTACAACAACCGGCGGCCGTGGCCCATGTGTTCAGCGAACTGGCCCGGCTGCACCAGGCCCGCTATGAATTTACCGAGGCGCTAGGCCTGGCCTACAAAGCCTTCAACAGTTTTTACCAGGTGCATCAACGCAGCGCCCAGGCTGAACAAAAAGTGGTGGTGGGCAGCATCTTATTAAACCAGGGCCGCATCGATGCGGCCCTGTCGTTATTGCAACATGTGCTGCAGGACGAGCCCGTGGCAGAAACCCCGCAAATCAGTGGTCGTGCTTTATTTTACATCGGCACCGCCTATTTGCAGATGAAACAGTACAATCTGGCCAGTCAATATCTCAACGATGCCCATTACACCTTGCAAACCGTGCCTGATAGGTTCTTTTTAGGCCGTACTCTGGTAGCTAAAGGCCATTTACGATTGCACCAGGAGCGCCACGATGAAGCCCGGCGCTGGTTTGGTGAGGCCCTGGCCTTGTTTAGCCAGATCAATGCTGCTTCTGAGCTGCATCTTACCCACGGCTTACTGGGCTTACTGGAAGTAGAAGCCGGCCAGGCCGAGAAAGGCTTTGCCGCCCTGGCCACCGCTATGGACTTTGCCAAAGAACGTAATCTGATGCCTCTGGAGCTGGCGCTGCATCGCTTGTATGCGCTGGGGTTGCAGGCCACCGCCCAGCCCGACGAAGCTCTGGCGCATTTGACCGCCGGGATTGAACAAGCCGAAACAGTGGGGCTGGTCAGTGTGCAGGCAGACCTGCTGGCGCAAAAAGCCGACTTACTGGTTAGCCTGGGGCGCTATCAGCAGGCTTATCATGCTCAGGAGCAAGGCCAGGCATTGGCGGTGTCAATGATTGACGAAGGCCGCCTGCAATTACTGATGCAACAAAGTGCGCAGCTACAACTGGAGCGCCAGGCGCAGTCCATCACTCTGCTTAAAAAAGACCAGGCCATGCAACTGGCCCAGGCCGAGCAGCGCAATTTACGCAATATGCTGATCTTAGGCTTGGTTATATCACTGATGATGTTTTTGTTTTTACTGTATGGGCGGCTCTCCCATCAGCGTCAAAATCGCTTACTCAAATCCCAGGTCAAACTGCGTACTCAGGAGCTGGAGCAAAAAAATCTGCAGCTGGAAAATGCCTACAAAATACTGGAAGAAGCCAGCCTGCGTGACCCGCTTACCGGCCTTTACAACCGCTATTATCTAAAAAGCCGCCTGCCCGGCGAAATCAAACGTGCTCAGCATGCCTACTCCACCGCCGAAGCCAATAGCCACCCAAGCCAGGCGGATCTGCTGTGTTTTTTGATTGATATTGACCACTTCAAAGGCATCAATGATGAATACGGGCATCTCAACGGTGACCGCTTTTTGGTTCAATTTGCCGATATCATCAATGAAGTCTTTCGTGATACTGACCTACGCATCCGATGGGGTGGCGAGGAGTTTTTAGTGATTTGCCGGCAATCCTGCCGCACCACGCTGACCACACTGGTTGAGCGGTTTCGCCAGGCGGTACGCCAGCACCGCTTTGTGTTAATTGATGATAGCACCATTCAGGCGACCTGCAGCATAGGCTTTTGCGCGCTGCCGGTGTCGACCCACGCACCACTGTGGCTCAAATGGGAGCAGGCGTTTGCCATGGTGGATGATTGCTTGTATGCGGCCAAGTTGTCCGGCCGTGATTGCTGGGTAGGGGTGATTAATGCGGCACCGCAGGAAGATGACAGCAGATCAGTGGCACCACTGCTGGCCAAAAAATACACCCTGAGCGGGATCCAGGTCGCCACGTCGTTAAATAACAGCGCGGCGATTATGTGGCCCACCGCCCACCCTGGCAGCTAGGCGCCAGGCTGGGTGGACAGGCGGCCGGCTCAGGCGCCGGTTTTGATATCTTCCAGGTGGTACTTATCAATCAGCGAGTACAGGGTTGGCCGTGTCACGCCCAACAGCTCCGCAGTTTTTGACATATTCTTGTCAGCAGTTTGATAAGCCCGGCGAATCGCCCGGCTTTCTGCCAGTTCACGCACTTCCCGTAAATTCAGGGTTTCCGGCTCAGCACTGCCGCTCGCCGCCATCAGGCCTAAATCTTCAGCATGGATAAGGCTGCCTTCAGCCATGATCACCGCCGATTTCAGCTTATTTTGCAGCTCCCGAATATTACCTGGCCAGCGGTGCGCCAGCATGGCGTTGATGGCACCATCCGAAAAGCTCTTGGCCTTGGCGTTAAATTCTTCGCGGTATTGATTTAAAAAGGTACGGGCTAGCAAAATGATATCCTGATCCCGTTCCCGCAGCGGTGGGATCATGATGGGGATTTCGCCAATCCGGTAATACAAATCTTCACGGAAGGTTTCTTCGGCCACCATGTGTTGCAAATCCCGGTGCGTTGCGCAAATAACCCGGATATCCACCGCAATCTCGATGCGCCCGCCAACCCGCTCTATCACGCGTTCTTGCAAAAAGCGCAGCATTTTGGCTTGCAGGCCCAGCGGCATATCGCCGATTTCATCTAAAAACAGGGTGCCGCCCTGCGCGCTTTCAATCTTGCCCGGGGTGGTTTTGTTAGCGCCGGTAAAGGCGCCTTTTTCATAACCGAACAGCTCACTTTCCAGCAGATTTTCCGGGATTGAAGCACAGTTGATGGCCACAAACGCATTGTCTTTGCGTGGGCTATGGTCGTGGATACTGCGGGCAAACACTTCTTTACCGGTACCACTTTCCCCTAGCAGCAAGGTGCTGATATCAGTATTGGCAATTTTTTCAGCGCGACGAACCACCGCCTGAATGGCTTCGCTGTTACCGATGATCCGCCCCATGCCCGGCCGGGTTTTGGCCAGAATACGGTTTTCATCTTCCAGTTTGGCCAGATTTTGCGCGCGATTGACCAGCAGTTTTATGGTGTCGGAATCAATCGGTTTTTGATAAAAATCGTAAGCGCCCAATTCGATGGCTTTTAAGGCATTTTCTTTATCGTTATTGCCGGTGACCACGATAACCTTAGTGCGCGGAGCCAGTGCGATAATTTCCTCTAGGGTTTTTAAGCCCTCCGACGCATTGGCCGGATCAGGAGGCAGGCCTAAATCCAGGGTCACCACCTTGGGTTCATGGCGGCGCAGTTGCGCAATCGCTGAAGCCCGGTCATCGGCAAACACCACGGTGTAGTCGGTAAAACTCCACTTCAGCTGTTTTTGGATGCCCATATCGTCATCCACAACAAGTATTGTATCCGTCATGTACCTATCTTCCTGTTCTTAAAGTTGGGGGTCAGTGCAGCGGAAACTCTAGCCTGAAGCAGCTTCCCTCACCCTCCGTGCTGGTCACAAGCAAACGCCCGCCCAGCGATTCCATATAATTTTTTGCATCATACGCGCCAATTCCCATGCCGGCATTACCCTTAGTGGTGTCAAATGGCTTGAATAGGCGTTGTTCAATAAACTCGGCGCTCATGCCGCTACCGGTATCGGTAATGCTAACCCACTGTACCTGTTCGTCGTGATCAATGCCCAGCCGGACATCGACCTGCCCATCATCTTCGGTGGCTTGTTGCGCGTTACTTACTAGATGATAGATAACATTGGCAAATTTATCGGCATCCACCACCACACTTTGTTCTTCTTCTACCGTTAATTGTGGCAGAGGCAGTATGGACTGGCAGCGGTTATCGATCACCTGGGCAACAATACCGGATAGGGTTTCGGCCGAATCGATGCCTTTTTCCACCACCTTTTTTTCGGTCAGCTGGCGCAGCATTTTATCCATGCGAGCCTTGGTATAATGCAGGGTTTCAAAGGTGTCGTCGATAAATTCCGGGTTATCTTTGTGTTGCTCAGCGTTGCACAATATCAGGTCAATCTGGGCCAGCACATTTTTCAGATCGTGCAGTACAAAAGCCGACATCCGGCTAAACGCGGCAAACTGGGCATTTTCGGCCACTGCCTTGGCTGCCTCACTGTGTAGGATATAGGTGGTGACCTGCTCACTGACCGCATGCAGATAATCGCGCACCTCCCAGTTGAGCGAGACTTTTTCATCGGCGGTTTGCAGCAGTGCAAAGCCCCAGATGGCTTCCTGGTTGAACAGCGGTACCACCAGATGAAAATCACTGGCCGCGGCAATATCGCGGTCCAGGGTCAGGCCTTCGTAATTAAACGGGTTGACCTGATACTCCTGCAAATCAATTAGCCAGCTGGTGCTGGCACAAAACGGAATGAGATGGCGCAGTACCGTGCGATCATCCTCGCTTAAATCGGCATGGCCGAGCCGGCCGACCTGTTCCACATTGTTGCCGGCAACCACTTTGACCAGCACCCCGCTTTCATAATTAATTGCCCCGCAGGTGCCTACCAGGGCGTTGGCGTAGACCTCATGAATGCCGCTGGTTTGTGAGGTAAGCGACTTGGTCAGCTTGACCCACTCCACCCGATAGTCAAACTGGTTGGCAAAAAAGTGCTTGGCAATAAACACCTTGGCCCGGTTACGCAGACTGTTGGACATGATCACGGCGCCCAGCAGCGTTAATGACAGCGCAAAAAACAAAATCTGAATGGTGGTGCCCCAGTTGCCGCCAAAATAGTTCACCGCATAGCCGGCCAGCGCCACAATAAACAAAAACGCCCCGGCTACCATCAACAGCGAGCTGTGCAGCACTACCTGGCGGGAGATAAAGATATCCACCCCCCAGTGGCGGATGCGCCGGATGGCCATGATAAGCAGCGGCAGCAGCAGTAAATAGACATAGCCGCGTGCGGCGATATAGCCTAAGCCAATCTGGTTGACCATGGTGGCATTCATGTAGGTGAAAAACTCAAACAGATGGGTGGCGCCCAGGTATATCACCAACGGTTTATACGCCCACCGGTCTTTGCCGGCCTGGCGGTAGATGACCTCCAACAGGATCAATACTTCCAGCGCCAGCACGGTCATCAGCAAAAAGTGGGTCGATGGAGCGATGGGCAGCAATGCCGGCCCTACCAGGGTGAGGATGGGCGGCGTGAGAATGACCGCGGTGGCCGGGCGCTGCAGTACCGCCCACAGATTGGGAAAGTCATCGCGCAAGCAGCTGGCCAAAAACAACAGCCACACCAGCATCTTAAACGCATCGGCATTGAGCAAAAACGGCATGCTGATAGGGCCAAAGAGTATGGTGACCAGCCCCAGTGACCAGCTCAAGGTCACTAACGTGGCCAACACCAGTAAATCTTTGGCCAACCCGGCTTTGCGCACGGTGAATAACAACAGCAACAGCCCCAGATAACCCAGGGCATTAATGCCATATCCAATATCTGCAATCATAACTGTCCCTGCGCGTCGCTGGTTTTATTTTTTGCGTAGCACCAGGCTGCCGATGGAATAACCTGCCCCGAAAGAGCACAACACGCCCACATCGCCTTTTTGCAGGTCGGTGTGGTGCAAGCCAAACGCAATGATCGAGCCAGCCGAGGCTGTGTTGGCATATTCATCCAACACAATCGGCGCTTCGTCAGCGCTGGCTTCACGGCCTAGCAGACGTTTGCAAATCAGGGTGTTCATATTGATATTCGCCTGGTGCAGCCACCAGCGTTTTACATCAGCCGGGCCCATCTCGTAGCGGGCCAGATGCTCTTCTAAGTGCGCCGCCGCCAGCGGGCAGACCTCTTTAAACACTTTGCGCCCCGCCTGGTGGAATAGCTTATCCGCGCCGTACGGGTCTACATCGTTAGCCCGCGACATATAGCTAAAGTTAGAACGGATATTGCTGGAATACTGAGTCAGCGCCTGGGTGCCCAAAATTTCATACACATGCTCGGCCTGGGCGGTCTCGGCGGATTCCAGTACGGTGGCAGTGGCCACGTCGCCAAAGATAAAGTGGCTGTCGCGGTCAGTGTAATTAATTTGCGGGGAGACCAGCTCAGGATTGATGACCAACACGCATTTGGCATTACCGGCCGCAATCATCTCATAGGCGCGATGCATACCGAAGGTGGCGGCCGAGCAGGCCACCAGCATGTCAAAACCAAAACCTTTGATACCCAGTTCGTGCTGAACTTCGATGGCAATCGCCGGATAAGCGCGCTGGGTGTAAGCGCACGAGACAATCACCGCATCCACCTCACTGGCAGATTTATTGGCTGCCGCCAGCGCTTTTTTGGCTGCTTCTAATGCGATCTGAGCCTGATCAGACAATTCATCTTCAGCCCGCTCAGGGATGCTGGGGCGCATCCGGTTAATATCCAGCGCGCCGTCTTTTTGATAAATATAACGCTGTTTGATGCCTGAGGCTTTTTCAATAAACTCGGCACTGGAGTGCGGTTTGGCGCTTAAACTGCCGGCGTCGATTTCGGCGCTGTGCTGGGCATTGTATTGATCTGCCCAGGCATTATAACTGGCGACTAACTCGTCATTGGTGATGGTATGCTCAGGGTTCCACACCCCGACGCCGCTTACTACAATTTGTGCTGCCATATGTTTCTCTTTATGCTGCGGTCACGTTAAGGCCGGCACCCGGCCAGCCTGGCGCTCTGCCAGGAACGCCAAAGGGCAGTGCCCACGGGGGCTGGCGCAACAAATGCCCAGCGGTCAGCGAACCTGGTATCAATAGCCGCTAGCTTAGCGCGTTGCAGCATAAATGTCATGAATCATTCGTATTAGCCCGCCCCGGGTTACCCATACCAGCACCGCGTCGCACATCAAGTAATCTCTCTGCCCGGCCGCCTCATATAAAGAGCAATCACAGACACCACTGTGCGCCTGCAAAATACTGGTCTCCGAACCGCGATACCAGTACACTGCAAGCAACAGGAATACTTTTTAAGCCTATAAAATGTAAGGAATAATTTATGACTGGATGGTTCAAATCCTGCGTGGTGGCCGGCCTGACCTGCCTGACCATGAGCTGCGCCACCTCGCCTACTGGCCGTAATCAGGTGCTGCTGTTTTCATCAGATCAGCTGGCGCAGATGGGCCAGCAAGCGTTTACTGACATGAAGCAAAAACAGGATGTGTCGCGCCAGCCTGTGCAAAACCAGTATGTTGAATGTATTTCTCAGGCCCTGACTCCGCATGTACCGCAAAGTGTCTACAGCGGCCAGTGGGAAGTGGTGGTGTTTGATGAAGACCAGGTCAATGCCTTTGCCTTGCCCGGCGGCAAAATCGGCGTATACACCGGCCTGATGAAAGTGGCCGAAAACCAGCACCAGTTGGCAGCGGTCATTGGCCACGAGATTGGCCACGTAATCGCTGAACACGGCAATGAGCGGATGTCGCAGGGCGCGCTGATTAACATGGGGACCCAGGCTGTGGGTCAGATCCTGGCAGCAAACGAAGTGGCCCAGACCGGTCCCATCATGGCCGCCATTGGCCTGGGTGTGCAGGTAGGTGTGCAACTGCCCTATAGCCGCGCCCATGAATCAGAAGCCGATTTGATTGGCCTGCAACTGATGGCCCAGGCTGGGTTTAACCCACGTCAGGCGGTCGATTTGTGGAAAAACATGGAAGCAGCCAGCGGCGGCCAACGCCCACCAGAGCTGATGTCGACTCACCCTGCCCCTTCGACCCGTATCGATGATCTTCAGGCCAATATGTCACAAGCTTTAGCCGTTTACGAAAACACACAAAATCGGCCAACCTGCCAGCGCTAACCAGCCTGCAGTTAATTATCCCCGGACATAAAAAAACCGATGCCTGTGCATCGGTTTTTTTGTTCAGCGATTCAATTAGCTATGGGCCGGGCCGCTGTTGATTTTAGCGTTGGCTGACTGTTCTGGTTTAGCCTGCACATTGTCGGCTTCTTTGTAAAAATGCACATCCATTTGAGGATACGGGATGGTTATGCCTTCTTCGTCAAAGCGCAGTTTTACATTTTCGGTAAATTCCCAACGGAATTTCAGTAAATCTGACGCCTTTACCCAGGGACGCACAGTGAAGTTCACACTGCTGTCGCCCAGCTCCATCACACCCACTGCTGGGGCCGGGTCTTCCAGTACCCGTTCATCGGCTTCCAGCATTTCTTCTAAGATGCGCTTGGCTTTGCGGAGGTCGTCGTCATAACCGATACCAAACACCATGTCGGCGCGACGGGTGTCTTTGGCTGAATAGTTAGTGATGTTGTTGTCATAAATCTTGGAATTGGGCACCGTGATCTCTTTGTTATCCAGCGAGGTCATGGTGGTGTGAAAAATCCCGATTTTTTGCACAACCCCGGTTACCCCGGCCGCTTCAACAAAATTACCGGCTTTAAATGGTTTGAATACCAGCAACATCACGCCGGCGGCAAAGTTTTTCAGCGAGTCCTGCAGCGATAAACCGATGGCTAAACCGGCGGCACCCACAATGGCTACCAGAGATGTGGTGTCGACCCCCAACTCATTAAGCGAGGCAACAATCACAAACAGCATCAGGATGGCGCCTAAGATCGACTCAATAAAGTTGATCAGCATTTCATCGTATTTGGATTTAGCCATCAACCGGCGGAACATGGACATTAGTAAGCTCACGGCGATGCGACCAATGATGAAAATCAGGATCGCCATGGCAATATTGATACCCCATGGAATGGCATATTCGTTGACGTACATCTCGATGTCGTCAGCGGTAAATAACTGCAAATTCTCATCCATACATGTGAGTCCTCTGGTAACTGGAAGAATATAGTGCCTAACCTAGCAGGCTTGTTGGCTGTTGCGCAATTGCACAGGTGCCTGATTGTACGGTTTTTATACCTGAGTATTGACCAATCAATCGACACCTTACGAATTTTTCATTTTAATGTGCACCGTCGTTTGGTGCAGTACGTATTCATGGTACGCCTTTATTAAGAATAAATCTGCAACGTACTGTTTTTCAATCAGATACAAAATTTGTCTGTATTTGTCATGCGGTAGCGCTGGATTCTTAGGGTGTGAGTTACTAATATGGGGCCGTTGTGGTGCTTAAGCCAAGGGATGCGCTGTTATAGCACGGCAATATCTTCAGGCAGACTGTCGAAGGTGGATTCGATCCGTTCTGGTCTGGGTAAAGCTTCGTTTTACAACGAAAAACAAAGGATTACGATAATGTTATTTCTTACAGTGCTTTTTGTCATTGTATCCCTACTGCTGGCATATGCATTGTCAGCTGACAAAGGCAAAAACTCCATCCACGCAAGACGTCATGCTACTCATACTTCTTCTGCCACTATCACCGCTTTGCCAAAAAAAGCGGGCTCTAAACCGGTTTCGGTTAACTAGCAGCCAACTTTGAGTAGACTTCCCTAAGGCCCCGAAAACATTGCGTAATCGGGGCCTTAGTCGTTATGATTGCGCCTCTTTATTCAAATGACCAAGTATTATGCGCATACCCCGCTTTTATTACCCTGATAGCATTCCGCTGGATACCGAATTTGCTCTGGACAAAGAGGCTGCTCACCATGCTGCCACTGTGTTGCGCGTAAAAGCCAATCAGCCTATCGTGCTGTTTAATGGCGATGGCAATGAGTACAGCGGTCAGGTGATCAGTGTGGCACGGCGCGAAGTGACGGTAGAAATGGATGCCTGTTTGTCATTGTCAGTGGAATCTCCGTTGCCACTGCACTTAGGCCAGGGGATCTCCAAAGGCGACCGCATGGATACCGTACTGCAAAAAAGCGTTGAGCTGGGCGTGACCGAAATCACGCCGCTGATAACCGAACGCTGCACGGTCAAACTGGATGATAAGCGCTGGGAGAAAAAAGTTGCTCAGTGGCAGAAAATTTTGATTGGCGCCTGTGAGCAAAGTGGCCGTAACACCCTGACCACCCTACATCCTGTACAAACCTTAAGCCAGTTTTTGGCCCAGCCCACTCGCCAGCAACGCCTGGTACTGGCACCCGGCGCCACCCACAGCTTAAGCAAAACCCTCTACCACACCAACGGCTACCGGCTGTTAATTGGTCCGGAGGGCGGTTTGAGCGACAGTGAAGTTCACCAGGCTCAGGAATGTGGCTTTGGGTCGGTCTCAATGGGCCCGCGTATTTTGCGCACCGAAACCGCTGCCATCGCCAGTTTAAGTGTACTGCAAAGCCTGCATGGCGATCTCTGAGCGGCCCGCAGGCAGACTTGAAAAGCGGTCAGTGTAGTGCCATATCCACAGCAAGCAAAACAACGAGAACTTATTATGAGCTATTCGGTTGGCGTGGTCATGGACCCCATCGCCCATATTACTCCGCACAAAGACACCAGCTTCGCCATGATGCTGGAAGCCCAGCGTCGCGGCGCCACTGTGCTGTATTTTGAGCTGGGCAGTCTGTATTTAGACAACGGCCAACCGATGGCCACCGCCCGCACCGTGACGGTAACCGACCGTGCTGACGATTTTTACGCACTGGGTGAGCCGTACACTGTTCACTTAGGTGAGGTGGATGTGCTGCTGATGCGCAAAGATCCACCGTTTGACAGTGAATTTTTATACGCCACACAGATTTTGTCGCTGGCCGAGCGTGCCGGCGCATTGGTGGTCAATAATCCGCAGGCCCTGCGCGATTACAATGAAAAACTCTACACCGCCTGGTTTGGAGATGATATTCCGCCCACCCTGGTCAGCAGTGACGCCAGCCGTATCAAGGCCTTTCATGCCGAGCATGGCGATATTATCTGCAAGCCGCTGGATGGCATGGGTGGCACATCCATTTTTCGCATCAAAGATGATGGCAATAACCTGGGCGTGGTGATTGAAACCCTGACCGCCAAGGGTAAACGTTACATGATGGCGCAACGTTACTTGCCGCAAATCAAAGATGGCGATAAACGCATCTTGCTGGTAGATGGCGAGGTGGTGCCTTATGCACTGGCGCGCTTGCCAGGTAAGGGCGAAACCCGCGGCAACCTGGCCGCCGGCGGCACCGGCCGGCCGCAGCCATTAAGTGAGTCAGATTTGGCGCTGGCGCAAAAGATTGCGCCGGTGGTGCGTGACCAGGGCTTGTTGTTTGTGGGCCTGGACGTGATTGGCGATAAGGTCACAGAAATAAACGTAACCAGCCCCACTTGCGTAAGAGAGATAGAAGCCAGTTTTGACGTTAATATCATGGCCATGCTCTTTGATGCTATTGAGCGTCGCCTGCCACGCACAAAGTGAGGACTTGCATGACCGAGTTGAAAAGCCTTCAAAATCATCTGCTAATTGCCATGCCCTCGCTGGATGATCCCTACTTTGAGCGCTCGCTGACCTATATCTGTGAGCATAATCAGGATGGCGCGATGGGCATTGTGATCAACCAGCCTTCCACCATGAACCTGGCCGATTTGCTGGAGCAAACCGACAAAGATCTTACCGTGGCGGAGGATAAACGCGAACAGATTGTGCTGGCCGGTGGCCCGGTCAGCCAGGAACGCGGGTTTGTGTTGCATTCTGACCAGGGCCAGTGGGGTTCCAGCCTGACGCTGGGGGACAACATTGTGGTGACCACCTCGCGTGATATATTATCGGCCATCGGCACGAACAAAGGCCCGGACAGCGCGCTGATTGCGTTAGGCTATGCCGGCTGGTCGGCCGGCCAGCTGGAAAAAGAATTGCAGGAAAATGCCTGGCTGACCATAGAAGCCGACACGGACTTATTGTTCAACACTCCCATCCATGCCAAATGGCAGGCTGCAGTAAACAAGCTGGGTGTGGATGTATGGCAGCTGACACCGGGTGTGGGCCATGCGTGAGGCCGGCCAGCGTACCGTGCTGGCATTTGATTTTGGCACCCGCAGTATTGGGGTCGCAGTCGGCCAGGAAGTCACCGGCACCGCCTCGCCGCTGGCAGCGTTAAAAGCCAACGACGGCATCCCGGACTGGCAGCAAATTGAAACTTTGTATAATGACTGGCAGCCGGATTTAGTGGTAGTGGGCTTACCGCTCAATATGGATGGTACCGAGCAGGATGTGACGCAGCGGGCCAAAAAGTTTGCCAACCGCCTGCATGGCCGCTTTCGTCGCCCGGTGGAAACCTGGGATGAACGGCTGTCCACCGCCGATGCCAAAGCCATGCTGTTTGAGCTGGGCGGCTATAAAAAGCTGACTAAGCAAAAAATCGACAGTGTGTCGGCCTGTGTGATCTTTACCAGCTGGGCTGAAAACCAGTACAGCTAGCCTTTTTCACCGGCGGCCTTGGCTGCCACCGGGTGGCAGCATGGCTCATGTTTGGGCGCCTGACATTGCCAGCAGATGGCAAAGGCGCCTTCATTGATTTCCAGGCACTGCTCACATTGCCAGTCAGAATTTTCGCAATAGCAACGCCCACCTTCACTTAAGCTTTCGACCACTTTGCTGGCCTGATGCAACCAGCTGTCATCCAGCAACCACACTTCTTGTTGCACATCCTGCCACGGCAGCTCCCCCACCGCGCCACCCACATATTCATTTTTAATCAAATACGGGATCCCGGCTTCTTCCAGTTCGCTGCGCAGGCGCTGAATCAAAAAGCGCTCATCGCTACCAAACAGCTTATGCATAATCAGTCCATATCAATTGACACATTACTCAGTGAGCCCAGCTCTGAGCCCCCCTGAGACGACAGCTTTATCATCAGGCGCAGGTCATTGGGTGAATCGGCATGATGCAGCGCCTGTTCTAATTCGATCACATCCTGCTGATAGAGTTCATACAATGCCATATCAAAGGTTTGCATGCCCATATCTTTGCTCTTTTTCATCGCTTCTTTGAGCTCGCCGATACGGCCGCTTTGGATCAGTTCACTGACAAACGGAGAATTGAGCAAGATTTCGATAGCCGCAGCCCGCCCGCCACTTTTGGTGGGCACCAATTGTTGCGCCACGATGGCGCGCAGGTTGAGGCTCAAATCAAACCGCAGTTTATCGTGCAAATCTTTAGGCGCTAAGTGCATGATGCGCTCAATGGCCTGGTTGGCATTATTGGCGTGCAATGTGGCCACACACAAATGCCCGGTATCAGCAAACGACATGGCATATTCCATGGTTTCCATGCTGCGGATCTCACCAATCAAAATCACATCCGGGGCCTGGCGCAGCGAGCTTTTAAGTGCTTCATCAAACGAGTGCGTGTCGACCCCCACTTCACGCTGGGTCACCACACACTGGCCATGCTGATGGACAAACTCGATGGGATCTTCGATGGTCAGGATATGGCCGTGGGAATTGTGATTGCGATGGTCAATCAGCGCTGCCAGTGAGGTGGATTTACCGGTGCCGGTGGCCCCCACCATTAACACCAACCCGCGCTTGCTCATGATCACATCTTTGAGCACAGACGGTAGACCGAGGGCGTCGGCCTTGGGGATGTCGGTGACAATCCGGCGCACCACCATGCCCACGGCATCACGCTGCCAAAATGCACTGCAACGAAACCGGCCCAGCCCATCAATGCCCACCGCAAAATTGGCTTCTTTGTGAGTATTGAGCTCCTCGATATAACGCGGCTCCATGATGCTGTGCACCAGCGCTTTGGCCTCATCAGCACTCAAACCGGTGTCGTTGAGCGGCGTCAATTTACCATTAATTTTGGCACTGACCGGAAAGCCAGACGTGATAAAAATATCTGACGCCCCCTGGGTTGTAGCTTGTTCTAAATATGGCGTGAGCACCCTGATGATCCTTATGCTGAATGATTATTTGTCGATGGCTTTGGCGGCGGCATCCTGCTGGGATACTACACCCTGGGCCACCAAGCGCTGTAGGCTTTGCTCCATGGTTTGCATGCCCTGGGCCTGACCGGTTTGGATCACCGAATACATCTGCGGCACTTTGTCTTCACGAATCAGGTTACGAATGGCCGGTACACCCAGCATGATTTCATGGGCCGCCACCCGGCCGCCGCCAATTTTTTGCAGCAGAGTCTGGGAAATTACCGCTCGTAATGATTCTGATAGCATCGAACGGATCATGGATTTTTCTTCGGCCGGGAACACATCGATGATCCGGTCGATGGTTTTAGGCGCTGAGTTGGTGTGCAGGGTGCCAAACACCAGGTGGCCGGTTTCGGCTGCTGACATGGCCAAACGAATGGTTTCCAGGTCCCGCAGCTCGCCCACCAGAATCACATCCGGATCTTCACGCAGCGCTGAACGCAGGGCAGCATTAAAGCTGCGGGTATCGCGGTGCACTTCACGCTGGTTAAGCAGGCTAAGCTTGTTATCGTGAACAAATTCGATAGGATCTTCGATAGTCAGAATATGTTCACGCTTATAGGTGTTGATATGGTCAATCATCGCGGCCAGCGTGGTACTTTTACCCGACCCGGTGGCCCCGGTCACCAGCACCAGGCCGGTAGGCTGATTGATGATCTGTTTGAAGATTTCCGGCGCACCCAGTTCATCTAAAGTCAGCACCCGGGACGGGATGGTCCGCAGGACGGCTGCCGCACCGCGGTTTTGTACAAACGCATTAACCCGGAAGCGCGACAAGTCTTTTACTTCGAAGGAAAAATCGACTTCCAGTTTTTCTTCGTATTCTTTACGCTGCGCATCATTCATCAGCTCGTAAATCAGGCCCTGGACCTGTTTATGATCAAGCTCGGGGACATTCAACCGCCGCATCTGGCCATCCACCCGGATGATAGGCGGCAGGCCGGCTGACAGGTGCAAGTCTGATGCGTTATTCTTAACACTGAATGCTAAAAGTTCGGTAATATCCACGATTACATCTCCATATCGTCAGGTGCACAATGCAAACAATAGCAGAACGACTGCAATTAGCCTACGCGCAGGTAGATGAGGCGACTGCTCAGGCTCATCGTGCAAAAAATTCGGTGCAAATACTAGCGGTATCAAAGACAAAACCGGTATCTGATATCAGGCAAGCGTATGAAGCGGGACAACGTTTGTTTGGCGAAAATTATGTTCAGGAAGGTGTTGAAAAAGTCCAGGCCCTGGCTGATTTACCCGACCTGCAGTGGCATATGATTGGCCCGATTCAGTCCAACAAAACCCGGCTGGTGGCAGAACATTTTGACTGGGTGCAGTCGGTAGACCGGCTTAAAATCGCCCGTCGGCTCAATGAGCAGCGTCCACCGCGTATGGCGCCGCTCAATATCTGCCTGCAACTCAACCTGGAGCAGGAAGCCAGCAAAGCGGGCTTGCTACCGGCGCAGTTGCCGGAGCTAATTGACGCTATCGGTGACATGCCGCGCCTGCAGTTACGCGGGCTGATGGCAATCCCGGCCACCGGGGTCAGCGACCAGCAGCAAGCCGACACCCTGGCGCAGCTGGCAGAATTATTCGGCCAATACCGTACAAAGCTGAGCAATTTTGATACCCTATCCGTAGGTATGAGTGGTGATTTGGACGCAGCCATCGCCCATGGGTCCACCATGGTTCGCCTTGGCACGGCCATCTTTGGCCCCCGCGCCGATTCGTGACGATCACCCATTTTCACATCAACATTGAGGATCCCCATGCAACAGAAAAAACTCGCTTTTATTGGTGCCGGTAATATGAGCCGTAGCATTATCAGTGGCCTGATCAGCTCTGGATACGATCCATCTCACATCGTAGCCAGCAACCCCACAACTAAGCGACTGGATGCATTGCGTGAAGAGTTTGGTATCCAAACCACCCAATCTAACGATGAGGCGTGTGTCTTTGCCGATGCCATTGTTTTATCTGTTAAACCGCAAATTATGGGTGATATGTGTAAAGCCTTGCGTGAAAATAACGCCCTGGAAGGCAAACTGTTTATCTCGATTGCCGCCGGTCTGCCCATCAAACGCCTGCGTGAAATGCTTGGCGGCGATTACCCGGTGGTACGCGTGATGCCCAATACGCCGAGCTTACTGGGCAAAGGCATGTCTGGCCTGTATGCCGATGACAGTATCAGCGATGAGGCTCGCCAGTATGTCGAAGACATGATGAATGGCGTGGGTGAAACGGTCTGGACGCAAACCGAAGATGATATTAATGGCGTGATTGCCGCTGCTGGCTCCAGCCCGGCCTACTTTTTTCTGTTTCTGCAAGCCATGCAGGAAGAAGCCATGAACATGGGCTTTGAAAAAGACGCGGCCCGTATTATGGTTCAGCAAGCCATGCTAGGCGCGGCTGAAATGGTGTGTAACAACCCGGATCTGGAATTGAGCGAATTGCGCGCCCAGGTCACCTCTAAAGGAGGCACTACTGCCGAAGCGGTCAATACACTGATTGACGAAGGCTTGTCTGACATTGTTGCCAAAGCAATGCGGGCGGCAGTCACCCGCGCCGAAGAAATGGCCAAGCAACTTTAACTACAGGCAGGATAATTACGCATGAGCGCATCGGTATTTTTGATCTCCACCATTTTCAATTTGTATCTCATGGTGGTGATTTTACGATTGTGGCTACAGTTGGCGCAGGCCGACTTTTATAACCCCTTGAGCCAGTTTGTGGTCAAAGCCACCCACCCCATCGTGGGCCCGTTGCGCCGTGTGATCCCGTCACTCGGCCGCTTCGACACTGCTACCTTTGTGCTGGCGGTGATCGTGGCCTTTGCCAAGATTGCTATTTTATACACGCTGTTTGGACCGGGCATCAACAACCCCCTGGTGTTGCTATTGTTTGCTTGTATTGATGTGGTCAAAGAAGCCTTTTCGCTGATATTTTGGGTGCTGATTTTGCGGGCCATCCTTAGCTGGGTATCGCAAGGCAACAACCCCATTGAATATGTACTGCATCAGCTGACCGAGCCGTTTTTGGCCCCCATCCGCAAAATCATCCCGCCCATTGGCGGCCTTGATCTTTCGGTATTAGTGGCTATTGTTTTACTACAATTTATTCAAATTTTACTTCAGAACACCTTTGGCCTGGTCTAGGCCAAAGACGGTGACCTAAACATGAACATCCCACACACCCGGTGGTTTTTTATTGTGTTAAGTATGCTGGCTGGCCTGGTCAGCAGCCATGCGCAAGCCGAACAAAAAGCCACCCTGGGGCCGTGGGATGTGCATTATATGGTCATCAACACCACCTTTTTGACCCCTGAAGTGGCTCAGCGCTACGACCTGGTGCGCAGTAAATACAGTGCCCTGGTCAATATCACCGTGCTGGACAAAGAGTCAGGCATGCCGCAGACGGTCAGCGTCTCGGGCACCGCCACCAATTTATTGGGTACCAAGCACAGCCTGAAATTTAAAAAGGTAGAAGAATCTCCGGCTGTTTACTATCTAGCTCCGCTGTCCTTCAACAACCAGGAAACCTTCCGGTTTGCCATCGATATTCAGCATGGCGATACCCAGCAAACCTTGCGCTTTAAACAGCAATTGCTGGTGGAATAACACCAGCCTTACTCACATTATGCTTGTTCTTCGCGCAAAAACACCGGCGCAGTCTGGGTGCTGTCCTCTTCACTGTAGTAATAGCCCTGCCAGTTAAAGGCTTGCAGGCCGGCGACATCCTCAACCTGATTCTCCAGAATAAACCGGGCCATGGCACCACGCGCTTTTTTGGCGTAGAAGCTGATTACCTTGTACTGGCCATTTTTCTTATCTTTAAATTGCGGCGTGATAATCATGCCATCCAGCTGTTTCTTTTTAACCGATTTAAAATACTCGTTGGACGCCAGGTTCACCAGCACATTGTCGCCCTGTGCTGCCAGCGCTTTATTCAATGCATGAGTGATGATGTCGCCCCAAAACGCGTACAAATCTTTGCCCCGCTCGTTGTCCAGCTTGGTGCCCATTTCCAACCGGTAAGCCTGCATCAAATCCAGCGGGCGCAGTACTCCATACAAGCCGGATAAAATGCGCAGATGCGCTTGCGCGTACTCAAGCGTGGCAGGTTGCATAGAATATGCATCAAGCCCGCTGTACACGTCCCCATTAAAAGCAAACAGCGCCTGGCGTGCATTGTCGGCGGTAAACGGCAGACTAAAGTCAGCAAAACGCTCAGCATTTAACACTGCCAGTTTGTCACTGATACTCATCAATGAGCCCAGCTGGGCCGGTGACAGTTCGCGGCTACGCTCAACCAGTTTTACCGTATCATCCATCAGCGCCGGCTGGGTGGCGGTGTTCGTCGGTACGTGTGAGTCATAGTCCAGATTTTTGGCAGGTGATAACACCACTAACATAGGTTGCTCCTCTATCTTTTGCTGGTCGCTAGTGTACTGGCCTTACGCAGGCTGATAAAGTCGAATAAATATATCGGTTTAATCAGGTAAACTGGTTGAATCATTCGCCTGGCGACCCAATGTGAATAGCTTATAGGGATTCGGCCTGGACCCATGATTAAAAAAGCCTCATGTTGGCGATCTGGATGGACATTGCGGCCATACCTAACAAGCCAGGCACCTGACCCTATGGTGACCCCAGATTTTCAGGCGGGCCGAACCCGGCACTGCCTATGCCTTATTGATGGATAAATACAGAGAGTATTATGAGTAATCAGTTACAAGCCTTACGCGATATGACCACAGTGGTTGCTGATACCGGCGACATTGAAGCAATCAAAAAATACCAGCCGGAAGATGCTACCACCAATCCGTCGCTACTGCTCAAAGCCGCCAGCCTGCCCCACTATCAGGAACTGATTGAAGATGCGGTGGCCTGGGCCAAGCTACAGTCAAAAGACTATGATCAGCAACTGGTGGACGCTGCGGACAAATTGGCTGTACTGATTGGTAAAGAGATTTCAGAAACGGTGCCGGGCCGCATCTCTACGGAGGTGGATGCGCGTTTATCATTTGATACCGAAGCCACCATCAAAAAGGCCGAGCGCCTGATTGAGCTGTACAGCGATGAAGGTATCGACAAATCACGCATCCTGATCAAAATCGCCTCCACCTGGGAAGGGATCCGCGCGGCTCAGCAGTTAGAGCAAAAAGGTATCAACTGTAACCTGACTCTGCTGTTCAGCTTTGCCCAGGCGCGCGCCTGTGCCGAAGCCGGCGTGTTTTTGATTTCACCCTTTGTGGGCCGTATTCTGGATTGGTACAAAGCCAATACCGAACAAAAAGAATACAGCGCCATGGAAGATCCAGGCGTGCAGTCGGTCACTGAAATCTACAATTTTTATAAAGACCACGGCTACAGCACTATCGTAATGGGTGCCAGCTTCCGTAATATTGGTGAGATTCAGGCGCTGGCCGGTTGCGACCGCTTAACCATAAGCCCAGCGCTGCTTGAAGAGCTGGCCAACCAGACAGATGAGTTGCCACGTCAGCTTAATACAAAAGAAGCCACCAAAACCCCGGGTGACCCGCTGACTGAAATCGAGTTTCGATGGATGATGAACGAAGATCCGATGGCAACAGAAAAACTGGCTGAAGGCATTCGTAATTTTGCTGCTGACCAGAAAAAGCTGGAAGATATGTTACAGGCTAAGCTTGAAGCGTAAGCTGCCACATTTGCACAAAATTTGATTGCTTAAAAAGGTTATACTCCACGGGTATAACCTTTTTTGTTTTTATCTATCGAGATACAGGAACTGTTTATGAGCACCTTAACCAGTAAGCCCGAGTGGCAACATTTGTCATCATTAGCCAAATCCCTTGAACAAGCACATATGCGCGACTGGTTTGCCCAGGACGCGACACGCGCCGACCGGATGCAGGCGCAGGCCTGTGGCATTTTTCTGGATTATTCAAAAAACCGGGTAACCGACGAGGTGCTGAAAGGGCTGTTTGACCTGGCTGAAGCCCAGGATGTGGCTGGCCAGCGCGATAAGATGTTCAACGGCAGCCCCATCAATGCTACTGAAGGCCGTGCGGTATTGCATACTGCATTACGCAACCGTAGCGATGAAGCGGTGCTGGTGGATGGCGAAGATGTGATGCCAGAAGTACGCGCCACCCTGGATAAGATGCGCCAGTTCACCGACGCTGTGCACAGCGGTGCACATACCGGCTATACCGGCAAGCCCATCCGTCATGTGGTAGCGATTGGCATCGGCGGGTCTTTTTTAGGCCCTAAGATCATGACAGAGGCACTGCGCCCGTATCGCAATCAAGCCCTGAAGGTGCACTTTGTGGCCAATGTGGATGGTTCACACATTCATGATGTGTTGAGCGAACTGGACCATGAAGAAACCCTGGTGGTGATGTCATCTAAGTCGTTCTCCACCCAGGAAACCCTGCAAAACACGGTGACCGCCAAACAGTGGTTTTTAGGTCGCGGCGGCAACCAGCAGGATATTGCTAAACATTTTGTAGCGGTATCATCAAACGTACACGCGGCTACTGACTTTGGCATTGCCGAAGAAAATATCTTCCCTATGTGGGACTGGGTCGGCGGCCGTTATTCCCTGTGGTCAGCCATTGGCCTGCCTATTTGCCTGGCGTTGGGCTTCAACCACTTTGAAGCCATGCTCGAAGGCGCTTTTGCCATGGACACCCACTTTCGCGAAGCCCCGGCGCAGGAAAACCTGCCGATGCTGCTAGGCTTGTTAGGTGTGTGGTATCGTAATTTTTGTGGTGCGCAGTCCCATGTATTGCTGCCCTACTATCATTATCTGCGCGGTTTCCCGGCGTATGTACAGCAGTTGGATATGGAAAGCAATGGTAAACAGGTCACGCAGGCGGGTGATGTGGTGGATTATGCCACCGGTCCGGTTATCTGGGGCAGCGAAGGCACCAATGGCCAGCACAGTTTTCACCAGCTGATCCACCAGGGTACCACCCTGATCCCGGCGGACTTTTTATTGCCGCTTAAAGTTCCTAATCAAAATCACACTCATCATGCGATGCTGGCATCGAACTGCTTTGGTCAGACCCAGGCTCTGATGCAGGGCAAAACCTTTGATGAATGCTATGCCGATCTGGCTGGTCAGGATCTGCCCGAGACAGAACGCGAGGCTCTGGCCCAGCACAAGACCATGCCGGGTAATAAGCCCAGCAATACCTTGTTGTTCGATCAGCTAGACCCCTTCACCCTTGGCGCACTGGTTGCAATGTATGAACACAAAGTGTTTGTGCAGGGTGCCATCTGGCAGGTCAATTCATTTGATCAATGGGGTGTAGAACTGGGTAAAGTATTGGGTAATCAAGTACTTGATGGTATTCATGGGCAGGCCGACACGGCCAGTTTTGATGCCTCAACCGCTCAATTGATTGCTCGCTTTAAGGGCAGAAACGCGCCCGAATAGTGCAAGCCCCGGCGGCGGGCATCGCTCGTCGCCAGCCCCCCCCCCACAGGTTCTCCTGCCTGACACTTTATGTATGTCATTAAGATGTCACAGCTTGTTAACAAAAGGTAAACTTTAATATTTTATTTTTGCCGCAGCTGTGATACAAAATTGACCAGAGGGAATGCAGACTCACTCTGTCACTGTTGTTAGTGGTAATAAAAAGGAGATGCTCGTGGATAAGTCAGATCTATTCGCCATGTTAGATATCGAAGCAACGCCAGCCAAAACCAAAAGCAAAAAGCGTAAGTGGAGAGAAATAGAAGCACTACAGGATAGATTCCGCCTCGAAAAGGAACTGGCCGAAATCGACGCCGGTTTTGAATACGAGCTGGAAACCATGGAGCGATAACAGATACTACGGCCACCTTAATTAAGGTGGCCGTTTTTGTTTGTACGCTACATTTTTTGGTTATACGGCCAGATAGGCCTTTCGGGAAGACGGGAAGTAAAGTCATCGCGGCGAAAGCCGCGATCTCCCACTACTTCCTTTGCGGGTGGTTTTACTTGCAAGGTAACGTGCCCAAGGAGACCCCGACCTGCGCCGGGTTGACGGAAATTGTTGGAGAATGAATAACAGCAATTATCACCGCCGCAGTGTCTGGCTCGAACAAGGATACAGTCTGCCTGCTATACCTGCCAGTTGACCGGCGCCTTGCCTTGTTGCTCGAGCAATTCATTGGCCTGGCTAAAATGGCCACAGCCAAAAAAGCCGCGGTAGGCCGACAACGGTGAGGGGTGTGGTGCATTAAGCACATGATGCCGGGTCGTATCAATGTGGCGGCCCTTTTTTTGTGCATGGCTGCCCCATAACAAAAATACCACCCCTTCCTGATGCTGGTTGACCGCCTCGATTACGGCATCGGTGAAAGTTTCCCAGCCCCATTTGGCATGGCTATGGGCCTTACCCTTTTCCACTGTCAGTACGGTGTTTAGCAACAACACTCCCTGCTCGGCCCAGCTGGTAAGATTGCCGTGCTCAGGAATATCAAAGTTGCTGATATCCTGCGCCAGCTCTTTATACATATTCATCAGCGAGGGCGGCGGTTTGACGCCGGCTTGCACAGAAAAACATAATCCGTGGGCCTGGCCCGGACCGTGGTACGGATCCTGGCCCAGGATCACCACCTTAACCTGTTCCAGCGGGGTGAGTTTTAACGCTTCAAACACCTGCTCACGAGGCGGATAAATGGATTTACCGCTTAGACGTTGTGCGTCCACCTGCTTGATCAAAGCCTCGAAGTAAGGCTTGTCCTTCTCCGGGCCTAGTGCCTGCTGCCAGTTCACACTTTCTCCTGCAGCACGTCATACATATGCGCTTTGAGGGCGGCATAGTCGGCGGGCAAGTCCACCGCCAGGCTGTCTTCGGTGGCCACATCGGCTAAAGCTTTAGGCAGGCTGATGGGCTGGCCCAGCACATTTTCTACCGTTTCGCGAAATTTGGCCGGGTGGGCAGTGCCTAAAAACAGGCCGGTTTCCCCATCGTTCAGATCGTGACTCACCGCGCGATATGCGATGGCTGCATGCGGCTCGCTGGTATAGCCTTGGTTGGCCAGCTGGCGCATGGCCATCTGGGTGTATTGCTCGTCCACCGACTCACCACGTAGCGCAGTCTTATCGATAAATCCGCGTTCAACCAGCGCCTCAATCCGCGGCCAGTTGTTGGGCTGGCTAACATCCATGGCATTGGACATGGTCGCCTTGGTCGGTTCAGGCGCCCATTCACCGGTTTTCAGATAGCGCGGTACGGTGTCATTTAGATTGGTGGCGGCGATAAAGCGTTTGATGGGCAGGCCCATCGCTTTGGCAATCAGGCCGGCAGTGAGATTACCAAAGTTGCCGCTGGGCACACTGACCACCAACTGCTCCCGTTGTTCAGGAGCCAATTGAGCCACGGCTTCAAAGTAATAACAAACCTGAGCCAGCAAGCGGCTGATGTTAATGGAGTTGGCCGAGTTTAAATGCAACTTCTCGCGCAGCTCAGTATCGTTAAAGGCATCTTTAACCAGTTGCTGGCAGGCATCAAAGTCGCCGTCTACCGCTACAGTGTGAATATTGCCATCCAGGGTCGAAAACAGTTTTTCCTGCAACGGGCTGATTTTGCCCTTGGGAAAGAGGATCACTACATTGATATTGTCGAGCCCATGAAACGCGCGTGCTACCGCCGCTCCGGTATCGCCAGAGGTAGCGGTTAAAATAGTTACCGGCTGGTCTTTAGCAATATGAGCCAGGCACTGGGCCATAAAGCGGCCGCCAAAATCCTTAAAGGCCAGTGTTGGGCCATGAAACAGCTCCAGAGTGTAGACCTTGTCGGTCACCTGGGTGACCGGAGCAGCAAAAGTAAATGCTTCTTCCACCACCTGCTCCAACACGCCCTCGCCCAGCTCATCACCCAGCAGGGCACGCAAAATAGCAATACTGCGGGGCACCAGCGGCTGCGCCAGCAGGCTGTCGATATCCGACAGCTGCGGCAACGAAGACGGAAAATACAAGCCTTGCTGGCGGCCCAGCCCGCGCATCACCGCCTGGCAAAATGTCACAGTATCCTGCGAATCTTTTAAGTTTTCTAATTGCACGTGGTATCCCTTTTTTCTGTGGTCTTAGCCTACCTGCGCGCCTTGGGTGGCAATGCGGCAGACATGGCTGAAACCATCTTCATTTTGTTTGTAGTGAGTATCCAGCCACTGCTGCAATGCTTCGGCCTCAGCCAGCCCCTGACATACCGCGAAGACGGTAGGCCCGGAGCCGGAAATGCCAAAAGCCTTCGCACCATTGGCCAGGCAGTGCGCCTTGGCCTGGGTAAACCCGGGCAACAGAGTCTGGCGAAATGGTTCGGCAATCACATCGTGCATCACGCTGGCGGCCAGGGCATCATCTTTGGCATGCAGAGCATGCACAAACACACCCAATTGGCGGCCAAATGCCAGGGCCGTACTCATGGGCACCTGGGTAGGCAGGATCTCTCGCGCGGCTGAGGTCGACACCGTTGCGCCAGAATAGCAGACCACCCAGTACCAACTGTCCGGCACCGGCAGAGACACACTCACCGGGCGCGTCTGGCCGGTCATCAATGCCATGCCGCCTAAAAAACTGGGCGCCACATTGTCATAATGAATAGCCCCGCTGATCTGGCCTTCCATCTCACCCATCATCAATAACAAGGCATTATCATCAAAAGGCTGACCAAAGTGCTCGTTAAGGGCCACCAGCGCAGCAGCAATGGAGCTGGCACTGGAGCCCAGGCCGCTGCCGATGGGCAGATTTTTTTCCAGATTCATGGCCACATGGTGGGTTTCATGCCCGAACTTCACACAGGCTTCAAGAAAGTGTTCGTAGCAGTGGGACACAATATTATCGCGGGTATCGGCTGGCAATTTGTGGGCAAAAGGGCCGCTGAGGGTCAGGCTGAAATTATCTGCCTGCTCAACGCTCACCCGATCGCCTAACGGGCTGCCATCCAACGGGGCCAGGGCGGCGCCCAGCACATCATACCCCAGGCTGATATTGCCGATGGAGGCCGGAGCACTGGCAATGGTTTGCGAAGCTGGCTTTGTCATCTTTGGTGTCCTTATAAATTGTGCTGTTTCCACGGCATGGTGCGCAGAATGTCGGCAAACACTCCCGCAGCGGTAACCGTGCCGCCGGCGCCATAGCCGCGGATCACATACGGAATAGGCTGATAATAATCACTGCTGATGGCCAGGGCATTTTCGCCGTCTTTAACCGCCGCCAGCGGATGATCCTGGCTAACCGCCTCAATGCTCACTTTACACTTATCCTGCTCAATGATGCCAATAAAGCGCAACACTTTATTGGTGTCACGGGCCTCGGCCACTTTTTGATCAAAGGCAGCATCCAGTTCTGGTAGTTGCGCCATAAACTCATCCACCGACGCGTCTTCGGCGAAGCCCGGCGGTAAGATAGGTTCTATCTCAATATCACTTAACTCCAGCTCCAAATCCGCCTCGCGGGCCATGATCAACAATTTGCGCGCCACATCCATGCCGCTTAGATCATCCCGGGGATCAGGTTCAGTATAGCCGTTTTCGCGCGCCGACTGCGTGGCCTGTGACAATGACATGCCCTCTTCGAGCTTACCAAACACATACGACAGGCTGCCGGATAAAATACCTTCAAACCGGTGCAGCACATCACCGGCACTGAACAGTTTTTGCAGATTATCAATCACCGGCAAACCAGCACCCACCGTGGTTTCATACAAATACTGGCGATTGGTATTGAGCGCTGTGCGGCGCAGCTTACGATAATAGGCCAGCGTGTCGGTGTTGGCTTTTTTATTGGGTGTGACCACATGAAAGCCCTGCTCCATCATTTCCACATACTGGCTGGCGATGCCGGCATGGCTGGTGCAATCCACAATCACCGGGTTGACCAGGCTATTGGCATTTACAAACTCGCGCAGCCGGGCGATGCTGAAACTTTCATCGGTTTGCAGTAACGCTGCCGGCCAGTCACCAGCAATATCAATGCCTTGGGCATCCAACAGCAACTTACGGCTATTGGCGATACCAAATACCCGCAGCTGCACATTGCGCTTTAACAATGCCGGTTGTTGGCGGGCAACCTGGCTCAGTAACTCGGTACCCACATTGCCGCAGCCAACTAAAAACACATCGATGTTATGGCGGTTGGAAAAAAAGTTTTGATGAATCACCCGCACGGCTTTTTTGGCGCGCTCGGCCTCAATCACGGTGGAGATGGAGCGCTCGGATGAGCCCTGGGCGATGGCGATATTGTTCACCCGCGCCTGTGCCAGCGCATTAAAAAAACGGGCTGCCAGGCCTTTGGTATGGCGCATACCATCGCCCACCAGGGTCACAATGGCCAGATTGCGGCGTACTTCGATGGGGTCCAGCAACTGATTTTGCAGCTCCAGGGCAAAGGCATCTTCTAACAGTGCCTGGGCTTTGTCAGTATCTTTGTCCTGAATACAAAAGCTGATGCTGTATTCTGAGCTTGATTGCGTGATCAGGCTAATAGAAATATTGGCGTTGGACATCACCTCAAACACCCGGCTGGCCATGCCCACCATGCCTTTTAACCCCGGCCCGGCCACGTTAAACATGGCAATAGCATCCAGTTGCGAGATCCCTTTGACCGATGTCCAGGTTTCACTGGCTTCATTGGAAATCAGGGTGCCGGGGGCGCTGGGGTTAAGGGTGTTGCGAATGCGACAGGGAATATGATGCTGAGCGATGGGACCGATGGTTTTAGGGTGCAGGACCTTGGCGCCAAAATAGGACAACTCCATGGCTTCCTGGTAGGTCAGCTTATCCAGCAGCACCGCCTCTTCCACCTGATTCGGATCGGCGTTGTACACTCCGTCCACATCGGTCCAGATTTCACAGGCTGTGGCATCCAGACAGGCGGCTAATATCGCCGCGGAATAATCTGAGCCGTTGCGCCCCAGGGTGACTTTTTTACCCTGCTCATTGGCGGCCACAAAGCCGGGCATGACTAATAACACCTTGCCGTCACGGGACACATCGCTAAAGCGCGCTTTACTGATAGCCACATCGGCGATGCTGTCTAAATAATCGCCCTGAGCCTGAATATAGTCCACCGGGTCGAGTACCTGATTGGCCTGTTGATGCGCACGCAGGATTGCGCTGAACAGGGTTACGCTGATGTACTCACCGATACTTAAAATTCCCGCGGCAGTGGATTCGGGACTGCAGCCGAGCAAGCGAATGCCGTCGAGTTGTTTTTTAAGCTGGGTTAGTTGCTGATTGATAAAAGTGATGACCTGGTCATAATCAAAGCCATCCAGCGTTTGCTGCAAGTCGGCCGCGATGCCACTAACCAGTGCGTTGAGCTTATCAAACAGCGGCACAAAATCTTCATCGGCTGCTGCCTGTTCACATAACAAAGAGAGTGCATTGGTAACCCCTTTGGGCGCCGAGAGCACCACAGCAGCGCCATCGGTCTGGTGGGTGGACAAACTAATCTCGGCCACCCGCAAATACCGCTGCGCATCGGCCAGTGATGATCCCCCAAACTTTAACACTTTCATTTGTTGCTCCTTTTGTCGTGCCTGTCGCCGCCAGACGTTGCCCTGAAGGTAAAAAAAAACCCGCCTTGTGAAGGGCGGGTTTTTGGTATTTGTGACTTTCGTGCACTAACCAGCGACCCCCCTCATTGAGGTGGTAATCATAAGCATGCCGGTGGTACGAATCATCATAGTCATGACTTCAATCTGCCGTATAGACGTCTATATGTCAACCAACTATCGGGTAAAAAGTGACATTATTTTTTACCACCCGCACGGGCCAATAATGACCAAAGCCTGACGCGAATCGTCCCGGTCCATGCAAATACACAAAGTCTGGCATCAGAATGTGGCAACATTCTGTCAGACTCCCCCCCCCTTTATGAGTGATCAGGTCGATATCCGTTGTCGCAAGCAGTCAATGGCTTTACAGTGGCGTATTCGCCTTTGCACATTTAAGGATAGCGATGCTGACATGGATAGTTGGTTATTTGGCAGTTGGTATGATGTTTTCTGGCCTGCTGCTACTTGGCTGGGCGCATACTCGTCATAAGCTCGATAAAGCTTATGATGCACGCACTATGTTGTGGCACAGCCTGACCTATGCCGGGTTGTGGCCCTTGTTTGTGTTGGTCGTTCTGGGCAACGGCGATTACCGCCCGCTGCTAAGAAACAACGAACCTTTGGTAATTCCCAAGCTGGATGACGCTTATTTTGCCCAGTGTAAGAAAGAAGAGCGGGACAAGGCGGTACAACTGGCCAGAGAAAAGCAAACAAAATTTGCCAATATCGGCCAGTGCGGACACAACCTGGCCTATTACGGGCTACGGGATAACAAAGCACCCACGTCAGCAGTATTTATGTTTTCCGCGGCGGAAGTATTGCCTCTTGCGCAACACAAAGCCGCCTCACGTACAAATCCTCCCTGCGATGAAGCCTATTTATTCGACTACATTGAAAAGCGGGACGACCAGCTCGAATATACTGCATTTACCAATATCTTCAATTATTTTGAAAATCTTGCGTTGGAATTAGTTAAACAAGGTAAAGGAACAGCTTATTGCAAACAGTGTGATGCGACCTACGTTTCTGAAAAATTAACTGTAGCGGAGCACGGGTTGAATGTTGATGAACAGGGTAATACCTGTGAAACCCAAACAGTAAACTGTCCGCAACATCATATGTTGATGCGTATCTCAAGCATGATTTTTATTTGTTTTTCATTACACTCAAAAAAGTTGGATATGTAGATCGAAAATAAAATATCGAAATTCAATTTGCGCTTGGAAGACACAAAAAAGCCGGTGAATCATGTTTAATTTACCGGCTTTTCTATATAAAGATTATTTTACCCGACGTCTATACATCAGCAGGCCAATTAAGCCGGCAGAGGCACCCAGGGTGGCCGGTTCTGACACATCGGCTGGCATTGGTGCGGTGGCTGCCAAACCAAATTGCGCCCCATCTAAGGCACCGTCGGTTAACTGAAAGCTTTGCTCCAGCAGATCACTGGCGGCATCTAAAAAGGTCAGTGAGATTTGCGGGTCAGACAAGTCGGTGATGGCTGCTGCATCCAGGCCAAAAAATCCAGGCTGAACAGGTCGACCATACCGCCGCCATTGACATCGGCAGACAGGATAGCGTTGGTGGTATCAATTAAAAAGTCGCTGAGTACCACAGTAACGTCGTCACTTTCATCGGCGGTACCCAGGTCACCGGTCAGGCTGATGCTGGCGCCTTCATGTTCGATGGTGCCGGCCAGCGTAGAAAAGTCCAGCTCGCCACCGGTTACACCAAATCCCAACGTAAGTGGATCAGCTGATACCAAATCGCCGCTAAGCAGAGCCGGCGTAATACCTAAATCAGCCAGTGGCGCCGTTACTTCCACATTGGTTTGGCCGCCCATAATGGGAGCGGCGAATACCTGTGCGCTCATCAAACATGCTGCGCCAACAACCGCGCCTATTATTGATTTTTCATAATCAAACCCTTTCTTCTCGAGGTTGGGGAATAGATACAAACTGCAGTGCTTAATGGTGCGTTACGCAGCGATAATTCCCTGAGCTTCAAAATCACACAGATTTAGCCTGATTTTAATAAATGCGTTTTTACCGACTATAATTATTGCTTAAATATAAAAATAATATTTAGGCAGCATTCTTTTTTTAACTGCAACTAACTAATCAAAAGCAAACTGATAGAAATACCCTTTTGGGTAATCAGGCTTTTTTCACAAATTGGGCGGTGACAATCATGTCGCCGGCACCCTCAACTTTACAATCCAACTGATGGTCTTTGCCTTCGCTGATACGCCGGATCAGCGCTTTAGTCCCAATCTTTAAAATTAACGAGCTGCCTTTGACCTTGATGTCTTTGGCCAGGGTGATTTTATCGCCCTCGCTAAGCACTGTGCCGTTAGCATCTTTGACGGTGATGGTCTCAGCCAGTGCCTGCTCTTCCGGACTCCATTCATAACCACATTCGGGGCAAAGCAACAGGCTTTGGTCGGCATACACATATTCCGACTGACACTGCGGGCAAGGGGGAAATGACATAATTATTCTCAACGCTAAAACGAAGCGCGCATCATACCCGTTTGTTGCACCTGCTGCGAATAGCTGGCAGACATCATTTTTCGTTGATATGACAACTGATAATCATTATCATTACCATATAACTCAAACAATGTTGTCTTGTTATGACCTTTCGTCTGCTTCCTATCGCTTTTTCTGTCGTCTGTTCGACAGGTGTAATGGCATCGTCGACCATTGATGATGTCATCGAAGTCACCGCTACACGCACCAAAGTACCGCAAAGTGCTATACCTGCTACGGTCACGGTAATTACCGGTGATGAAATTCGCCAGCAGCTCAGCGTGGCGCAATCACTTTCCGATATTCTTGGCAGTCAGGTGCCGGCATTTTCGCCGTCCCGCCAAAAGCTCACCAGTGCCGGGGAAACGTTGCGGGGGCGTAATCCTTTGTATTTGATTGATGGCGTTCCGCAATCCAACCCTTTGCGTAACGGGTCCCGGGCGGCCTTCACCATCGACCCTTTTATGATTGAGCGAGTAGAAGTGATCCACGGTGCCAGCGCCATTCAGGGCATGGGTGCCAGCGGCGGCATCATCAACATTGTGACCAAGCGCGCCGACGAGGGTCCGACTCATCAAATCAATGCCGGGGTGAGCATGGCGCCGGAACAGATTTCGGACTCGCTGAGCTATCAGTCTGGTTACCTGTATCGACACACCGATGAAAACTGGCGAGCAGTGCTTGGCATTCAGGCCAAGCAAACCGGCATGTATGTCGACGGCCGTGGCCAGTTAGTGGGCGTAGATACTGTGCAGGGCGACACCATGGACTCTGCCAGCTATGACGTATTTGCCAAACTGGGCTATGACATCGATGCCCGGCAATCTGTTTCTGTTATGTTTAATCGGTTTGATCTAGCCGGTCAGGGCGATTATGGCGCGGTCGGTGGTAATCGCGAAACCGGTGAGGCAACGGTTTCTGTGTCCGGGGCCCAGGAAGGCGACAGTCCTACCAATGAAGTCACCACCGCCAGCCTGACCTACCAACATGCCAATTTGTTGGACGCAGATGTAACCTGGCAACTGTTTTTCCAGGATTTTTCGGCGCTCTATGGCGGTGGCCGCTATGGGGTTTTTCAGGATCCCGAGCTGGGCAACAATCTTTTTGACCAGTCACGCAATGATTCGCAAAAATACGGCTCACGGTTAACCCTGCACTGGCAGAATATTGCCAACACGCCGTTGGATGTAACCACTGGACTGGATTATTTACACGACACCACCTTTCAGGAACTGGCCCAGACCGGGCGCAAATGGGTACCACGCACCGAATTTTCCAACTGGGCTCCGTATGTCCAGGCCCGCTATCAGCTGGGAAATCTGAATTTAAGCGCCGGTTTGCGTTACGAATATGGTCGTCTGAATGTGGATAGCTTTACCACTTTGGCTGCTTATGATCGTACCCGGGTTGAGGGCGGTTCACCGTCGTTCAATGAAGCGCTGACTAATATTGGTGCGGTATACCAGGCAAGCGAACACTGGCGAGTGTATGCCAGCTATGCTGAAGGCTTTAGCATGCCGGATGTGGGCCGTGTTCTGCGTGGTATCAATCAGCCCGGGCTACAGGTAGACACATTTTTAGATCTGCAGCCTGTGCTGGCTGATAATCAGGAAGTCGGCGTGGAATACCAGGCGGATGCGTTGAGCCTGACCCTTAGCTATTTTACCTCAGATTCTGATCAGGGTGAGCGCCTGCAGACGGATGATGATGGGATCTTTAGCGTACAGCGCGAGCGAACGGAAATTTCTGGTTGGGAAGCCGAAGCCAGTTATATGCTAAGCGCGGACACTCAGCTGTCTGCCAGCTACGCCGATACCAACGGCCAGTTTGACAGTGACAGTGATGGCCGGGTTGATGCGGATTTGTCCGGCCGCAACATCGCGCCCCGGCGGCTCAATCTTGGCTGGCAACAAAGCTGGTCAGACACCCTGGTGTCGTCGGTGCAATGGAGCCATCTGTTTGACCGGGATGCCCCGGCTGGCCAACCTTTAAATGCCTTCGACGGCTACTCGACAGTGAACGCCAGTGCAACTCTGGAGACCGCCCGCGCCGGCTCATTCACCCTGGGCATCGAAAATCTGCTGGATGAATATTACTTCACCTACTATGCCCAGACTGTTGGTCCGGACTCCCGTAATTTTACCGGCCGCGGCCGCACGTTAAGCGTTAACTGGCAATACGGTTGGTAGCCGGATGCCGCCTGCGCTAAATCGTGTCAATCAGGCCCTGCACCGCTGGCTTGGGCTGGCCTTAAGCCTGTGGGTGCTGTTGATGTCGGGCACCGGGTTGCTGCTTTACTACAAATCAGCCTGGCTGCAATGGCAGTATCCGCAACTTCAGCAGGATACGCCAATGAGCCAGCAGCAGGCTGGCCGACAGCTCGATGCCCTGCCGGCTGCACTGCAGGCCGGCTATGCGTATCTACCTAGCGCTGAAGCTCCTTATCTGGAGGTGGTAGATAAGCACGGCGTGCATCGCTATTTTGATGCCGACAGCTTGCTGTTAACCCGCCGTCCGCTGGAGGACACGTTAAGCTGGGTGGTCGGTTTGCATCACCATTTGATGCTGGGAAAAACCGGCAAGTCGGTACAAGGCTGGCTAGGCCTGGCAACAGTGTTGTTGCTAGTGACAGGTATTATTCGCTGGTGGCCAAAGCATCGTCTGTCGCGCCGCCAGTTCAGTATCCGCTGGTATTCATTGCGCTCGCGCAAAGGGCTGCAAACGTTAAGTCAGCTACACAAGGTCAGCGGCATCTTGAGCGCACTACCGCTACTGCTGATTGTTATCACCGGTACAGCGGTAATTTACTTTGCCCCGGTCAATCAGGCTCTCATTGCATTGTGGCCAGCTTCGCATAGCCAGCCAGCGCTCCCTCACCCCTTACCGGTTGCCCAAACCTGGGAGCAGCGCGTCACATTAGCCACCGACTTGATGGATGATGCGCAGGTCCGCCTGGTCTATCTGGACAGTCACCGTTTGCGCCTCAAACACAACAGTGAGTGGCATCCTAATGGCCGTAATTATATCGGCTTTGATAAACAAACTGGCCAGCTGGCTGAGCGCAAAGATGTCCGTCGCACCGCCATCGGCAACCAGTTGTCGCATACCTTGTATCCGCTGCATGCTTCTGCTGTAGGCGGCACGCCCTTTTTGCTGCTCAATACGCTGGCCGGGCTGGTGCTATTGCTCTTGCCTATCACCGGGCTGACCTATTGGTTTAAACGCCGCCGGCTGTAATTGCCCGGGCTTCTCGGGCTCTTTGGTAAAAAGCTTCTCCACCTTCGCTTCACCGCTTCTTATGCTATCCAACACAAATCCGCCCTGGTCATTTTTGTGTCACGCAGCCGTCACGGTTTTGTCATGCTGTGGTGATAAAAACTGATCTGTCTGGCGTGTTGCTGCGAAAAGGGATAGACGTTACCACGGAGAACATCATGTCAAACAGCAAACATATTTTGATTACCGGCGCCTCCAGCGGCATCGGCAAAGCCACCGCTCAGGCACTGGTCAAAGCCGGCCATAAAGTGGCCCTGACTGCACGCTCTGAAGATAAGCTTAATGCTCTGGTAGAGGAGCTGGGTAAAGACAATGCCGTCGCGTTCGCGGCCGATGCCACCTCGTTTGATGCCCAAAAGCAAGTGGTTGAGCAAACCGTGGCGCATTATGGCCAGTTGGACGTGGTGTTTGCCAATGCCGGGATCGGCTTATCCACGCCGGGCACAGAAAATGGCGATCCGGATGAGTGGGATGCGCTTATAGATATCAATGTAAAGGCTTTATTGTGGACCGCCAAGCTGACCCTGCCCCACCTGCGTAAAACGCAAGGGCACTTTATCTTAACCAGCTCAGCAGCCGGCCGGCGCGCAATCAAAGGCTCAATTTATGGTGCAAGCAAATGGTTTGCATATGGATTTGGAAACAACCTGGCGGAAGAAATGAAAGAGTGGAATGGTCGTTGTACAACAATTTGCCCTGGGGTCGTGAATACCCCGTTTTTTGATGAAGCCAAAGACGATAAATTACAGCCGGAAGATGTGGCAGAGGCTGTGGCATTTGCGGTCGATGCGCACCAGCGAAATTCGATCCGCGAAATTTATCTGATGCCCACAAATTAGTTTATTAGTGGTGAACCGGGCCTACCCTTAGTAGAGCCCAAACTGGGTCAGTGTGCGCTGCAAGCGATCGGCGCACACTGGCTTAGGCAAAAAGCCTAAGGTATTGTACTGGCGCAGGCGTGCCTGCATCTGTGGCTGTACATCACCCGATACCACCAATACAAACACTTCGTGCAACGCTTGTTTCAGCGCAGCCAACACTCCCAGCCCGTCTAGTTGCGGCATGGTCAGATCCAACAACAGTAAATCAAAATGCTGGCTGTTAAGTAGCGCCAGGGCATGGGCACCGTCGGTGGCCTGTTCCACCTGTGCCGGTAACCCTGCAGGTAATGACCGGATCACCATTTTACGCGCGATGGCCGAATCATCGCAGACTAAAATTCTAAAATTCACGGTTTTCTCTGTCCCGCTTCCCTGTGGTATAACCAGTACAGGGCGTAACCGGCCTGTCTGATATTTGTACTGCTTAACTTACTGCAGGCTGCTAAAAATGCAACACTTTTTAGCCGCCTGCCTGGTGAAACTCACATTACGGCACGATCTTATGCTTCAACCTATGCGCAACACGCCAGCCAAAATCGCCTATCGCATCATTCAGCATTTTGACCAAAGCTATCGCTGGTTTACCCGCATCACCCGCGGCGCCCAGGAACGCTTTGAAAAAGGCCAGTGGACAGCGACTCAGTCAGCTTCGCGAGAGCGCATCACCATCTATGAGCAAAGCCTGGCGGATGCGGTGGCAGACATTTATCAAGATGTGGCGGTCCACCAGACCAACGATGCGTTCTGGCACACCATGAAGCAAGCCTATGGGCGCATGCTCGAAGGCCACCCCCAATTTGAACTGGCCGAAACCTTTTATAATTCGGTCATCGGCCGGTTGTTTCGGCACCGAAAAATCGATGACGAGGTGATGTTCATGCTGCCTAGCCGCTGCTTTTTACCCGGCCGCGACCGCCATAAAGTCATCAACAGCTTTGATCCAAGCACTACAGTGGCGAACATGTATGAAGCTATTTTTAAAGTGTACCGTTTTGCCATTGCCTTTGAGGATAAAGCACGTGACATGGCGGGGTTAGATGCAGCGCTGCGCGCCCGCCTGACGCCGTCTCAGCTGGCCAGCGTCACCGCGGTGGAGATGCTAAAACCGGTTTTTTACCGCTCCAAAGCGGCTTACGTGGTCGGCCGTATATGCATGCCGGACGAAACGTTACCGTTCGTGATAGCCTTGCACACCCGCCCCGACCAGACCCTGTATGTAGATGCATTGCTCACCGAACGACGCGACCTGAGTGTTATTTTTGGTTTTGCCCGCAGCTACTTTATGGCTGACACCCAGTATCCGGCGGAGGTGGCCGCTTTTTTACAAGAACTGCTGCCGCACAAAAAGCATTTTGAGCTATACATGGCACTGGGCCATTTTAAGCACGGCAAGACTGTGTTTTACCGCAACTTTTTACAGCATCTGGAACGCAGTGACGACCATTTTTGCCGGGCTCCGGGGGTGCGCGGGCTGGTCATGATGGTGTTTCACCTGCCCTCTTATGGCGTGGTGTTCAAAATTATTCGGGATGAATTTGCCGAGAGCAAAAAAATTACGCGGGAGCAGGTAAAAGAATGCTACAAACTGGTCAAACTATCTGATCGGGTAGGCCGCATGGCCGATACCCACGAGTACGTTAATTTTCGCTTTCCACTTAACCGCATCGCCCCGGATCTGCTGGATGAGTTGCAAGCCACCTGTGCCTCCAGCGTGGAAATCTGCGGCGAGGAGCTGATCATCAAACATCTGTACATTGAGCGAAAGATGACGCCGCTGAATCTGTACCTGGAACACGAAACCGATCCGGTGAAAATCCGCCACGCCATCAACGAACTGGGCTTGTGCATCAAGCAAATTGCACTGGCCAATATTTTCCCGGGCGACATGCTGCACAAGAATTTTGGTATCACCCGCTTAGGCCGGGTCATTTTTTATGATTATGATGAAATCTGCCTGATGAAAGATCGCACCTTTCGAACGCTGCCTCGCAATGATGATCCTTACGCCATCGACACCCTCTCGGTGGGCCCCAACGATGTGTTCCCCGAGCAGTTTGAGCATTTTATTGTAGGCAAAAAAAATCTTAAGGCGCTGCTTAAAGAGCTGCATGGCGACCTGATGACCGCGGAATACTGGCAGCAAATTCAGGCCATCACTGCCCGCGGCGACGTGCCCAATTTCACTCCCTATTCGGCCGATGCCCGCTTGTCTTTCAACGGCTGATTGGTTGTACAGGCAAAAACCCGCCATTTTGTCAGTTGAGTGATCGGTTTACATCCGCTTTGATGTATCACAAAAGGTTAGATACAAAAAAAACGGACAGTGGATTGACAGAAGAATCTCGAATCATGAAAGCGTTAATTATTGAAGATGACAATACCGTTGCTGAACATGTCAAAAAAGGCCTGACCTCAGCCGGGCACGAGTGCACCACCAAAGATAACGGCAATGATGGCTTGCAGGCAGCCCGCTCGGACGATTTTGACATTATTATTCTGGATATCATGCTGCCCGGGCAAGACGGTATCAGCGTGCTGAAATCCCTGCGCGAAGAAAATATCAGCACCCCGGTGCTGTTGCTCAGTGCCAAAAGCCAGGTGGAAGACAAAGTACAGGGCCTACGGACCGGTGCCAATGATTATCTGACCAAGCCATTCGCGGTTGAAGAGCTGTTGGCCCGGGTAGAAGGGCTGGTTGGGCGTCAGGCGGATACCACCACATCGCTCAAAGTGGGCGACTTGACGCTGGATCTGCTTAATCGAAAAGTCACCCGGGGTGACACTGAGATTGATTTGCAGGCCAAAGAATTTCAGCTGCTGGAATGCCTGATGCGCAATCGCGGCAAAGTGGTGACCCGCAGCATGTTGCTTGAACATGTTTGGAATTACCATTTTGACCCGCAAACCAACGTGATTGATGTACACATCAGCCGACTGCGGCAAAAAATTGATAAAACCTTTCATGTACCGCTGATTGAAACAGTTCGCGGCACCGGCTATCGGATCGCTGAACATACCTCGTGATCGCTATTCGCACCTTCACCCGAAGCTCCAGCTTTCGGGTGGGGGTTTTATTCACCCTGCTTTCTGGCGCCGCTATGGCGTTTATTATTTATCTGTGGGGGGTGACCAACAAAGATGTGCTGATTGAAGAAGCGCGCAATGCTGCGCGGGCGCAATTATGGGCATATGAAAAAGTGTATCAGGCACAGGGCGCCTCCGGTCTGGTCGCCCTGACCGAGGACAATCTGCAACAAGCTTTGCTGAGCTGGGTAGCGATCACCGCCCCCGACGGCCAGTTTATTGCCGGCAACAGCCTGGCCCTGGCCAACCTGGCCTTATCCGCGCAAAACGATATTTATACCGTCGACTTTGCCATGACCGCCAATGATATCCCGGCCACGGAAAAAGTGATTCTGGTCCGCCGCCAGGTGCTGGCCGATGGCACTACAGTGACGGTGGCCCGTAATATTGATGAATTATATAGTGCCCAAACCTTGAGCCGTTCGCTTAGCTGGGTGTTCATTGCCATCTTAGGCTGTATCTCAGGGCTTAGCTTCGGCGTGGCCATGTATGTGGTGAACCGTATCAATCGCATGTCAGCCACCGCCGATTCGATTATGCAAACCGGTAATCTGACTGAGCGGCTGGATATCGATAGCAACTGGGACGATTTAAGCAAGCTGGCGGTGGTACTTAACCGCATGCTCGATAAAATCGAAACCTCGGTTCAGAACATAAAATCGGTCACCGATAATATCGCCCACGATCTACGCACTCCCTTATCCCGGCTGCGTTCGCGACTGGACGAAATGCCCCCCAGTGAATTGCGTCAACAGGCTCAGGCTGAAGCCGACAACTTGCTGGGCATGTTTAGCGGTCTGCTACGAATTGCCGATATCGAAAGTAAGCGCCAGCGCCAGGGCTTTATGGATTTTGACTTGGGCGATGTGGTGCGCGATGTGGTGGATTTGTATGACCCTTATATCGAAGAAAAACAGATGCAGTTGCAAGCAGTAATTGAGCCCATGCCGATGCGCGGTGACAATAATCTGCTGTTTCAGACCATGGCTAATCTGGTAGACAATGCTGTTAAATATGCCGGTCAGGGTGCCACCATCAAAGTGGAAGCCAGGCCCTATGGCAATCGCTATGTGGTCAGTGTCAATGATAACGGCCCGGGGCTGGCTACCAGTCATTATGAGAAACTCGATCGGCGTTTTTACCGCGCTCAGGCTAGCCGCACCACTCAGGGTAATGGCTTAGGCTTATCGATGGTAAAAGCCGTAGTAGAGTTACACGAAGCAGCCATCTATTATGTGGCTGACCCGCTATTAAGCGGATCAGGGCTGGGTGTTACGCTGACTTTTGCCAGACCGGCTGAATCGGATCCCGCCCAGGCAACAAGCGCGTCAAAAAAGGCCTCTGGCGCTGTATAAAAAGCCGCTGGCGCATCCTAAAAAAAGCTACTGGCGCTGCATAAAAATGGTTACTTCTGCCACGCGCACGCCAAATTTGGTGATATAGGAGCGGTTCATCAACGTGCTATCATCAAATGCAAAAAACCAATCGTCAAACTTCACGCTGTAGGTGGTATCGCCCACCGGCAAATCCATGGCGTATGAGAAATTAAAGGCATTGCCGTGACTGATACCGGTAGCCGGGCCATCCACATCTCCGGCACGGCCAATAAAACGGCCTTGCCCATCGGGAGTGATGCGCCAGGTACGCTGGGTGGGGCCCTCTCCCACACCATAAGTAAACGTTTCGTCCATCACCAGTGTGTCACCTTCCATGCGTCCGTCGATGGTCACGATGAATCGCTGCACCACTTCGCCAAAGCGATCCTGAGCAATGCCCCAGGCTTTGACATTGCCGTTAAAAAATTCCTGAATATTTAGATCCGGCTGAACGGACGTGTAATCTTCGCCATCGGGGGTGCCGGAACAACCCGACAACACCAGTCCGGTAACAGCAACGCCAAGTAATGCGTAAGTTTTTGTCATTAGTCTTTTCCTAATAATTGCTTGCGAAGCTCCGGTTCGGAAGTATCGTCACTTAGCCATATATCAAAAAAAGCACTGACAAATGCCGGATCATCGATTTGACCAATTTGCTCGCCATTAAAAAAGAATTCCACTTTCTGGCCGTAGTGCGCGATGCCGGTTAACGAATCGCCTTCCGTTACATCCGGAAAGATGCGCTCCAGATCTTTTGTCCACTGGTCCAGCTTTGCTTTGTCTTTCACGCCCTGCTTTTTCATTTCTTTGATGCTGCGGCGGGCAATCTTTTTGCCTTCCAGATCGCGCAGGTAGTCCAGCTTCAGAGCAAAATTTTCAGATTTGTTGTATTGGCCGCTGGAGGCGTACAAAGTGGCATCGTACACATCCCAGAAATAGTAAGAAAAACGCCCCTGCCCCACCTGCTGAGGATTATCCAACGCCGACTTGATCGCGTCGGTCATCGCCATGGCTGGCACAGCAAGTAAAGTCAGCAGCAGAAAACATACACGTCGCATGATAAGATCCTGGTTTATTTATATGCTGATCAATACCAGTTGCTTACCGGTTGTGATCATTCATTACACGATTGTAAAACCACCATGGACACCTCTGATTTAACCGCTGCGCTGGCCGCCCGTTTGGATATCCAGCACTTCAGCCCGTTGCAGCCTCTGGACCTGCAGCATTTAGGCTGGCCCAATCCCGCTAATATTAAAGTGTATGTTAAACGTGATGATTTGTTGCACCCGGTGGTATCGGGGAATAAATGGCGCAAGTTAAGTGCTTTGTTGGGCGCTTTGCCGACTCTGCCGACGCATATTGTCAGCTTTGGTGGCGGCTATTCTAATCATTTACACGCACTGGGTTATGTGTGCCAGCGTTTGAGGATCCGCTTTACCGCCATTGTTCGTGGCCACTATCAGCATCATCTGACTCCCACCCTGCAGGACATTGCTGCCTGGGGCGGCGAGCTGGAATTTGTCGATAAGCTGGTGTATCGCCAGCGCAATGAGCCTGCGTACCTGGCCGCGCTGCAGGTTCGTTTTGGTGATGCGCTGATCATCCCGGAAGGCGGTAGTGCACCGGCTGCATTAGCCGGTATGCAGCAGCTGGTGGCTGAATTGCCGGCCGGGATCACGCATCTACTGTGCCCGGTGGCCAGCGGGGCGACCCTGGCCGGACTGGCCAAGGCTGCTCCTGCCGGCTGCCAGGTACAAGGCATTGCTGTATTAAAAGGCCGGGATTATTTGCAACAACTGGTTACCGAGCTGGCCGGCCCGCAAACACCATCCTGGCACATTGAGCATGCGTATCATCATGGCGGCTACGCAAAAGCCAGCCCACAATTACGTCAATTCTGTCAAACATTTAATGCACATAGCCAGATTCCTGTTGAGCCGGTCTACTCCGGCAAGCTGTTTTTTGCGCTGTGTGAAAAAATTACTCAGTCAGCCTTTGCTGCTGGATCTCAGGTAGTGGCCTTACATACCGGCGGTTTGCAGGGTGCACGAAATTGATCTTGCCCTGCCAGTGTTACGTTTTTACCTATGCAAGGCAGGTCTGATTCCATTTTGATAAAACCGGTCATAAACCGGTGTTACTGTGAGCACAGCGTTCTGCCTACGCTGATGCCGGAGGGTATTCTTGTGATTAATGGTCCAACGCAGCTGTCCACCCCAGTACAGACGCTGGTTGATCGTGCGCTATCGCTGTGCCAGTTGATGCTGGCGCACGGCCAGACGATGTATCCATTTGCTGCTATTTATGAAGACGGCAAAGTGGGCTGCCTGTTTGCCGATGACACCTCATCGGAAAAAAATGAAAGTTATCTGATCGAACAGTTGCAATGGCGTATTATTGATACCACCACAGACACCAACAGTTACAGCATTCTGGTGTATGCCGCCACAGTCAACACTGATCACCACAAACAAATCGACGCCATCGCGATCAATGCAACCGATCCCGCCGGCAACGAAACATTGTTGATTTATCCTTATCTTACTGTGGGCCACCGGGTGGTTATTTCACCACCGCTGCAACATGGTTAATAAGATTTAAGAGCCGGTTAGTTATCTGATACAGGTAGCTAACCGGCTCTCTCCACTGCTGATTTGTCCTTGATATATCATCACAACCCCGGGCGAGCGCCTGCCGGCGATGTTCTTTACTTGCCAAAACTATGATGTCTGCTAGGATTCAGCGCAAATTTCAATGTCTTGGGAATCAATTTATGTCTCGGGTTTTAATTATCGGCGCCGGCGGCGTCTCTACGGTTACTGTGAAAAAATGTGCACGTCTGCCAGAAAAATTTGATGAAATTTATCTGGCCAGCCGCACTGTGTCTAAGTGTGAAGCGCTGCAGAACGAAGTAGGCGCGGACCGCGTCAAAGCAGTATTTGCGTTAGATGCAGATAATGCCAGCGAAGTAGAAGCACTGATCAATGAAGTGAAGCCGGATTTGGTGATCAACCTGGCCCTGCCCTATCAGGATCTGCCAATCATGGATGCGTGTCTGGCCACCAAAACCGACTACCTGGATACCGCCAACTACGAGCCTAAAGATGAAGCTAAGTTTGAATACAAGTGGCAGTGGGCGTATCAGGATAAGTTCCAGGAAGCCGGCATCATGGCCCTGCTGGGCTCCGGCTTTGACCCGGGTGTGACAAACGTATTTACCGCCTATGCAGCCAAGCACTATTTTGATGAAATCCACTATCTGGATATCGTTGACTGTAACGGCGGCGATCACGGCCAGGCGTTTGCCACCAACTTCAACCCGGAAATCAACATTCGTGAAATTACCCAGCGTGGTAAGTTTTATGAAAATGGCGAGTGGAAAGAAACCGATCCACTGAGTGTGCGCGAAGATCTGGATTATCAGAACATTGGCGTGCGTGCCTCGTACCTGATGTACCACGAAGAGCTGGAATCCATTGTTAAGCACATTCCTACCATCAAGCGTGCGCGCTTCTGGATGACCTTTGGTGAAACTTACCTGAATCACCTGCGAGTACTGGAAGGCGTTGGCATGACCAGCATCGAGCCGGTGGAATTCCAAGGCCAGAAAATTGTCCCGCTGGAGTTTTTAAAAGCAGTATTGCCAAATCCAGGTTCGCTGGCAGAAGGCTATACCGGTATGACCTGTATCGGTACCTACATCACCGGTATCAAGGATGGCAAAGAAAAAACCATCTTTATCTACAACAACTGTGACCATGCCAAAACCAATGAAGAAGTGGGTGCGCAGGCAGTATCATACACCACCGGTGTACCGGCAATGATCGGCGCCATGCTGATGCTAAACGGCACCTGGAAAAAACCCGGCGTATGGAACATGGAACAGTTTGACCCAGACCCGTTCATGGAAGAGCTGAATCAGCACGGCTTGCCATGGCATGTGCTGGAATGTGATAAGAGCCCGTTCAGCCAGTAAGCAGGAGACCGGCATTGACTGATTTAACCCAACGGGCGGACATACCTTCGCCCTGCTATGTGCTGGAAGAAACCCGGCTGATTGAGAACCTGGAGCTGATGCAACGGGTTCAGCAGGAATCCGGGGCACGCATTATTTTGGCTTTAAAAGGCTTTTCGATGTGGTCCAGCTTCGACATCATCCGGCCGTACCTGTATGGGGCGACCGCCAGTTCGGTGTGGGAAGCGCGGCTAGCCAGCGAAATGGGTAAAGAAGTGCATGCCTATGCGCCGGCCTACAAGGCAGCTGACATTGAACAGCTCAACACGCTGGTCAATCATTTGTCGTTTAACAGTGTCAATCAGTGGCAGCAGTACAAAGATGCCCTGCCCGATGTGTCACTGGGCTTGCGCATCAACCCTGAACATCAGGAAGCCGACACCCCGTTGTATGATCCGGCGGCGCCCGGATCACGCTTAGGGGTGCGGGCCAGCGAACTCAATGGCCTGGACTTACGCGGTATCGATGGGTTTCACTGTCACAATCTGTGCGAATGTGACTCGTACGCCACTGAGCGTACCTTAGGGGCGATTGAGGAGCGTTTTGGTCCCTGGCTGGGCCAGCTCAAATGGCTCAACCTGGGCGGCGGACATCTGATGACCCGCGCAGGCTATGACGTTGAGCATCTGATTGAAACTCTGAAAAGCTTCAAACAGCGCTATCCGCATCTGGATGTGATTCTGGAGCCAGGGTCCGCAGTAGCCTGGCAAACCGGGCCGTTAATTGCCGAGGTGGTGGATATTGTGCAAAACGAAGGGGATATCGCGATTTTGGATATTTCTGCCACCGCGCATATGCCCGACGTGCTGGAGATGCCTTATCGTCCGGCGGTACGCCACGCGGGCCACCCGGGGGATAAAGCCCACAACTACCGGTTAGGCGGCAATTCGTGTCTGGCTGGCGATGTGATTGACACCTATTCGTTTGATAAGCCGCTGGCGATTGGCGATCGGCTGCAATTTGAAGACATGATGCATTACACCATGGTCAAGACCACCTTTTTCAACGGGGTGGAGCATCCGGCCATTGGGATTTTGCGTAAAAACGGTGAGTTTGAGCTGGTACGCCAGTTTACCTATGAAGACTTCAAAGGGCGCTTGTCCTGAGTATGAATCATAAAAAAGCCCGGTACTAACCGGGCTTTTTTGTCTCTGGCGGTTTATAACACTCCTTTGCCCCGGGCAACCCCGGAGTCCGAGACCTCGCCTTCGGCCAGTACCATATCATCTAACAACAGCTTAAACGGTGTGCCGGCATGCGCTGTGATGTTGTATTCAAAGCCCTGCATCCGGGTATCATCGACCTCGATTTGGGTCTCTTTGTTAGGGTGCAGCAATTCATACACCCCATCGTCATCTTTTTTGTCTATCACGTTGACCATCCAGGTGCCCTCATGGATGTCCAGTTTGAGTGTCCGGGTTGTCATACACTTCTCCTGCTTGAAACGGTATGGATGGGTACGCAGGGTTGGCCGGTTCTGATTATTTTTATCAGATCAGCGCGGGCCAGCAGGACCGGCGATGTTAATTTGTTAAGGCTGTTTACTCACTCAAAGCTAAGCCGGCCTGATACAAGGCATTCTTTTTCAGTTGATAATGCGCGGCCACCACCGCGGCGGCTTTTTTCAGCGGCAGTTCGGCCATTAGCGCCTGTAGCAGGCTCAGCGCCTCCGCTGGCAGCTCGGTGCTTTTAACCGGCGCGCCGGCTACCATCAGCACAAACTCCCCTTTCTGGCGAGCAGGGTCTTCCTGCAGCCAGGCCAGGATGTCAGCCGGGGTACCGGCCACATAGGCTTCAAAGGCTTTGGTCAACTCTTTGGCCAGTACCAGCTGGCGCTCGTTACCCAGCGTGGCGGCCATCGCCTCAATGGTACTGACAATGCGCCGCGGCGCTTCGTAAAAGACACTGGTGCAGGTGCGGTCCAGCAAGGTTTCCAGTACCGATGTTTTGGCTTGCGCTTTTACCGGCAAAAAACCTTCAAAGATAAACCGGTCGGTGGCCAGCCCGGCGCCACTTAAAGCAGTAATGGCGGCACAAGGGCCCGGCAAGGCAACCACTGGAATACCCTGTTCACGGCACGCGCGCACCAGCACAAAGCCCGGGTCACTGATGAGCGGCGTACCGGCATCACTGACCAGCGCTACAGACTCGCCAGCCAGCAAGCGCTGACAAAGCATGGCAGTGCGCTTATCTTCATTATGTTCGTGCAACGATAAGGTGCGGGTGGTAATACTCAAATGTTGAAGTAGTCGCTGGGTATGCCGGGTATCCTCAGCAGCAATCCAATCCACCTCACCAAGCACGGATATTGCACGGGCAGTGATGTCCTGCAAATTGCCAATGGGCGTGGGCACAATAAATAATGAAGCGGGCGTAGACATAAACAGCAACCAGAGTAGAAAAAGCGCCAGTGTACCACGCCTTTGGGACGGTTTATGCCTGCAGGCATAGATTTTCCTGTGTGTTCAGATAAACTTGGCGGCTCTACCATAAAGGGGGAATTGAAGTGCGTCGTACCAATGTCTTAGCGGGGTTGCCCCGACTGCTGGTGGCCGGCTGTGTGCTCGGGCTAACTGCCTGTACCACCTCCACGGTAACAACACCGCGGTCAGCTCCGCAGGTGTCCCAGCCTAGCCAGGCGCCACAGCCGGATGTGTCACCGCAGGCGTTATTGCGCCAGGCGCGCAATGCCGATGACCAGGGCCAGTTAGCCCAGCGCAACCAGCTGTTATTACAGGCAGCCGCCGGCTTTATTGCCCAGCAGGATCTGTTAAGGGCCCAGGCGGTGCTAACGACGCTGGCCGAAGAACCCCTGCCTCGCGAGGACCAGCTGTTGCTGCAGGCGCTGATGGTAGAAAGCGCTTTGACTCAGTCACCGGTTGAGGTGGCCAAATTGATGCCCTTGTTATCGCCGTTGGCCAGTGATCCGGCGATACGAAGCCGCCAGTTGACCCTGCAAAGCCAGTTGCATCAGCAAAATAAGGAGTGGCTGGCTGCCGCTCAGGCTTATGCGCAGGTGATGCCGGATACCGAGACCGCTGTGGCGCAGGTATGGCAATGGCTCAAACAAGCTTCCGCCGCCGATAGAAAGCTGGCCGGTTCGCCAAATTCCGCACTGGCGCCCTTTTTAGCCCTGCATAATCTTTTAGCCGAACATGGTCATGATCCAGGCGAGCTGCGTCGGGCGCTGGATCAGTTTACCCGGGTCTATCGTGGCACCGCGCTGGTCAATCATTTACCGGCCGAGGTCACTACCGCGGCCAATGCCCGCCCGCAGTCAGTGGACCAGGTGGCGGTGCTATTGCCGTTAAGCGGCCGGTTTGCCGCCAGTGGGATGGCGGTCAAAGAAGGCATTCTGGCGGCGTATTATCAGCAGCTGCAAACGCAGGGCCAGGCACGCTCCCCGCAACTGACCTTTCATGATACCCAGCAGCTCACCCCGCAAAATCTGGCTGGCGAAATCGGTAATGCACAGTATGTGATTGGCCCGCTGCTCAAAGACAGCCTGGACACCCTGGTGCCGGCCATGCCCACAGGGGTCCGGGTGCTGGCGTTGAATCGCCCGGATGACGATCCCATGGTGAGTATTGGCACAGTAGATAGCCCGTTGATTCCGCCCGCGCTGGCGCTGCCCCAGCTCGACCGCCAGGCCACCTGGTTCGCCCTGGCCCCCGAAGATGAAGCATATCAGCTGGCCGAGCACATGGCAGCCCAGGGCTATCGTTCACCCATCGTGGTAGCCGCGCAAGGCGCGATTTATCAGCGTCTGTTGGATGCCTTTGAACGCCGCTGGCAAGCGCGCCAGCCGCCAGGCACAGACAACCGCCTAAACATTGTTACTTTTAACGACAGCAGCTCGCTCAAAGACGGCATCACTGCCGCATTGGGCGTGGCGCAAAGCAAAGAGCGTATCGACCAGATCCGTTACATGGTCAACGAAAAGCTGCACAATGTGACCCGCAACCGGCGCGATATCGATGCCATCGTCGTGTTTGCCTCGCCCGAGCAAACCGAGCTGCTTAACCCCATGGTCGAAGCCAGCCTGAGCCCGTTTGACGGCTCTATGGTGCCGGTGTATGCCACCTCGCGCTCGATGGAATACGACAGCAGTAAAAATCAGTGGCGCGATCTGCAAAATGTGCGCTTTATCGATATGCCCTGGATGATGCCGGGTAACCCGTGGCAGAGCCTGAGCCAACAGGCCAGCCAGCTGTGGCCGGACCGCCCCACCCCCTATGCGCGCTTTTTTGCCTTTGGGGTGGATGCTTTTGAAATGCTGCCTAAAACCGAACAGATGGCATTGTTGCCACAAATTAGCCATGCTGGCCTGACCGGCACTCTGTCAGTCAATGGCAAAGGTCAGGTGATCCGACGCTTGCCGCAAGCCATCATCAGCGATCAGGCGATCAAACCTGTGGTCAGCGGCGAATAACAGATGTCACGTCAGCGCGGCCAGCAGGCTGAAGATCACGCCCTGGCCTATTTGCAGCGTCAGGGGCTGGTGTTACAGGCGCGCAATTTTCACACCCGCTTTGGTGAGCTGGATTTGGTGATGCTGGAGGGCAGCGTCTGGGTGTGTGTGGAGGTAAAGGCCCGGGCGTCGCGGCACCATGGCCAGGCCAGTGAGTTTGTTACACAGGCCAAGCAGCAGCGGCTGCGCATTGCCTTTGAACAATATGTGCAAAGCCAGGGTCATAACCCAAATCACACACCCATGCGCATGGATGTGATAGCATTAGATAACAACAATCTGCAATGGATAAAAAACATTGCCTAACCCCATTGCACAGGTAGTAAACACATATGATAGAACAAATTAAAGCCAATTTTACTGAAAGCATTCAGACCAAGATTGCCGCATCTGAAGTGCTGCCCGAGGCCATCGAGAAAGCCGCCAATATGATGGTGGAAGCGCTGATTCGGGGCAATAAGATTCTGAGTTGTGGCAACGGTGGCTCAGCCGGCGATGCCCAGCATTTTTCGTCTGAAATGCTTAACCGCTACGAGCGTGACCGCCCTAGCCTGCCGGCGATTGCGTTAAGCACCGATACTTCTACGCTAACCTCCATTGCCAATGACTACAGCTATGATGAGATTTTTGCCAAACAGGTACGCGCTTTGGGCCAGCCCGGTGACATCTTGTTAGCCATCTCCACCAGCGGTAATTCGCGCAATGTTATTGCGGCGATGGAAGCTGCACTGTCCCGCGATATGACTATTGTCGCCCTGACCGGCAAAGATGGCGGCGAAATGGCTGGCTTTTTAAATGAGCACGATGTGGAAATTCGCGTTCCGTCTAATCGTACTGCGCGTATTCAGGAAGTGCACCTGCTGGTGATCCACAACCTGTGTGAATGTATTGACGATAGTCTGTTCCCGGCTGATCACGGTGACCAGGACTAGTATGCGCGCATCTCGTCACACAGCAATCAGCCTGACCCTGCTGTTGGCGCTTAGCCAGCTTCAGGGCTGTGTGGTTATGGCCGTGGGTGCCGGCGCGGCAGCTGCCAAGGTGGCACACGACCGGCGTACAGTGGGTACCCAGCTGGATGATCAAAATGCAGAAGGCAAGGTGTCTTTTCGCTGGGCCAAATTTGACCGCCTTAAGGAAGAAACCAACCTCAACATTGATATCTACAACGGGGTGGCGCTTATCACTGGCCAGGCACCGGATAAAAGCCTGATCGACCAGGCGGTGGAAGAGGTTCGCCAGGTGGCTTATGTGCGCAAAATCCATAACCAGGCCCGGTTAGGCCAGCCGCAGAGTGCGGCCGACCAAGCCTATGATATCTGGCTGGCTAATAAGATCCGTGCCAAATTGGTGACCGATGACAATGTCCCGGCTCTGCAGGTGCGTGTGGTGGTGGAAAATGCCGAGGTCTTTTTAATGGGCCGGGTCAATAATCAGGAAGCCACCTATGCCGTCGACATTGCGCGCAATGTCGATGGCGTTAAACGCGTAGTGCGCGCCTTTGAGATTGTCTAGCCGCCAGGGTTGATCCAAACCCTGCGAGAGACGCTATAGAAGCCTGCGAATCAGCTGGCTGGTGGTGACCTGGCGGCCACAGGCTGAGTTTTATTTTCGGGTAATCAAGATTGCCCCCGGCGCAAGAAACTATCACCGTGATCCCACAGTTATCCCGACGCACTGCCACTGCCTTACTGGTAGCCGCCGCGCTATTTATGGAAATTCTGGATGCCACCATCATCACCACGGCGTTGCCGGCTATTGCGGCTGACTTTGGTGTGCCCGCCACGCATTTATCGGTTGGCGTAAGCGCCTACCTGGTGGCAGTGACCATATTTATTCCTTTAAGTGGTTGGGCTGCCGACCGCTTCGGCGCAAAAACCATCTTTATTCTGGCGATAGTCGTGTTTATGTGCGCCTCGGTACTGTGTGGCTTAAGCACCAGCCTGGCCGAATTTACTGCTGCCCGGGCCCTGCAAGGGCTCGGCGGTGCTATGATGGTGCCGGTGGGCCGACTGGTGGTATTGCGCGATGTGCCCAAAAGCCAATTAGTGCGGGCCATGGCCATCCTGACCTGGCCGGCGCTGGGCGCGCCGCTGATTGGCCCGGTGTTGGGCGGCTGGATTGCCGAGACCTGGCACTGGTCATGGATCTTTTTTATCAATGTGCCGCTAGGCATGCTGGCACTGGTGGCCAGCTATCTGCTGTTAACCAACCATAAAGGCAGTCACCAGCATTTTGATTTAGTCGGGTTTGCATTAAGTGGCTGTGGCTTTGGCTTGCTCATGAGTGGGCTTGAGATGTTAAGTGGCACGCCCTCTGCCTGGCAGATACCCAGCGTGCTAATTGGCACCGGGGCCGGCTTATTGCTTCTGGCAATACGCCACATGCGCCGCGCCGCCAATCCTCTGTTTAGCTTGTCCGCCTGGCGGGTTCCCACCTTTCGCACTACCCTGTTAGGCGGTGCAATAATCCGTATTGCCCTGTCCAGCGCACCGTTTATCATTCCACTGATGCTGCAACTGGGGCTGGGGTACAGCGCAGTGCAGGCCGGTACGCTGCTGCTATGGCTGTTTATCGGTAATCTGGCAATCAAACCCGCCACAACCTGGCTGATGAACCGCTGCGGCTTTAAACTGCTTTTAATTAGCAATACCCTGCTAGTGGCACTCGGCTATGCCATTTTAGCTACAGCCACGACCACCACCCCTACCTGGGTATTGGCGGTGATGCTATTGTTCTGTGGCATGGCCCGTTCGGTGCATCTGACAGTGCTAAATACCCTGGGCTTTGCGGATATCCCGGCCGAGCGAATTCGTGATGCGAATACCTTAAGTGCAGCAGTGATGCAAATGACTCGTGGCCTGGGCATTACCGCTGCGGCGCTGGCGCTGGCCTTGACCGGGCTGATAAACAGCAACGGCAGTACCGATCCCAGTCTGGCAGATTTTCAGCTGACCATGCTGATCATGGCCGCCATTGCAGCCTGCTCTACCATTGATAGCCTGCGCCTGGCCCCGGATGCCGGTAGCAGTGTACTGACCCGCCGGCGAGCAACTTCCGATAAGGCCGGGTAATCCCGCCCTGCTCACTGTGTAGAGCTTACAGCCTGACCCTCGCCACTGCTGGCCTCACTTTTGCTAACTTGTTGATTTTAATTGCCGGTACGTTTTGTGCAAATGAGCTTGTGCGATGCGCATCGGCAGCGCATTCAGGCAGCTTGTACATTTGCCTGGTTGCCCTGGCTCGCATGCAAACAAACGGTTAGCTTAGAAAAGGAGGTTGTATGAAAGGTTCAACACTTATGCTGTCTGGTTTAGTGGCATCGGCACTGTGGGCTGCACCTGTCCAGGCCAGCGAGCAGTCTACCCACAGCCATGCTCAAAGTGACACCACCTGGGCCAGTATCAGCGGTCTGATCCATAAGGTCGAGCCGGGCTTTATTATGGTCGACTATGGCTACGGAATTGTCACGGTAAGTACAAATCAGCTCAATTTTAGTGACCAGGCAAAAAGCGAACTTAAGCAAGATGCCAAAGTGACTATCACCGGCCCGATAACCGACGAATTTTTGGTTAAAAATAGAATGCATGCATATAGCGTATATATGCAGGAATCAAATACCGCCGTAGTGGCTGCCGGCCAGCAATCTGCTCATGCTGATTTGATGTTATCGGCAGTGGACAGTGATACTGACAAAGGCCAGTTGACGCTTATCGGTACAGTGGGCGATTTTACCGATGATGGTTTTGCCTTAAAGCTGGGTGAAAAGCAGCTCGGCGTAGAAACCGATGATATGGATAACGACCCGCGTGACAATGAAGGCTTCGGTCAGCTTCAGGTCGGCGATCGGATCCGGGTAAAAACCAAAATCGATGAAGATTTTTCGTCAGAATATGAGGTGGATGCCGAATCCTTTATCCGCCTGCATTTGGCCGACTAATATCTGTGAACACGCCGGCGTCGCCGGCGTTTTTTTTCTTTTTCCACTCACAGAGCTGTTCGACCGCACCTAGGGGTTGTTGTCGACAATATAACCACCCTATCTTGACCCACCAGCCTAAAACACCTATATTGTCGACAAGCTACATTTTACCTACATATTATTTACATGGCTTTACCCATCGAAAACCCGGTGACCAGCGCCGATAAGACCTTTTATCAGCTGCGTCGCGACATTGTGGAAGGCGTAATTGCTGCCGGCGCTAAATTAAGCGAAACCGACTTGTCGACAAAATATGCGGTCAGCCGGGCAGTGATCCGTGAAGCCATCAACCGGCTGATGAATTGTCATCTGGTGGAGCGCAAAGCCAATGTTGGCGCAAAGGTGGTGACCTTATCACCGGCCGGACTTGAACAGCTGTATCAGGTGCGTGAGGCCTTAGAAGGCATGGCCGCCCGGCTGGCGGCGGCCAATATGGCCGATGAGGATATACGCAGCCTTGAGGCATTGCTGGCGGAACATTCAGATACTGTCAGTGGCAGCCAGTCGTATTATCAGGAAGCCGGCGATGTGGATTTTCATTACCGCATCGTGGTGGGCAGCGGCAATGCGCATCTCATCAGTGTATTAATCGATGGAATTTATCATCTGGTGCGCATGTACCGGGTGCAACTGGGCATGGCCGGTCCGCGGGTCACTACCGCGTTTGAAGAGCACCGTAACATTGTGCGGGCCATTGCCCAGCGCGACGGTGAGCTGGCCGAGATCCTAATGCGCCGGCACATCCATTATTCCAAACACAATATTGAACACAAACTCGAATCCTTTTAACCCTACATTACAAGGCTTTGCTATGCACAGTGCAGGAAAAAAATTTCGTGACGCCCTGGCGGCGCATCATCCATTACAGATTGTTGGCACCATCAACGCCTATTCGGCCATCATGGCGCAAAAAATCGGTCATCATGCGATCTACCTGTCTGGTGGCGGTGTAGCCAACGCCTCCTACGGCCTGCCGGATTTGGGCATGACCTCCCTAAACGATGTAATTGAAGATGTGCAGCGCATCACCCGGGCTAGCGATCTGCCCCTGTTGGTCGACATTGACACTGGCTGGGGCGGTGCATTTAACATTGCCAAAACCATTCAGGATATGGAAAAAGCCGGCGCGGCAGCCGTGCATATGGAAGACCAGGTGGCGCAAAAACGCTGCGGCCATCGCCCTAATAAAGAAATTGTCTCGACCGAGGAGATGGTAGATCGCATCAAGGCAGCGGTAGATGCCCGCACCGACCCGGACTTTTTCATTATGGCCCGCACCGATGCCTTTGCTCAGGAAGGCTTAGACGCAGCCATTGCCCGTGCCAAAGCCTATGTAGAGGCCGGCGCTGATGGCATCTTTGCCGAAGCCATTCAAACTGAAGAGCACTACCGCGCCTTTGCTGATGCACTGTCGGTGCCCATTTTGGCCAATATCACTGAATTTGGTAAGACTGAGCTGTGGAATGCCAAACAGCTGGGCGACTGGGGCGCTGCCATGGTGCTGTACCCGTTAAGTGCCTTCCGCGCCATGAACAAAGCCGCCGAGATGGTCTACACCCGAATTTTAGAAGACGGTGACCAGCAGGCTGTGGTGGATCAGATGCAGACCCGTCAGGAGCTTTACGACTATCTGGGCTATCACCACTATGAAGACAAATTAGACGCCTTATTTGCACAAAATAAAAATAAATAATTTCTTAATAACACCTTTGTACTCTACCTATTAGAAGCGGAGATTTTCATGGCAAAACAACTCAGTGGTGCCGGCCTGCGTGGCCAGGTTGCCGGTAAAACAGCATTGTCCACAGTGGGCGTATCCGGTTCGGGACTGACCTATCGCGGCTACGATGTCAAAGAACTGGCCGAACAGTGCCAGTTTGAAGAAGTGGCCCATCTTATCCTGCGCGGCAAGCTGCCCAACGAGCAGGAACTGGCTGCTTACAAACAACGCCTGCAATCGCTGCGTGCGCTGCCTGACGCTTTAAAAGAAGTGCTTGAGCGCATCCCAAAAGACGCCCACCCTATGGATGTGATGCGTACCGGCTGCTCCATGTTGGGCAATTTAGAAGGTGAGCACGACTTCGAGGCGCAGCACGAAGTGACCGAACGTATGCTGGCCTGCTTCCCCAGCATCATCTGCTATTGGTACCGCTTCTCTCATGATGGCGTGCGCATCAACGAGAACACTGATGATGACTCCATCGGCGGCCACTTTTTACATTTGCTGCACGGCGAAAAGCCCAAAGCGCTGCATGAAGATGTCATGCATGTGTCGCTGATTTTGTACGCTGAGCATGAGTTTAATGCATCGACCTTTACCGCCCGGGTGTGCGCCTCGACCTTATCCGACATGCACTCGTGCATCACCGGTGCCATCGGTTCGCTACGTGGTCCGCTACATGGCGGCGCCAACGAAGCAGCCATGGACATGATTGAAAAATTTGACTCGCCGGATCATGCTGAGCAGGAAATGCTGGGCATGCTGGAGCGCAAAGAAAAGATCATGGGCTTTGGCCATGCGGTATATTCCACCAGCGATCCACGCAATGAAATTATCAAACAGTGGTCGAAAAAGCTGTCCGAAGATGTGGGCGACGACACCCTGTACGCGGTATCTGAGCGCTGCGAAGCAGTGATGTGGCGAGAGAAAAAGCTGTTTTGTAATGCTGATTTTTTCCATGCCTCAGCCTACAACTTTATGGGGATCCCTACCAAGTTGTTTACGCCTATCTTTGTGATGTCACGCCTGACCGGCTGGGCTGCCCATGTGATGGAACAGCGCGCCGATAACCGCATCATCCGCCCGTCTGCTGAGTACACCGGTGAAGAATTACGCCCGGTACCGCCGATGGCAGAACGCGGCTAAGCAGACCGACCTCGCCGTCGGGCTTGTCTGTCCGGCGGCCATGCACCACAGTGAGATTTGTATGAATAACGACTATCGCAAACCCTTGCCGGGCAGTCATCTGGACTATTTTGACACCCGCCAGGCGGTCAATGACATCGAGCCGGGCGCTTATGACAGCATGCCGTATACCGCCAGAGTGCTGGCCGAAAACCTGGTCAGAAAATGCCCGCCGGATATTTTAACCCAATCGCTGGAACAGCTGGTCTATCGCAAGCGCGAGCACGATTTTCCGTGGTTTCCATCACGGGTAGTGTGCCACGATATCTTAGGCCAGACCGCCTTTGTGGACCTGGCCGGCCTGCGTGATGCCATTGCCGCCAAAGGCGGAGACCCGTCCAAGGTCAATCCGGTGGTGCCTACCCAGCTGATTGTCGACCATTCACTGGCGGTCGAGCACGCCGGGTTTGAAGCCGATGCCTTTGAAAAAAACCGGGCGATTGAAGATCGCCGCAACGATGACCGCTTTCACTTTATCAACTGGACCAAAACCGCATTTAAAAATGTGGATGTGATTGGTCCGGGTAATGGCATCATGCACCAGATTAATCTGGAAAAAATGTCGCCAGTGGTGCACGCCCGCGATGGTGTGGCCTTCCCCGATACGCTGGTGGGCACCGACAGTCACACTCCGCATGTGGATGCGCTGGGTGTAATTGCTGTGGGCGTGGGCGGCCTGGAAGCCGAAAGCGTCATGCTGGGCCGTGCGTCTTACCTGCGCCTGCCGGACATTGTGGGGGTTGAGTTAACCGGTAAACCGCAACCGGGCATCACCGCCACGGATATTGTACTGGCCTTAACCGAATTTTTACGCGCCGAGCGCGTGGTTTCTGCCTATTTAGAATTTTACGGCGAGGGTGCTGCCCAGCTCACCGTAGGCGATCGCGCTACCATTTCTAATATGACACCTGAGTACGGCGCCACCGCTGGCATGTTTTATATCGACGAGCAAACCATCGACTATCTGCGCCTGACCGGCCGCGAAGACAGTCAGGTTGCTCTGGTGGAAAACTATGCCAAACACACAGGGCTGTGGGCCGATGACTTGGCCTCGGCCAAGTACGAGCGGGTGTTAACCTTTGATTTATCCAGCGTGACCCGCAACATGGCGGGGCCGTCCAAACCCCATGCCCGTCTGCCCACCAGCCAGCTTAAAGAACATGGTCTGTTAGGCTCGGTGGAACACGAAGCCAACCAGATGCCCGATGGTGCCATCATTATTGCTGCCATCACCAGTTGTACCAATACCAGCAACCCGCGCAATGTGGTGGCAGCCGGCCTGTTGGCCAAAAAAGCCAATGCGCTAGGCCTGGCGCGTAAACCCTGGGTGAAAACCTCGCTGGCACCAGGCTCCAAAGCCGTGAAATTGTATCTGGAAGAAGCCAACCTGTTAGGCGAGTTGGAACAGCTGGGTTTTGGCATTGTGGCCTTTGCCTGCACTACCTGTAATGGCATGAGCGGCGCGCTGGACCCGGCCATCCAACAAGAATTGCAAGAGCGCGATCTCTATTCGGTGGCGGTATTGTCCGGTAACCGAAATTTTGACGGCCGCATCCATCCTTATGCTAAGCAAGCCTTTTTGGCCTCGCCAGCCCTGGTGGTGGCCTATGCCATTGCCGGCTCTATCCGCTTCGATATCGAAAAAGATGTCTTAGGGCATGATGCAAATGGCACCCCGGTGACCTTAAAAGATTTATGGCCCAGCGAGCAGGAAATTGATGAGGTCGTGGCCCAGTCGGTCAAGCCCACCCACTTTAAGCAGGTGTACGAGCCGATGTTTGATTTAAAAGTCGACTACGGCAAAGACTTAAACCCGCTGTACCAGTGGCGTGAGAACAGCACCTATATCCGTCGCCCGCCCTACTGGGAAGGCGCACTGGCCGCCGAGCGCAGCCTCAGTGGCATGCGTCCGCTGGCGATTTTGCCGGACAATATCACCACCGATCATTTGTCACCGTCCAACGCTATCCTGCCCACCAGTGCGGCCGGAGAATACCTGACCAGCATGGGCGTACCCGAGGAAGACTATAACTCGTATGCCACCCACCGCGGCGACCATTTAACCGCGCAGCGCGCGACCCTGGCCAACCCTAAGTTGTTCAACGAGATGGTGACCGACAATGGCGAAGTGGTACAAGGCTCACTGACCCGGCTGGAGCCAGAAGGCAAGGTGATGCGCATGTGGGATGCCATTGAAACCTACATGGAGCGTAAGCAGCCGCTGATTATCATTGCCGGGGCCGACTACGGCCAGGGCTCATCACGGGACTGGGCCGCCAAAGGCGTTCGCCTGGCCGGAGTGGAAGTGATTGTGGCCGAAGGCTTTGAGCGTATCCACCGCACCAACCTGATTGGCATGGGTGTGCTGCCGCTGGAGTTTATGCCCGGTACTACCCGCATCACGCTCAAACTGGATGGCACCGAAACCTATGACGTCAAAGGTGAGCCGGCCCCGGGCGCCGAACTCACTCTGGTGGTGAACCGTCAGGACGGCAGCCAGGAAGAGGTGCCGGTGGTGTGCCGCCTGGATACATTTGAAGAGTTATCCATTTATTCGGCCGGCGGGGTATTACAACGTTTTGCCCAGGACTTTTTAAACGCCGAAGCGGCACATTAATCATGTTGCGTGTGGTGGCCCGGTTTGGGCAGCCACACGCCTACAGGAGTGTTTTATGGCGCATTCGCCACAACTAAAAATCCCTGCCACCTACATGCGAGGTGGCACCAGTAAAGGGGTGTTTTTTAATCTGACCGATCTGCCGCAAAAAGCCCAGACACCGGGCCCGTACCGCGACGCGTTGCTATTGCGGGTGATCGGCAGCCCGGATCCCTATCAAAAGCATACCGATGGCATGGGCGGGGCCACCTCCAGTACCAGCAAGACAGTGATTTTGTCGGCCAGCCAGCGCGACAGCTTTGATGTAGATTATCTATTTGGCCAGGTGGCCATTGATAAACCGGTCATCGACTGGAGCGGAAATTGCGGCAACCTGACCGCCGCAGTGGGTGCATTTGCCATTGCCAATGGCCTGGTGGATGCATCCCGGGTCCCGGATAATGGCATCGCCACCATCCGTATCTGGCAGGCCAATATTCAAAAAGCCATCATCGCCCATGTGCCCATGACCGATGGCCAGGTTCAGGAAACCGGCGATTTTGAACTGGATGGGGTGACCTTTCCGGCGGCCGAGGTACGCATCGAGTTTATGGATCCGGCTGATAGCAGCGAGCCGCTGTTCCCCACCGGAAATGTAGTCGATACGCTCAGTGTACCGGATGTGGGCGAGCTACCGGCCACCCTTATCACTGCTGGCATTCCGACGATTTTTGTCAACGCAGCGGATATTGGCTATACCGGCACTGAGCTGCAGGAAGTCATTAATGGTGATGCCGCCGCGCTGGCCAGGCTGGAAAATATCCGTGCCCACGGCGCGCTGAAGATGGGCCTGATTAATGAACTGGGCCAGGCCGCCAGTCGCCAGCACACGCCTAAGCTGGCATTTGTGGCACCACCGGCTGACTACACGGCTTCTAGCGGCAAAGCCGTATCAGCAGCCGATATTGACGTGTTAGTACGAGCCATGTCCATGGGTAAACTGCATCATGCCATGATGGGCACCGCTGCAGTCGCCATCGCCACTGCGGCAGCCATTGAAGGCACGCTGGTGCATCAGGCCGCCGGTGGTGGCAGCCGCGAAACCGTCACCTTTGGCCATCCTTCCGGTACCTTGCAGGTAGGCGCCAAGGCCAGCTGGCAGGGCCAGCACTGGCAGGTCGATAAGGCCAGCATGAGCCGCAGTGCCCGGGTCTTAATGGAAGGCCATGTGCGGGTGCCAGATCCCCAATAAACTACATCCAGGACCGGGCGCTGTGCTCAACCGTGTGCACCACGGTGCGGGCCAGCGTGTCGGCCTGGGATTGAGGTAAAAACGGAATGGTCACACTGCCACTGGCCATGGTCAGGCGCACCGAAGCCACCTGCCGGCGGCGCATCATCACACTTTGTAGCACAGCTACCTGCTGCACCTTATACAGCGGAAAAATCTGATACACCTGCCCCACCAGCCCTTTTTTCACATACACATGATCTGCATCATACGCCAGCCCCCAGCGCCGGTAGCGCAGATACATCATCCCGGCGATAAGCACAGTACCGGCAGCCACCACCAGCCCCAGATCCAGCTTGTCACTTAGTATCGTCACCAGCGCGGCGAGCGTTGCTACCGGAAGTAGGCGCACCAACCACAAATGGCTTAAAAATAACGGTGAAAGCCGTGTATAGGTTTGGCCAAACACCTCGCTACCAGGCAGTACTTCAGTGCTTAACTCGGCCGCCTGGGCCAGGGTCACCGACGGCACCAGCAACTTATTGGGAGCCATCAGTTCATGATCTTGTTTGTAGCCGGTCTTGTTTTGCTCAAAAAACACATTGGCCCGGCCCAGTACCCGATCCAGCCAATCTTGCTTGATGCGCACCAGCTGCACCCGGGAGCGCCGCACACTGACCTCTTGCTGGCTAAGCAGCCCGCTTTGGCGAACATAGCGCTCGCCATGCCGGGTCAGCGTGTAGCCATAATAGGTGAGTAACGAGCCGGCCACGGAGACCATTGCCATCAGTGCCATAATCACCATCAGCAGGGTAAACACATACAGGCCCCACTGCCACCAGCTTACATTGGCCGAGCCCACCAGTTGTTCGGGCTGCCAGCCCTGGCGCTCCAGCCAGGCAATGACATAATTGGCCAGTTCATCATAAAATGGCGCCAGCGCCCCCAGCACAATCCACACCCGATTGTTGGTGATGCCATGGATAATCAGGTCGCGCACCGAACGGGTGTTTATCACTGTGCCGCTTTGCGCATCGGTTGGCTTATCGATAGTGTCAGATTCAGCGTCGGTCTCTGGCGCGTCATGCTCAGCCAGAATCTGCGTGCGCAGGGCCTGAGCATAGTGCTGGGTCACTGCCACAATCTTGGCTTCTTCTTTAGCCGAGCCAGCGGTGTCGAGCACCACCACCGCAAAGCGGGTCGCCCGATAATAAAAGGGCCGCTCCACTTTCACATTCTGAATGCGCCAAAATGGCAGATTGGTGTGCACCCGGTTAAATAAGCCACGGCGAATTTCTACATGGCTGTCACGCACCCGAAACTGATAAAACACATAGCTGACAATACTGCTGATGAGGATGAGCGCGACCACCGCGCCACCCACAGGCAAAAGCCAGGCCGTGTTGAGCCAACCGGACGTTTGCGCGCCGATAGCCAGCGCCGGAATGATGTAGAGCGCACTTTGCACGGTCTGACGAAGGTTGCTGGCAATAAAATACAGCAGGGCAATCGGGGCCAGCCGGCGCCACTGGCTACCCGTATCCACCTCAATATGAGCCACCTGTGGGCTGGCCATGCTGGGATCCTTATTTGGCATCAAGCTCTTTATGATTAAGAATAAACTGACGCAATTGCTGCGCCTGGGCTAGCGGCAGGCCGGGGATCTCAAAGGTGTGCATGGCTCCGCCGGCGGAAAAAACCTGCAAGGTCGCCAGCTCGGCCAGGCGCTCGAACGGGCCTCTTTTAAGCTCAATATGTTGCACTCGTAAAATCGGCTGGCAGGCTATTTGTTTAAAAACCAGCCCTTTTTGCAACACCAGATCCTGCTCGCGCACACAAAAGCGAATACGTTTATCCGCCAGCCAGTGATAGCCAAACAGCACACTGGCGACCCCGACGATTATAGTTACCAGCAGTGGGTAGGCCGAATGCCAGTGTGACGGCAGGGCCAGCCAGGGCTGAAAGCGCAGAATGCTGAGCACTATTATTAGCAGCGTAGCGCCGCCGGCAATTAACGCCAGGTTCAGCACCCGATAGCGAGGTGACACCGGTTCGGTGGGCAGGTCTAAAAACGGCGGCAAACTGGCCGGGTCAATCACCTGATTAGAAAAATCCTGCGCCGGTGTCGGTTCATCCATCAGTCATCCACCATTTGTTCGTTAAGCCAGCCGTGCAGCGCTTTCATATCATGGGCCACCGCCATTTGCAGCTCTTCCACCCAGTCATGCACATTCTGCCACCAGGCCGGATGATCGCCCTGCTGAATTTGATTGGCAATACGCTGCACCCGCGAGAGGCCCACCGAGCCGGCGGCACCTTTGATTTTATGCGCCTGCGCGCACACTTCCGATTTTTCATCGGCGCTTAAGTTGAGCTGCAGAATCTCCATGTATTCCGGCATCTTGTCCTGGAAGACTTTCACACTGGCCCGCACCATATCCTCGCCTATGGTGTCCACCAGCATCTGCAGCAGGTCCATGTCCAAAATGGTGTTCAGCGACTTTTGGTTGTCATTGCTTTCACGCGGTTTTTCAAGCTGCGCGGCATCCGGGGCCGCTGGCTCAGTGAACAGACTGTTGAACACTTCGATCACGCGGCTTTTTTTAATCGGCTTGGCAATCACATCGTCCATGCCGTTTTGCAGATATTCTTCACGCTTTTTAATCACATTAGCGGTCAGCGCCACAATCGGCGTTTGCATCACCAGGTCTTCTTCATGCAGCACGTTGGCCACATCAAAACCGGTCATATCGGGTAGCTGAATATCCAACAAGATGAGGTCGTACTGATTCTGGCGTGCCTTGTCGATGGCTTCCTGGCCGGTCATGGCCACATCCACTTTCTGGCCCAGTTTTTCCAGCAATGCTTTGGCCACCATCACATTAAGCTCGATATCTTCAACCAGCAAAATGGATAAATCTGTCACCAACAGCTTGGACACCTGCATGGGTTGAGACGATACCTGTACCGGCAATTCAATTTCAAATCGTGTGCCTTTATTTTCCTGGCTGGTCACGCGGATGGTGCCGTTCATCAGCTCCACCATTTGTTTACAGATGGCCAGGCCAATACCGGTGCCGGTGGCCGACTGATGATTAGGATGATCAACCTGATAATACATGGCGAAGATTTTATCTAATTCATCTTCGGGGATCCCCACCCCGGTATCCTCCACCACATAAGTAACCATGCTGATATTATTGGCCGGCTCAGTGGCACTGACCGACAGACTCACCTGGCCTTTGGGCGTGAATTTCACCGCGTTGAACAAAATATTCCACAACACCTGCCGTAACCGGGTGCCATCCACTTCCACCATCTGCGGCAGCGGATCATTGATGGTGGTCACCAGCTCCAGACTTTTGTCAGCCGCCAGCAGGCGAATAATGCTAGACAACTCTTCGGTAAAATCACGCAGCGACACGGTTTTTAAACTGAGCTCCAGTTTGTCCCGGTCGAGCTTATCCAGATCGATAATGTCGTTAAAAATGTTACCCAAGGTAATGGCACTGGCATAAATAGTACTGACCCAGTTAAATTGCTCTTCGGACAGATCGGTATCACGCAGCATCCGACTTAAGCCCACAATACCGTTAAGCGGCGTGCGCAGCTCATGGCTGATAGTGGCAATAAAGCGTGTCTTATCGGTGCTGGCTTTAGCGGCGGCACTTTCAGCCTGTTTGCGTTCGGTCATATCCCGACCAAAGGCCAGCAAGCCTAAGCGGTTTCCGGCTCCATCGAAAAACGGCACGCGCTTCATTTCAAAGTAACGGCGCCGGCCATCAGCAAAGCGTAACCACAATTCTTCAGTCATGCTGGCATTGGTTTCCAGTACCTCGCGGTCACTGGACAGGATTTGGCTGGCCAGGTCTTCTTCAAACACATCGTGTAAGGTCAGGCCCATCAGCTCGGCTTCGGTTTTACCGGTTAGCATTTCTGCGATGCGATTACAGCCGGCAAAACGCCCTTCTTCGTTGCGGTAATAAATCAGATCAGGTGAGGCATCGATGATCGAACGCAACAGCGTGGATAAGCGGCGGGCTTGCTCTTCGGAGGACGACTTATCTTCAATTTCGCGCTCCAGCTCCTGAAACACTGCTTCGCGCTCTTCCTGAGCTTGTTTGCGCTGTTCGATTTCATGATTGAGCTGGCGAATATTGCGCTGTAATTCGCGGTTCAAAAACACATCTTCTTCACGCAACCGTTCCAGTTGGCTGACCACTTCTTTTAAGTTGGTCCGTGAATTTTCCAGCTGTTTAACCAGCTCACTGAAAAAGTACAACACCCAGGGCGCGGACAACAAAGTGATAATGATGGCGATAATAAAATCATCGGGTTGCACCGACTTACCCAAGCTGATCCGTACCACATACGACCCGCCCAGCGTGAACACCAGTGTGATTAGAACAAACAAAATACTAAGTTTTAAGGTGCCAAAACGCTTAACAAACTGGGCAATACGAATCGCCCATGAGTCGTTCGGTGAATCCTGATGCATAGCTACCATCGGTTATTTTATTCTGGTGGCATAGTAATATGCCCGTTAGCTAAGTGCCAGACTTTCTCCGGCCTCCTCAATGAAGGCAGGGCGGCGAAACTGCACCAATCTGGCGACACTTTGCACAATAACATGGCGTGCAAGATGTGCAGGGCTGGCGGTAGGTAGTGACCAAATCTTTCAGGCGGACATAAAAAAACCGGTGGTATCAGCAGGCTGACGATACCACCGGTCCGGTTGGGATAAGGGCTTTAGGCTAAAATAAAATGAGAAGTTAACGTTCTGATTTTATTTCAGTTATAGCCTAATACTGCAATGTCTTCGATATCTTCTTCGTCAAAATAAGTTGCTACCAACATAATCATCACCTTTGCGTTTTCTCTGGGTCTATGTTGCAGCCTGACATCCAGCGGGGCTGCCGTGTGCTGCTGTCTGGCCGGGTGAAAGCCCTGGGCCGGCAGCATGCTCTTTGACTAATGCAAAACACCGACCAATTTGTGCTCGGTAGCGGCTCCCTTAATACTGGACGGATCTCTCTACTTTGCTACCGCCCCTCCCCGGCACCTTGCCCTACTGTTTTAACATGACCAAAATCGCAGTAAATACGACTTTTTATGCATAAAGTCCCGCACCATAGTGCACAAAATTGAGGATAGACATCCTAATATCGCAAAAAAGTGAAATTTTCTTTCACCTCACAACAAACAAACAACTCATTGTTATTAATAATAAATATTTATAAACAGCTGAAATTGCCAGTTTCTTAATCTGTTATGAATTGATTTTATCCGGCATTCTGGTTATTTTGTATCACCCGCGCTGCAGAAATGCATAATAATGCGGCGCACATGGCTGGAATCCTCAAAAAATTAATAACAAGACAAACAGACACACATCACAATAGGCCCTATGCGCCTGCTTATAACAAGAATGTCTGACACTGTTGCGGCGTACGCACCTCAACGTACAGTGGCGACCTGTACCTTGCCCAGTCGAAGGTTGAAGGAGTTTAAGAGATGAGTTTATACAATCCCAATGATTCCCGGGATAATTGCGGGTTCGGCTTAATCGCCCATACCCACGGAGAAGCCAGCCATCAGCTGGTGAAAACCGCGATTCACGGCCTGGACAGGATGCAACACCGCGGCGGAATCGCTGCTGACGGTAAAACCGGTGATGGCTGCGGCCTGCTACTGCAAAAGCCGGATGCCTTTTTTAAAGCCATTGCCGACGAGCACGGCTGGCGCTTAAGCAAAAAATATGCGGTAGGCATGATTTTTCTTAACCGCGATCCGCAGGCAGCCCAGCGCGCCCGCGAGGTGCTTAATGCCGAACTTGAACACGAAACCCTGGAAGTAGTGGGCTGGCGTGAAGTGCCGGTCGACGAATCCGTATTGGGAGAGCTCGCTCTGACCGGCGTGCCCAGAATTGAGCAAGTGTTTGTCAACGCCCCGGCGGGCTGGCGTAAGCGCGATCTCGAGCGCCGCTTATATATGGTGCGCCGCCGTGCTGAAAAGCAACTGGCCGACGATGAAGACTTTTATGTGGCTTGCCTGTCAGGACTGGTCACTATTTATAAAGGCCTGGTGATGCCCAAAGATCTGCCGGCCTTTTATGCGGATCTGGCCGATGAGCGCATGCAAAGCGCCATCTGTGTTTTCCACCAGCGTTTTTCTACCAATACCTTGCCCAAGTGGCCGCTGGCGCAGCCGTTTCGTTTTTTGGCCCACAATGGTGAAATCAATACCATCAAGGGTAACCGGGACTGGGCCACGGCGCGGACCGGCAAATTTGCCACTCCGCTGATCCCTGATCTCAAGGATGCTGCACCGTATGTAAATAGCGACGGCTCAGACTCTTCGTCGCTGGATAATATGCTGGAGCTGTTTTTAGCCGGCGGTATGGATTTGTTCCGTGCCATGCGCTTATTGGTACCACCCGCCTATCAGAACAACCGGACCATGGATGACAGCCTGCGGGCGTTCTACGAGTTTAACTCCATGCATATGGAGCCGTGGGACGGCCCGGCTGGCATTGTATTGACCAACGGCCGTCATGTGGCCTGTAATCTGGACCGCAACGGCTTGCGTCCGGCCCGCTATGTGATCACCAAAGATGGCTTTATTACCCTGGCTTCAGAAGTGGGGATCTGGGATTACAAAGAACACGATGTACTGGAAAAAGGCCGCGTCGGCCCCGGCGAGATGCTGGCGGTCGATACCTATACCGGCAAGATTTGGCGCTCCACCGAAATTGATAATGAGCTTAAAGACCGCCACCCCTATCGCGAGTGGTTGGACAAGCATATTCGCCGTCTGACGCCGGTGGAAAAAGCCGATGCATCACAGATTGGTAAGCGGGTGTTTGATGATGACACCATGGCGGTTTACCACAAGCTGTTTAACTATAGTTATGAAGAGATCCAACAGGTTATCAAGGTGCTGGCCAAAGACGGTCAGGAAGCCGTGGGATCCATGGGTGACGATACGCCTATGGCGGTGATGTCATCCAAAACCCGGACCCTGTACGATTATTTTCGTCAGCAGTTTGCCCAGGTCACCAACCCGCCCATCGATCCGCTGCGGGAAAACCACGTGATGTCACTGGCCACCTGTATTGGTCGCGAGCAAAATGTGTTTAGCGAAACCTCCGGCTATGCCGACCGGGTATTGTTTGAATCGCCCATTTTGATGTACACCGACTTAAAACAGCTGCGTGAATTTAGTCCCGAGCACTATTATTCTGAAGTGGTCGAGCTGCAGTACTCGCAGGAAGAAGGCTTACGCAAAGCCATCGAGCGCATCTGTAATGAAGTGGAGTATCTGGTTAAATCCAAGCATGCTGCATTTGTGGTGCTTTCGGATCGTAATATTCGCAAAAACCGCATGCCGATCCCGGCTGCTATGGCGGTGGGAGCAGTACAGCGTCGCCTGGTCACCAAAGCATTACGCTGTGATGCCAACATTGTCGTGGAAACCGCTACCGTACGCGACCCGCATCACTATGCGGTGTTGATTGGCTTGGGCGCCACGGCTATCTACCCATTCCTGGCCTACGAGACCATCGAGCAGCTGTGCGAAAAAGGCCAGCTGGAAATCCCGGTTATGGACGCTACGCTCAATTACCGCAAAGGCATCAATAAAGGCCTGTATAAGATCATGTCCAAGATGGGCATCAGTACGGTAGCCAGTTATCGCTCTGCCAAACTGTTTGAAGCGGTGGGCATCAACAATGAAGTGATGGAGTTGTGCTTTGCCGGTATCACCTCGCGGATCCAGGGCGCCGGCTTTGGCGACTTTGAGCAGGACAATATCAACTTAAGCCGCGTAGCCTGGCTGAAACGCAAAGCCCTGTCACACGGCGGCCTGCTTAAATATGTGCATGACGGCGAGTACCATGCTTATAACCCCGGTGTGGTGATGTCGCTGCAAAAAGCAGTAGTCAGCGGGAACTACGAAGATTATCAGGACTATGCGCGTCAGGTGAACGAACGCGACCCGGCGCATCTGCGCGATCTGCTGGGCTTAAAAGGCAAAGATGAAGCCATCAGCGTGGATGAAGTGGAAGAAGCTGAGCATTTGTTCCCGCGCTTTGACACTGCTGCCATGTCGATTGGCGCACTAAGCCCTGAGGCGCACGAAGCGCTGGCTATTGCCATGAACCGGCTGGGCGGCCAGTCCAACTCCGGCGAAGGCGGTGAGCATCCCTCACGCTTTGGCACCGAGAAAAACTCCAAGATCAAACAGGTTGCTTCCGGCCGCTTCGGCGTGACCCCGCATTACCTGGTCAATGCTAATGTTATCCAGATCAAGGTGGCCCAAGGCGCCAAGCCCGGTGAAGGCGGCCAGTTGCCCGGTGATAAGGTCAATCGCTACATCGCCACCTTGCGCTTTTCAGTGCCCGGCGTGACTCTGATTTCACCACCCCCGCATCATGATATTTATTCCATTGAAGATTTGGCGCAGCTGATTTTTGACTTAAAACAGGTTAACCCGGCCGCGCTGATCTCAGTCAAACTGGTGTCTGAGCCGGGTGTCGGCACCATCGCCACCGGCGTGGCCAAAGCCTATGCTGATTTGATCACCGTGTCTGGCTACGACGGCGGCACCGGCGCCAGCCCGCTGACTTCGGTGAAATATGCCGGTAGCCCGTTTGAGCTGGGCCTGGCCGAAACCCAGCAGGCACTGGTGGAAAATGGCTTGCGTCATAAGGTGCGGCTGCAAACCGATGGCGGCTTAAAAACCGGCCTGGATGTGGTGAAAGCCGCCTGTTTGGGCGCCGAAAGCTTTGGCTTTGGCACCGGCCCCATGGTGGCCTTAGGCTGTAAATACTTACGCATTTGCCATTTGAACAACTGCGCCACTGGTGTAGCCACTCAGGATGAAAAACTGCGCGAAGAGCACTTTATCGGCCTGCCCGAAATGGTAATGAACTACTTTAGGTTTATTGCCCAGGAAGTGCGCGAGATCATGGCCTCACTGGGTGTGCGCAAATTTGATGATTTGGTCGGCCGCACCGACTTGCTGCAGGTACTTGATGGCATCTCTGCCAAACAAAACCGGCTGGATTTGTCGCCGCTGCTGGCCATGCCGCATCCGGGCGAACATACCCGGCTGTTTAATTCGCAAACCACCAATCAGCCTATGGATAAGGGCGAATTGAATGCCCAGCTGTTCAAAGATGGCCAGGAAGCCGTACAGCATAAAACCGGAGCGAGCCTAAGCTACCCGATCCGCAATACTGACCGCTCGGTGGGTGCTTTACTGTCTGGTGAGATTGCCAAGCATCACGGCAATCAGGACATGGAAGACTACCCCATCACCGTGCAGTTTACCGGCACCGCCGGGCAAAGCTTCGGGGTGTGGAATGCCGGCGGCTTACACATGCGCATTGAAGGCGATGCTAACGACTATGTGGGCAAAGGCATGACCGGCGGCAAGCTCGTGATCTACCCGCCTCACGGCGTTCCGTTTGATGCACCTAACTCGGCCATCATGGGCAACACCTGCCTGTATGGCGCCACCGGCGGTAAATTGTTTGCCGCTGGCCGGGCCGGCGAACGCTTTGGCGTGCGTAACTCTGGTGCCGTGGCTGTGGTCGAAGGCATTGGTGACAATGGCTGTGAATACATGACCGGCGGCATTGTGGCGGTACTGGGTAAGATCGGCGTCAACTTTGGTGCTGGTATGACTGGTGGCTTCGCCTACTTGTACGATGTCGATGGGGATCTGGACAACCGCGTCAATATGGAGCTGGTTGAGGTTATGGAAGTGGCCGACAAAAATATTTTGGTGGAGCATCTGCGTGGGTTGATTAATCAGCACTACGAAGAAACCGGCAGCGAACACTCGTTGCGTTTGCTGACAGACTTCACCCACACACTGAGCAAGTTTAAGTTGATTAAACCCAAGACCAGTGACGTGAAAAACTTGCTGGGCCATATCAGCCGCTCCAGCGACGAACTTCGCATTCAGGCGCAGTAGGAGGTTTTATGGCTAAGAATGTATATCAGTTTGTAGATGTTGAGCGTATTGATCCGCCTAAAAAACCTATTCAGGTCAGAAAGTCGGAATTTGCTGAAATTTATCAGCCGCTGAGCCAGTCGCAAACCGAAGGCCAGGCCGATCGCTGCCTGGACTGCGGTAACCCGTACTGTGAATGGAAGTGTCCGGTGCACAACTATATTCCGCAGTGGCTGGCGCTGGCCAACGAAGGCCGTATCATGGAAGCGGCGGAGTTGTCTCACCAGACTAACAGCTTGCCGGAAGTCTGTGGCCGGGTGTGCCCACAGGATCGCTTATGTGAAGGCGACTGTACCTTAAATGACGAGTTTGGTGCGGTAACCATCGGCAGTATCGAAAAATACATCACCGATACCGCGTTTAAGATGGGCTGGCGGCCAGACATGTCTGATGTGGAATGGACCGACAAAAAAGTGGCCATCATCGGCGCAGGGCCAGCCGGTCTGGCGTGCGCCGATGTATTGGTGCGCAATGGCATCAAACCGGTGGTGTACGACAAATACGAAGAGATTGGCGGTCTGCTAACCTTTGGGATCCCGTCGTTTAAGCTGGAAAAAGATGTGATCAAACTGCGTCGGCAGATCTTTTCTGACATGGGCATCGAGTTTCGTCTGAACACCGAAATCGGCAAAGATGTTGAGTTTGACGATCTGATGGAGCAGCATGATGCGGTGTTTTTAGGCATGGGCACGTATAAATCCATGCAGGGTGGCTTTGAGCATGAACGGGTAGAAGGTGTGTTTGAAGCCCTGCCCTTTTTAATTGCCAACACCAACCGTGTCATGGGCATTGAAAAAGATCCAGCCGACTTTATCGATATGAAAGGTAAAACGGTGGTGGTCTTGGGCGGTGGTGACACCACCATGGACTGTGTCCGTACCTCGATCCGTCAGGGTGCCAAAAAAGTGATTTGTGCTTACCGCCGTGACGAGCAGAGCATGCCCGGCTCGCGCCGTGAAGTGGTCAATGCCCGCGAAGAAGGCGTCGAGTTTCGCTTTAACCTGCAGCCGCTGGATATTGCCGTGGACGAGAACGGCAAGGCCGTTGGCGTTAAGCTGGTGAAAACCGAGATGGGCCCGCCGGATGTGAACGGCCGGCGCCGCCCGGTAGAGGTCGATGACTCTGAGCATGTACTGGAAGCGGATGCGGTGATCATCGCCTTTGGTTTTCAGCCCAGCCCGGCCAGCTGGTTTGCCGACTATGGCATCATTCTGGATGAAAAAGGCCGGGTTATCGCCCCGTCCAAAGGCAAATTTGCTTACCAGACTGCCAATCCGAAAATCTTTGCCGGCGGCGATATGGTCCGTGGCTCTGATTTGGTGGTGACCGCCATTGATGAAGGCCGTAAAGCCGCCCATGGCATGCTGGATTTTCTGGGCGTTTAACCACCCTTAAGCCAGCAGTCTGTGGCAGTGCTAATAAGCCGGTATCTTGATTAAACCAAGGCACCGGCTTTTTTGTTTGCCAATCTGCTTGGCCGGCCCCCCGGCATACCCAGCTATCATCTTACATACCTAAACAGACCCCTTGGCCAGTTGAAGCGCCTATCCCCCCCTCCTATAGTAGAAACAAGATAACAACCAGAATTCGAACAGCTTATGAAATTGTTTCGCGCATTGCTGGCCGGTGCCAGCCTGCTGGCGGTATCCCCTGTCAGCGCCACCTCTCAGCCCGACACCCAGGCCTGCCCGGGCGCTTTTTACAGTATTGCGATGCCCGGCGATGCGGTGCAGTGCCAGCGCTTTGACGATGAGATGCCGGCGTCACTGGTGTTTCATTCACCCATGAGTCAAGACCAGATCCTAGCCTGGTACCAGGCTAATATGCCGCAACTGGGTGTGGCGAGTCAGTTCAATGGCCGGGTGGTATTAACCGCCCAGCACAATGCGATTCGTGTTGTGGTCTCCCCGGATAATCAAGGCTCCCAGGTCGACCTGCTAGTGGTCGATAGTTTACTTGCCAGTCAATAGTCTGAGCACTGACAGGGCCTGCGCCCCCAACCAGCGGGCCTTTGTCAGCTTTTTTTCCTTCTTTCCAGCTAGCACAAGCGCGTGCTTCGCGAGCAGTCATACCAAGTTGGCATTCGTTAAGCGTCAAAAAATCACTTTGGCACTGCCTTTGCAAAATCCCTGATGAACATTGTTTTTAACCGGTTTGCGTCAGATTTCTGACACTCCCGCAGCCCGGCATGTCGAGGATGACCTATGGAATTGGCAATTATCTTAATGATGCTGTTGATTGTGGTGGCCGCAGCCGCCATCAAACTGTCTGACAGTGGTGTCGCGTTTCCGTTTAAACGCCGGCCACAGCTGTTTACTCCGGTTGAACATTCATTTTTAAACCTGATTGAGCAGGCGATGGGCCGCGAGTTTCGCATTATCTGTCGGGTGCGCTTATCCGATGTGCTGGCGGTGCGCCAGAGCACCTCAAAAAAGCAAGCCAGTGCAGCGCTGACTCGCGCCTCAGCCCGCCAGCTGGACTTTGTATTGTGTGATAAGCAGGACATGACCCCGGTGCTGGCGGTGGACCTGGTGCATCAAAGTGGCAAAGAAGGCTACAAAGCGCAGCGTGACTGGTTTGTGTCCGGCGCGTTGGATGCCGCTGGTATTCCCCATGCACGCATCAAGGTCAAATCAGGCTACACGCTGGAAGAAATCCGTGAATGCATGGAAACCAAACTGATTGCCTATCGGCGCAAACAACAAAAGCTGGCCCAGGTGCCTACCCATAATCCGGTTACGCCGAAGCGCCCCACCCGCCCGCTACGCTCCAGCCGCGCAGCTGCATAAGCTAACACATCATTTTCTTAGGAAGACAGCCCGCCCCCAGGCGCTGTCTTCCATTTTCCTGCTGTCAGTAGCCGCCAAATCGTTTACCATGAGTGTTTTTTCACAGTTCAATTAGCGCATTTGCCGGCGCTTGGGTAATACACTATGTCAACAATTGGAATTCTGGGCGCCATGGATCAGGAAGTGGCCCTGCTTAAAGAGTCATTATCAGATCTCACCAGCCGCCAGTGGCATCATCTAACCTTTTATGAAGGCCAATTGCATGGCCAATCTATTGTGCTGGTCAAATGTGGCATCGGCAAGGTCGCAGCCACGGTGGGCACCACTGCGCTGATCCAGTTGTATCAGCCGGATTATGTGGTCAATACCGGCTCGGCCGGTGGCTTTGATCAGGCGCTGGATATTGGCGATGTGGTGATTGGCTCTGCGCTGCTGCACCATGATGTGGATCTGACCTTTTTTGGTTATGCGCCTGGCCAGTGCGCTGGCGAGATGCCTGCTACCTACCCGTGCGATGCCCGCCTGATGGACGCAGCTAGCACCGCTACTGCCCAACTGGGTGATGTGAAATACACCACCGGCTTGATTTGTACCGGCGATGCCTTTGTCGGCAGTGATGAAGCCGCCGAAAAGATCCGCCAGACCTTTTCTGATATGAAAGCCTGTGAAATGGAAGGCGCGGCCATTGCCCAAACCTGTTACATGTTAAGCACACCCTTCGTGGTCATCCGCTCACTGTCCGACATCGCTGGCAAAACCTCCACCGTGTCGTTTGCCGAATATCTGGATACCGCGGCCCGTCATTCTGCCCAGCTGGTGATGGGCATGGTGGCCGAACTGGCTGACTAAGACCTTGTGATGGATGCTTGGTGGCAGCAACCTGCTGTGGTTTCTGTGGCAGTGCTGCTTAGTGCTGTGGCAAGCGATGCTCTTTGGCGCTGGCCCCGGGCCAGTCACCCGCTCACGCTGGTGCGCTTTTTAGCCGAAGCCATGGCCGGCAAGGTGCGTCCATCATCTTCTACCAGCGCTCGCCAACACCGAATTTCCGGCTCGCTGGGCGCACTGCTGTTGGTACTGCCACTGGCCATTGTGCTGGCCAACCTGATTGCTCTGGCCTACTACCCGTGGTTTTTTGAAGCGCTGATCCTGCTGGCCATGTTGGACTTTGGCCATGACCGTAAACACTACCGCCAGCTGGTTGGCGCCTTAAAAGCCAATAAAAAACTGCTGGCGCGGGATCGTCTGGCCTTGCTGGTCGCCCGGGACACTCAGCGATTATCCGATATCGGTATTGCCAAGGCCGCCATTGAGGCATTGCTGCTGCGCTTTTATGCCATCTATTGCGGCGTGATTGTCTGGTACCTCATCGCCGGCCCGATTGGCGCGCTAAGCTACCGGTTTTTGCTGGCCATCTGCTGGCAATGGCACGATCGACGCCCGGGCTTTTATCACTTTAACCGGCCGGTGCGCACCCTGATTAAATTACTGATGTGGCCGCCACGGCTGTTAGGCATGCTGTGTATTGCCATCAGCACCAACCCGCTTAGCGCCTGGCGCGGCCTGCGTCAGTGCCCGGCAAAAGACAGTGGCGCCCGCATTCTGGCCATGTTTGGCAGGGCGATGGGTATTGAGCTGGGCGGACCGGCCATTTACCACAGTCAGACTATCCGCTACCCGCGGGTAGGCGGCGCCCGCGCTGTGCGCTTTTCTGATCTGGTGTATGTGTACCGGGCCATCATGCGCGCTGCCATTGTTCTGGTATGCCTGGCCAGCCTGCTGCTACTGGTGCCCCTGCTATGAAGCTCTTGCGTCGCTATTTACTGCACTGCCTGTTTCTGGCCGTTGTGTTATGCAGCCGCCAGGCGTGGGCCGGCCCCACGGTAGTGTCCCTGGCCCCGCATTTAACCGAATGGGTGTACAGCCTCGACTATCAGGACAAGCTGCTGGCGGTGAGCGCGCACAGTGATTATCCGGCGGCCGCCAGTCAACTGTCGCAGGTAGCCGATGCCAACGGGGTGGACATCAAAGCGATTGTGAAACTACAGCCGGATCTGATCCTGGCCTGGCAAGGTGGCAATAAACCGCAGGATATTGCGCGTTTGCGTCAGCTGGGCTTTGCGGTATTTGAATCCGCGCCGCGCCAGCCAGCCGATATCAGCCGTGAGATCCGCGCGCTGGCTACACAGTTAGGCATTGGCGCCCGAGGTCAGGCGTTGACCGCAGCCTATGACAAAACGCTTGCGCGCCTGCAAGCCCGTTATCAAACCGCCCCGCCCCGTCAGGTTTTTTATTATCTGTGGCCCGCTCCGCTAATGTCGGTAAGCAACGAGGCCTGGGCCGCACAGCTGCTGGGCACGTGTAATGCCCACAACGTGTTTGCTGATGCTGACAGTACCTACCCGCAGGTCAGTATTCAGGAAGTGCTGCGCCGCCAGCCAGATTTTCTGGTGGCCGCCACCGGCCGTGACGAGGCCAGTGAAGAAGCTGTGTGGGCGGCACACCGGCAGGTACTGTCCGCGCCCCTGATTGTGGTCAACCCGGACCACACCAGCCGCTTTACTTTGCGCCTGCTGCCAGCCCTGACCCGCTTATGCCAGGCGCTGCACCCTGCCCTGGCCACCCCGCCAGCCAGGTGATTGCCTGTTGGCAGTTAACTAGTAGGTATCGATATATGCCTCGTCGCCATCCTGACCTATACTTAAGCCAATGCGCATACACAGCCGGCCGGGGTCGCCGCTACAGCTTGTTGCGCTTGCGAAGCTGACCATGTCGGTCAGTCCCCCACAGGTGATATATGCATGTAGTCAGACTTATCCTTATCGGCCTTAGCCTGGCCTGGATTACCGGTGGCTGCCGGCCCGCCAGTGTCGATGCTCAGCCCATCACCATGGACCATGCCAGCACGCTGCTGCAACAGGTCGAACAAAAAGAGTGGTTGTTGATTGATGTACGCTCGCCCCAGGAATATGCCCAGGGCCATATCCCCGGCGCGCTCAATATGCCCCATGATCGTATTGACGATTATCTGGCACAGCTGGGCGATGCCAAACACAAGCCCATTATTGTGTATTGCCAGTCAGGCCGGCGGGCACGCATGGTCATGGACACCCTGCGCATGCAGGCATTTAAAGATGTGAGCCATCTAGAGGGCGACATGATGGGCTGGCGCGATGCCGGTATGCCCATTAACCGCATGTAAGCGTATGATGAGTTCAGCGGGCGTCTTTGATAAACTTAGCTTTTAGGCAACTGCGCTGGAAAAGCTTACATGACTATCGATATCGCCACGCCGGCCATGCTGTTTCCGGCCATTTCTTTGCTATTGCTGGCCTACACCAACCGGTTTTTGACCCTGGCCAGCATTATCCGCAATTTTTCCAAAGAAAAATGGGATGACAATACCGCTGCGCAGATCCAGAATTTGCGCCAGCGTATTCAGTTTATCAAACGCATGCAGATTGCTGGTGTTGTCAGCTTTTTTCTGTGTGTGGTGTCGATGCTGGCGATTTATCTGAATTATCAGCTGGTAGGCAACTGGATCTTTGCTGCCAGCCTGATTTGTTTGTTGTATTCACTGTGGATGTCAGTGCGTGAGATCCTGATTTCGGTCGAAGCACTGGATGTTCACCTAAATGGGATAAAATCAAAATGACACAGTCCTCTGCCATTATCTATGCCCCCTTGCAGCCTGAACATTTTGACGGGGTGGTTACCCTGGGCAACCATGTGCATGGCGATAATTATCTGTCGTTAGACAGCCTGGCCAGCATGTTTGAAAAAAGCTTTCATGGTGAGATCAATGCCAGCTGGGTAGCACTGGATGATGAAAAAGTGGTGGGATTTCGTATAACTTATGCCCATTCTCACTGGCAACCCGACAAATGGTGTACGCCAGAACGCTGGCAGGTACCGGCGGATAAAGTCTGCTATTTCAAGTGCAACACAGTGTCGCCGGATTATCAGAGCTGTGGGATTGGCAGTACCATGCTTTCCCACTCCATTGACAGTGCTCGCCAGCAAGGCGCCCTGGCTGGTCTGGCCCACATCTGGTTAGCCAGCCCAGGCAACAGTGCATTTAAGTATTTTAGTAAAAATGGCGGCGAGCTGATCAAAAAGCACCCGGACAAATGGCGCTACGAAGCCTTGTATGAAGGCTACGACTGCCCGGTATGTAACGGCGTGTGTGCCTGTGAAGGGGCTGAAATGCTGCTGAAATTTGAGCCTTTAGCACAGCCATGAGTTACGATCCGTTAGTCAGCCCGGCGGTGGACCCGGCGATGCCGCGCCCGGCCACCTATTGGCACAGTACCTGTGAGCCAACACAATTTACCGCCCTGAAACGCGATACCGAGGTGGATGTGCTGGTGATTGGCGGCGGCTATACCGGCTTATCGGCGGCATTGGAGCTAGCCGAACAGCAGGTCGGCCGGGTGGCGGTGATCGACAGCCACTCCATGGGCTTTGGTTGCGCCGGGCGAAATGCCGGCTTTGTGCTTAGCGGCAGCGGCCGACTGGGCCCAACCGCACTGGCCAAAGCCTACGGCAAAGATAAAGCGCGGCTGATCCAACAAGAATATGATGCTGCTGTCAGCCAGCTGCAAGCGGCCATCAGCCGCTATCAGATTGACTGCGACCTGGTCGAAGGCCCCTATTACAAACTGGCCCACACCGCCAAACAAGCCCGCCAACAAGGCCAGACCCTGGCTCAGTTGCAACGCGAATTTGGCTCTTCGGCCAGCGTGCTCAGCCAACAGGAATTGCAGGCTAAACTGCCCATTCGCGGGTTTCATGGCGCCACGGTGCAACCCGGCCTGGCACTGAATCCGCTTAAACTGGTGGATGGTCTGGCCCGCGCCGCGCAAGCCGCCGGGGTCGACCTGTATGCGCAAACCCCGGCCACAGCCGTTGAGCCTGCCATTGGCGGCGGCCATCAGGTCACCACCCCAGGCGGCACCGTGCATGCCCAGACGGTGCTCATTGCCAGTAATGCCTACACCAGCAAGCACTTTCATGCCAGCGTCGATAACCGCCAGTTTCCGGTCCAGTCCAGCATTCTGGTGACCGAGCCGTTAAGCGAGCAAGAGCAGCAGGCTACCGGCCTGAGCCAGCCGGTGACCTTTATGGACACCCGCATGATGAAATACTATTACCGCTTGTTGCCGGATAACCGACTGCTGTTTGGTGGCCGTGGTGAGGTGACCGGAGCCGCATCCGCCCATGGCCAGGCGCGGCTGGCCAAAGCCATGGCCTGCAGCTTTCCGGCACTGCGCAACAAACCGGTCAGCCATTTTTGGAGTGGCTGGGTGTCAGTATCTTTGGATAGTTTGCCAAGGGTGTGGTTTGATGCGCAGCAGCGCATTGGTTATGGCATGGGGTATTGCGGGGCCGGGGTGGCCTTTGCCAACTTTGCCGGGCGGCGGTTGGCACAACAGGCGATAGACCCCACCAGTGTGCCAGACTTGCCGTTATACAATCAGCCCCTACCGAAATTCCCGCTGGCCGGTTTGCGCCGGCTCGGCCTGCGCGCGCTGTACGCCTGGGCCCGGGTGGCAGAACGCTAATGGGTGCCCTGGTCAGATAAAACCCCTGCCCAGGGTCACCGACGCTTAGGCGGTGACAGTCACTCGCGCAAATTTTCGTTTCCCTACCTGATACACCGCTTCACCGGGCTCGGTAATTTGCAGGCGGGTGTCTGAGACTTTTTCACCGTCAATTTTTACCGCACCTTGTTTGATCATGCGAATGGCATCGGAGGTCGAGCCCACCAGATTGGCTTGCTTAAGCAGGTTGCCAATAGCCAGCGCACCATCTTCCATGGCCACTGTCAGCTCTGGCATGTCATCGGGAATCGCATTTTTTTGAAAGCGCTGGACAAAATCCTGATATGCGCCTTCGGCGGCAGCTTCATCGTGAAAACGCTCGATAATTTCCCGCGCCAGCAAAATTTTGATATCCCGCGGATTGGTGCCCGCTTCAACCTGGGCTTTGAGCTCGGCAATTTCTTCTAACGGGCGGAAGCTTAACAAGTCAAAATAACGCCACATCAAATCATCCGACACCGACATGATTTTGCCAAACATCTCGTTGGGCGTATCAGTAATGCCAATATAGTTATTCAATGACTTGGACATCTTCTGCACCCCGTCCAGGCCTTCCAGCAGCGGCACCATCACCGTGGTTTGGGGGCGCTGGCCATTTTCTTTTTGCAGCTCGCGACCCATCAGCAGATTAAAGCGCTGGTCAGTACCGCCCAGCTCCACATCAGCTTCTAATGCCACCGAATCCCAGCCCTGCACCAGGGGATACAAAAATTCATGAATGGCGATGGCCTGGCCATTGTTGTAACGCTTTTTAAAATCATCGCGTTCCAGCATGCGGGCCACCGTCTGGCTGGCCGCCAGTTTGATCATGCCGGCCGCGCCCAGCTTATCCATCCACTCTGAATTAAAGCGGATCTCAGTTTTAGCTGGATCCAGAATTTTGAACACCTGCTCCTGATACGTTTTCGCGTTTTCCAATACCTGTTCGGGGCTAAGGGGCTTGCGAGTTACATTTTTACCTGTAGGATCCCCAATCAGCCCGGTGAAATCACCGATCAAAAACACAACTTTGTGGCCGAAGTGCTGGAACACCCGTAACTTATTAATAAGCACGGTGTGACCCAGGTGCAAATCTGGCGCTGTGGGATCAAAACCCGCTTTAATTGTCAGGGGCTTACCTGATTTGAGCTTTTCAATCAGGTCGTCTTCAGGAAGAATTTCATCAGTCCCGCGTTTTATTTCAGCAAAAGCGGTTTGCCAGTCACTCATCAGCTAGTCCACACGTTGTCAGGTTCGGATTAAATCAGGGCGTGCATTTTACGCATGTGAGTGAACCAATGAAAGGTTTACGCATCAAATTCAGGATTCAGGACTGGCAGTGTCTAAAAAAAGCACTATGATAAGCGAGTCAGATAGCAACGGGCCAGGCCATTGATGGCCGCCCCGGGTTGGGCAGTATGATGAGAATGAATGTAAAAAATAATCTTTTTGTTAATACCTTACGCCGGCTACCCCGGCCCCACCGGACCGGCTTAATGGTCGGCAGCCTGTTTTTGGGTGGATTGATTTTATTACCGTCGGACCCGGTAGAAGCCAGCCGGCATCAGGATTCTTTGATATTGGATGCCGGTGTGCGTTACCCGGTGGATCTGTCAGTGGACGGTGCCGAGCAGCTAATGCTGGGCGAGGACGATACCGGCTGGACCCAGTACACGGTGCGTAATGGTGACACCCTGGCAAAAATTTTTAAACGCGCCGGTTTTTCGGCCCGCGATACTTATAATGTGACCCAGGCTGGCGAGCTGGCCAAGACTCTGGTGACGCTGGTGCCGGGCGACAAGCTGCAATTGCGTGCGGCTGCCGATGGTGCCTTTGCCGGCCTAAAATACGTGGTATCGGCCAAAGACACCCTGGTCATCACAGCCGATGACGAGGCCCAAATGCAGGCCGAGCTGCAGACTAAAGAAGTCGAAACCCGGGTCAATTTTGCCCAGGGCGATATCGACAGCAGCTTTTGGAAAGCCGCCGTCAATGCAGGCCTGAGCAATAATCAAATCATGAACCTAGCCGGTATCTTTGGCTGGGACATTGACTTTGCCATGGAAATTCGCCAGGGCGACAGCTTTAGCATCGTATTTGAAGAACACTTTATTGACGGCGAGTTTGTTGGCTATGGCGATATTGTGGCAGCCGAATTTACCAATCAGGGCGAAACCTTCACCGCCATTCAGCATACCGATGGCAATTACTACACCCCGGAAGGCCGCAGCATGCGCAAGAGCTTCTTGCGGGCGCCCATCAACTTTAAATATGTCAGCTCCAATTTTACTAAAAAACGCTTCCACCCGGTGCAAAAACGCTGGAAATCACATAATGGTACTGACTATGTGGCAGCCACCGGCACTCCGGTGATGGCTGCTGGTGACGGGCGTGTCATTAAAGCTTCATATAACCGCTTTAATGGTAACTATGTGTTTATCCAGCATGGCGAAAAATATGTCACCAAGTATCTGCACTTTAAGAGTAAAGCAGTTAAAACCGGTGATACTGTCAAACAAGGCCAGGTGGTGGGCTATCTGGGCAGTACCGGCATGGTCACCGGCGCTCACTTACACTACGAATTTTTGGTCGACGGCGTGCATCGTAATCCGCGCACTGTGGAGCTGCCTAAAGCCAACCCCATTGACCGCGATCAGCGCGAGGCCTTTATGGCGCTGGCCGAAGATCGCCTGGCCATGTTAACCAATAGCAAGCGCGTTATGCTGGCCATGCAATAAGCCATGGGCCTGTACATTGGCCTGATGTCAGGCACCAGCATGGACGGGGTGGATGCGGTATTATGCCGCATTGATGCACAGCAGTGTACTACCCTGGCTGCTGCCAGTGTGCCCTACCCGCCGGCCCTGCTGGCCCGGTTACATCAGCTGTGCCAACCTGCTGATAACGAAATTATGCAGTTAGGCGCGCTGGATGTAGAAGTGGCCCGGGTACATGCCAAGGCAGTGTACGCGGTGCTTGCCCAAAGCGGCCAGCCGGCCGCCGCCATCAGCGCTATCGGTAGCCATGGCCAGACAGTTCGCCATCATCCGCAACATACTGTTCCCTTCACCCTGCAAATTGGCGATCCCAATACCCTGGCGGTACTCACTGGCATTAATGTGGTAGCCGATTTTCGGCGTAAAGACATCGCCCTGGGCGGCCAGGGTGCGCCGCTGGTGCCAGCCTTTCATCAGGCGGTTTTTGGCGCAGGACGAGCCCGAGCTATTGTCAATATTGGCGGGATTGCCAATGTGTCGCTGTTAGGCCCTGACGGGGTACAGGGCGGCTATGACACCGGCCCGGGTAATACTTTAATGGACCACTGGATCTTTGCGCATCGACAAGAGCGCCTGGATAAAGATGGTGCCTGGGCTACTGCCGGCCAGGTGGATCAGGTGTTGCTTAAGGCGCTACTGGCCGACCCGTATTTTGCCCAGCCCGCCCCTAAAAGCACCGGCCGTGAGTATTTTAATCTGCCATGGCTACACACATTTCTTGCTGCATTGCCCCACTCGCCTGCCCCGGCGGACGTTCAGGCCACCTTGTGTGAGCTGACCGCAGTCAGCATCGCCCGGGCAGTGCCAGAATGTGAGGAAGTGTATGTGTGTGGCGGCGGGGCCTATAATAAAGCATTGATGCAGCGCCTGGCAGCGCATGTGCCGGGCAGCGTAGTTGCCTCAACAGCAGTGCTGGGAGTTGACCCGCAACAGGTGGAAGGCGCCGCTTTTGCCTGGCTGGCCTGGGCCTACGACCATCAGGTACCGGGCAATGTGCCGGCGGTCACCGGCGCGGCGCGTGCAGCCGTGCTTGGTGCCCGGTTTATTGCAGAATAATTAGCGCGGCAGATCGCCTAAGCGGGCCAGGCGGTCAAAGCGGGCTTCCCACAGTTGCTGGGTGTGCTGCCACATGGCGGTATCGGCCAGCCCGCTATGGGTTAAATGCAACTCACTGTGGCGGTCGCGCAAGTCGGTAAAGCGCACATCCACCGAGGTTTCGGTTTGCTCATCGGCTTTTAAGGTAAACAAAATCTCTTCATTGGGAAAAATCTCTACGATTTGCCCGCTGTAATGTTCACCGCCCTCTTCCTGCTCACTGACAAATTCCATTTCAAATTCTGCGCCTTTTTCCAGGTTCATAACAATTTTTTGTAAGCGCATGGCATCACCGGAAAACCATTGCACCAGCAGTTCGGTTTTGCAAAAACACTGAAACAGCCGGTTCACCGGCATGGCAAATTCCTGATGAAGTGACAACTCGTGCATGAGGCAGGTTCCTGTAAAGCGGTGTTACGCCTTTGTACGTGGCCGGCCGCGCAGCCGATTAGACCAATCCGCATACTGTGTGCAGATTGGTCTTTTAATCAACTGTGGCCAGGCTAGCTATTATCCTCTTCCTGCATGATAGCGGCCATACTGGGCGCGGCGCTGTAATACTGGCTGGTCACATCCTGCGCCACCTGCTGATACAACTCATCCACTGCTTTGAGGCTCATAAACTGTTGGCAAAAGCCCGGATGGTCCGGCTCAATAAAATGGCGGGCCGCTAATATAAAGTGGCCGATGAGCTGTTTTACATTGTCGGTGCCCATGGCAATACGCATGGTGGTCAGCTCAATGCCAGCGCGCTTTTGCTCTTCTGCGCTAAGCTCTGAGTGGGAGGTAAGCGCTGGACACAACACGATGGTATTGTGCTGGCCGATACTGACCTGGTGGCTAAACGCCGGCTCCAGCGCATCAAAAAAGCGCGTAAACACTTCTCGCGATATGCCGGCATCGGCCATATCCACGGTAAACAGGGTGCACGGCCAACCATGATTGTGTTGCTTTTCTTTTAAGCCGGCATTGCGGTGAGAGGCCACCGCATGGCTGTTGACCCGAATCGCTTTGTGATGATTTAAAAACGCGGTAAACACCTGAGTATTGATGACCTTGTTCATGATCCGCGCATCCAGGGTTTTCATGCCGTTGAGCACATCAAAGGCTTTTTCGGAGTCCAAAAACGCGCCCTTGATATAGTACACATCCCAGAACAGGGTTTGCGACCAATCGACCCCGTGCATACTGCTGCCTTTAGGCTGGAACATCCGATACCCTGGGCCAATCACCACGCCGGCAGTGGTGGCACCGCTGCCGCACAGATCCTTGGTATAACTGTGAATGAGATAATCCGGCCGGGCGGCTTCGTTACTGTGTTGCAACGGCTGGTGCAGCACTGGCGTAGCCAGGGTCGAGTCCAGCATCACCAGCGCATCATGCTGATGGGCATATTCACAGATGGCCGGCACATCAAGCACATAGCCGTGGGGGTTACAGGGCGACTCCACATATACATGGATCTTGCTGCCCTTATCCAGCCGGTCACGATAGCGGTCACGGGTCTTATCAAAAAAGTCGATAAATTCGTCTTCGCTGTAACCATCAAACCAGGCCAGCTGAATATCCAGCCGGTTGCCCCGGGCATAAAAATCGTGCAGTAACTGATACACCCCACCATACACATTGCGCGACACCACTAACACATCGCCATGGCTGAGCACATTGGCCAGCACTGCATCAATGGCAGCCATCCCGGAGTTAAAATTCCAGGCCAGATAATCGGCTGAATAAGGCCCGGCTTCCATGTCCACAATGGCATTGGCCAGCGAGATATTGGTGGGGTTTAATAAGCGCGAATAAATCTGGTGGGTAAATTCTTTGCCCTGAAACGCATCGTCCACCCATTCGGTACAGGCGTAGACATAGGTGGCGGTGCGCACCACCACCGGCGTGGCTGAAAACAGCGCAGTCACATTATCAAACAAGGGATAATGATGCTGGCTGGTTTTGCCGGTAGCCAGGCTTTGCCAGGTTTTACGAAACGGATTTTGCAAGGTGTCGAGCACCTTGGCCAGCTGAAAGGACAAAAACTTTTTGGCATTGAACCAGGCCACGCGATCTTCTTTATTAAGCTCGCTTAAGGTCTGGTTGGTGATTTCCCACAGCGCCGATACATCGGCCTGAGCGTGATACAAATGACTGGCCGTGCGAGCCAGAGCCTGGCCGTATTCAGATTGCTTATCAATGCCAAAATGGGCAAGCTGTTCGTCCACCAGCCCATCCACAGTGGTGGCTTCGGTGGTATTGCGCCGCGGCGATAGGCAGCGCGCATGATCAATTGGGTTAGACATAATACATTCTCATGATGACTTCACCCCAAAATGTAAACGTTTTGCTAACAATTAATAAACAATTTAGCTGTAGAAGATAGCCAAGTAACAGGAAAGAAAAGTTTACTATGACAGACACCGCTTCCAGTCTGACCATTACCATCTTAAGCGACGAGTATGCCCAGTATGAGCAAGCGCTTACCGCTTACACCGACCCGGGATTTACCATCGCCTGTGCCACCGATGATCCGGCGCAGGTGGCCACCGATGAGGTGCAGGTGATGCTGGCTGACCCCGGACTGGCGGCCGCGATCATTGATGACTGTCATCAACTGCGGTGGCTGCAATCGGGCTGGGCCGGCAACACGCCGTTGGTAAATGCCGCCAAACGCGACTATGTACTGACCGGGGTCAAAGGTGTATTTGGCCGTCAGATGCGTGAATATGTGTTTGCCTATCTGCTGCATTTTTCGCGCAATGTGGCCGGCTTTGCTGCTGCCCAGCAGCGCCCGGATTCGCCCAAATGGCAAGCGCCGCCCTACCAGTATCTGGCTGGCACCACGCTGGGTATCGTCGGCGCCGGCTCCATCGCTGGCAGCCTGCTGCCGGTGGCTGATGCTCTGGGCATGCAAGTGGTCGGCCTGCGCCAGTCGGGCAAGGCCACCCCTGGGTATCAGGCCATGTACAGCACGGCGCAAAAAGTCGAATTTGCCGAGCAATGTGATTATATGGTGAATCTGCTGCCCGACACCCCGGCCACCCGTCATCTGATTGATGGCGACATGCTGGGTGCTCTGGGCTCACAAGGGGTGTTTATTAATGCCGGGCGTGGCAATGCAGTGGTGCAGGACGAGTTACTGGCGGTGCTGGATGCCGGGCAACTGCGGGCAGCGGTGCTTGATGTATTTGAGCAGGAGCCGTTGCCCGATGCACATCCATTTTGGCAGCATCCGCGCATTCTAGTTACTCAGCATACCGCCGCCGCCTCAGACCCGGCCGATATTGCTGAACTAATGCATCAGAATGCTAAACGCTACCTGGCCGGCGCTCCGCTGGAGCATGTGTTTGATTTTGAAAAAGGGTATTAGGGCTGGCCGACCGCGTAGTCAGGGCCGGTTTGCCCTGACTACGCTGGGAATGTATAGCTGTTAGTGGCGGGGATCGGTAGCGGTGATCTCAATCCGATCCACGTGTTCTTCACGAAAGGTTTTCAGCGCGTCGAGATGCTCCATGCTGTGCAGATGACGAAACTCAATCCAGTCAATCAGACAGTACAGGCAAATGGCCGGGTAGGTCCACTGGGTAAACTGGCCACTGCTGACCTGGTCATTTAATGCACGCAAGCTGGCATCAATCCGCTCGCGCTGCAGGCGCACAAACATGGCATCCCTGTCCGCTTCGATGTTGGAGCGCTTCATCTGGAATAACACCACAAAGGCATCATTGACCGCATCAATCATGGTCAGCTGATTTTCTTCGGCCCAGGTCAGTGGCGCCAGATCCAATTGATCACTTAAGTAGCGCTGGATCACCCGCGAATCGAATACGCGCTGGCCGCCATCATCCAGATAGGGCACTCGCAAAATGGGGGTTTGGCTGGCCATGGTTTTGCGGTCGTCGCCTTCATAAATATTCAGGTCGACAAATTCGTGCTCGGTATTGGCCAGCAGGATACGAATACGCCGTACATAGGGCGATGTGGTGGATCCATACAGTTTCATCGGTGCTCCTTAAACAATGCCGGACTGAAGCTCTTTACGCAGCAGCCTCGGCCACAGACCACATCAGTGGGCATTCGCACCGAAGCCACATATTTTATACGCTGAAGCTGGCTCCACAGCCGCAGGTGGTGGTGGCATTGGGGTTTTCCACCACAAAACGCGAGCCTTCCAGCCCTTCTAAATAATCAACCACGCCGCCTACCAGATATTGCAGGCTCATAGGATCGACCACTAAAGTCACATCGTCTTTATCGATGGTCATATCGCCTTCGTTGACCTTTTCGTCAAACGTAAAGCCATACTGAAAGCCAGAGCACCCGCCACCGGTTACATACACCCGCAGTTTCAGCTCAGGATTTTCTTCCTCGGTAACCAATTCCTTCACTTTTTTTGCTGCCGCATCCGAAAACTCAATGGGCAACGCTGTTTCTACAGACATACAAACCTCGTCGTGTGGGAGAAATACGCCCGTGTTGAGCGCTAAGGGTAAATTATCTAACAGACCGCGCCTGCGATCAATGTTAGCCGCGCTCTTGCGCGTCTGATTCAGCCTGCGGTGCTTGCTCCACCACTGCGCGCCATTCCTGGACCAGCGAAAAATCCTCTATCTTGGTTTTATAGCGATATACCTGGCTACGCATGGAGACCGATTCGGGGCTAAAGCCTTGCGGCAACGTCAGGCCAATATCTACCGCCTGAAAAAACTTAAAGCGGTATTTTAGCGGCCCGTCGGGCAAAACGTCGGGGGAGCCGCTACACACTTTGGCCGCTTCCCCGGCGCGCTGGCCATGCACGCAAATGGTCAGATGGCCCTGGATCACCGCCCGACGCTCCAGTTGTTGTAACAAGACCATCTGCAAGCGATACGCCTGCGGCCCTTCGGACGTAATCGCCAGGCCATCCACAATCAGGCCTTGTTCTGTGCGCTCAGGCGCTACCACCTGGCGGTAAAAAGCCAGCGACTGCTCGGCCTCATCCAGGCTGGCGCGGGTGTTGGCCTGCGCTTTGAGCAGGCTAGCCTGCTCCAGACGGGCCAGCTCCAGTTGGGTTTGCAATTGATGGATCTGGGTCAGCAACGCATTATTTTCCTGCTGTAATACAGTCAGGGCGCGCTGGGTATTTTCAAGGGTGTCGCGGGCTACGCGGTGTTCGGTGGTCCCCAACCCGTAGCCAAACACCATCATCAGTAGCAACGCCAGGGCCACCAGCCAGCTTAGCCGGTTACGCCCCAGGTAATTTTTTAATTCTTCAATCGACATCATAGTACCGGGCTAAAAGTTCGCCCCATCATCGGTTAGGAAATGGTTAGGCATGTGGTAAGCTTATGTTTTCTTTCTGCTTACAGCTGATTATGTCATGCGCCTGAATGGCTTTCGTCAAGAACTTGCTCATCCTAGAACATCTGTACTGGTTTGTCTGCTGGGGATTTGTGGCGGAACCATTGCAGCCGGCCTGATCATCTTGTTCCGGCTGTGCTATGAGTGGCTGTCAGCATTCTGGCTGGCCGAGGCGGCCAGCTGGTTTTCTCAGGCCTGGCTGGCGCGTCTTGTGGTGCCGGTGGTGGCCGTGCTGCTGATTTTACTGGTGGCGTACCTGACCGGCTTTAAACATTACCGCATGGGGATCCCGTTTGTGATCCACCGGGTCAAAATGTTTTACGGGTATGTGCCCTTTCGCACTACCATCAATCAGTTTTTTGGTGGCATGTTTGCGCTGGCCGGCGGCTTTGTGGTGGGTCGCGAAGGCCCATCGGTCCATATCGGTGCCTCTGGCAGCAGCTACCTGGGCCAGTGGCTGCGCCTGCCCTACAACAGCATTCGAATCCTGGCCGGCTGTGGCATTGCGGCCGGCATTTCGGCCTCGTTTAATACCCCCTTTGCCGCAGTCATCTTTGTGATGGAGGTGGTGCTGCGCGAATACAAAATTCATATCTTTGTACCGGTGATGCTAGCCGCGGCCTGTGGCTCGGTACTCACCCGGCTGGTGTTTGGTGAAATCAACGAGCTGTCGTTTTTATCCTTCACGCCATTTAGCCATTGGATGTATCTGTATCTGATTGTGCTGGGGGTGGTGTTAGGCGCGTTAGCAGCCTTGTTTAATAACCAGCTGATGCGGGTTATGACCCTGTTTCGCCCGGTCAGCATGATCTGGCGTTTGGTGCTGGCTGCGCTGATCACCGGGCTGGTCAGTGCCTGGTTACCCGCTGCGCCGGGCGCCAGCTTTGAAAGTATTGAGGTGCTATTCACCCAACAGCCCGACACCTGGTTTTTATTATCCTTGCTGGCGGCCAAGTTTGTGCTGGCGGTATGTGCCATCGGCCTGGGCGTACCCGGCGGGATCATGGGCCCGGTGATGGTGATTGGGATGCTGGCCGGGGCCATTTTGTTGCTGCCTTTAAATACCATTACCGCCACCAGCGACTACACCAGCAGCTTTGCGTTGCTGGGCGTGGCGGGCATGCTCACCGCAGTGCTGCACGCGCCGCTGGCAGCGCTGTCGGCAGTCATGGAGCTATCTTACAGCCCGCAAATTATCTTACCGGCGATGCTGGTCATTGTGCCGGCGTATGTCACCTCTACCCAGTTTTTGGGCAACCGTTCTATCTTTATCCGGCAGCTGGATTATCAAAATCTGCCCTACGCCATCACCTCCATTCGCGAAGCGCTGGAAAAAACCGGTGTGCTGGCTGCCATGACGAATCAGTACAAGTTATTTGTGGATGCTCCCACCGAAAGCATTGAAAGCTATTTGGCCGACCATCCATCAGCCATCGTGCTCCAGAAGATCCAACACGAACTGGAAACCGAATTTAAACTGGTGGAGTACGATGTCAGCCTGGAACACAATGCCAGTGCGCTGGATTACACCACCATTACTGGCCTCAACAGCCAGTGCACCTTGTATGAAGTGTACGAAAAACTTAAAAATGCCCGCGACGGTGCGGTGTATATCTATGATTCGCAGCCCGGTAACATTGTCGGTGTCATCACCTGGAGTATCCTCCAGGGTGTGCTGCAACGGACTCAGTATTAACAGGACTGACTATGTCGATTTTATGGCTTAAAGCCTTACATGTGTTTTTTATGGTGGCGTGGTTTGCCGGGATATTTTATCTGCCCCGGCTGTTTGTGTATCACGCGCAATCCAGCGAGCCGGCGGTGCATGCTCAGTTTAAACAAATGGAACGCCGCTTGTGGTGGTTTGTGACCCCGTTTGCCGTGCTAACCGGGGTCTTTGGCGTATGGCTCATCGTTGCCTATGGCTCGGCCTGGTTCAAAGTGTCAGGCTGGTTGCACATAAAACTGCTGCTGGTACTTGCATTATATGTGTACCACTTCTATTTATTTAAATTAGTAAAACAGTTTGCCCGTGACAAAAACGTACATAGCGCCCGTTTTTATCGCATTATCAATGAAATACCTGTTTTGGTGTTGCTCAGTGTAATTATTTTGGCAGTGGTTAAACCTTTTTAGCCGATAAGACGAATACAGCCTTATTCAAAACATTTGCTACGTTATGCAAGATGCATGCAGTAGCGGTGGCTGGCCCACCGCAAGTAGCCAGGGCGAGGACACGGAAGTGAACAATGAACGTTTAAAAGTCTTGTTTAGCCGCAGCGACGCGGCGTTTCAGGCGTTACTTAAAGAGCCGGACTCAGCCCAGCTGAATCGGGCGTATGAAGCGGCGCAAAAAGAACTCCAGGCGTTTATTGCCACCTCCAGGCGCACCCTGGACAAACGCCCCTCTCCGCGCCAAAACTAATCTTTAGGTTTATCCTGATACATCTCGAACTGGTTAGGTAAAAACGCCGCCAGTTCCCCCGCCAGCGTGACATACTCGCCCACCATTCCCGGTAATTGTCGCATCAGTTGCGGAATATGCTGGCGCAGTGTGCGGGCCTGGCTGGCGCTACGCACCTGGCAGGCGGCCTCCACATCGGCCAGGGTAGAAAATAACTTTAAACAGCGCTGCAGACGGCGCGCCGGATCTTCCTGATCTAACCCCTGGTCTTGCTCAGGGGCATTGCGGGCCCGATCCCAGGCATGCTGCCATAATGATTCCACCTGCTGATGGCCTTGTAGTAAGCCTTTCAACCAGGCCTGTAAGTCAGCGCCGGGCATATCGCCGCTTATTAACCCTGCAGGCAACAGCACCTGTTCCTGGCGCATGGCATCCAAGGTATCACGTAAACAATACATCAGCTGTTCCGCCAGTTTATCGACCTGCTGTTCGCTCAGGGCGGTCTCGCGGTGGCGAATAAACCAGGGCATCCAGCGCTCGGGTAACGGGATCTCCGGTGCTGCGCCGATGGCGGTCATCAGGCCGCGAGCGGTGTATTTACACGGTAAAATCGCCTTTAACTGTGGCTGCTGATACAGTTGGTCAAAGGCATCCTGGGTTGTTGCCACCGGCTTCTCCAACACGCTTAAATAAGGATGAGGGTAACCTGTCTGGTACGCCTATGCACGCACCGCTAGCAGAAAAATAGTTAGCCCGTTATTGCCGATGTATGCCTAAAAAACCTGGCATTGTTAAAAAAATCATAAAAAAGTTGAGCCGGATGCTTGGCGTGGCTGGCCGATTTCTTTACCATCCGCAGCCCAAAAATCGCCAGCCTTGCCGCTTATCAGCGCGTAAGGCTCAATAACCTTAACCAAACAAGGTGGCCGACTATGGCAAAAGACAAATCCGGTTTTATTATCGCCGCGGCATTTATTGGCCCAGGCACTGTGACTACCGCAAGCATCGCAGGGGCCAATTTTGGCTTTCATTTGATGTGGGCGCTGGTTTTTTCCATTCTTGCCACTATCGTGCTACAGGATATGGCTGCCCGGTTAGGGATCGTGACCGGCAATGGATTGGCCGCTGGCTTAAAGGACATCAGTGAGAGTCCGGCGCTCAAGGTGTTTTTTTCCGCTTTAGTGGTGGCTGCCGTGGGTATCGGCAATGCTGCCTATGAATCCGGCAACCTGACCGGTGCCGCCATTGGTCTGGATGCTTTTTGGAATATTGGGACGGGCAACTGGGCCATTATTTTAGGGGGCTTATCGGCCTTATTGTTGTACACCGGCAAGTATAAGATGATTGAGTCGGTGCTAGTGCTGCTGGTGGTGGCCATGGCGCTGGTGTTTTTTGTCACCCTATTTGCTGCTAGCCCGGACTGGTCGGCCATGGGCGAACAAATGCTGTCGCCGCAGCTGGATGGTGAAGCCATCACCATGATTCTGGCTTTAATTGGTACCACCATTGTGCCGTATAACTTGTTTTTGCATGCCAGCCTGACCGCGCAAAATTATGCCGGCGAAGACAAGGCCAGTGCGATCAAAGCCTCTCGCCGTCAGTCGGTGTTTGCCATCGGTTTTGGCGGGCTCATCACCTTAGTGGTGATGGCCACAGCCATGCTGGCGTTTTTCAATCAAGATGCCAGCATGGATGCCACCAACATGGGCAAACAGCTGGAGCCGGTGCTGGGTGAGTCTGCACAATGGTTTTTTGCAGCTGGCTTGTTTGCGGCCGGCCTGACCAGCTCCATCACCGCCCCCCTGGCAGCCAGTTATGCGGTATGCGGCGCACTGAACTGGTCTACCGACCTGCACAGCCGGCCATTTAAGGCTGTCTGGATGACCATCATCGCCACCGGGGTGATCATCGCCGGCATCGGCTTCAAACCGCTGTCTGCCATTTTATTCGCACAGGCGGCCAATGGCCTGCTGCTGCCAATTGTAGCAATCTTCCTATTGGTGGTAATGAACCGGCGCGGAACACTGGGCGCGTTTAAAAACAAAATGCCCAGCAACATCCTGGGCATTGTGGTAGTTAGTTTTGTGGTCTGCCTGGGCTTATATAAGCTAGCGTCCTTAGGCTGACGCCAGCCGCTCCAGCATCTGGCTGAGCATGGCCCGACTACAGCCAAAGTTCAGCCGGAAATGATTGCGGGCGCCAAAATCGGCGCCTGGCGACGGCCCCACCCCTTTATCTTCTGCCCATTTTTGCACATTGGGTACATCCAGTCCGCTGCCGTCGACCCAGGCTAAAAAGGTCGCTGGCTGAGTATGTACCTGCAAGCCGTCAATCTGATTGATGCGGCTAACCAGCAGATCGCGGTTTTCGCGCAAATACTGCAGCACTGCCTGATGCCAGTCATCACACTGGGTAAAGGCGGCTTCTGTAGCAATCAGGCCCAGCTGATTAACCCAGGGCACGATGCCGGCGCACGCGCTGACAAAGCGCTGGCGCAGGGCTTTATCCGGAATAATGGCAAATGACGCGCCCAGTCCGGCAATATTGAAGGTTTTGCTGGCGGCCATCAGGGTTACACTGTGTTCGGCTAACTGGGGCTCGCGGCCTACGGGTAAATGGCGCACACCAGGCTCTAGGATGAGATCGCAGTGAATTTCATCAGAGCACAACACCACATCATTGGCCCGGCATATCTCAGCAATACGGTCCAACTCTTGTTGATTGAGCACAGTGCCCACCGGGTTCATCGGATTACACAGGATCAATAGTTTACAGCGCGGGTCTGCCGCCTCACGGGCCAGCTGCTCAAAATCCAGCGTGGCGCGACCATTTTGCGTAACCGTGTCCAGGGCCACTTTTTCTAACTGGTTCAATTTGGGGGCTGCCAGTAGTGGCGGGTAATTGGGTACCTGCACCATCACTTTATCACCTGGCTCGCAGTAGGCCTGACAGGCGCCATTGAAGGCTGGTACCACACCGGGTGTCCACACCAGCCATTCGGGTTCGATATGCCAGTCATGTTTGTCACGCAGCCAACGCTGCACCGCGGCAATCGCCGGGGTGTATTGGCCGGGCAACACATACCCCAGGTTGCCATGCTCAACCCGTTCACTGATGGCATCCAAAATCGGCTGAGCACATCGAAATTCCATGTCCGCCACCCAGGCCGGCAGGATATCGGTGCCTTTATATTTTTCCCATTTAAATGAGTGCGTGTGCTGACGAGCAGGCGGATTATCGAAGTTAAAGGTCACTGGCAGATCCTTGTGTGAAAGTGGGTTAATTTCCAGTGTATTGATTTCAGTGATCGCTATCCAGCCCGGCGTTATGCCAAAACGCAATGAGATGGAAGTATTTTGGTTGATAACCGCGGCCTGCCACCATGACCTGCCCGTGGCCGCCCTTGTTCGCTAAGGTGGTAACCTAGGGAGATCCCGACTTTCGCGATGTATGGACTCCTCCCCCCCCGGAGGAGTATTTTGGTTATCGCCAAACAACCTCTAAAAGGAGTCCATACATGGCTGAATCTAACGTAATTGCTATCGACCTTGCAAAGAGTTCTTTCGATGTCTGTGTCCTTGATACT
>NZ_JBUZOV010000005.1:0-218989 GCF_055326825.1 Alteromonas sp. WD8-37
CGGGTCGTTGAGTCAATGCATTCGGAAACATCCATGTTAGTTAGTGCCAGGGCGTACGTCCTGTACGCCCGTTCGTTCCTTTTAAGGTGACGTTAAGTCACCTTAAATTTGCGTTGCAAACCGGAGCCTCACCCATCCCTGGTGCATTGTCCAGCTCGGCATCCATGCCTCGCGCTCTTCACTTTATTCACCACATCCATGTGGTTCACCTGCTTACGCAGGCCAGCTAAAGCTGTTCAAACTGGTTCCAAACCAGTTTGTTAGCGTGCCACTGGCACCCCTCGCTCGCTACGCTCACCGCTCATCGCCCAGTGTGGGCCCAGCCCCATGTGAGAGCTTATCTGGCTTTATACTACTAAGTTTCATCCACAAATTAGGGCGGTCATCGCGGCGCAGGCCGCGATCTCCTACAGTACTTAGGGTGTTTAAAATATCCTCGTCATCGCGGTGAAAACCGCGATCTCCCTCAATACTTATGGTGTCTCAAATAACAAGAGGACAGGGTTGGTCATGGCAGTAGCCCAAGGAGATCCCGGCTGTTGCCGGAATCACGGAGCTGTACTTAGGGTGTTTTCAAGAATGGGAGGACTGGCGGGCCATGCTATTAAACGCAAGGAGATCCCGGCTGTTGCCGGAATGACGGAGCTGTACTTAGGGTGTTGTCAAGAATGGGAGGACTGGCGGGCCATGCTATTAAACGCAAGGAGATCCCGGCTATTGCCAGGATGGCAGAGCTGAACTTAGAGTGCTTTCAATAAGAAGAGGATGTAGCAGGTTATGCCTGCAACCCCAAGGAGGTCCCGGCCTGCGCCGGGACGACTAAAATTATAGCCGGAATGACAAACATCCTCGTCATCGCGGTGAAAACCACGATCTCCTGCAGTACTTAGGGTGCTTTTATTAACAAGTGGACGTGGCTAGTTATGCCTGCAACCCCAAGGAAGCCCCGGCGTCCGTCGGGATGACTAGCCTTTAAGCACATCTTCGCGGTTTAGTTGGCAATATCTGTGGCTTTGCGTAATTCGGTAAAGAAGATGTCGATGCGTTCGGCATTTTTACCTAAATCGCTTTTACCTACACGGGATTTGCTGCGTACATCCACCAGGGTGTCATCCTGTTTGGCGGTCAGGCGGATGACCACATCATCCTTAAAGCCAAACCAAAGGGTGGTGTCGGTGGCTTCTATTGTATTGCTTGAGGCATCGGCTTCAACCAGTTCCCAGCCTAAATCCTCAACCACATTTTTAGCTGCCTGATATACCTCGCCTACCGGCTTGGCAAATAATTGCGTTTTAATCTGCGGATAAGCTTCTAACTGTTGTTGGGTGATTTCACCACCAGCGTAGTTAATATCATTGGGCGCAGCTTCGCGCAGCGGAGCGATAGCCACAAACTTCGGTGGATTAGTCACATCGGTGGTGATGTCATGAATTGGTGGCACCGCAGAGGCTTTGCCCATCATACTTAGCGGCATAATTATCGCTACCAGTGAGAGCACGGTATATAGCAGGGTACTGCCCCACTGAACCGTCTTACGGGCCACTATCACTTGTAAAATTATCAAGATCAGCGCCGCGCCGCCGACATAGACCCCATAGCGAATGGTGGCAAAGGCCAGGCCTAAATCTAAACCAAAAAATTGATACAATGGGCCGGGCAATACCACCATCAAAAAGCCGACTAGGCTAAGCAAAGCAATAATGGGTCTCATGGGTGTTCCTTTGTTTATTGTTGTAAGTTAGTACACTATAAAGACTTAATCGGAACAGCGACAAGTTATCTTTGTTATCAGCCGCTGCGGATGATTCTTTATTATTAATCAGGAGCGCCAATGTGTGAGCCAGCCCACCCGTTGATAGACCAAATCCTCACCTGGCTGGAAGCCAATATTACATTGTTGAAGGAAGGTACCAGCGAATTTGCGCTGATCCAGCATTTGCAACGCCCGCCACAACCGGTATTCGGGGACCAGGTATTGCGTGAACCCCAGTCGCTGTTTCAGACTCATTTTGTGCTGTTTCATTGTCTGTACCGTCTGCGCAATCTCTGGCGCGCGCAGCAGGTCGGGGAGCTGGCTATCCATACCACTAGCATTCGGCTGGACTCCTGGCAGCCCGGTATTGCCAGCCTGACCCAGGCTGATCCGTTACAATCCTATTATCTGGACTGGTCGCACTTTGAGCAAACCGGCCTCGACGAAGTCAACCAACTCCTCGATAATTTTTGGGCATCCATGAGCGGTGTCAGCAGGGAGCCGGTGGCGCCAACGCAATTGAGCCAGGCGCGGCAGATTTTTGGCTGGGAAGCACCCATGCCCGATAGCCGACGCACACTTAAACAACGTTATCGGGAATTGCAGCATCAGCACCATCCTGACAAGGGCGGCGATCCAGCATTTTGTCAGCAAATTGGCTGGGCGTATCAGGTGTTGCAGACCACCCTGGCTTAAGCCTTGGGCGGCAACAATTGATTAAAGAACAACGCCATCATCGGTGGCACATCCGCGGTCAGATTAAATTCTTCCGGCGATTCAATAAACTCGGCCACCAGGCCGCGGATAAAGCAGTTAACTGACAGCGCCAGAATGCGTGGATCGGCCTGCGGTGGCAGGGTGTGATTCTCTATGGCTTTTTTGAAATAGGCTTCAAAAGCCCGCAGCTTTTCAAGCTTTTGTTTGTTGTGACGTTCTTTGCACTGCGCCAGCTCTCCGGCATAGTCACATTTGAACATAAACAGGCGGATAGCTTTACACAGTTGCGGGTCCTGGTCTAACGCCAGAATTAAATTGGTACAAATCGACTGCAGCTGGTCGACAGGATTAGGGTGTTCAACTTCCAGTCCCTCTACAATTCGCTGAATAAAGGGGGTATGCAAATTCTCATGTAGCGCATCGAAAATTTCGATCTTATTCTTAAAGTGCCAGTATACAGCGCCACGGGTCACATCCGCTGCCTGCGCGACCTGCGCAAGGGTTGCCCGGGCTACACCATGCTCCGAAAACACATCCACAGCAGCGCTCAGAATGGCTTGTTTGGTTTGTTCCGCTTCTTCTTTAGTGCGTCGCATGGCTAAATCCTGGGTAGTTTGACAGCATACATACAAGAACGTATCTTTAAAACGGTATCGGTTTATACATATTTTGTCCAGCGCATATTTGGGATCACAACTGTTATGAAGCAACTTTTTTTTGTATTTGCGGCGACCTTGGTGCTGCTTGGTCTAATCGGCTGTTCAGACTCATCAGATAGTGCGTCAGCGCAGTCAGGCCAGCGTCCGCCCACCACAGTCTCAGTGATGACACTAACGCCCACCCAGGTGCCGGATATTCTCTCGCTGCCGGGCCGGGTGACCCCGTATCGTCAGTCGCAGGTGCGCCCGCAGGTGGCCGGTGTGATCACCGAGCGCCTATACGAAGAAGGCGCCGTGGTCGAAAAGGGCCAGCAGTTGTACCAAATCGATGATGCTCGATACAAAGCTGAACTGGCCAGCGCCAAGGCCGACAAAAAAAGTGCCGAGGCCAATGTCAAAACCCTGCGCGCCAAACAGCAGCGCTATGAAGGGTTGCTCGCCAAAAATTCAATCAGTGAACAGGAATACGACGATGTGGTCGCCCAGACCGAACAGGCCGAAGCGCAAATCAGTGTAGCCCAGGCGGCTATCGATTTGGCCGAAGTCAATCTTGAATACACCAAAGTGTATGCGCCCATCAGTGGACAGATCAGCCGCTCTTATATCACGGTCGGGGCCCTGGTGACCGCTAATCAAAGCCAGGAGCTGGCCACCATCACCCAGCTCGATCCGGTGTTTGTGGATATGCAAAATTCCGGCAAAGCCATTGTGGATCTGCGCCGTGCCATGGCTGGCAAGCGGGCGATGCCGGTGGAGGTGGTGCTGGATGCCTCCACCAACGCGGTGTACGAGCAGCGCGGCGAGCTCAAATTTTCGGAAGTGACTGTGGATGAAACCACCGGCAGTGTCACCCTGCGTGCGGTGGTACCCAATCCTGACAGTATTTTGATGCCTGGGCTGTTTGTAAAGGCCAATGTCATCCGCGCCGAAGAGGAAGGCCTGCTGGTGCCCAAGCGGGCGACTATGCGTCAGCCTGATGGCTCGATAGTGGTGTATGTGGTCAACGCCGACAACCAGGTCGAAGCCCGCACGATCACTGCCTCGCGCAGCTACCAAAGCAATTATCTGGTTAAAGACGGGGTGCAGGCCAACGAACGTATCATCATGGCCGGCTACCAAAAAGTGCAGCCGGGCGCGACTGTTACTGTGCAGCAATACCAACCGGCTCAATAACCCACCTTTAACCCTGGCAGGAATCATTTCTTATGGCTCGTTTTTTTATTGACCGCCCTGTGTTTGCGTGGGTGCTGGCAATTATCACCATGCTGGCCGGTATGCTGGCAATTTTAAACCTCCCGGTGGAACAATATCCCAAGGTGGCGCCGCCGTCGGTGGCGATTAGTGCTTCCTACCCGGGCGCCTCGGCCAAAAGTGTCGAGAACTCGGTCACTCAGGTTATCGAGCAAAATCTCAACGGCATCGATAATCTGCGTTATTTTTCCTCCAGCAGCCAAAGCGGTGGTATGTCCATTAACCTGACCTTTGAGCCGGGCACCGACCCGGATACCGCCCAGGTGCAAACGCAAAATAAAGTGCAGCGCGCGGTGTCGCTGCTGCCCGCCTCGGTACAGCAGCAAGGGGTGACGGTCACTAAATCCAACGACAGCTTTGCACTGGTGATCGGCTTTTATTCCTCCGATGGCCAGCAAAGCCAGTTTGCGTTAAGCGATTTGCTGGTGTCTGATTTTCGCGATCCGATATCACGGGTTAACGGCGTGGGCAGTGTGCGTGTGTTTGGTGCCCAGCGTGCCATGCGTATCTGGCTGAACCCTGACAAGCTGTACAGCTTTAATCTGACGCCGGTGGATGTGCAGGCCGCGGTGCAAACCCAGAACACCGATGTGTCGGCTGGTCAGCTTGGCGGCATGCCTGCGGTGGAAGGCCAGGCCATCAATGCCACCATTCAGGCGCAGTCGCTGCTGCAAACGGTGGAAGATTTTGAAAATATTGTGCTGCGGGTGAATACCGATGGCTCGCAGGTGCGCTTAAAAGATGTGGCCCGCGTTGAACTGGGCTCGCAGGATTATGGCTATATCACGCGCTACAAACGTCAGCCGGCCTCGGGCATGGCGGTCAGCCTGGCCAGCGGGGCCAATGCGCTGGATACCATCGAGCGGGTTAAACAGCGGGTCGAACAGTTGAAAGGCCAGTTACCGCCTGGCGTCAAAGTCGTCTACCCGGTGGACTCGTCACCCTTTATCGAATTATCCATCAAATCCGTGGTACAAACCCTGATTGAAGCCGTCATTCTGGTCTTCTTGGTGATGCTGCTGTTTTTACAAAACTGGCGCGCCACCCTGGTGCCCACCATCGCGGTGCCAGTGGTGCTGCTGGGTACCTTTGCGGTGCTCTATGCCTTTGGGTTTAGCGTCAATGTGCTGACCATGTTTGCCATGGTATTGGCCATCGGTTTGTTGGTGGATGATGCCATCGTGGTGGTGGAAAATGTTGAGCGCATCATGGAAGAAGAGGGCCTGTCGCCCAAAGAAGCCACCAAAAAATCCATGCGCCAGATCACCAGTGCTCTGGTGGGCATTGCCGCGGTGTTATCCACAGTGTTTGTGCCCATGGCGTTTTTCAGTGGTTCGGCAGGCTCTATCTATCGGCAGTTTTCAATCACCATTGTGTCGGCCATGGCCTTTTCGGTACTGGTCGCCATTATCTTATCGCCGTCGCTGTGCGCCACCTTGCTGAAAAAGCACGATCCGAATAAAGATAAAAACAGCGGTTTTGCTGGCTGGTTTAACCGCAACTTTAATAAAGGTCGCGATCGCTATCAGCAGGCTGCAACCCATATTGCCGGGCGCTTTAAGCGTTACCTGGTGGTGTACGGCGCGCTGGTCGCCGGCCTGGTGGTGATTTTTATGCGCCTGCCGGGCGCGTTTTTACCTGACGAAGACCAGGGCAGTATCATGGTGATCTTAAGCACTCCGCCCGGGGCCACCGCCCAGCGCACACTGGAGTCGGTTAAAGAAGTGGAAGATTTTTTCCTAGAGGATAACAAGGAAGCGGTGCACGATCTGTTTACCGTGGTGGGCTTTAGCTTTGCCGGCTCGGCGCAAAATGCGGCGATGGGCTTTGTGCATCTGAATGACTGGGATGAGCGGGATGAAAAGCAAAGTGCTTTTGCCATCATCGAACGCGCGTTTGGCAAATTCAGCCAGCTGCAGGATGCCTCGGCCTTTCCTATCCTGCCGCCGCCTATCCGTGAGTTAGGCAACGCTACCGGCTTCAGCTTTCAGTTGCTGGATCGCGGCAGTAGAGGTCACGAAGCCTTGATGGAGGCGCGTAACCAATTGTTGGGCATGGCTGCGCAAAACCCGCAACTGGCCGGGGTGCGCCCTAACGGCTTATCCGATGTACCGCAGTTTGAAATAAAAATCGACAGTGAGAAAGCCTCGGCGCTGGGTGTGTCGCTCAGTGAGATAAACCGGTCGCTGCAAATTGCCTGGGGGTCTGCCTACGTAAACGACTTTATCGACGACGGGCGCATCAAGCGGGTATACATGCAGGCCGACGCGCCCTACCGGATGGATCCGGAAGATTTGGACGACTGGTTTGTGCGCAATAACGAAGGTGAAATGGTGGCCTTCAGTGCCTTTTCCTCGTTTGAGTGGGAATATGGCTCGCCCAAGCTGGAACGCTTCAATGGGATTTCGTCGGTAAATATTCAGGGCAACCCGGCGGCCGGGATCTCCACCGGTCAGGCCATGGTCGAGATGCAAAAGCTGGTGCAACAATTACCCGATGGCTTTGATTTAGCCTGGTCGGGGATCTCCTATGAAGAAAAAGAAGCTGGCTCCCAGGCACCGATGCTGTACGCGCTGTCGATTTTGATCGTGTTTTTATGTCTGGCTGCGTTGTATGAAAGCTGGTCGGTGCCCTTTGCGGTGATGTTGGTGGTGCCCCTGGGCGTATTAGGCTCGGTGGTCGCTGCCTATCTGTTCAACCTGCCGAATGATGTGTATTTGCAGGTGGCCTTTTTAACCACTGTGGGGCTGGCTGCCAAAAATGCCATCCTGATTGTGGAATTTGCCAAAGAACAGGTGGAGCACGGCGTGGATCTGATGACTGCGGTGTCCACCGCAGCCAAGCAGCGTTTCCGGCCTATTCTGATGACCTCCATGGCCTTTGTGCTGGGGGTCACGCCGCTGGCGCTCGCCAGTGGGGCTGGGGCCACCAGCCAAAATGCCATCGGTATTGCGGTAATGGGCGGCATGCTGGCCGCGACTTTCCTGGCCATCTTCTTTGTGCCGATGTTTTATGTGTTTGTGGAAAGCCTGTTTCGCAAAAAAGCCATCGATACCCACAACGATTAAGCCTGCCACACACAACACCGCTGCCGGTTAGGTAGCGGTGTCTAAGACCAATCGCTTAAGGGCAGGTCCCCGAACTGTACTCGCACCGGCCACAATTTGTGGCATAGTGGGGAATACGCATAGTGGCGGGAGAACCCCATGGATATCACATTGCCTGATCCACCCGACTGGCCGCGCCTGCTTAAATCCGGTAGCCGGGTATTTGTTGGCGGGCATGCTTCGGTGCCCTACGCACTGGTTCAGCATCTTATTGATCACAGCCAGGGCTTTAGCGACATTGAATTGGTGCACGGCCTGGCTCTGGGAGATACCCGCTGGGCGCGGCCTGAACATCGCCGGCTATTTAAGGTAAACACCTTTTTTATCGGTGGTGAGGAGGTGCGCCAGGCGGTGGATGAAGGCCGCGCCGATTACACACCGTGTTTTTTATCCGAAATATCCAGTTTATTCTCTGACGGCACACTGGCGCTGGATGCCGTGCTGATCAATGTCAGTCCGCCGGATGAATTTGGCTACTGCTCACTGGGCGCCTCGGTGGACATCTGCATGTCGGCGATACGTCATACCCGGCTTATTATCGCCCAAATCAACCGCCATGTGCCGCGCACTGCCGGTCACTCCTATGTACACATCAGCGAATTTAGTGCCTGTATCGAAGCCGATGAGCCATTGAGCGAATCACCGCCTCCGGCTATCGACAGCCAGGCCGAGCGGATAGGCCAGTATGTGGCGATGCTGGTGGAAGATGGCGCCACCCTGCAGTTTGGTATTGGTAAAATTCCCAGCGCCACGCTCAAATATTTGTGTAAGCACAAAGACCTGGGGATCCACAGTGAGATGCTAACCGACAGCATCATTGAGCTGATTGAATCCGGTGCGGTCACCAATCGGGCCAAAACCTTTCACCCAGGCAAGGTGGTAACCAGCTTTGCGATTGGCACACAAAAACTGTACGACTTTATCGACCAGAATCCGCATATCGAATTTTATGCCAGCAGCTATGTGAACAAGCCCACCAACATTGCCAAAAATGACAATATGGTGGCGATTAACAGCGCGTTAGAAGTCGATTTGACCGGTCAGGTGGTGGCCGACTCCATCGGCCATGATTTTTATTCCGGTATTGGTGGGCAGGTCGACTTTGTTTCTGGTGCGTCTATTAGCAAAGGCGGTAAACCCATCATCGCTTTACCCTCCACCGCCAAAAACGAGAGCGTGTCGCGCATCGTGCCCAGTATCAGTGATGGGGCTGGGGTGGTGACCTCGCGCGGGAATGTGCACTATGTGGTTACCGAATACGGGGTGGCCTCGCTGCGCGGCAAAAGTATCCGCGAACGGGCGCTGGAACTGATCAGGGTGGCCCATCCTAAGTTTCGTGCGCAGCTGCTGAAGCAGGTCCGCCAGCATTACTGGGTGCCGCATTATCAGGAAAAATACCCCACTGATATTCCTGAGCTTGGCGTCATTCAGCTGCAAAAACTCGCCATTCAGGGCGAAACCTTTTATCTTCGGCCCTTGAACCCGGCAGATGAGCGCCGCCTGCAGGAATTTTTTTACTCCCATACCAAAGAAACCCTGCGGTTGCGCTATAACTATGATCCCAAGCAGATGTCGCGGGAAAAATCCTGCAACCTGGTCAGCGTGGACCAAAGCACCGATGCCGCCTTATGCATCGTGCGTCAGGATGGCTCACGCATTGCCATCCATGCGGTAGGTCGCTTTTACTATTACCCGCAGGACAATGTGTGCGAAGCCGCGTTTGTCACCCGTGAAACTCATCAGGGCAAAGGCATGGCCAGCCGATTACTGGCACGCCTGATTGATATAGCCCGGCAGCGCAAGATCAGCGCCATGCTGGCGTTTGTACGAGCCGACAACAAGCCGATGATCACGATTTTTGAGCAGCACGGGTTTTCGCGCCGACGCGGCGATGACCCCAGCGAAGTGGAACTGGTATTACCGTTAGAGGATAAAGTGTGAGCCTGTGTATTTTTCGTGGCAGCCAATGTTTGTCACATGATTTAGGGCCGGCCCATCCGGAAAATCCGGACCGGCTATATGCCATCGAAGACCAGCTGCTGGCTTCCGGGGTAGATTTGCTATGCCAGCATGCCGAGGCCCCCGCCATCAGTCAGCAGGCACTGGCTCGAGTGCATGATGCAGAGTATGTGCAGCAGCTGTTTGAACGCGGCCAGTTGAAAAACGGTATCGACTGGCTGGATGAAGATACCGGCCTGATGGCTCATACCCTGCAAGCTGCCCGTCAGGCCGCTGGCGCGTGCTGCGCCGCAGTAGATTATGTAATGGCCGAGCCCGGTCGTCAGGGCTTTTGTCTGGTGCGCCCACCGGGTCATCATGCTGAGCATGGTCAGGCCATGGGCTTTTGCATGTTTAATAACATTGTGCTGGCGGCCCAGCGTGCCATCGACAAATATCAGTTGAAGCGCATTGCTATTGTGGATTTTGATGTGCACCACGGCAATGGTACTGAACAGCTGGTGGCAGGGCGGCCCGAAGTGCTGCTGTTTTCCTCCTTTGAGCATCCGCTGTATCCGCATAGTGGCTGCGAGCCGCAAGCAGACAATATCATTACCGCACCTTTGCCGGCAGGAGCCGATGGCGATGCCTTTCGGGCAGCGGTGTCGCCCTGGCTGGATAAGCTGGAAGCATTTGCGCCCCAGCTGATCTTAATCAGCGCCGGCTTTGATGGCCATGCGGAAGATCCCATGGCGCATCTGCGCCTGACTGAAGATGATTATAAATGGATAAGTTATGAACTGCGGCAGCTGGCCGACCGCCATTGCCAGGGACGCATTGTCAGCAGCCTGGAGGGCGGCTATGATTCCAGCGCGTTGGGCCGTAGCGTAGTAGCCCATCTAAAGGGCTTAAGTGGCGATGGCAATGAAACCGGTGGAGCTTAAGTAACTGGCGATGCTTACGTAACTGGCGGTGCCGGTAAGCCCCCGCCTAGCGGGGATCCTGCTTGATATGCAGGGTGCCATCCAAATGCACATCGCGCTGCGGGAAGGCAATCACCACCTCGGCATTACGAAAGGCCTGGTCGATGCTAAAGCGTAAATCACTGCGGATCACCCGCAGGTCACGCTCCACCGTGGCGTTGACCCAGAAAAACACCTCAAAGACTAACGCGTTGTCGCCAAAATTATCAAAAATCACCAGCGGTTCCGGATCCTGCAAAATATTGTTCTGAGCCACCGCCGCTTCTTTGATAAGCCGAGCCACCATCTGGCAGTCAGAACCGTAGGCCACACCCACGGTTACCGATGTGCGGGTCAGATAATCAATCAGGGTCCAGTTGATCACCGTATTTTCCAGCAGTTTACTGTTGGGAATCAGCATATGTACGCCATCGACGCGGCGGATGCGGGTGGAGCGGGTATTGATGGCTTCCACCCGGCCGCGGGCATTGTCCACTTCTAAAAAATCGCCAATACGGATGGGCCGCTCCCACATCAGGATCCAGCCACTGATAAAATTATTAATGATGTTTTGCGCGCCAAAACCAAAACCGATGGCGATGGCCCCGGATAAAAAGGCAAAGGCGGTGAGCGGCACATTAAGAATTTCCAGCGTGGTGATCACCAATACTGCCAGCGCAATAAAATAAAAGATGCGTTTAAACAGATGCACGGTGTCGGCACTGGCGCCGCTTTTGCGTAACCGAAAGGTAGCCAGATGGGCCAGCTTGCCAATCAGCCACCAGCCACCGATGACCAATAGCGGAAGCAACAATAATTCGGCGACAGAAATAGCCCGGTCAGCCACAGTAAACAGATTGGTTTTTAAAAAAGCAGAAAAAGAATCCCACATAAAGGTTGGGCGATGTCCGTAAAAAGGCCCGGCAGGCAGCTTGCCGCTGGCAGTGATAAGTGTGATAAAGTGGGTTATAGCATGAATAGGAAGCAGAACAAAATGGCGCAACCACGGTTTTTCTCAGTTCTCTGGCTGGTCTGGCTGACCGCTCTGGCGGGCCAGGCCCAAGCCTTTACCATGCGGCTGTCGCAAGCCGATTTAAACGAGCTGGCGCAGGCGGCATTTCCGCAGACCCAGTACTTTAACAATATTGAAGCGGTGTTCACGCAGCCACAGATCATGCTCAAAGACAACAACGGGCTGGCCATGGAAGTGACCCTAACCGCCCAGCGCGGCGAACAAAAGCTGGTGGCCCGGGCCGGATTGGATGGTACCTTGCGCTATTCGCGGGAGGAAAAAACCATTCAATTGATCAAGCCGCAGCTGACCAAATTTGATGTGCTGGAACAAAATTTAGGGCGCGATGCAGCGCTGCTTGACCAGGTGAAGCAACTGACCAACCAACCGGCCCCGCTAATTATGTTATTTGATTTTTCCGATAGTCAGCTGCCTTTATTGGGTAATCAGTTGCCGCGCACTGTGCATATTAGCAATCAGCAGCTGGTCATTGAGCTGTAAGGAGTAAGCATGGGGCGCGTGGCGTTTTTATCCACCGATAAGCTGGAAGATTTTTGCGTTTACGACGACTTGCTGGAAGCGCCCCTTGCGGCACGCGGCTGGCAGGTGGATACCGTCCCCTGGCGCGCCAGCAAGGTCGACTGGTGCCAGTATGACAAGGTGGTGGTGCGCAGCACCTGGGATTATCAGCAGGATCCCGAGGCCTTTTTGGCCTGCCTGGCCACCATCGACCAACAAACTCGTCTCTACAACAGCCTGGCGCTGATGCAATGGAATGTGGACAAACGCTATCTGCAGGCACTGGCCGCGCAGGGCGTGGCCATTGTGCCCAGTGTGTGGGGTGAGCAGCTGGATGTGAGTGCGTTACCAGCCTTGTTTGACCATTTTGCTACCCGGCAACTGGTGATCAAGCCCACTATCAGTGCCAATGCCGATGATACCTTCTGGCTTGACCAGGCAACGCTGCCAGCCCAGCTGGATAGCCTCAAACAGGTGTTTGCCCAGCGCAGCCATATCATCCAGCCGTTTGTGCCGGCCATCACCGAGCAAGGTGAGTACTCACTGTTTTATTTTGGCGGTAAGCTCAGCCACACCATCTTAAAAACTCCGGCGCAGGGTGATTTTCGGGTGCAGGAAGAACACGGCGGGCGTTTGCAAAGCCTGGCCGCCAGCGAGCCGATGCAGCAGATGGCCGAGCAGGTGCTTTCAGCCTTGCCGGAGCCGGCCTTGTATGCCCGTATTGATGTGGTCTGGCATCAGCAGCAATGGCAGCTAATGGAAGTGGAACTGATTGAGCCGTCGCTGTATTTTAACTTAGACCCGGCATCGCCAGGCCGTTTTGTGGATGCACTGCTGGCCAGCTAGGCTGGGTTATTTAAACAGATGCGGGTCAAACACATGGCCCAGCTTTTCGGTCTTTGTTTTTAAATAATGCTTGTTGTCTTTGGTGATGCCATGGTCAATGGGTTTACGTGATACTACGTCCACGCCCAGGTTTTTCAGCGCGGCCAACTTTTTGGGATTGTTGGTCATCAGCTCAACTTTGGTCACCTGCAGGGTATCGAGCATCAGCTTACATATATCATAGCTGCGCAGGTCGGCATCAAAGCCCAAATGTTCGTTGGCTTCTACGGTATCCATGCCGCTGTCCTGTAGATTATAAGCGCGGATTTTATTTAGCAGGCCGATGCCACGGCCTTCCTGGCGCAAATACAGCAATACGCCCTGGCCCCGCTCGACAATATTTTGCAGGGCTTTTTCTAACTGAAAGCCACAGTCACAGCGAGTGGAAAACAGCGCATCGCCGGTCAGGCATTCAGAATGAATACGGATGGGAATCACATCGCCAGGCGCCCACTGCCCATAGGACAGGGCGACATGCTCCTGGCCGCTGGCTTCCACAAAGCCGTGGATCTGAAAATCGCCATGGCGGGTAGGCAGGCGGGCAGAGCTGACATATTCGTATTTGGGTTGCTTGCTGGTCATAGCACTTCTTAACCGGTCACTGACAGAAAGCCCTCAATGGGGGCTTTCTGCAAAAAATCCAATATTAGTGTGATAATATAACACTAATGCGACATCCCGCCTAGCGCTTTGAATTCCTCCAACGGCGCCGGCGCGGCAATAGCATTGCCCTGGGCAAAATCGATCCCCATCTTACCCAATTGAGCCATGGTCGCTTTATCTTCTACGCATTCGGCGATGGTTTGTATCTGGCGGGCCAGCGCAATTTCCCGGATAGAGGTAACAATCGCCATATCTACCGGATCGTGCAGCATATTGCGGGTCACACTGGCATCAATTTTCAGGCTATGTACCGGCAGCGATTTAACAAAATTGTACGACGAAAAACCACTGCCAAAGTCATCAATGGCAAAACGACAGCCCGACTCGGTCAGCGCGTCAATAAATGCCACACTGGTGTCATGATGCGCCATGGCGGTATTTTCGGTGATCTCAAAACAAATTTTGGCGTGTGGAATACTGTGCTGGTGAAACGCATTAAGCAAAAAGCGCCGCAGATCCGCATCGGCCACCGACTGGCTATGCAGGTTTAAATTGCAGCTGTGCAGGCACGATAACCGCTCCGGATTGCGTTTGAGCCAGGCAAAGGTGGCTTCAGCTACCCAGCGGTCAATGCGGGCGGTCAGATTATAGCGCTGGGCAGTAGGCATAAATTCGGCCGGGGAGGCCAGCCGACCATCCGGCAAACGCAGACGCAACAACACTTCATAACAGTCGCCTTCAATGGTTTTACTTAACGGCATAAAGTGTTGGTAGTACAGGGTAAAGCCATCTTCAGCCAGCGCTTCATTGAGTCGCTGGACCCATTGGCGCTCTTGCTCGTAGGCTTTTAACTGCGGATTATCGGCCACATACTCGGCCACCTGGCCACGGCCTTGTTGCTTGGCTACATGGCATGCTGCAGCGGCCATATCCAGCAGGGTATCGGCATTATGCTGGTGGGCGCTGGCATTGAGTAGGCCAATGCTCATGCTCAGCTCAAACACCCGTTGCTGCCACACAAACCGGTAGGCCTCCACCGCTTCCAGCAGCTTATGCGCCAGTCGCTGGGCCGAGGCCACGGTATCCTGGGTTAGCAGCAGGCCAAAACTGTCCGCCCCCAGCCGTGCCAGTAAGCCACGCTCGCCGATTTTTTGCGATAGGAGCACCGCCAGTTCTTTTAGCAGCCGGTCACCGGCTTTGTGTCCGCAGCTGTCGTTGATGACCTTGAAGTGATCAAGGTTCAGGTGCAGCAACAGCACGGGGTAGCTGGTTTCCTGGTCGGCCATGGCCTCGGTCAGATGGGTTTCCAGTTCCTGACGGTTGGCCGCGCCGGTCAGCGGATCGTGGGAAGCCATAAAGTTGAGGCTATGGTCTGACAGTTTGCGTTTGGTGATATCGATGACCGAGCCGGATAAAAAGGTCTGGCCATGTTCGGTATGCAGCTGGCACGAGCTGGCAAACCAGAATTCGCTGCCATCGGCGCGCCGGCCCTGAAACTCCCGGCCCATCACGGCCTTTTTCTCCAGCAGTTCGCCTACCAGTAAATCGCGGTCGTTGGGATCAGCATACAGGCCCTTGGTGTTAGGCACCTGGGCTAGCATGGTGTCTTCATCCGGGTAGCCGAACACCGTACACATGGCCGGATTAATGGAGCGCAGTTCGCCATCTAAGGTCGAGGTATACAGACCTTCGGCAGAGTTACGGAATAAATCATAAAACACATTTAAGCTGCTGATAGTGCGCTCATGAGTGTGGATCTGCTGGCGACTCTGGTCGCGCTCGGTCAGCAGTACACACAACGCCAGGGTACAATAGGCCAGTAACAAGGCCGCTGCAGCGGTGATGTTGGAGCTTAATAAGGCCACCAGCTGCGGATTGTAACTGCCCAGGGCGAGCACATAGCTTAGGCTTAATAGCAGCCAGCCCAGCGCCAGCAGCCGGTGCAGTGCCATATTGCGGCGGTCACGAAAGCCAATGGCCAGCAAGGTTTGCAGTAACGCATAGCCAGGCACCACCTGTAGCAGCCACAGGCCTTGCTGCTCACCGACAAACAATAGCGCCACGGGTACCGCAGCCAGCGCCAGATTGGCCAGGCGCAGTACCAGCGGGATGCGGCGAAATAAACTGTGGCCAAATTTGGCCAGGCAGAACAACAAAATGGCCAGCAGGATCGGCAGAATAATGTGACCATAATGCATAAACTGCAGTTGGCGGGCGACCGGCTCTAATGAGCAGGCCAGTAAAATCAGCACCACGGCGGCACTGGCAGCCAGCCAAAAGCGTGCCGGGGTTTTCTGGTACAGATAGCTTAAGAAAAAATACGCCATCAGCATCATCAGCGCGCCGCCCACAATGCCCAGTAACAGCAGATGCTGCTGGGTTTTTTGTTCATAACGCTGACGCGAGTCGAGCACCAGCGGGAAAAAAGCGGGTTTGTCGCCGGCCACGCCGATGAGCAGGGTCACCGCGCTGGTGGGCGCCAGAGTCAGCGGCACGGTAAAGCCGCTGTGCAGGCGGCTGGGCAGGTCGTAATCATTGTGATTATAGCTGATCACGTCCACCATGCGGCCGCGCTCATCCACTTTGTAAATCAGGGTGGGCTGGGCAATCAGCCGGGGGTTTTGCAGGTAGACTTGCTGGCGGTCAAAGCCGGTATTTTGCAGATTAATGCGATACCAATGACGGGCCGGGCCGGCGCCGGGGGCCGGCGCATTGCCGGATAACACCTGTCGGTACCCCGCGCGCAGCGAGGTAGTCAGCGGAGTGGGCGACAGCTCTGTGCTGGTAAAACTGTCATTTAAGGTAATCTGGGTAGCTGCCTGGCTTGCTGGGACCAGCGCCAGATTGAGCATGATGATGCTCAGCAGATATACCCAGAAACCAGACCGGATAGGTTGTGTGGCTCCCGCCCCATGATTGTTATGCACATACATTCCTTTTTGCTGCTAGGCCGGTAAGGCGGCGTACGGCTGTGCAAAACAGGGCAGGGTCACGCTGCATGCGTCAGGCCTGCGTCTGGCTCAGCCACCGCCACAACCCGGCCAGGTCAGTGGTGCCGGTGGGCTCCAGCCAAATGGCTTCGCACAGCCATTCTATACATAATACACACCGCATTTGTTGATTACTTAAACAAACCTGAAAACGATCTGCGCCCCAGTCGGGCGTACTGCTGTTCATAGCCAGCGCAGCGCCAATCTGACCGGCCAGCTGCTGGGCTTTTAGCGGTGTAGTCGGCAGTGGCAGGGAAAGCTGGATGCTGTCTGCAGTTTGGCTGGCCACTGCCTGCAGATCGGCGCGACTTAACTGCTGCATGATAAACTCACCGGGCTAGCGTCTACCGGTGGGCAAGCCCAGCGACTGGTTTGCCCGGCCTCCTCAAACGGCCGTTGCAGCGCCTGTAACAGATCCTGCGCGGTGCGGTAGTCGCCGTGCTCAGCATCGTCGATGGCCGCCTGCAAATGGTGGGTTCGTGCTACCACCGCGGGGTTGACACTGCGCATCAATGCCTGCTGCGCTGCGGTATCACCATTGGCCTGACGGGCCTGCCGATAGGCCTGCCACCAGCTATCAAACTGGCCGCGGTCGATAAAGCTGTCGCGTAATGGCACCGTTGCCTGCTGCACATCCATATCACCGAGCTGGCGAAACAGCAGATGCGCATCGCGCTGTTCGTTGGCCAGTAAGGTCAGCCAGCGATGCAGCAGATCTATACCGGCTTCATCCACCTGTGCAAAGCCCAGCCGGTGCATCATGCGCTGCTGATAATGCTGCATAAAAGTCGGTTCGTAGCGCATCAGTGCCTGCTTGATTTGTTCAATGCTACAATGGCCGGAAAATGCCTGGGCCAGCGCGTTCAGATTCCACAAGGCGATGCCGGGCTGTTGGTCAAAGGCGTAGCGGCCCTGATGATCGGTGTGGTTAAACACGGCATTGCTGACAAAATTATCCATAAACGCATACGGGCCATAATCAAAGGTGATGCCGTGGATGGACATATTGTCAGTGTTCATCACCCCATGTACAAACCCATACGCCTGCCACAATGCCACCAACCGGGCTGTACGTAAGACAATGGTTTCCAGTAACGCCAGATGTGGATTGCGCTGCTCCAGGCAGGCCGGGAAATGATGAATAAAAACATGCTCGAACAACTGCTTAAGCGCTGCCTCATCACCCTGGTAATAATAATATTCAAAATGGCCAAAGCGGATATGGCTGGGCGCGGTGCGGATCATGGCCGCAGCGGGTTCAAAGGTTTCGCGGGCCACCGGTTCTGGGCTGTCAAACAGGCACAAGCTGCGGCTGGTGGGAATGCCTAAATGATGCAAGGCCTCGCTGCCAATGTATTCGCGCAGGGTAGAGCGCAACACTGCGCGGCCATCGCCCTGGCGGGAATACGGAGTTTGTCCGGCGCCTTTTAAATGCAGATCCAGCCGTTGACCCCGGCGGTCTTCCACCTCGCCTAACAATAGGCCACGGCCATCGCCCAGCATCGGGTTCCACTGGCCAAACTGATGCCCCCCGTATTTTTGTGCCACTGAACGGCGCGATAGGGCAAACTCAGGCTCGCTGAGCTGTTTGCCTAAATAGTTGTCTTGCCACCAATTTTGCGGCAGGCTAAGGTCATTGGCCAGGTCGCGGTTGACCATTTGTAAGGTCAGGCCCTGCGGTAATTGCGGGGCCACCGGGGTCACCAGCCCGGCCAGTTCTGTGGCGTACAGATGGGTTAATTTCAAGGTTGTGTTCCACGTTTACAAAGCTGCAGGTACGCTAGCAAAACCCGTGCAGGCTGAAAAGCCTGTTGGGTGTCTAATCCAGCCGCCTGGCCCGGCGGTATCAAGACCCAGTGCGAACGTCATTTTCACGATCCCTAACACAGAGACAATTATGCTTACTGTTCATCATTTAAATAATTCGCGGTCCCAGCGTATCTTATGGTTACTGGAAGAGTTGGGGGTGGAGTACCAAATCCAGAAACACCAGCGTGACCCGCAAACCAGCCTGGCGCCGTCGTCGCTCAAAGCTGTGCACCCGTTAGGCCATGCGCCAGTGCTGGAAAGCGAAGATACCAAGCTGGCTGAATCCGGTGCAATCGTCCAGTACCTTGTTGATCAGTATGGCAAAGACAGCTTTAAAGTGCCAAGCGAAAACGCCACCTATCAGCAGTATCTGTTCTGGTGTCATTTTGCTGAAGGCTCGCTGATGCCGCCCCTGGTGGCTACCCTGGTGATGAATAAGGCCAAGCAAAAAGTCCCGGGGCTGGTGCGTCCGCTGGCCAAAAAGATCCTGAATGGCATCATGGACAATTATTACGGCCCTAATCTGGATGCCAGTCTGCGCTATGTGGAGGCGTATCTGGCCAAACATGACTGGTTTGCCGGTGAGGGCCCGGGCGGCGCGGATGTGATGATGATCTTTCCGTTAGAAGCCGCGCTGGCCCGCAGCCAGGATCAACGCTGGACCGCCATCAGCAGCTTTGTAAAACGGGTGCACAACCGCCCGGCTTATCAGCGTGCGCTGGAAAAAGGCGGCCCCTACGATTATGCCTGAGCGGGCTGCTAAAAGTCGTTGTTGACGGTGCTTTCCAGATAATCTTTGATCAGCTGCAAAAAGGCCTCACCATAGCGTTCCATCTTGGTGCGGCCCACCCCGCTGACATCCAGCATGTCGTTACGGGTGGTGGGGGTGCGGGCGGCCATGTCCACTAAGGTAGCATCGGAAAACACCACATACGGCGGCACGGCATGCTCTTCGGCCAGTGATTTACGCAAATGTTTAAGGCGTTTAAACAACGCTTTATCGTACACCGCCGGTGTCTGTTTGCCTTTTTTATCGGCCTTGAACGACAACCGGGGCACCGCCAGTTTAACCGCCACCTCACTTTTTAATACCGGGCGGGCAGCTTCGGTTAGCCGCAGCACAGCCCCGGCAGTGAGGTCTACCCGGATCATGCCCTGGTGAATAAGCTGATTGATCATACTGTGCCAGTAGCTGTCAGATTCATCTTTACCGATACCGTAGACTGACAGATGTTGATGGCCGGCTTCCATCAACCGGCGCAGCTGCTTGCCGCGCAGTACATCAATCACATGCTGGGTACCCGCCTGCTGTTCCAGGCGCAAAATACATGACAGAATTTTTTGGCTGATCACCAGCCCGTCAATCAGCCGCGGCGGGTCCAGGCAAATATCACAATTGCCGCAGGCTTCATCACTGAACTGGGAAAAATAGTTGAGTAACACCTGCCGCCGGCAGGTCTGGGCTTCGGCAAAGGCTTCCATGGCGGCAAATTTTTGCACTTCCACCTGATTGCGCTCGGGCTTATCGCCCTGCTCAATCCACTGACGCACGCGGGCTGCATCTTTTTCATCAAACAGCAGCAAAGCCTCGGCATCCAGACCATCCCGCCCGGCGCGGCCGGTTTCCTGATAATAACTTTCGATACTGCGCGGCACATCATGGTGCACCACAAAGCGCACATTGGACTTGTTGATGCCCATGCCAAAGGCCACCGTGGCCACCACAATGTCCACCTGGTCGTTCAAAAACCGGCGCTGCACATGCTCACGCTCATCGGCATCGAGCCCGGCATGATAGGCGGCACTGCGAATACCGGCGCGGTGTAGCTTGGCATACAGATCATCGACCTTGGCCCGGCTATTACAATAGATAATGCCGCTGTTGCCATCCTGCTTTTTGACATAGTCGAGCACCTGGTCAAAGGCTTTGTATTTTTGCATCACCCGGTAGCGGATATTGGGTCGGTCAAAACTGCCTTTAAACACAAACGGCTCGTTGAGCCGCAGCTGCAGCAAAATATCAGACTGGGTGGCGGCATCGGCGGTGGCGGTCAGGCCCACCACCGGAATATCCGGGTAACGGGCTTTGATGGTGCCTAGCGCCCGGTAGTCGTGACGAAAATCGTGCCCCCAGTGGCTGACACAATGCGCTTCATCGATGGCAAACAAAGCCACAGTGAGCTGGCTGAGCAGATTCTGAAAATACGGCTGTAGCAAGCGCTCGGGCGAGACATACAGCAAGTCATACTGGCCCTGTAACAAGTCTTGTTGGATTTGCTGTTGGGTCTCGGGGTCCAGACTGGAATTAAGATACGCCGCGCGCACCCCTAAAGCCTGCACCTGCTCCACCTGATCCTGCATTAAGGAGATCAGCGGTGACACCACAATGGCGGTACCGGGGCGCACCAGCGCCGGGATCTGATAGCACAGCGATTTGCCGCCGCCGGTGGGCAATAGCACCAGGGTGTCCTGGCCGTCGACAATGGCCTCTATGACCTGTTGCTGGCCGGTACGAAAGGTGTCATAACCAAACACCCGCTTGAGTACCTGCTGGGCACTGTCGCTGGGCGTGTCTGGCTGCTCTGCATTAGCTGAGGGGGGTGAAGTCATGGTCATCGCGGCAGGATTTTACGCATAATCGGCGTCAGGTTCACGGCAAATTCGAAAATTCTTTACTCACAGCGGCTAAGCTACTGTTATTCTATGGCCTTCTGCACCGGGGCGTACGCTCGCCCCGGCCACAAGATTAATTGCAACACAAGGAGACCGCGCGTGGCAGAACCCTTACCGGATCTTATTCAGGAAATTGTCTCAGACACCAGCCCCGAAGATGGCAGCGGGGTGCTCAACGCCATCGCCGCCCAGGATGATGCCTCGGTTGCCACGCTGCTTGAATCGTTACCGGTAGACCCACGGGTCACGGTGTGGCAGGACCTGCCGGCGGAACGTAAGCTGGACGTATTGGTGGAGATGCGTTCGGATCCGCGTGAAATCTTGATTGATGCCACCGACGATGACCAGTGGGTGGCGCTGTTTGCCGATATTGAAGCCGAAGATCTGCTGGAACTGATGGACTCGCTGCCCAACCGGCTGGTGGATTTGGCCTATGCCGAGCTGGACGCACAGCAGCAAACCTTTTTTCGCGAGGCCACCCAGTTTGATGATGACAAGGTGGGCCACTGGCTGACCCATGAGTTGCTGGTGTTACCGCTCAATGCCAAGGTACGCGACGGCTTGCGCTTGATCCGGCGCAATGTGCCAGCCCACTGCGACACCATCTTTTTGGTTAACCGGTCCGGTCAGTTTTCCGCCGCGGTGCGCCTGACCCGCATTTTTGGCGCGCCCGAGCATGTGCCATTGGTGGAGTTAATTGAGGACAATATCCCGGTGCTTAAAGGCGAAGATGAATCCACCAATGCGTCTTTGCAGGTGCAGCGCTCTGGGTATGCGGCGCTGCCGGTGGTGGATGACGCCAACAAGCTGCTGGGACGGCTGGATATCACCTCGGCCAGCGAATTGATCAACGAGTTTTATGAGCGCCAGGTGATGGCTACGGCGGGGATGGACGAAGACGAGGATTTGTTCTCGCCGGTGGCCAAAAGTGCCCGCAACCGTGCGGTGTGGCTGGGGATTAACCTGTTAACCGCATTTTTAGCCTCCTGGTTTATCGGCCTGTTTGAAGCCACCCTGCAGCAGGTAGTGGCGCTGGCGGTGCTGATGCCGATTGTGGCCAGCATGGGCGGTATTGCCGGCAGCCAGACCCTGACCCTGATTGTGCGCGGCCTGGCGCTGGGCCAGGTTAGCAGTGCTAACTTCAAGGCGCTGTTGAGTAAAGAGCTCAAAGTAGGTGGGGTTAACGGCGTCATCTGGGCAGTGATCATTGGTGTGGTGGCCTATTTATGGTTTGCCGATGTGCTCATCGGGCTGGTGATTTGCCTGGCCATTTTGTTCAATATTGTGGCTGCTGCCATCGCCGGGGTGCTGGTGCCGGTGATGCTGGACAAATTTAAAATTGACCCGGCCTTGTCCGGCTCGGTGATTTTAACCACCGTCACCGACATTGTTGGCTTTGTGGCCTTTTTGGGGCTGGGTACCTTGCTGCTGGTATAGTAAACTGGCGCCTTTTTACACCCCCGGGTTGGCTGATGCCGGTCAGGGGTTATGAGTAGTGAACCGATGCAGCAAAGCGAGACCGATGTAAAACGCACCCAGATGGGCGTGGTAAGTGCCATAGCCGCTTACTCCATGTGGGGTGTGGCGCCAATGTATTTTAAACAATTGCAGATGATGCCGGCGCTGGAGGTGTTGATGCACCGGGTGGTGTGGTCGGTAGTGGTGCTGCTGATCCTGGTCAGTGCCCTGCGCCAGTGGCCCAAGGTGCGGTATGCCCTAAGCTCGGGGCGGGTGCTTAAAACTCTGGCGGTGGCCGGGGTGCTGCTGGCCGCCAACTGGCTGTTGTTTATCTGGGCCATCAACAATAATCATATTCTGGATGCCAGCCTCGGTTACTACATCAACCCGCTGTTTAATGTCTTTTTAGGCCGCATGTTTTTAGGCGAAAAGCTGCGCCCTATGCAACGTTTTGCGGTGGTGCTGGCATTAATTGGCGTCAGTATTCTGGTGTTTTCGTATGGTCAGTTGCCGTGGATCGCATTGGTACTGGCTGGCACTTTCGGCATTTACGGGCTGCTGCGTAAGCAGGTCGCCGTGGATTCCATGCCAGGGCTGTTTATTGAAACCCTGATCATGCTGCCGGTGGCGCTGGTGTACTGGGCCTGGTTTGGCTCTGAACATTCAAATATGCTGACCAATGAGGCAAGCCTGAATGGCTGGTTACTGGCCGCCGGCATTGTCACCACCGCGCCGTTATTGTGCTTTACCGCGGCTGCCCGCCGACTGATGTATTCCACGCTAGGCTTTTTTCAGTATATCGGCCCGTCACTGATGTTTGTGCTGGCGGTGTATCTATACGATGAGCCGCTGGAACCCGCGCGCTTGCTTACCTTTGGATTTGTGTGGCTGGCACTGATGATTTTCAGTCTGGACTCGCTCAAAGCCTATCGCCTGCAGCGCAAATCACGCGCAGCTTAAACCCGGCTCGGCGCGCTGCTGCCGGCCAGGGTTTGACTGAACAATAAATCTGACACTACCCGGTTGCGGCCGCCGGCTTTGGCCTGATACAGCAGCTTATCTGCTCGGCTGATGCTGTTGGTCAGGTTGCTGGCCCGCACGGTAAGCAGGCCCACACTCAAGCTGACGGGTACCTGATGCGGGCCAATACAAAGTGGCGCGCTGGCCAACTTTTCGCGAAAAGCTTCAAAGCGGCTGGTGGCGATAGCCGCCGGTTCCTGCGACAGGTAGACACAAAATTCTTCACCGCCGAACCGTGCGATGATTCCATCACTGAAATTTTGCTGCAGGGCACGGGCAACCTCCACTAATACCGCATCGCCGGTGTCATGGCCAAACTTATCATTGATTTGTTTGAAATGATCCAGGTCAAGCATGGCCAGAGCGTAGGTTTCCTGGCGACTGGCTGCCCGGGCGGTGAGCCGGTCGAAAAAATAGCGGCGGTTGAACAAGCCGGTCAGGTAGTCGGTGTGGGCCAGGGTGGTAAGCGCTTCAACATGTTCCAGTAATTCCACATTCTGGTTAATGCGGCATAAAAATTCTTCGTGGCAGACCGGCAAAGGCATAAAGTCATTGGCGCCGGATTTAATAAAGTGCGCCGAATTAAGTTCGCTGTGCTGGTCGCAGGCGCTGATGATGGCCAGCCGCTCTTTTGGGTAATCCTGGCGCAGATTAGCGATGAGGGTGGGGCTGGACTCGTCGGTCAGGCTGGTGCCGGTGATGACCATTTTGATATGTGGGTGTTCACGCAATAAGCGGTAGGTTTCAGTACTATCCTGCGCTTCGTAGGTGACAAAATTGTGCCGTTGCAGCAGTGATAACATGGCCTGGGCGGCGCGCCGCTGGTGGCCGGCTACCAGTACCGCGGTGTGTTTATTGCGCTGCAACCTGACCAACAGACGGGCCAGATAATCGTAGGTTTGGGCGTTGTCTTTGGGAATGTAGTCCACCACATCGCGGCGCAGCACATCTTCGCGAGTATGGCGGTTGACCTGGCCGGTGATGACGATGGTGGGCAAAACACTACCTAAGCAAAAATCGATGGCTTCGCCGTGGGCAGCATCCGGCAGGTTGTAGTCGACGATGGCACACAAAAAGGATTCTGGCAGGGCATTGGCAAATAAGTGGCGAGCCTGGGTTAGGCTGTAGGCTGTGACTGCCTGCAAACCGGCTTTTTCCACCAGCCGGGTCACGATACTCATCGCTGTCCGGCTGTCATCGATCACTAATACTTTGTTTTGCACGCCACTGACCCATCTACCCACTGTAACTTATTGTGGGCGATTGGGGCAGGGCGTCAATTAGCCTTTAGTTTAGCATACGCCAGCACCAGCCATTTGGCGCCAAATTCATCGAAGCTGACCTGGACCCGGGCATGATCACCCGATCCCTCATAATTAAGCACCACGCCTTCACCAAATTTAGGGTGTGTGACCCGCTGGCCCAGCTCAAAGCCACTGCTCTCAAACGCTTCATGCGAGGCGGCCCGGCTAAAGCGATTATGCACCGGTCGCGAGATCTGGCTTTTCAGGCGTACTTCTTCCACATGTTCGGCCGGGATTTCGCGGATAAAGCGCGAGGCCGTGTGAAATTTATCCTGGCCGTAGACCCGGCGGCTCTCGGCATAGGTGATAAACAATTTTTGCATGGCCCGGGTCATGCCCACATAGCACAGACGGCGCTCTTCTTCTAAGCGGCCCGGTTCGTCATTGGTCATCTGCGACGGGAACATGCCTTCTTCAACCCCGGCCAAAAAGACCAGCGGAAATTCCAGCCCTTTGGCACTGTGAATGGTCATCATCTGCACCGCATCCTGCTCAGTATCAGCCTGGGTTTCACCGGCCTCCAGCGACGCATGGGCTAGAAAGGCACCCAGCGGGGTCATGTCCTCGGCTTCTTCGGGGGCCACATACTGCTTACAGGCGGTAACCAGTTCTTCTAAGTTTTCCAGCCGGGCTTGAGCTTTTTCCCCGCGTTCGGCCTGGTACATGGCATACAGCCCGGAGGTTTTGATCACCTTGTCGGCCTGTTCTTCCAGCGGTAAGTCCAGTACTGCCTGTTCTAATTCGCTAACCAGGCTGGTGAAGCTTTTTAGCGCATTGGCAGCGCGCCCCTTGAGACTGCCTTCCATCAACAACAGCTGGCTGGCCTGCCACATAGAGCACTGTTGCTCACGCGCGGTGAGACGCACCTGTGTCACAGTTTTTTCACCAATGCCACGACTGGGCGTATTCACCACCCGCTCAAAAGCGGCATCATCATGGGGGTGGTTAATCATGCGCAGATAACCTAAGGCATCTTTGATTTCCTGGCGCTCGAAAAAGCGCAGACCGCCATAAATACGATAAGCGATTGCTTCGTGCAAGAGGGCTTCTTCGAGCACCCGCGACTGGGCATTATTACGGTACAGGATGGCACATTCACTCAGTGACTGGCCCTTATCGAGCCAGCTTTTAATTTGCGACACAATAAAGCGTGCTTCATCCAGCTCATTAAAACCGGCATACACCGAAATCAGTTCGCCCTCACTGTCTTCAGTCCACAAATCTTTGCCCAGCCGGCCGGAATTATTGTCTATCACCGCATTGGCGGCATTGAGGATATTGCCGGTGGAGCGATAATTTTGCTCAAGGCGAATGGTAGCGGTCTCGTCAAAGTCTTTTAAAAACTTATGGATATTATCCACATTGGCGCCACGCCAGCCGTAGATTGACTGATCGTCATCGCCCACAATCATGATGTTATTGGTGCCGCTGCCGCACAGCATGCGCAGCCAGGCATACTGGATATTGTTGGTATCCTGAAATTCGTCCACCAGTACGGCTTTAAAGCGGCGCTGGTAGTGGGCCAGCAGGTCTGGGTTTTTGACCCACAATTCGTGGGCGCGCAGCAACAGCTCGGCAAAATCTACCAGCCCGGAGCGGTCGCAGGCTTCCTGATAGGCTGCATAAATTTCACGCATCTTTTGCGCCACCGCATCATTGTGGGTGTCGATATGCTGTGGACGCAGGCCTTCATCCTTATTGCCGTTGATGTACCACTGTACTTGCTTGGGGGCCCAATGTTTTTCGTCCAGGTTCATGGCGCGCAGAATCCGCCGCACCAGACGGTACTGATCATCCGAGTCAAGGATCTGAAAGTTTTCCGGCAGGCCGGCTTCAGCATGATGCGCGCGCAGTAAGCGGTGCGCCAAACCGTGAAAGGTGCCTATCCACATGCTGTGCAGATTGCGCCGCATTAGGGCTTCGGTACGCCCGCGCATCTCGCGCGCAGCTTTGTTGGTAAAGGTGACAGCCAGAATGGAAAAAGGCGTGATATTTTCCACTTCCATCAGCCAGGCAATGCGGTGCACCAGCACCCGGGTTTTACCGCTGCCAGCTCCGGCGAGCACCAACATGTTAGACAGCGGCGCGGCCACTGCCTCGCGTTGTTTGTCGTTCAGACTGTCCAGCAGTAAAGAGACATCCATAATTGCGATTACCTGTTTGATTGAAACTAAATGCTCGCAATTATGCCAGCGAACTGTGCGTTTATACAGGCCAGTTCGTAAATCAGTGTGGATAAAAAAACGCTACCCGGGGTGGGTAGCGTGAGGGGGGTTATTTGTTGAAGTTGTCCACTTCACGTTCGGCTTCTTCGCGACTCTTGCCATAGCGTTGCTGAATTTTTCCGACAAGCTCTTCGCGTTTGCCATCTACCACATCCAGGTCGTCGTCGGTCAGTTTGCCCCATTTTTGCTTGGCTTTGCCTTTCATTTCTTTCCAGTTGCCTTCCATTTTATCGTTATTCATAGAATTGCTCCTTGGTTTGAGTTAAACGAAACAACATACGGCTCAAAGATTCTGCAACCATCAGACCAATTAGCAATATGTTTTTATAATATTGATTTTTATTGTCTTTTTAAGACAGGGTGGCGTGTTCACAGCCGGTGTTGAAGGCTGGCTCTGCGTTATCTACAGGCCGCTGTGCAGCAATTACAGCCTGACAGGTGAAACATTGCACAAACTTAACCTGCCCGGGGTGATCAAGCCGGCTATGCCGGTGGTACAAACCAGCCATCAGTCAGCCTGTCTTTTCGTTTACCGCATCTTGAATTTTGCTACATGCAATACCACAGTGGCAGTCTGCAAATTTGTTGCTCAGGAACTCGTTTATGCTCGCATTCTCAACCCCCGCCAAGGCCACCGCTGCTAAGGCATTCTGGCCGGCGCTCAAAGCCGAAGCAAAAGCCATCGCTGATAATGAGCCGTTACTGGCTAGCTATATTCATGCCTGTATCCTGACGCATCATAATTTTGAGTCGTGCCTGAGTTTTATCCTGTCCAACAAGGTGGCCGATGATGTGATGCCGGCGATGGCCGTTCGCGAAGTGTTTGTTGAAGCCTACCTGATGGCCCCGGAGATGGTGGAAGCAGCCATTGAAGACATTAAAGCGGTGTTTGAACGCGATGCGGCGGTCAACGACTATCTGACCCCGCTGCTCTACTTCAAAGGGTTTCAGGCGGTGCAGGTGCATCGCATGGCCCATTATCTGTGGCAAAAAGAGCGCCATCAGCTGGCACTGTTTTTTCAAAGCCGCAGTGCCGAAGCCTTTGGGGTGGATATTCACCCGGCTGCACAGATTGGCAAAGGGGTGATGTTTGACCATGCCACTGGCATCGTAGTAGGTGAAACCGCGGTGATCGAAGATTATGTGTCACTGCTGCAAAGTGTCACCCTGGGTGGTACTGGCAATGAGTCCGGTGATCGCCATCCTAAGATCCGTCAGGGCGTGCTGGTGGGCGCGGGCGCCAAAATCTTAGGTAATATTGAGGTAGGCCGGGGCTCCAAGGTGGGGGCCGGCAGTGTGGTGCTTAATGATGTGCCGCCCCATACGACCGTGGTGGGAGTACCGGCCAAGGTGGTGGGTCGGCCGGCCTGCCAGCGGCCATGCGATTCGATGAAACAAAATGTGTTGGAAGATAATGGCCAGCTAGACCAGTGCCAGTAATTCACTGAAACTGTCAATCTGCACATGAGGCAACACACCCACCCGCTCACCGCGTAAATCCATGGGCCGGTTGCAGGCAAACCAGGCGGCCTGTTTGCCGGCGGCAATGGCCCCGGTCACATCTTTGGTCAGGCTGTCGCCCACATGCAAAATATTGGCGGCTGGCAGCTGTAAGTGGGCCACCGCTTCATCAAACATTTTGCGGTGCGGCTTCATCGGCCGGCGAACGCTGGCATGCAAAAAGGCTTCAAAATACGGCGCGATGCCGATTTTTTGCGGGTCCACATTGCCATTGGTGATGGCCACCAGCGGCACCCGCTGAGCCAGGGCGGCCAACGTCTGGTGCATTTCATCCGTTAAGGTCAGCTCGCTACGCGCGTCGTAAAAACACTCAAAACACGCCTGGGCGGCCTCAGCCAGCGCGCTGTCATCGTCAATATCCGCCTGCAACGCTGCGCTTAAGGTGCGAAGTCGCAACTGGCCCATATCTGAAGCCAGTGCCGGGGTCTGGCTAAGCAACTGCTGACGAATGCGCTGCCAGTCAGTACGGGCAAGACGGGCAGTCTGCGGGTAATGGCGGGCAATATGCTTCTGCAACGCGGTCTCGGCCTGACGGATCACCGGGCCGTTGTCATATAGGGTATCGTCTAAATCAAAGGTCATGGCACGAACCGGGGCCAGGGGCCGGAAAAAGCGCATGCAGGCTCCTTATTTTTTGCGGGCCCGAGGATGGGCCGAGTCATACACTTTGGCCAGATGCTGAAAATCCAGATGGGTGTATACCTGAGTGGTAGATAAATTGGCATGCCCGAGTAACTCCTGCACCCCGCGTAAATCGCCACTGGACTCCAATACGTGGGTGGCAAACGAATGGCGCAGTTTGTGCGGGCTGAGCTTGTCCGGTAAGTCCCGGGTTTGCGCCAGAGTATCCAGCCGGTTGGCCACCTGGCGGTTGGACAGGCGATTTTTTTGTTTACTCACAAACACCGCTGGTTGGTCCGGCCCGGCCAGGGCCGGCCGTACCTTGAGCCAGGCTTGCAGTGCCTGGCTGGCCTGGCGGCCCAACGGCAACAGGCGTTCTTTATTGCCTTTGCCGCGTACCCGCAGCAGGCCATCGGGCAAGCAGTCGGTAAGGTTTAGCCCGGTCAGCTCGCTTAAGCGCAGCCCGCACCCGTACAACAGCTCAAACATGGCGTGATCGCGACAGCCCAGCAGGTCGTCGGGCTTGCCGTCGAGCAGCTGTTGCATAGCATCCACCGACACCTGACGTGGCAGCGGCCGGCCCTGTTTGGGCGCCTGAATGCCTTCCATGGGGTTACTGAACAGCTGACCCTGGTCAATCAGGTAACGGCAAAAGGTGCGCAGGGCGGATAGTTGCAACGCGATGGAGCGGGCATGTTTGCCTTGTTGTTTGGCCTGGCTCATCACCCGTTTGATATCGCCGGGGGTCAGTCCGGCCCAGTCGGGCAATGCAAGACTACGCGCCACCTGGCTAAGCTGGCGTTCATAATTGGCCAGAGTATGGGCAGAAAGACCGCGTTCGGCCTGCAGATGGCGTAAAAATTGGTGCAACCAGTGGGCGCAACGGGGCGACAGCGCGGTGTCGTTCATCAGTAATGCAGCAGACCCGGTAACACAAAGCCCAGCACCTGGCGCAACTGTTTGAGCAGCAGGGTATCCATATCGGGGGTAAAATGGCTGGCATCGCGGCTGCCAATGGCCACAATGCCTAACGGCGCATGGTCTTCCACCAGGATCAACGCCGCCGACTCGGCGATGGCATCACCAAACAACAACTGGCGCTCGTGCTGGCTTAAGCGGCCAAAAAAGAATGGATCCTGTTTAAAGCGTTTTTCCACAAACAAGCGGCGCTGCAGTTCGGGCAGCGCGTGGGGGCCTTTAAACAATTTCAGGGTTACCGAGGCCAGATCCAGTTTGTCCTGCAACACTTCTTCCAACCGTAGCTGGATTTCGGCCACACTCTGGCAGGTAAGCAGCTGTACATTCAGATCGGTATAGACCCGATAGATTTTTTCATTTTGCTTGGCAATGCTGACCAGCTGGCTGAGTTTGTAATTTTGCTGGCGGACTTTTTTGCGCAGCTGTTCGCTTTGGATCTCTACCAGCGACACACTGCCTTTTTGCACATGTGGCACTTTGAGCTCTTCGAGCAGCTCCGGGTGGCGGGCAAAAAAATCCGGATGGTCGCGCAGATACTGCATCACATCGCGGGCATTCACCGCGCTGTCCTGCGCAATGGTATCACTGCCAGGCGCCGTGGCTGGCGGGCGATTCCCTGTGACCTTGTTCATAATGTTATGTGTCCGTCAAAAATATGTTCGGCCGGGCCGGTCATTTTCAGTACTGAGCCCGGGCCCTGCCAGCGGATCCGTAAGTGGCCGCCGGGTAAGTCCACCCGAACATCCTTACCCAGTTTTTCCTGCATATGGCCAATGGCCACCGCCGCACAGGCACCACTGCCACAGGCCAGGGTTTCACCGGCACCGCGCTCGTACACCCGCAGTTTAATGTGGTCGCTGCTGCAGATTTGCATAAAGCCGACATTGACACCCTGCGGAAAGCGCTCATGTTGTTCTAACAAGGGGCCGATGGCGGCCACGTCGGCCTGCTGCACATCATCCACTTCCAGCACACAGTGCGGGTTGCCCATGGACACCGCACCATAAAACAGGGTGTGGTTGCCTTCGCGGGTCAGATAGATTTTTTCCTGCTTGTTAGCTTTAAGCGGAATGCGGGCCGGATCAAATTCCGGTTTGCCCATGTTAACCGTCACCTGGCCGTCTTTTTCAAGGTACAAAACCATGTTGCCGGCTTTGGTGCTGACCAGAATTTTATTCTTATTGACCAGCCCTTTAAGCTTTACAAAGCGGGCAAAACAACGCGCACCATTGCCGCATTGTGACACTTCCGTGCCATCAGCATTGAAGATCCGATAATGAAAATCCTGGTCAGGATCATAAGGCGGCTCCACCATGAGCAGCTGATCAAAGCCCACACCAAAATGCCGGTCCGCCAGCTGGCGGATTTTCTCCGGGGAAAAAAAGACATTCTGGGTCACATTGTCAATCACCATGAAGTCATTGCCTAACCCGTGCATTTTGGAAAACTGAATTTGCATGAAGCGCTTATTGCTCTTATTTGATATCGCTAGTTTACGGAAGTTTGTGCTCGCCTTGCCAGAGATCTTTGCGTTTTTCTCGTTCGCGCACCACCACCACAGTGTCACCGTCCACCATGATCTCGGCCGGGCGACAGCGGCTGTTGTAATTTGAAGCCATGGTAAAACCATAGGCGCCGGCGCTGCGCACGGCCAGTAAATCGCCGGCGTCTACCGCCAGTTCACGGTCACGGCCCAGAAAATCACCGGTTTCACATACCGGCCCGACCACATCGTACACCCGGGGTACGGCGCTGCTGATGGAATTCACCGGGATGATATTTTGCCAGGCCGAGTACAGTGCCGGGCGCAACAAATCGTTCATGGCGGCATCCACGATGGCAAAGCTTTTTTCTTCGCCCTGTTTGATGTATTCCACCCGGGTCACCAGAATGCCGGCATTGGCAGCAATCGCCCGGCCGGGTTCTAAAATCAATGACAACTGCTCACGACCAGCCATCCGCTGAGCCAGTGCCGCGGCATATTCTTTCGGGTGGGGCGGGGTTTCGCGGTCGTACGGTACGCCCAGACCGCCGCCTAAATCCAGGTGCTTAATGTGAATGTCTTTGTCGGCCAGCTCGTCAATCAGGCTAAGCAAGCGGTCCAGCGCATCCACAAACGGGCTTAAGCTGGTTAGCTGCGAGCCAATATGGCAATCCATACCGATGATATTCAGATTAGGCAGGCTGGCGGCCAGCTCATAGGTGGCCAGTGCCTGCTCCCGGGCAATCCCGAATTTGTTGGCTTTTAAGCCGGTAGAAATGTACGGATGGGTATTGGCATCCACATCCGGGTTGATGCGCAGCGAAATCGGTGCGGTGCGGCCCAGCCGTTCGGCCACCTCGCTGATGCGGTGCAGCTCCGGCTCAGACTCCACGTTAAAGCACATGATGTTTTGCTGTAGCGCGTATTCAATTTCTTCGACAGTTTTGCCCACCCCGGAAAACACCACTTTTTGCGGGTCGCCGCCGGCTTCAATGACCCGCGCCAGCTCACCGGCCGAGACAATGTCAAAGCCTGATCCCAGCCGGGCCAGCACATTAAGCACGCCTAAGTTGGAGTTGGCCTTGACCGCATAGCAAATCAGATGCGGGTGCGCGCCAATGGCATCATCAAAAGCATGCCAGTGGCGCTCTAAGGTGGCACGCGAATAAATGTAGGCGGGGGTGCCATGGGCCTGGGCAATCTGGCTGACCGGCACTTCTTCGGCATGCAGCTGTTGCCCGCGGTATCCAAAATGATCCATCAGAGATCTCCTTCCTGGGCGGCATCCGGGGTGTTGACCTCGGCGGGCGTCTGGTTTTGGCTATCCTCTTCAGGGAGATAGAGCGCACCCCGGTAGCCGCAACCGGCGACAACCAGGCAGACCAGTAACGTGGCCCAACAACGAGATGAAATTTTTGGCACGATGAAACCGCTGAAAAAACATGATTTGCCGCTATCATCGCATTGCGCAATTAAATTGCAAGAGACAAAAGTTTTTGGCGGGTTTTCTCACCGTATCGGACCTGCTGCCACAGGGTCTGGCACAGGGTGTAAGGGTCATCAAAATTACCCGCTTTCAGCCAGTCGATAAGCACCTCAGGGTTGTCTGGAAAGGTGATGGCCTCGTTGGCCGGAGCCTTCAGCCAGTATTTCACCACAGCGGTATCCAGGCAAGACAGGGTATCACATAACCCCAGTTGGCTCAGGGTAGCTACGTTGGATAACTGTTCAAACTGTCCGTGTAACGGTTTGATGAGCAATTTTTTGCCCAGATGCAAGGCTTCGCTGGATAATTCAAAGCCGCCATTGGCAATCACGCCCTGGCATTGTTGCAGCGTACAGGCAAAGCCTGCCCTGGAGGGCGGATACCAGTGCACATGCCCGCTTTGCAACGGTTGGTTAATGGCCGGGTGATAGCACTTAAAGACCTGATTGCTTAATGGTTCCAGCATCTGCTTGATATCATCAAGATCTTCAAATGGCAGGTACACCAGCACATGGCCCGGGCTAGCCTGCGGCGCCGGCCTGTCGCTGATAAAAGGCGGAAGGATCGGCTGATTAAAATGATACCAATGCACGCCCAGACACATATCAGCCGGTGCAAAAAAGCGTATCAGCAAGCGGTCCAGCAAGGTTTCGCCGGATTTGGGCACCTTGTAGGCAAATGCTGCCTGATGAGAGATAGAGATAGCGGTAAGCCCCTGACGCTTGGCGGCCCAGGCGGTGACCGGCTCGAAATCATTGATCAGTAAATCGTAACCGCTGACATCTAGCTGTCTGACATCGCGCATAAACTGGCAAAACTGGTTATGACGCAGTGTCGCCAGTTTATCAACCCGGCCATGGCGGGTGACAAAGCTGAGCCCCGGCAGGGTGCGATACTGACCAAAAATGTCCATGTCGAAATACTGTTCAGGCGAGCGCCCGGAAAACACAAAATCCACCTGAATATCGTCGCGTTGAGCCAATGCGGCCGCCATGATACGAGCCCGGGCGATATGCCCGTTACCGGTTCCCTGTACACCGTACAATATTTTCATATTACCCCAATATGGCCAGGCTGGCCGTGGCGATGGTGATGCCCAACGCAGCACCGGCCAGCACATCAGAAGGATAGTGCACTCCCAGCAGGATGCGCGATAAGCCGATTAATATGGCCCAGCTGCAGCCCAGCCAGGCAAAAGACGGATAAAAATACGCCACCATACTGGCCATCAGGCAGGCTGCTGCGGTATGTCCGGAAGGTAGGCTGAATTTGTCAGAGGGCGTAACATGGGCTGTCAGGTTATTGAGTAAATCGCACGGGCGGGGACGCTTTACGCTGTTTTTTAAGAGCAGGTACAGGGGTAGCTCCAGCGCGTACGCCATCAACGCGGTATATGCAAACAATTCGCCATGCTCTTGCTCAAAGCTCCACAGGCAGGTGGCCAGCAGCAGGTACAGATGACCGTCACCGGTGCGCGACAACCAGATAATTGCCGCGCAATTGCGCTTGCTGGTCAGGTTGTGTAACCAATAAAACGCACTGATATCGCATTTAGCCAGGGATTTTGTCAGCACCTGTGTATCTTCCCTATACAAAACGGTTGATCAGCAGACTAAAAACCCCGTGTGACTGTGCGGTGACAGAAAAAAGAAACCTTTGTGACACAGCACCCGTAATGCCCCCCATAACCACCAGTATAATTGTCGGGCAGGATCAGCCAATTGCAGCGTTTTGTTTCGCCCAAATGATGCTATGCTAGAGCCAGTTTGAGCCCAGCAACGGTCTTGCCGCGGCTGCACCTAAGTAAGTCAACAACCAAAAGGCTTTGTGATGGACTATAACACCTCTGAATTATGCGATTTGTTTGCCGACAGTGTCGATGTTGTCGATCCCATGTTTGTCAGCTATGGCGGGCGCTATTCTTTTGGCGGCGAGATTACCACGGTAAAATGCTTTGAAGACCGCGGCCTGATTGATCGGGTGCTGGCCCAGCCCGGTAGCGGCAAAGTGTTACTGATTGACGGCGGCGGTTCCACCCGGCGAGCGCTGCTGGATGCCAACTCGGCCCAGCTGGCCATCGACAACGACTGGGAAGGCATTGTGTGCTACGGCAGTGTGCGCGATGTGGATAGTTTAAGTGATTTTGATTTAGGCATTCTGGCGGTGGCGGCCATTCCGGTCAATGCCGACAGCGAAAGCATTGGCGATGTGGACGTGCCGGTGAATTTTGGCGGGGTGACCTTCTTACCCGAAGATCACCTGTATGCCGACAGCACCGGTGTCATCCTGTCGCCGGAGCCGCTGGATATCGATTAAGTCAGCCTAGCGCGTGGCCGACGGGGCAAACACCTCGTTTAAGTACAGCGCCATGCGGACCCCGGCTTGTTGCAGCCGCTGTTTGGCCACCGGCAGGTGGTCATACACATATTCATAGGCCATATCATTGGCATCTTCCGGATAGAGGCTATCGCGGATCTCGGTGCTCTCGGCAATCCAGGTCAGCGGGTCGGTGGCCTGCCAGCGAGTAATGTCGTCGGCGGTGATCTTGCTTTGCAGCCAGTCGGTCCACTCGGTATACGACAAACGCTTTTGCTCCAGCATTTCGGTATCCCAGACCCGGTGCAGATTCGAATCTTCCCAGAAAAACCGCACTTTCACATCATTACCACCGCGATCGGTGCCGTTGCCGGCGTGCAGCGGCTGATGCAGATCGCCGATGATATGCACTAAAAAGCGCAGCGCCAGTTGTTTTTCGTCGCGGCTGGCCTGCGTATCTTTTAACGTATTGGTGAAGCGGGTCAGCGCGGTCATGGCGTCGCCCTGTTCCGGTGCGCCCACCTGCGGGTAGCTTTTGCCTTCTGGCACTGTCACATAATGCAGTGGCGGCGATACCTTTTGCCAGAAGGGCGACGGGTTAGAGCGCATTTCATCGGCATAGGTGGATGCTTCGGCCAGGCTTTCGTTAGGCAGCAACTGATCGATGGCGGCCTGCGCATGGGGGCTTAGGTAATGCTCGGCGATGGCGCCGGTGACCCGGTGGCCGGTCTGGCCCCAAGCGTGGGCCTGGTCGGCGGGTAGCAGGCTGGCCAGCAAGCCGGCGCCGGCAATAAGCGAGGTTTTGGCAAATGCATACATGCAGATTATTCCTTGGCAGTGGTCGGCTGGTAGCCCCAGCGGGGCATCAGCGACTGGTCGATGTCGAGATGATCTAAAATGCGCGCGACCACAAAATCAATCAGGTCGGCAATGGTTTGTGGCTGATGATAAAAGCCAGGCGCCGCCGGCATCATGGTCACGCCCATGCGGCTCAATTTGAGCATATTTTCTAAATGCAGCGGCGATAGCGGCATTTCGCGGGGCACCATGATCAGCTGGCCGCGTTCTTTTAATACCACATCGGCAGCCCGCTCAATCAGATTATCACTGGCCCCGCAGGCTACTGCCGACAAGGTGCCGGTGGAACAAGGGCAGATCACCATCTGCTTGGGGGCGGCGGAGCCGGAGGCTACTGGTGAAAACCATTCTTCTTTACCGCAGACTGTGATTTGATCAGGCCGGGCGTTGAAACGCTGGCGAAAAAACTCTGCTGCCGCCTCCGGTTTGGCCGGGATTTTAAGATCTTCTTCGGTGGCAAATACCACCTTGGCGGCCGACGAAATCAGCACAAACACGTTGTAATCGGCAGCCACTAAACATTCAAGCAGGCGCAGCGCATAAGGTGCCCCGGAGGCACCGGTAATACCTAGTGTAATGGATTTAGCCATGCTGTTTCCTGGAGTTGGTAGACGTATCTAATGCCTGTAGCAGACGCTCATGAATACCGCCAAAGCCGCCGTTGCTCATCACCACGATGTGATCGCCGGGCCGGGCTAGCTCGGAGGCAGCGGCAATGACCGCTTCCACACTGCTTAACACCTGCGTGGGCGTGCCACTGCTGGCGGCGGCCTCGGCCAGTGACCAGCTCATGCCGGCTGGCTCATAAATCAGTGCCGCATCGGCTTGTTGCCAGGAGGCGGCCAGGGTGGCCTGATGTACACCCATTTTCATGGTGTTGGAGCGTGGCTCCAGTACCGCAATGATCCGCGCATCAGCCACTTTATGACGTAAGCCTGCTAAGGTGGTGGCAATGGCAGTGGGGTGGTGAGCAAAATCGTCATACACAGTGATGTCATTCACCGTGCCTTTATGCTCCATGCGCCGCTTCACATTTTGAAAGCGACACAGCGCAGCGATGGCATCATCAATGTGTACGCCGGCATGATGCGCGGCAGCGATGGCCATCAGGGCATTGTCTACATTGTGCTGGCCCAGCAATGACCAGGTCACGGTGCCGTAGCGGGTGCCCTGATAGATGACTTCAAACACACTGCCGTCGGCAGCGGCCAGCCGGGCCTGCCAGTCGCGGCCTAAATGCTGCTGGTTACTCCAGCAACCGCGCGCCAGGGTATCCTGGATGGCTGAGCTGCTATCCGGGGAAATGATCAGGCCGGTTTGCGGCACCATTCGCACCAGATGATGAAACTGGGTTTGGATGGCTGCCAGATCAGCAAAAATATCGGCATGATCAAATTCTAAATTGTTGATGACCAACGTATTAGGCCGGTAATGCACAAACTTGGAGCGCTTATCAAAAAAGGCACTGTCATATTCATCGGCTTCAATGACAAAAAACGGGCTGTCGCCGGTGCGTGCTGAAACACCAAAATTTTGTGGGATGCCGCCAATTAAAAAACCCGGATTAAGGCCGGTGGCTTCTAATATCCAGGCCACCATACTGCTGGTGGTGGTTTTGCCGTGGGTACCGGCAATGGCGATGACCCAGCGGTCGGTCAGCAGATTTTCCAGCAGCCACTGTGGGCCACTGGTATACGGCAATTTGCGGTTTAACACATATTCCACTGCCGGATTACCGCGCGACAGCGCATTGCCGATAATCACCATGTCCGGCTGCGGGGAAAACTGTGCCGGATCGAAGCCTTCGGTCAGGGTGATGCCTAACGCTTCCAGCTGGGTGCTCATGGGTGGGTAAACATTGGCATCCGAACCGGTTACCGTGTGGCCCAGCGACTTGGCAATGGCGGCAATCCCGCCCATAAAGCTGCCGCAGATGCCCAGAATGTGTACGTGCATAATCAATGAGTCCTGGTTGGGATGGCCGATACTGTATCAGAAGGGACTGCGTAATCGAATAACTCATTTCGCTGGGCTGCAATCGCAGGTACAATCGGCCACAACCGGTCAAAAAAGAAGCGCAGCAGTGCGGCGGCCAGTATCGTCTGCCTGCGATAAAAAACAGCCCGGCTAGCCAGGCTATCGCTCATCCGGTATAACAAAACCCTACATCAAAAAGGCAATTGCACACATGAAACGACTTAATTCCCAGCTGCAGCATGACGGTGCGCCGTTAGAACTGATTTTATTAATTCGAACCTTACTGGCCGGCTGTAAGGAAATTTCTTTCCGGGTCAGCCAGGGAGCCCTGGCCGGAGTGTTGGGCTCAACCTTGAGTGAAAATGTGCAGGGTGAGACGCAAAAAAAACTGGATGTGATCTCAAACCAGATCCTCAAAGACACCCTGCGTGACTCTGGCTATGTCAAAGCCATCTCTTCAGAAGAAGAAGACACCGTGGTGCCGTGCAACCCGGAAGGCAACTATCTGGTCAGCTTTGACCCGCTGGACGGGTCATCCAACACCGAAATCAACAGCCTGATTGGCACCATCTTTTCCATCACCCATGCGCCGCAGTGGATGGACGCCGATGATCCGTCAGCCTTTTTGCAGCCGGGCACTCAGATGGTCGCCGCCGGCTATGTGCTGTATGGCCCGTCCACCATGCTGGCCATGACCACCGGCCGCGGCACGCATCTGTACACTCTGGATAAAACCCATGGTGGTTTTCTGCTGACCCATCCAAATATCAGTGTGCCCACCCATACTGCTGAGTTTGCGATTAATACCTCCAACCAGCGGCACTGGGAAGCGCCGATTCAAAACTATGTGGCCGACTTGCTGGCTGGCAAAGAAGGGCCGCGGGAAAAAGATTATAATATGCGTTGGGTGGCGGCCATGGTGGGTGATATCCACCGGGTGTTATGCCGCGGCGGCATTTTTATGTATCCGTTTGATAAGCGTAATCCGTCCAAGCCGGGCAAACTGCGCTTATTGTATGAAGCCAACCCCATGGCCTTTTTGATGGAGCAGGCTGGTGGCCTGGCCAATACCGGGCATGGTCGCATTATGGAAGTGATGCCCACCGAAATTCACCAGCGGGTGCCGGTATTGCTGGGCTCGAAAGAAGAAATTGAAACCTGCCTGAGTTATTATCAGCAGGGCGAGTAGCGCTTAATCTGCGCGTAAAATAAGCAGCCAGGCTGCAAAGCCCGGCCTGGCAGTTTTTATTTTGCGGCGCGCACCGTATACTTGCAGCCGTTTCGCCAGCTAAATGCACCTGGGTCAGGTGTGGTTACCTGGCAAAATTGGCACATCATTAAATCAAAGGAACCATTCATGAGTCTGAACTCTGTTTCCGCAGGTAAAAATGTACCTGATGAAGTAAATGTGATTATCGAAATCCCGGCAAACGCAAACCCGGTGAAATACGAAGTTGATAAAGATTCCGGTGCGATGTTTGTTGACCGCTTCATGGCCACCTGCATGCACTATCCGGTTAACTATGGCTATGTAAACAACACATTGTCAGAAGACGGTGACCCGGTAGATGTGCTGGTAATGACGCCGTTCCCAATTATCAGCGGCTCAGTGATCAAATGCCGCCCGGTAGGCGTGTTGAACATGACTGACGAGTCAGGCAAAGATGCCAAGGTACTGGCGGTACCGGTAGACAAGCTGTCGACCATCTACCGTGACGTAAAAGAAATTGATGATGTGCCTGAGCTGACCAAACAGCAAATTGAGCACTTCTTTACTCATTATAAAGACCTGGAGCCAGGCAAATGGGTGAAAATTGACGGCTGGGCCAACGCCCAGGCAGCCAAAGATGAAATTACCGGCAGCATTAAACGGTTTGACCAAAACCAGTAAGCAGCAGGTAAAATACTAAGGGGCCCGGGTGGCCCCTTTTTTGATTGCCGGTCACCCGGCCAAATAGGAGGATCCCTATGCTGATAAAATCATTACAAGCCGGCATGCTGCTGGTCAGTGTGTTATTCGCGCCGATTACCCTGGCCCAGGAGGCCAAAGAAGTCTACTGGGAAGATATGGTGCCGCCAGGATTTAACGAACTGGATGCGCCGGCGGTATCCCATGATGGCCAGATGACCCAGTTGCAGCCTAATGCGCCGGTGGTCGAGGCGCTGAATGGTCAGTTGGTAAAAATCCCCGGCTTTGTGGTGCCGCTTGAAGGCACAGCCGAGCTGACCACTGAGTTTTTGCTGGTGCCGTATTTTGGTGCCTGTATCCATGTGCCGCCGCCACCATCCAACCAGATTGTGTATGTGACCTTTAAAGACGGCGTGGCCATCGAAGATTTGTATGATGCTATCTGGGTTACCGGTACCTTATCCACCGCTGGCTGGAAAGGCGATATTGCCTCGGTGGCGTATAAACTCGAAGGGCAGGCCGTCGCGCCATTCTAAGTCGTCAGCCATGCTCGCCTCGCTCTGGCCGGGTTTTTGAATAGCTATATAGGTGATCCATGCTGTGTGCAGCGTGTGCTGGCCTAACCCCTTGATATCCAGATTACGCGTGGCTCCCGGGCCCTGTCTTATGTGCACACTACTGGGAAAGTTTTACCTGGCAAGACAGGGTGAGCGAGATGCACAAAGCACTGGTTGTAGAAGGCGGCGCCATGCGCGGTATATTTGCCGCCGGCGTATTAGACATTTTTCAGCAAAGTCAGCAAACCTTTGATTTTGCTATTGGGGTGTCGGCAGGGGCCACCAACCTGTCGACTTTTGTGGCCGGCATACCTGGCCTGAGCAAACAAATCATCACCGATTACGCCACCCGGCGTGAATTTTTCAGCCCACTGCGTTTTATTCGCGGCGGCCATATGACCGATGTGCACTGGTTATGGCAGCAATGCCGGCTGCAGCTGAACCAGCGTATCAGTGAGTTTGGCCATACCACGCCTTTGTATGTGGGGGTCACCAATGTGGATACCGGCCAGTGTGACTATGTGCAGGCCACGGCAGAGAATATCGATGCGCTGATGGTGGCCTCGTGTTCGATTCCGGTGGCCTATCGCGACCAGCCCAAGATTGGCACGCATCGCTATGTGGACGGCGGGGTGGCCGATGCTATTCCGGTGCGCCAGGCCTATGCCATGGGCGCCCGGGATATCACGGTGATTTTGTCGCAGCCACTGGGCTTTTCCAAACCCACCATTACCTCACCCTGGCTGTTTGAGCGCCTGTACGGCCATCAGCCGGCACTCCTTAATACCTTGTTGCAACGCAGTGCCACCTACAATGCCACCCTGGACTTTTTACGCGAGCCGCCATCAGATGTACGCCTGAGACTGGTGGCACCGCCGGAGGGCTTTAATGTGAAGCGGCTGACCATGAACCGGGCCAAACTGGAGCGCGGCTATAAGCTGGGCAAGATTGCGGCGCGGCAGATGCTGCGCCAGCAGCGCCAGGCGGTGGCCTAGACGCTTATTGCGGAGTGTAAATATGCTCAGCGCGGCTAAATAGCAGCCACGAGGTGAGGATATATTTATCGTTACTTTTGGGGATCTGGCCGCGATGGGTATGGGTAAAATAGGCCGGAGCTATCACCATGCGCCCGGCTTTGGGGGAAACCGACCGATTTTGATAGTAAAAGTCGGTCTGGCCGCCTTCTTGCACATCGTTTAAGTAAAACATAAACAACAGTACCCGATGCAGCGCATCATTGTGCGGTAATTGCGGATACACTTCGGAATGCCAGTACGGATAGCCGCCTTCCTGCGCGGTATAGCGCTGTGCATTGATCTCGCCAATCCGAAACAGATAATTGAGCAGATTAGCCAGGTTGGGTTTGCCCACTTCCTCAAAATTGTCATGGGTCAGTTTGACCGGCTCGCCGGTTTTAGGGTGGCGCACTGTCAGGCCAATGGGACCGACCAGGGCAAAAAAATATTTTTCGATGTAACGCAGCAATTGCTGACCGGTTTTTTCCATCACCGGTTTAAACAGTGCCGAAAACTCGGCTTGTTCGCTGAACGACACATCGACGCTGCGCTTTTTATCCAAATCCACACCGCCGCCGGTGCGCCCGGGGGCCAGATGCGGACTGGCCTCAAACTGGGTGATGATTTGCTGACACAAGTCTGCAGGCAACACATCATCGATCACTTCGATAAAATCAGACTGTTCATGCATGCTCGGGCTCCAGAAGATGCTGGCTCAAAGTGGTTTTAACTGCGTCCGGAATGGGCGCGGCGCGCTGCGCCTGATAATCAAAGTGGACCATGGTGGTGGTGCCGGTGGCGCAATGTTTACCGGCCTGCCAGACCTGCTGGACCGTGGTAAACGAGCTGTTGCCGATGCGCCCGATATACGTTTTGATGGTGACCGGCTGGCCGTAAAACATCTGCTGATGAAAATCCACCTGATAGCCAGCCAGGATCAGCGGCCAGTGGGCCAGGTCCAGTTCCGGAGTAAACATGCGAAATACCGGGTCGCGGGCGGCCTCAAACCATTGCACCAGCACCGTGTTGCTGACGTGGCCTAACGCATCGGTTTCGCAAAAGCGCACCTCGTAGGTGGCTTCCAAAGGCTGTGTGGTATGCATAACCGTGTACATCTTATTGTGTCTGTAGGGGCCTTCACCATAGCATGGTGACAGCCCCAGGCAAATACAGCCCTCGGTCAGGCTTTGTTGAGCAGCGGTTTAAGAAAGTGGCCGGTATGCGAGGCTTCAAACTCACACAATTGTTCCGGGGTCCCTTCGGCGATGATCTGGCCGCCGCCAGAGCCGCCTTCTGGCCCTAAATCCACAACCCAGTCTGCCGTTTTGATCACATCCAGATTATGCTCAATCACCACCACGGTGTTGCCGTGGTCGCGCAGCCGGTGCAGTACCGCCAGCAGCTGGCGAATATCGTGAAAATGCAGGCCGGTGGTGGGCTCATCCAGAATATACAGGGTCTGGCCGGTATCACGCTTGGACAACTCACGAGCCAGCTTGACGCGCTGAGCTTCACCACCGGATAGGGTGGTGGCTGCCTGGCCTAATCGAATATAGCCTAAGCCGACATCCATCAGGGTTTGCAATTTGCGGGCGATAGCCGGGATGGGGTCGAAAAACTCGCGCGCTTCTTCCACCGTCATATCCAGCACTTCGTTGATATTTTTGCCTTTGTAATGCACTTCTAAGGTTTCGCGGTTATAGCGCTTGCCCTTACACACATCACATGACACATAAATATCCGGCAAGAAGTGCATTTCGACTTTGATCATGCCATCGCCCTGACAGGCTTCACAGCGCCCGCCTTTGACATTGAAGCTGAACCGGCCGGGCTTATAACCGCGCGAACGGGCTTCCTGGGTACCGGCAAACAGCTCGCGTATGGGGGTGAAGATACCTGCATACGTGGCCGGGTTAGACCGCGGGGTGCGGCCAATCGGGCTTTGGTCGATATCCACCACCTTGTCCAGATTATCCAACCCGTGCATGGCGGTATACGGGGCCGGCTCATTGGCGGTGGCATTATTGAGCTCACGCTGGGCAATGCGATAAAAAGTATCATTGATCAGGGTAGATTTGCCCGAGCCGGACACACCGGTGACACAGGTCATCAGGCCCACCGGAATTTTCAGGGTAACTGATTGCAAGTTATTGCCGGTGGCGCCTTCCAGTACCAGCCACTGGTCATTTTTGGCCGGGTTGCGTACCTCGGGCACGGCAATGGCTTCGCGGCCAGACAGATATTTTCCGGTAAGTGAGTCTTCACTGTCTAAGATATCCTGCAATGAGCCGGCGGCGATGATTTCCCCGCCGTGGACGCCAGCGCCCGGGCCGATATCAATGATATAATCGGCTTCGCGAATAGCATCTTCATCGTGTTCCACCACCAATACGGTGTTACCCAGATCGCGCAGGCGGGTCAGGGTGCCGAGTAGACGTTCATTATCGCGCTGATGCAAGCCGATGGAGGGCTCATCCAGCACATACATGACGCCCACTAGGCCGGCGCCGATTTGGCTGGCCAGCCGGATACGCTGGGCTTCACCACCGGACAGGGTATCCGCGCTGCGTGACAGATTCAGATAGTTAAGCCCTACATTGACCAAAAAGCCCAGGCGGTCCTGGATCTCTTTTAAGATCTTATCGGCAATCTCAGCTTTCTGGCCCTGCAGGCCCAGATTTTCAAAAAAATCGAAGGCGTTGGCAATAGACATCTCGGCAATGGCCGGCAGGTTGGTCTGGCCGATAAACACATTACGCGCTTCTTCGCGCAGTCGCGACCCGCCACAACTGGTGCACGGCTGCTGGCTAAGATATTTGGCTAATTCTTCACGTACTGCGTTGGATTCAGTTTCCCGGTAGCGCCGCTCCATGTTGGGGATAACTCCCTCAAACGGATGCTTACGCTCCATGATATCGCCACGGTCATTGATGTATTTAAACTTCAGCGACTTACCTTTGGAGCCGTAGAGCACGACATCGCGATCTTTTTGGCTCAGCTCGGCAAAGGGTTTGGTCAAATCAAAGTCATAATGGTCAGCCACCGCCTGCAGCATCTGAAAATAATAATAACTGCGTTTGTCCCAGCCGCGGATCACACCGCCAGACAGACTAAGCTCGTCATTGACTATAATGCGCGAGGGGTCGAAAAACTGACGGGTGCCCAGGCCATCACAGGTGGGGCAGGCACCGGCCGGGTTGTTAAACGAAAACAACCGCGGCTCCAGCTCGCTCAAGCTGTACCCACAATGAGGACAGGCAAAGTTAGCCGAAAAAATCACGGGCTCGGCATCCGGGTTGTCCATGTCCACCACTTTGGCATTGCCACCGGACAGCTCCAACGCGGTTTCGAAGGACTCGGCCAGACGCAGCTGTAAATCGTCACGCACCTTGAAGCGGTCAACCACCACTTCGATGGTGTGTTTTTTGTGTAAATCCAGCTCTGGCGGATCCGACAGGTCGCAGACCTCGCCATCGATGCGCGCCCGGATGTAGCCCTGCGCAGCCAGATTCTGCAGCATTTTGACATGCTCACCCTTACGGTCGGAGACCACCGGGGCCAGCAGCATCAGCTTGCTGCCTTCGGGCATGGCGAGGACTTTGTCGACCATTTGGCTGATGGTTTGGGCATCCAGCGGCTCATCGTGAGTGGGGCAGCGCGGCGTACCCACGCGGGCAAACATTAAGCGCAGATAGTCGTAGATTTCGGTGATGGTACCCACCGTTGAGCGCGGGTTATGTGAGGTGGATTTTTGCTCGATGGAGATGGCCGGCGACAAGCCTTCGATATGATCTACATCGGGCTTTTCCATCATTGACAAAAATTGCCGTGCATAGGCTGACAGCGACTCCACATAACGGCGCTGCCCTTCGGCGTACAAGGTGTCAAACGCCAGTGATGATTTGCCTGAGCCAGACAGCCCTGTGATGACCACCAGTTTGTCCCGGGGAATTGATAAATCGATGTTTTTAAGGTTATGGGTGCGGGCACCCTGTATGTCGATTTTGTCCATTGAGACCCATCATTTGCCAAAAGATCCAGTATGCCACAGCGGCACTGAAAAATAATGATTAGTTACCGCTGGCGCTGTATAGCAGATCATTGATTAAAATCGTGTCATGGGCAAAAAACCATATTGTGATACACTCGCAGGCACTTTTTTGCTACAGGAAACCGTGAGATTTTGAACGCCTTAGAGTTACGCGCAGCATTATCATTAGCTTTAGTTTATGTGTTGCGCATGATGGGATTGTTTATGGTGATGCCGGTGCTTGCGGTGGCTGCCTTGGACTACCCGGATTACTCGCCTTTTTTGGTCGGCCTGGCCATTGGCGGGTATGGCCTGACGCAGGCGGCGTTACAGATTCCCATGGGCATGTTATCCGACCGCTGGGGTCGCAAGCCGGTGATCTTACTGGGCCTGGCAGTGTTTGCTGGTGGCAGTCTGATTGCCGCGCTGGCCGACAGCTTAAGCTTGATGGTGGTGGGGCGCATCTTACAGGGCGCTGGCGCCATTGCCGGGGCCATCATGGCGCTGGCCACCGATGTCAGCCGTGAAGCCCAGCGCGCTAAAGTGATGGCCATCATCGGCATTGCCATCGGTTTTTCTTTTTATCTGGCGGTGCTGGTGGGTCCGTTGATTGCCCAGTACGGCGGCTTAAGCGGCATTTTTGCCCTAACCGGCATACTGGCGCTGTGCTGCATGCCGCTCATTTATTGGGTGGTACCGGCAGCACCACCTAGTGCCAGTGCTGATGTGTTGCCGCGGCCCGGCCAGGTGGCCCGGCTGTTGCGTGCGCCGCAATTGTGGCGGCTCAATGTTAGTGTGTTGCTGCTACACATGATGATCACCCTGTTATTTGTCAATCTGCCGGTGACCCTGCTAGCCCTGGATTTTACCCTGGAGGTGCAGTGGCAGCTGTATTTACCGGTGTTGGTGGCGTCTATCGTGGGGCTCACCGGGCTGATGGCCTGGGGCCGCGGCCGCACCTTACGCAAGATTGTGTTATCGGCTGCCGGCCTGATGGCACTGGGCTTCGTGGGGCTTGGCCTGGAACCGGCCAGCCTGGCCTGGGTAGTGGTGGCGTTGGTGCTGTTTTTCACCGGCTTTAATTATTTAGAAGCCAGCTTTCCGGCATTGGTATCCACCCTGGCCCCGGCCGGTCAGAAGGGCACCGCCATGGGCATTTATGCTAGCTTTCAATTTTTTGGGGCATTTGCCGGCGGCATGCTGGCCGGGCTGGTGGCAGAGCTGTCCAGCCCCACCGGCGCCTATCTGACCGGTGCTGCCGTGGCGGTGGCCTGGCTGGCGCTGCTCAGCGGGCTGAACAATATGCACATACTAAAACGTGTAGCGCTGCCGTTTAGCGGCCCACCAGCCCGGTCCGGTGAGCTGGATGCGGCTCTGGGGCAGATCCCGGGAGTTCAGGAAACCGCCGTATCCGCTGAAGACGGCATGGTGTATCTTAAAGTCAATCAGCACTTCGACCAGGCGCAGGCGCATCAGGTCATTGCGCTACACACCAGTCAGGCCCGGGCATAACAGCAGGCACACAAGGGGGAAACATGATTGATTTGCAGGCCTACCGCGGCATTGTGTTTGATATGGATGGCACCTTGCTGGATTCCATGGGCGCACACCTGAACGCCTGGCAGCAAACCTGCGAGCAGTTTGGGCTGCCTTTCGATCGCCCTTTCATGTACAGCCTGGGCGGCGTACCAACCACCGAAACAGTGCGGCTGCTCAGTGAACATTATCAACAGCCGCTGGATGTGCCTGCGGTGGCCCGTTTTAAAGAGGCGGCTTATCAGGCGAGGGACCATGCACCCACCCTTATTGCCTCGACCCTGGCGGTATTTGAACACTATCGGCCCAGCCATGCCATTGGTGTGGGCACCGGCGCCGGGCGCCATTATGCCAGTCAGCTTCTAGCCCATCACGGCCTGCTGGAACGGCTGGATACCCTGGTCACAGCCAGTGATGTGCTGCAGGGTAAACCCCATCCGGAAACCTTTTTGACTGTGGCTAGCCAGATGCAGGTAGCGCCGCACCAGTGTGTGGTGTTTGAAGACACCGAAATTGGTGTGCAGGCTGCCGGTCGCGCTGGCATGGACTGCTTTTTGGTCAGTGCTGGGGAGATCCAGCCCGATGTGATCAAAGCGCCGGGCAACTAACCAACAAATACTTCTTTTTTTAATCGTTAACCATCAGTAATAACAGGAACAACACATGTGGTATCGCGTAGCATTGGTATTGGCGAGTTTGGTTTGCAGTAGTTGCGCCATCGATGTCAGTTCGGGGTCTTTTGTGCATCAGGACAACACCATTTCAGCGCTGGATACCACACAGTTGCATCAGCGGGTTAATGAAGCCCGGGCCAAGGTGTCGATCACCACGGTTGAGCTGACCAACGCGCAGGGGCTGGCGCTAAAAGGCATCGCGGTGTCTTACCCTAACCCTGTGGTTAACATTGTATTTTTTGCTGGCAATGGCATGCGTATCGCCAAATCTTCCGGCCTGGTGCATCAGTTTGGCCAGATCCCGGCCAATATTTTGTGGCTGGATTATCAGGGCGTCGGGGCCAGCGAAAAAGCGCCTATCATGCGCATGGCTAACTTAAAAGCTGATGCGCTGCAGGTTTACGATTATGGCAAAAGCGTGTTTCCCGACCATCTGCCCACGGTAGCTCACGGGATCTCCATCGGCAGCATTCTGGCCAGCTATGTGGCCTCGGTGCGTGAGGTGGATGGCCTGGTATTGGACGGCCCAATCAATCGGGTGACTGATGTGGCGCAAAATATGGTGCCTGAGTGGACCAAATATTTTACTTATTTGGAAGTGTCGGCGGATTTGGCGCTGGTGGATAATGCTGATTATATCCGCCATTACCAGGGCCCGCTGATGATCCTGACCGGGCGGGAAGATCAGCTCACACCGACCCGTTTTGGCCGTGAGCTGTACGATATCTCGCCCAGCATGAACAAAGAAATTATTGTGGTACCCGGCGCCCGCCATGGTGAAACCATGGAAAACCGCCGGGTGATCCCGAAATACCGGGAATTTATCAATTCGTTTGAACAATTCCCGGGATACTGAGGCTAAAACTTAACGGCGAAAATCTGTGTCGGTGCTGGTGGCAAACAGCGCAAACATGCTGTAAATCGCGGTATTGAACTGCAATGCCTCCCGGTCCACTTTGTCCAGCGTGTCGTTGCGGGTATGGTGATAGTCAAAATAGTCGCTGCCATCAGGATTAAAGTTTACCGCCGGCTGGCCGGCATGGCCCAGCGCGCTCATATCTGACTGGCCTTTGGCCGTGTTGGTATCTGCCAGACTCACTCCCAGCGGTGCCAGTTGCTCGGCAAAAGCTTCAATAGCCGGTAAGGCCTTTGGCCCGACTCCTGGCTCCAGCTGGTAGATTTTACCGTTACCAAAATCCCATTCGGCGCCAATCATGTGCTGCGGCATCTCCTCGGTATGTTGCTCTACATAGTCTTTGGCGCCCAGCAGGCCCACTTCTTCGGCAGCAAATAAAATCACCCGTAAGGTGCGTGCCGGGCGCTCTTCACGCTGAGCCAAATAATGGCCGGCAGCCAGGGTAATGCCCACACCGATACCATCATCGATAGCGCCGGTGCCCACATCCCAGCTGTCCAAATGCGCGCCCAGCGTGACGATCTCGTCGGGCCGGCTGGCCCCGGTGACCTCGCCAATCACATTGGCAATTGTAGTGGGTTGGGGCGCCAGACCGGTGCCGGACAGGGTTAATGAAAATACCACCGGCTCGGGCCGGCGCAGCATGTTTTCCAGCAGATCTGCATCCGGGTTAGAGATGGCCACCGCCGGAATTTTTTTCACACCGTCGGCATAGCGTGATACGCCGGTGTGGGCAAAGCGATGAGTGTCGGTTCCTACCGAGCGCATGATGAAGGCTACTGCGCCTTTTTGTGCGGCCACCGAGGCACCAGTGACCCGCGCGCCCACTGCCGCGCCATAGCCATGGCCATCCCGGTGGCGTTCCATTTTGTAGGTTACAAAGGCGATTTTGCCCTCCAGACTACCCGCCGGCGCGGCTTCCAGAGCTGCCAGATCGGCAAATGCCACCAGCGGGGCGCTAACCGGTTCACCATGGGTGCCAACACTGTTGCCCAGTGCCAGTGCAGTGATAGGATGTTTGTAAGGGCTTACTACTGAAGCACTTAATTCGCCGCGCTGCCACAATGTGGCGTCGCTTTCTTCTACCCAGACCTTGTCAAACCCCAGCGCCTGCATCTTGGCCACCGCCCAGGCGACCGATGCACGCTCACCGGGGGTGCCTACCATACGTGCGCCCACCTCGGTGGTCAGCGATTCGATGATGGTATACGACAGCTCATCCTGAGCTGCCTGCTGCTGCAGAGCCGACAAGGCCTGCATGTGGTCATCCGGCAGCGAAGCGACTGCGGAAGTCAGTGGGGCAAATAACGCCAGGCTCAGGGCACTGGCACGCAACAGCGTCAAACAAGTCATGCAATATCCTACATATATAGAAAGCGACGGCGGCTGGCCGCCATGCAATTCAGCCGCCTGGTTTGGCGGCACAAACGGGGCATTAAAAAATTAAACGGGTCAGACCATCAGGACCGGGGTGCCGGGTGATAGCCGACCCGGGTACCCGCAATATGGTCGTGCACACAGCGGCGGTCGCCGCGAAAGATAAACATAATATCCGCCAGGGCCAGCAGTGCCCCTAAAAAGGGCAGATTGTAGGCCAGCAGCACCGGCAGATAGCGGGCCAGATAGCAACGGCTGAACGTGGCCGGCCGCCCATCCAGGGTTTCGATGCGGATGTTGAGAAAATATTTACCCACTGTCTGGGCCCGGGTGGCCAGATAATAGCCATGGATTAGCGCGAACATAATGGCCTGGTAGGCGAGCACCAGACCTAAGGCACTCCACCAAGTGCTGGTGGCCAGATAGTTGGACCACACGATCATCAGCGGCAGGCTGGCCAGAATACCAATGACACTGTCGATCAAAAAAGCCGCAAAGCGTTCGCGCCGCCGGGCCAGGGGAGGATGTTCGATATCATTAATAGCATCCACTTCGGCTTCATCGCGCGCTTTGATAAGCTCAGCTAAAAAAGCCGCCTGTTTGGGATGGGCTTGCGCATCCAGTTCCCGGTAAGCCTGCCGAAGCTGCTCGAGGCTGTGATCCTGATAATCAGAAGAGTGCACGTATTCAGTCGTCAAAATATGAACGTAGCTTCAGTGTAACGGCTTGGCGACAAAACACCAACCATCATTGAAAACCATCGGAATATACGCTATACCATCAATAATAACAGCAAGATAGAACATTTGAGGTATGCCCGACAACTCGTTAGCGCTGCATTCGGCCTTAGAGTGGATAATTCCCACCCAGTGCGCGTATGCCAGTGGCGCTTACTACAATTTGTTTGATCATTGTCTATGGTGGACAGATAGTCGTAATTCAGCCCATTACCAGCTGGATTTGCACACCTTCAGCGTCACCCATTCACTCTTACCCAGGCCTTTTTTGTGGCTAAAAAAAACCTTAAGCGGACAGGTGGTAGGGGCAGATCCGAATCAGGTGTATTTGCTGGATAACGAGCACACCGAAGCCAGCCCGTTTTTTACTCTGAACGAGCATGCGCCGGCGCGCCAGATTTCTCCGGCCACGGTGACGCCGGCCGGCCAGTTATATGTGGCCACCAGCCATCGCCGTGGCAGCTTTCAACAGCGCACTGTGAGTGGTGTGCAACCGGGCCAGACCAGCCGCTATCAGGAGCCGGGCCAACAATTACATGGTTTAGCCAGCCGCGCTGCCGGCGATGTGTTGTTTGCCAGTGACTTTGACCAGAGCAAAATTTACCAGTATTTGCTGCATCAGGACGGCCAGATTGTGGGCCGCCAACCCTTTGTCACCTTATCCGACAAACTGGGCGCGCCCAGCGGCCTGGCGGTGGATGCCGATGGCCATGTGTGGGTGGCTTGCTGGGGCAGCGGACTGGTGTGTGAGTTTTGCCCCAATGGCAGTCTGTTGCAACAGATTGGGTTGCCAGCCACTCAGCTAACCAGTATCAGCTTTACCGGGCCGGGCTCCTCCTTCCTGGTGGTGACCAGTGCGCGACTGGGGCTGGAGCTAGAGGAATTGCACCAGCAACCGCACAGTGGCGCGACCTTTATTCTGGATGTGGGTAATAAAGGCTATTGCGAACCGCCGGCCCAGCTGATGTAACGATGATGATTCCCTGGAGAGATTATGCCGCCTTCTGAAACAGGCTGCCGGGTCGAGCAAACTCCCTTCGGCGAACATGCCGGTCAGCCAGTCACTTTGTTTACCCTGAGCAATCCGGGCGGAATGCAGGTGCAAATTATCAATTATGGCGCGATTGTGCGTGCGGTGTCTCTGCCGGATGCCGCCGGCGGGTATACCAATGTGGTGGTGGGCTATGCCAGCCTGGCAGATTATGTGGCCGATAGAGCCTGCAGCGGGGCGATTGTGGGACGCTATGCTAACCGCATCCGGCAAGGTTTTTCACTCGATCATACCTATTATCCACTGACCACCAATGAGCAGGACAATGTGCTGCACGGCGGGCCCGGCGGGCTGCATAAACAGGTGTGGCAGGCCCGGCCGTTGCATGAGGGTGATACCTGCGGTGTCCGCCTGACCACCACCAGCGCCGATGGCGACAATGGCTTTCCAGGCAATCTGACTATTGAGGCTGAGTATCGCCTCGACAGCCAGCACCGCCTGACCCTGACCCTGTCTGCCAGCACCGACCAACCCACAGTGCTCAGCCTGACCAATCACAGTTACTTTAATCTGGCCGGCCATGGAGAGGTGCTCAACCATAGCCTGCAGCTAGCCAGCGGGCACATTACCGAAGTGGATGAGACCCTCATCCCCACCGGGCGGCAACTGCCGGTGGCTGCCACTCCGTTCGATTTTCGCCAGCCCAAGCCATTGGGGCAGGACATTGACAGTGCCCACCCGCAGCTGCAACTAGGTCACGGCTACGATCATAATTTTGTATTGGCAGAAGCATGTCGGGCCGGTCAGCAGCCGGCCGCTACGCTCACTGATCCTGTCAGCCAGCGCAGCCTGCACATCTTTACTGACGCCCCAGGATTACAGCTGTATTCGGGCAATTTTTTATCTGACACCGCCGCCAGTATCAGCGGCCAGCCACATTGCGACCGCGGGGCGGTGGCGCTGGAGCCGCAGGCATTTCCTGACGCGCCCAATCAACCCGCGTTTCCATCGGCCAGGATCAGCCCCACGCAGCCTTACCAGCATACGATTTGTTATCAGTTTGGCTTTTAATGGTTAAAAAGTTACCAACAACAGGTGACTAATGCTGTAAATAAATCTTATGATGGCTGCTGGCACAGGCAGCATCCTGGCAATCAGTGCATTACTGCAGCGCCGGCCATCATCCTGATAAAAAAGACAAAGTGGTTGGGAACTTATGAATATTGAAACACTCGATTTGGCGATTTTTGTTATCTATGTCATCGCCCTGATTGGTATCGCCTGGTGGGTGTCCAGAGAAAAAGAAGGCCACACCAAAGATACCAATGATTACTTTTTGGCTGGCTCCAGCCTGCCCTGGTGGGCCATCGGTGCCTCTTTGATTGCCGCCAACATCTCTGCTGAACAAATCATTGGTATGTCCGGCTCCGGTTATCAGCTGGGCCTGGCCATTGCTTCCTACGAGTGGATGGCGGCGCTGACCCTGATCATCGTGGGTAAGTTTTTTCTGCCGATATTTTTGAAGCACAAAATTTACACCATGCCGCAGTTTTTAGAACAGCGCTACGACCATCGGGTACGCATTGTCATGGCCATCTTCTGGCTGGCGGTATATGTGTTTGTTAATCTGACCGCGGTATTGTGGCTGGGCGCGCTGGCAATCAATACCATTGCCGGGGTAGAGCTGATGCACGGCATGATTTTTCTGGCATTGTTCTCGCTGGCGTATTCGCTGTACGGCGGGCTAAAAGCGGTGGCCATGACCGATATTATCCAGGTGGTGCTACTGGTCATTGGCGGGCTGTTTTTATCCTATACGGCGCTGAATATGATCAGCGGCGGTGCTGGCGCCTGGCAGGGCTTTGTGGACATTACTCAGCGTCTGCCGGAAAAATTCGACATGATCTTAGCGCCTGACAGCCCGCATTATGATGACCTGCCGGGGATCTCGGTGCTCATCGGCGGCATGTGGATCATGAACCTGTCCTACTGGGGCTTTAACCAGTACATCATTCAGCGCACCCTGGCAGCCAAGAGCATCCACGAAGCGCAAAAAGGCATTGTGTTTGCGGCGTTTTTAAAGCTGATCATGCCGCTGATTGTGGTGCTGCCGGGCATCGCCGCCGTGATTTTATCGCCTGATTTGGATAAACCTGACCAGGCATATCCGTCATTGATGACGCTGATGCCGGTAGGCTTTAAAGGCCTTATCTTTGCCGCGTTGGTGGCCGCCATCGTGTCGTCGCTTGCCTCCATGACCAACAGTGTGTCGACCATCTTCACTATGGACCTGTACAAGGATCGTAACCCCAACAAAGATCAGCAGCATTATGTGATGGTGGGCCGGGTAGTGAGCCTGTTGTCCCTGATTATCGCCATGCTAGTGGCCAAGCCGTTACTGGGTAACTTTGACCAGGCTTTCCAGTATATTCAAGAGTTTACCGGCTTTTTCACCCCCGGTATTGTGACGCTGTTTGCGCTGGGCATGTTTTGGAAAAAAACCACTGCAACCGCCGGCCTGATGGCCGCGCTGGGGTCGTTTGTATTCAGCCTGGTGTTTTGGCTGTTCTGGCCTGAGCTGCCGTTTATCGACCGGGTGGGGCTGGTGTTTATCATGTGTACTGCGCTGGCCATCATTATTTCGGTGGTGCAGGGCCATGGCGACCATCCGCAGGCAGTGAATCTGGACGAAGTGCAGTTTGCCACCAAGCGCAGTTTTAATATCGCCTCACTGGCAGTGGCTGCTGTTCTGATTGCTTTTTACACTACCTGGTGGTGATCTCCGCCGGCCGCAATCATCTTGTCTGTGGCCGGCTGGTGCGCGCATCTTCTGGCCCAAAGGCCAGCAGACACCGGCACAAAAAACGAATACCGTAGGCAAATCAACCGGCTATTTACAGTGTGAGAATTTTCCACGCAATAGCATGAATTTTCGTTATAATAATACGCTTTGGTTCGCTTGAAGGGCCGCTAAAATTTCCGCTACCATAGCACGCTACGGCTATACAGCCTGGCAGTAACAGATTTAACAGGAGACATCGATGGCAAGTAGAGGCGTGAACAAGGTAATCCTGGTTGGAAACCTTGGAACTGATCCTGAAGTGAGATACATGCCCAATGGTAATGCCGTTGCCAACCTTAGTCTGGCCACCAGTGAAAGCTGGAAAGACCAACAAGGCCAGGTGCAGGAACGCACGGAGTGGCATCGGTTAACCATGTATCGCCGGCTGGCAGAAGTGGCTGGTGAGTATCTGAAAAAAGGTTCGCAGATTTATGTTGAAGGTAAACTGCAAACCCGTAAATGGCAGGACCAGCAAGGGCAGGATCGCTACACCACAGAAGTGATTGTTGATCAGATGCAAATGCTGGGCGGCCGCAATGAAGGCGGCAACCAGGGCGGTGGTGGTTTCCAGCGCCAGCAGCCAAATAACCCGGGCGGCTATCAGCAACAAGGCCAGGGCCAGGGTGGATACCAGCAGCAAAATCAGAATCAGGGCAACCCTAACCAGGGGGGTAACCCGAATCAAAATCAAAACCAGGGCGGACAGGGCAATAAGCCCCCAATGGCCGAGCCAGATTTTGACTTTGATGATGATATTCCGTTTTAAGGAATACCTGATTAATCCTATTTAAAAGCCGCATTTGATGCGGCTTTTTTGTATGCGATGACTCATCAAATAATTAACTGCTATTGTTTTCAGATTCCCGCCTGCCACTAAAGCTTTTCGAATTCCAATTAGCGCAATTAATGAATACGTATGCATGATGTTTAAATGTTGTGAGTAAAATGTAAATCTAATGTTTTTATTGTTCACACCTTCAGGACAAAGCTATGCGTTTACCTTACACTCATTCTCCCATGCGCCGCATGCTACTTAGTGCTCTAGTGGCCGGCTCACTGGCCTCGCCGGCTCACGCTGATGTTATTTTACACGCGTTTAACTGGCAATATGACGAAGTGGCCGCCAAGGCAGCAGAAATTGCCTCACTAGGTTACACCAAGGTGCTGGTCTCACCCGCCTACAAATCTACCGGCGACCAGTGGTGGGCCCGCTATCAACCCCAGGACTACCGGGTTATTGATAACCCGCTAGGCGATACAGACGATTTTGCTCAGATGGTGCAGGCATTGGAGTCTCAAGGGGTTGAAACCTATGCCGATATTGTGTTCAACCATATGGCAAACGAAGCGCACAAGCGGAGCGATCTCAATTATCCAGGCAGTGAAGTGCTCAACCAGTACGCGGCCAACAGCAGTTATTACAACAGTATCACCTTGTTTGGCGATGTCAGTAACGGGCTGTTCGGCGGTGGCGATTTTCACGGCACTTATGATGCCGGCGGGCCCAAGTGTATCAGTGACTACAGCAATGTAGGCGATGTCCAGTATAACCGTTTATGTGGCGCGCCACCGGATCCAGGCCTGCCGGATTTGGATAACAACAACTGGGTGGTAGAGCAGCAAAAAAGTTACCTGCGCGCACTAAAACAACTCGGGGTGTCCGGCTTTCGGGTGGATGCTGCCAAACATATGACTAATTATCATATGAATCAGGTGTTTGATGCGGGTATCAAACAGGGAATGCATATCTTTGGTGAAATCATCACCACCGGCGGCGCTGGTACGGTGGAGTACGATAACTTTTTAAGTCCGTATCTAAGCCAGACCGGCCACAGCGCCTATGATTTTCCGCTGTTTGCCCAGATCCGCAGTGCATTTAGCTACAGCGGCTCCATGGATGTACTGGTTGACCCGGGGGCTTATGGCCAGGCGCTGGCACCGGCTAAAGCCATCACTTTTAGTGTGACCCATGATATTCCGCTCAATGACGGCTTTCGCTATCAGTTGCTGGACCCCACCGACGAAACCCTGGCCAACGCGTATATCTTAGGCCGCGATGGCGGCGTACCGCTAATGTATTCGGATCATAATGAAAGTGGCGATAACCGCTGGCAGGATCTGTACAAACGCGCCGACATAGCCGGCATGATCGAATTTCACAACAGCACCCAGGGCCGTTCCATGCGGGTGCTCAACAGCAACAACTGTATCTTGCTGTTTCAGCGCGAGCATATTGGGGTAGTGGGAATTAATAAATGCGGCGACGGCCAGGATGTGTGGGTGGATACCTCAGATGCCGGGCTGTGGTGGTACCGCACCTATCAGGATACCTTGAGCGGCAATAGCCAGACCATCTCCAGCCAGTGGCATAACTTTTATGTGCCGGCGCGCAGTGCGCGCATGTGGCTGATGCAATAATCCTTGGCCAGCCTGTGCAGGGCTGGTCTGACAGTTTTGCTCACCGTCGGCTGCCCTTGGCATCTCCAGGTAGCCGGCTGGGTTTTTCTACACTAAGCTGACTGGCCTGTTTGCTGTCACGGCCGATGCCATGCGCTACGCGATTATTACCCCATTGTTAGTTATCTTATTGTATTTTTGTGCGCTGAGCTGGTGGGGTACCTCGCAACACCATTTCACCGGCTCGCCGCACAGCCTGCAGCAACAGCATGCCTCGCGCGCACTGTGGCATCCGCAGACCCCCTTCAATATTGCCTATCCTATCGAACAGGCAAAATAAGGATTTTCTAGCTGCGTTACTTACCGCTATACCATTGACCGTCAGGGGCAGGCGGAAGCGATTACTATGCTCAAGGGCGATGAGGTGTTTATGGCCGCCGGCAAACACGCCTTGCAAGCGATGCGCTGGCAGCCCACCCTGGCCAACCCGGCGCGCCAGCCTCATACTACGGAGGTACAACTAGACTGGCAGGGAGTGCCGGTGTCCACCCACTTTCGCACTCATTGCTGAACAAACTAGTATTGCCGTGCCTGGGCATACAGGCACGGCCGCGTCCTAACGGATGGAATGCAAAAAGTGCAGATGTTTTTGATAATGTTCAACGATGTCGTTGATCACCGCTTCTTCCGGCCAGCCCATGATGTCATAGTCGCGGCCACCTTCGCGCAAGTGCACTTCGGCGCGGTAATACACTTCATCGGTGTCATCGTCCTCATCGTCTAAGCCATAATTTGGGCGGTCGTAGGAAAACCGCCGCACTTCATAGTGAAAATCATAGCTGTCTTCTTTTTGCACGGTGAGCACATAGCGGCCGGCCTTGAGTTTTTCGATATTAGCTTGCACACCGTGGGTGCCCAGTTGCTTGGCCACCCGCTGCATGGCCGGATAGACCACCGAGTCGATATAGCTGATGACATTGGATTTACTGGGAAAATCCAGCATGCTGGCGAGCCGTTGTTCCCAACTGCTATGGTCACCGGCAGCAACAGTCACCGGGCTGGCGTTAAACATCAGACTTTCACGCTTGGCCACATCAACCCGCAAGGCTTTGATCAGGCCATAAGTTGCCACCAGCAAGACCACCGCAAAGGGCAGGGCGCTGGCGATGGTCATGGTTTGTAGCGCTCCCAGACCACCTACCAGCAGCAGCACGGCGGCGACCACCCCTTCGGCACTGGCCCAGAATACACGCTGCCATAACGGTGTATCATCGCTGCCGCTAGAGCACAGCATGTCTACCACCATGGAGCCCGAGTCGGAAGAGGTCACAAAAAACACAATCACCATACAGGTGCCGATAAATGACAGCACGCCGGAAAACGGAAAATTTTCTAAAAAGGCGAACAGGGAAATGGCGACGTCTTCGGAGACTGCATCGGCCAATTCGGTGACGCCCTGATTCATGATGAGATCGATGGCCGAGTTTCCAAACACTGTCATCCACAACAGGGTGAAACCGCTGGGTACAAACAATACACCCATGGCAAATTCACGGATGGTGCGACCACGCGAAACCCGGGCGATAAACAGACCGACAAACGGTGCCCAGGACATCCACCAGCCCCAGTACAGGATGGTCCAGCCGCCCAGCCAGTCGGTTTTTTCGTAGGCAAACAGGTTAAAGGTATACGACACCAGATCCGCGGCATAACTGCCGGTGTTTTGCACAAAGGTTTGTAGCAGGTATACCGTGGGGCCCAGTAGCAAAATCACCAGCAGCAAAATCACTGCCAGTCCCATATTGAGCTCAGATAGACGGCGGATCCCTTTATCCAGACCGGTGGCTACCGAGATAATGGCCAGCAGGGTAACGCTGATAATCAGGATAATCTGCATCATGGTGCCCACGGGTACATCAAACAGGTAATTAAGCCCGGAGTTGACCTGCAATACCCCATAGCCCAATGAGGTAGCTACACCAAACACAGTGCCGATCACTGCAAAAATATCCACCGCATGGCCAATAGGTCCGTAAATTTTGTCGCCAATGAGTGGGTAGAGCGCGGAGCGTAAGGTCAGTGGCAAGCCATGACGGTAGCTAAAAAACGCCAGGATCAAGGCTACAATAGCGTAGATAGCCCAGGCATGCAGGCCCCAATGAAAAAAGGTCAGTTTAAGCGCTTCACGAGCGGCTGCGACGGTTTCGCCTTCACCCAGTGGCGGGTTCATAAAATGCATTACCGGCTCCGCCACGCCAAAAAACATCAGGCCGATGCCCATGCCGGCTGAAAACAACATGGCAAACCAGGTGATATAACTATAGTCCGGGGTTGAGTGGTCCGGTCCCAGCTTTATATCACCAAAGCGTGACAAGCCTAAAAAGGCCACTGATACCAAAATGATGGCCACTGTGAGCACATAAAACCAGCTGGCATTAAACACAATGCTGCTTTGCAATTGGTTAAAAAACTCCTCTGCCCGGCTTGGCATCAGGGAGGTAAACAACACCAGAATGGCGATTAAGGAAGTGGCGGTGTAAAACACCGGTGGATTGAGTTTTCCTTGAGGTTTTCTCTCCGGCATGGGGACCCCGTTATTATCATTAAAAGTGGTGTATGGCCGGCGGATTTGTGCCAGCACGATAGATAAGTGTTTACGCTTAAAACACTGAAAAAGGGTAATTTTTGTTGAATACAACAGCGCGGGGTGATTACCCGCGCCTGATTATACCCACGGCTGAGTAGATGGCCGTTTAGCGTGGCGCTGGCGGTTGAGTGGTGCCGCGCACCATCAGGCTGGGCTCGACAATATGCCGCAACACTGCCTGCTGGTCGCCGTAAGCCTGATTGAGGATCCAGTGGGCGGCCATCTTGCCGATTTCGCGCACCGGATAGTTGACGGTGGTCAGTTTAGGCGTCAGGTAGCTGGCATAGTCAATATTATCAAAGCCCACCACCGAGATATCGGCCGGCACATTAAAGCCGTGTTCACGCAGCGCATTAATCGCGCCGGTAGCCATTTCATCATTGCCGCAAGCGACTGCGGTAAACCGGGCCTGGCGTTCGAACAAAGTGTGAATACAGGCCTCGCCCGAGGCGGCCTGGAAGTTACCTTCTACCATCAGTGCCGGATCAAACGGAATACCGGCTTCTTTAAGTGCCTGCTGGTGGCCCTCCAGTCGGTTTTGGCCATCCGCTTTAAACAGTGCGCCGGCGGCATAGGCAATCTTGGTATGACCCTGGTCAATCAGATGCCGGGTCGCCACATAGCCACCCAAACGATTGTCGAGGCTGATACAGCGCTCGCCAATGGCATCGATGTAGCGGTTCACAATCACCAGCGGTACGTTCTGACTGGTCAGTTCAATCAGATAATCATCACTGACCGCTTCCACATGCAGGATCAGGGCATCACAGCGCCGGCTGAGCAGAGCTTCGATTTCTTTTTGTTCCAATTGATCATCACTGTGGCCTGCCACTACAAACAAGTGTTTGTTGGCTTTGCGCAGCACTTCTTCAGAGCCTGCCATCATAGCCCCAAAAAAAGAACCGTGCAGTTCGGGCACTACATACCCAATGGTGTGAGTTTTATTCGATGCCAGTGAGGCGGCGATAATATTGTGCCGGTAGCCCAGCTCGGCCATGGCCTTGAGCACTTGCTGGCGGGTATTTTCCTTGACCGAGTCGGCATTATTAATCACCCTCGACACGGTTGCCGACGAAACCCCGGCGCGCTCACTGACCTGCTTTATCGTGACCATAGTTGTGTTCCAAAATCCTTGTCTAAAACCGACCGCCAACTAGCCCTGGCGGGACTGTAACTGCTGTTGAATCTGGCGCAAAGTGGCATTGTTTAATTCATAGCGACGCATCACCAGGGCCACCATTAGCGAAGCCAGCGCCGGGCCCAGGCAAAACGATGCATTGATGCCGGCGGCTATGGTGCTACTTGAGGTACCCGGCTGATAGCCGTTTAACGCCAAAAACCAGCCCGCCAGTGCGCCGCCGGTAGCCAGCCCCACCTTGATAAAAAAGACCACCACCGAATAGGTGACCCCGGTCATGCGCAGACCAGTGCGATACTCACCATAATCCACTACATCGGCAATCTTGGCCCATAACAGCGGGGTGGACATCTGAAACACCAGGCCCCAGACAAAATGGACCGCAGTGGCCAGTATGGGCGCATCAAAGGGCACGACAAAATTCACCAGGCACAGCGCTGCGCTTACAACCTGGGTGGTGATATATAAGCGGATCCGGCCGATTTTGCGACTGACATAATTGGCGCTGGCACAGCCTAAGATACTGCCCACCATCCCGGCGGTAATAAACAGGGTCACCCAGTCGGGCCGGCCCAGGGCGTACTGGACGTAATAAATTGCCATGGTATTGCGTAAGGCCACGCCGGTCACCACCAACATAGCCACCAGGCTGAGCACCCGACACTGATCATTTTGCCACAACACGGCCAGCTGTGTTTTGATTTTTGGAAAGTGGCGGCTGGCCGGCTCGGCCCTTTCACGGGTGCCGGCAAAGCAGACTAAAAACAGCAACATGCCGATACTGCCCATTACCAGCATGGTGCGTTGATACCCTAATGCAGTGTTACCCGCCCCCAACCAATGCACCATGGGTAGCATAAAGGCGGTCACCAGCAGGCCACCGAGCATGGCGAACACAAACCGGTAACCCTGGATGGAGACCCGTTCGTCAAGCCGGGTACTGAGCACCCCGCCCAGCGCCGAGTAGGGAATGTTGATGGCGGTATAGATAAGCATCAGCAAGCCGTAGGTGGCATAGGCGTAAATCAGTTTGCCGCTGTCAGACAAGCCGGCCGGTGAGGTGAATGCCAGCACACTGCACAGTGCAAAAGGTAATGCCAGCCACAGTAGATAAGGCCGGTACGACCCCCAGCGGGTGCGGGTGGCATCAGCCAACGAGCCCATCAGAGGGTCGGTAATGGCATCAATCACACGAATAATCAGGAACATGCTGCCGACCGCGGCGGCCGGTAGGCCGACCACATCGGTATAATAAAAGGTCAAAAACAGCATCACCGACTGAAAAATAAAATTACTGGCGGTGTCGCCCAGCCCGTAAGCGATTTTTTCGCGTGCTGTCAGCATGAGGTGATGAGGATCCTGGCCTGAAGAATAGTCGCTATCGTGCCCGTTTTTGCAGCATATGTTCAAGGGCTTTGGCGCTGGATTTGGTGATTCGTTGCTGAGTGGTGTAGTCCACATACACAATACCAAAGCGTTTAGTATAGCCCAGAGACCACTCAAAATTATCCAGCAGGCTCCACACAAAATAGCCGGTAATCTGCACACCCTGCGCGGCGGCTGCTTCCACAGCGTTCATATGGCTTTGCAGATAGGCAATACGTGCCGAGTCCCGCACCTCGCCCTGTTCGAGAGTATCCTCACAGGCCATGCCATTTTCGGTAATCATCACCGGGGGTAACTGATAGTCACGATGCAGCTGCACCAGTAAATCGGTCAGTCCCTGAGGGTATACTTCCCAACCCATGGCGGTGAGGGCTGCCTGGCTGGGAGGGTCGAGCAAGGTAAAATCAGTGCCATCTGCTGCCACTCGCGAGCGGGTATAATAATTAACCCCTAAAAAATCCAGCGGCGCGGCAATGATGTCCATATCACCAGGTTCAATATGGGGCTGTTGGTCGGCCGGTAATCGGGTTAGCAGGTCCGGATAGCAACCGGTGAGCAGAGGCCGGATATACCAGTCGTTATGATGGCTATGGGCCAGTGCGGTGGCTTGCTCATCGGCCGGATCGGCACTGGCAGGATAATAGGGGGTAAAGTTCAGCACAATGCCGTGGCTGGCAGCCGGCGCCAGCGCGCGTAACACCGGCATGGCCAGACCATGGGCCAGTAACAAATGATGCACCGCTTTTTTGCCGTTTTGTTTGCCCTGTTTGCCGGGCGCATGAATGCCGGCCTCATAGCCTAAATAGGCGCTGCAAAATGGTTCGTTTAGGGTGGCGTAGGAATGCACTTTATTGCCCAGGCGTGTGACTACTGCCCGTGCGTATTCCAAAAATGCCTCGGCGGTGGCTCGGTTCAGCCAGCCACCGGCATCTTCTAAATATTGCGGCAGATCCCAATGATACAGAGTGACATAGGTCTTGATATTGTGGGTGGCACAGTAATCCACAATTTGCTCGTAAAAATCCAGCCCGGCCTGGTTGATACTGCCATCGGCGTGCATCACCCGTGGCCAGCTGATGGAAAAGCGGTAGGCATCCATGTGCATGGCGCGCACCAGCTTCAAATCCTGCTGCCAGTGGTGGATATGATCGCAGGCCACATCGCCGTGACTGCCATCGGCGATGGCGCCGGGTGTGCGGCAAAAAGTGTCCCAGATGCAGGGCTCGCGGCTGTCGCGACCGCCCTCAATCTGAAAGCTCGAGGTGGCCACGCCAACAGTAAACTCAGGCGCGCTGAACAGCGGGCCTGGGGTCAGTACAGAGGTCATATCCAATGTCCATGCATGCCAGGGTCTGCCTAACGGCAGAACTGGCTAAGATAATGTTCGTGAGGAGGCAGCTTTTCCACTGTTCGGCGAATATTCAGACGGATTTGCGCCAGCAGATTTTCCAACTCCTGCCGGCTCATGGTATCCACAATCGGGTGATAGCTTTGTGGCATCAAACCCTGACCGATCATGACCTGCTGCCAGGAATCGTCAAACAATTCATTGCCTTCCCGGAACACTCGCCCGGTTTTGAGAAACAAATCAATCCGGTGGCGCAGTGAGTCAGGCACATCCATCTGCCGGCAATGGCGCCAGAACGGTGTGTCGGTACGATTGGTGACATGATAATGCAAAATGATGAAGTCGCGAATGTGCTCGATATCAAAATCAGCCTGGCGGTTAAATTCGCGAACATCCTCTTCGATTACCCCGGCTTCCGGGAACATCCGTAAAAAGCGTACAATGCCCTGCTGAATCAGGTGAATACTGGTGGATTCCAGCGGCTCTAAAAAGCCACTGGCCAGGCCCAGTGCCAGACAGTTGCGGTTCCACTGTTTGCGCCGGCGGCCGGTGCGAAAATGGATCACGCGCGGATCGTTAAGCGGCTTGCCTTCCACATTGCTAAGCAGCTGCTCAATGGTTTGGTCATCAGACTGATAGTTGCTGCAAAACACCATACCATTGCCCACCCGATGCTGCAGTGGAATGCGCCACTGCCAGCCAGCTTCGTGGGCAATGCAGCGGGTGTAGGGGATAGGCGCGCTGGTGGCTTCGGTTTGCACTGCCACCGCGCTGTCGCAGGGCAGCCAGTGGGACCAGTCTTCATAGCCGGTGTGCAGGGCTTTTTCGATGAGCAGACCATTAAAGCCGGTACAATCGATAAAAAAGTCGCCCTCGATTTTTTCGCCATTATCCAACACCAGGTGGTCGATAAAACCATCGGCCGGGCGCACATTGACCTCGCCAATTTTGGCATCAATGCGGCGCAACCCTTCTTTTTCCGCCAGTTCACGTAAAAACAGCGCATAGCGGCTGGCATCAATATGGTAAGCGTAGTTCAGGCCATTATTGGGCATGTGGGCAAATTTATTGGCCTCGGCTGCCTGGCGTTCCAGGCAATAATCACCAAAATCACCGCTGAGGCCTTCTTGCAGGCCGCGCAGCCAAAAATGCTGAAAGCCGGCTGCCCAGCAGTCTTTACCGGTTACCCCAAAGGCGTGCAGATAGCTGTGGTCGCGGTCTTTCCAGTTTTCAAAGTTGATGCCTAGTTTGAAGGTAGCGTTGGTGGCAGCCATAAATTCCTGCTCATTGAGTTTGAGCAACTTATGGAAAAACACCAGCGTCGGAATGGTGGCTTCGCCGACCCCGACCGTGCCAATTTCTGAGCTTTCGATTAGGGTCACATCCACTTTGTGCTTAAGCACCCGGGTCAGCGCGGCGGCGGCCATCCAGCCAGCGGTTCCGCCGCCGGCAATAACCACCCGGGTTTTATGTTGCGACTGCTGCATAATCTGTTGCTACCTTATTGCTTTAAATGATTTGCCAGCCAGGCCGAAAACTGCCGGACCATTTTTTCACTGGACGGGTCCAGCGGCCCGCGCAGATGAGCGGGAATATGGTCAAAGCGTTCGGCATCCTGGCTGAAAACATAATGATTAAACATGGCCTGCCAGGCCTGACGTTCTTTGTCAGGCAGCTGGCTCAGTGCCAGTAACGCGTGATACAGGGCATTTTCAGCCCGGCCCAAATAAGCCGGCGCATCACGCCACCAAAAATTTACCAGCATGTTCAGGCTGTGCTGACCTTCGATATGGTGCCACCACATGGCCGGGATAAATAACGCATCCCCAGGCTCCAGCTCAATGGTATAAGCCGCCTCCAATGCTTGTTTGAAACGTGGAAAGCGCTCAAAATCCGGCGCAGCAAAATCCACCAGGCTGACTGCCTGACCCGCCGGGGTAATATGCAGCGGGCCCACGTATAAATTTTCCACCTGCTCAGGCGGAAACAGGGTAACCCGGCGCTTGCCGGCAGTGACACAAATCAGGTTGTCGGGCACATCGTAATGCGCGGCAATCCGGCTTTTATTGCCAATCCACAGCGTGGCCAGCGGGTTGGCCTGGGTCAGGTCGATGGGGTTAGCCTCGGTAAAACCCGGCAGGCAGCTATCGATGGTGGTGGAGCCCACGTAGAGTGAATCGGCTGCTGGGTCATGCTGACGGGCCAGTAAGCTTTGCACTGCCTGCATAAAAGGCTGCTGCTGACGGCTGAAGTTGAAGCCGTCCATTTGCTTGTTGTAAAACATGCGCCCGTCAAAGCGCGCCGGCAAATGTAGGCTGGTGATGGTTTTACCGGCATCAAACCGAGCCAGATAGTCCACCAGGGCTTCGTTGGAGGTGGTGGCCGCCTGTACCACCGGCCAGTGGCTGACCAGCCCGGGCAGACTGCACGGCTGGGTTTGCGCCCGCAGCCCGGCCAACAGGCTGTCGTAGCTGTTCAGGTCAAGCGGCGCCACCGGCTGGCTCATGCTAGCTTACCGCCTTTTTTCGGCGCACCAGGCTGGCCATCTGGCTCATAGACGCCAGCATCATATACAGGGTATCTAAGTGGCCGCTGGCCAGCAGACCGGCCAGTTGCTCACCGTCTAACTGGTTCAGGCGCTCTTCATTAACCGTATAAAAGCCGCTCAAGCGGTGGGTGCCACTGTCAGGCATGTCGATATCCAGGACAAACGACTCAATCAGATTAAGCGCTTCGCAGGCAGCAATAAAATCACGGTGCGGTTGCTGGCTTTCATGCAGCGTGCTTAGCACGTTGGAAATGGTGTCGGTGTATTCGGTGGTGCCACCATGGGGTAAAAACACCGCTTCACCCTCGCTTTCGTTGACCCGCGGGTCGTCTAAATCAATGTGTACCGATAACTGCTCGGGTTGTTGATCGTTGCGGCCGATTAAAAATGGCCCTTTAGCAATGACCATGGGCTGATAGGCAGCCTGCCACTGACCATCCTGTAAAAACAAATTCTCGCCCTGTTCGAAGCCTAACAACGCCACCATCTGAAACTGGTTGTCATTGTCTTTGGCAAACAACAATGGGTAGTGGGCCTGGGCCAGACGGGCTTCAGCCGGAAATACAGGAACACACATCAGGTTCTCATTATATTGCGGGCCATGGTCCTGACGAATTTTTAAATTTTTATGCTCAACATTATTAAGCAGGGCATGCTGTGCCATGAAAACTCCTGATTAGCCGGCGTGCTGTTGCCGGTGCTGTTTAAGGGCGTTGATATAATCGCGATTGGTGGGCAGCCCGCGCAATTGCTGTTGGGTGCGCCGGGCGGTTTGCTGCAATACGCTATTAATGGGTGCACTGACCCGGTTAAGCGGCTGGTGGCCACCTTGCATACCGTATAGGATATACAGATAGCTGGCCTGCGGAAAGATCTCATCCTGATATAAAAAGTCTTGATGATTGATGCCACGGTGTTGCCATTGCGCCAGCCAGTCCTGTAACTGTTCCGATGCATGACTGCTGTCGTGCATAAATTGCCAGTAAGCGCTATCACGTCGATCGCTCAAGACATAATGCAGTTTTAAAAAATCCAGAATGCGCTGCCAGCGGGTGGCAAATATGCGGTTAAACTGGCGCGCCGCAGCGGCCATGGTGTCAGGCTGGGCCGGCAGCTGGCGGGCCAGGTGCGTGGCAGCCAGCTCAACCATGACCAGCGCTGAGGCCTCTAACGGCTCGACAAAACCGGCAGCGGTGCCGATAGCAACACAATTATGCTGCCAGGGGGCGGCGCGATAGCCCGGTGTGAAGCTGATCTTGCGAATGCTGGTTTCATCCACCGGCGCGGTAGCATCATCCTTTGCCAGATAGTCCAGCAAAGTTTGGCGGGCGGTTTCTTCGGTACAAAATGCCGAGCTGTACACGCAGCCCACGCCTTTGCGGTGGGGCAGGCCGATATCCCATAGCCAGCCATTGGCATGCGCAGTGGATAAGGTGGTCGATGCTATCGGGGTTTGCGAATCGATGTAACTGGCCTGTACAGCCAGCGCACTGTCATTACACAGCTGGTTATCCACCGGGATCAAGGGCTCGTTGTACACCTGGCCAATCAGGCGCGCAGCAAAACCGCTGCAATCCACAAAAAAATCGGCACTTAGGGTGCTGCCGGTATCAGTGGTCAGGCTACTGATGGCGCCGCTGGGTGTTTGGTTGACCTGGCTGATGTGGCCTTGTACATAATGCACGCCCAGCTTATTCAGACAGTGCTGTTTAAGTAAGTCGGCAAACTTGTGGGCATCCAGATGATAGCCATAATTGGCCACCGCAGCATAGGGTGGGGTGTGTAACTGGCGCGGGGCTTTGTGCGCCTGACATAGTGCCGGCTGGGCGGAAAACAGCTCGGCAAACGCAGCGTTGGGCTGCTGCTGATGCCACCAGCTGGCTAAATCGGTCTCAAAAAAACCGCCGGGTAAATCAAACGGATGATAATAGGTATGCTGTTCTGACCAGTCACGAAAGCAGGTGCCCTGCTTGAAGGAAGCGTCGCAGGCTAGTAAAAACTCATCTTCAGCAATACCAATTTTACGCAGGGTATCGCGCATAGTGGGCCAGGTGCCTTCGCCCACGCCTAAAATTTTCACCTGTGGCGACTCGACCACAGTGACCTGTAACGGCCGCTGACTGGTGGCCGCCAAAATAGCCGCGGTTAGCCAGCCGGCAGCACCGCCGCCCATAACCAAGACTGAGTTGACTGATGAATTTGCCTGCTGCAACGTACACTTCTCCGCTCAGGTGCCCGCCTGTGTTGTGGCTGGCCCTCACGTAATAACGCTTGATAAAAAACCGCACTTACGCAGTTGTTTATAAAGCGTTACTTAAAAGGCCCTGCTGAAAAACTCAACAGGGCCATAGTAACATGCTTATGCGTGATTAGAATGCGTAACGCAGACCAATGTTGTAACGCGGCTCCTGGTCAGCAATGTTGACCACCATGTTCGGGTGACGGGCGCGTGCGCGCTGGTATTCACCGGTCACATTGATGCCTTCAACAAATACTTCCAGTTGCTCGTTAACCTGATAACGCACATTCACGTCAATTTGGTCATAGGCTTCTACGTAGGTAGGGTTCTGGTTGCCGTTGCCATCGACGGTGGCCGCCAGGAACTCATCCCGCCAGTTCCATGCAGCACGCACTTCCCAGTTATCCATCTCGTAGAACAACACAGCATTGGCAGTATCTGACAAGCCCAACAGAACAAACTGGGTGTCTGTGCTGTAGTTGTCGTATTCAACATCGCCATCAACCATGGTGTAGTTGATTACCGTACCAAAGCCGCTGTCGCCAAACAGATGCTGTACCGCAAACTCCATGCCGTCTACTGAGCGGCTGGAATCCGAGTTCACCGGCTGCGTAATAGTGATTGGTAACAGCGGATCTTCGCCATCAATACCGACTACTTCGCCAGCGTCATTCACATAGCCCTGGTCAACAAAGTACTGACGGATGTCGCCTAGCTCAGGACCTACTGCAGCCAGTGCTTCTTCATAACGTGGACCGCCGATAGGCGTTGCGATATCAAACAGGGTATCTGTGTAGGTGGTGGTACCGATAAAATTATCTACTTTTTTATCGAAGTAGCCGATGGCCACATAGCTGCCTTCACCATAATAGAACTCGGTAGAGATATCGATGTTAGTCGACTCGAACGGCTCCAGGTTCGGGTTACCGGCCTGGCCAGTACCACCGTTGAAGCGAGCCAGCTGGTTCACCGTCAGACCACCCTGGATGTCGCCATAACCAGGACGGGTAATAGTTTTGCTATAAGACGCTCGTACAAACCAGTCTTCTACCACTTCCAGTTTGAAGTCGACAGAAGGCAGGAAGTGATCATAGCCGCCATCTAAGCTGGTAAATGTAAATTCACCTGGGACCAGACCAAATTCGTTGGCACCATCCCAACGCAGGTACGAGATATCAGGCACCTGAGCAGTAGAGTCAACGGTGGTATCTTCATAGCGTAAGCCCACAGATAACCAGGCTGGCATATTACCGATATCAAACTGCATATTGGCTTGCGCATAAGCAGCCCACTGTTCTTCTGTTACCCGACGGTCAGTCTGGAAGTTAGGATCCATACACAATACCGTACCGCACGGGCTGATGGTCTCGCCATTGGCGGCAGCAATTGAAGAGATAGCATCAATCAGATCGCCCATGTTAGAGGCATAATAGAACGGTTCCATATCGGCGCCGTTGCTACCCAGGGTATCGTCAAAGCGGCCTGGCAGGTCTTGTTGCAGGAAGATATCATCTGGATAATCTTCCGGTGAGCCGTAACCACCCCAGGTATCACGCTGCGCTACAGAGTACGCTGAACGGTTCTGCACTTCGATGGCAGACAAGCCGAAGTCGATGCTGGTGACGATGCCTTCATCCAAGTAGTAGTTACCGCGGAATTGAACCTGGTCGATTTCCGACTTCATGAAGCTGTTACGGAAAGAGGTACCCGAGGTCATCATGCGTGCCGGATCCAAACCACTTACGCCATCGGCGTAAGATATATCCATCACCGGCAGGTCTTGTGAATAATCCACTTCAGTCAACACACGGTCGAACTGAACCGCACTGATCACGTTGTTAGAACCTAAATCGTTCTCAGGACCGGCTTCGGCAGTTGAATGGTGATAATCCAGTTCCAGGGTCAGATTATCGGTGGCGATCCACTCGAGGTTGAAACCTAATGATTTATTTTCGTTGGTAACCGTGTAATCACTGGTGCCTAAGCCTACATCACAGCAGGTAGCGTCAGCATAAATAACAGGGCCCATGATAGAACCTGGCTGGTTAGTGCCTTCAGTGTATTCACCAAATGCTGGTACGCCATTAAACCAGGTCGACAGCTGCTGACGCATGGTGTGCGTTTCCAGCTCTGAATAAGTGTAATCCAGGGTAGCTGTCAGGTCGTCCATCGGGCGGTATTGCAAGGTCAGCTGACCATTAGTCCGGGTCCGGCGAATTTCATCAAAGTTGTACGCCAGGTTACGTGGTACCGCATACAGGTCGTTTTCACCGGGAATATTAGTGAAGCTGCCATCGCGAGGTAATGAACCCCAGTCACCGCCATCTCCGCGGATGGTGTACCAGCCGTTACCGGTTTCAGCCACAGCAGCACCGCTGTCACGCTCCTGGTAAGAACCGATGATTTGCACACCAAAGGTGTCATCGGCAAAGGTTTGGCTGTAGATACCCGACACTTCTGGTGTAATGCTGTCACCGGTTTCGGTAGAGTTATCAATCACGCCTTTAACACCCACGCTGGCTTTAACACCAGGGTTGCTCAGAGGCTTGGCAGTGACCAGGTTAACTGTTGAACCGATACCACCGGTAGGTTGTGAGGCCAGGCTAGTTTTATACACTTCAACCGCCGACACACCTTCAGAAGCCAGGTTGGCAAAATCAAAAGAACGTGAAGAAGAGGCGCTGGTGGCTTCGATATTAGCAGCCGGCATCTGACGACCATTCAGGGTCACCAGGTTATAGTCCGGGCCAAAGCCACGCACAGTAATGCGGCTACCTTCACCGTTTGAACGGTCGATGGCCACACCAGTAATACGTTGTAATGATTCCGCTAAGTTAGTGTCCGGAAATTTACCGATATCTTCAGCGGAGATTGCATCGACCACACCGGAAGCGGCTTTTTTGGTCAGCATCGATTTAGTCAGACTCTCACGGATGCCACTCACTTCGATAACTTCAAAGTTACCGGCCTGCATTTCCTGTTCGTCTGTCTGAGCTTCCTGTGCCAGCACTTGCTGAGACAGAACAGCACTCATCGCCAGCGACAAGCAGGTCGCCAGGCGTGTTTTGTTAAATGTTGTTGGTTTCATGTATTTCCCCAGCCTAATTATCGACATCCGCATGGTGTAAGCGCTTACAAAAGTTGGGCTGATGCAACCGCTTACCGGTTCCGTGTTCTATGTAATCGAGAGTGACAAGACAACATCATCATGCTCGGTACAAATTGTTGCGGATACGGGTAAAAGAAAGCGCTTACAAATAGTCGGAAACTTCCTGTAAGCGCTTTCAGCGTAATGTACGAATATCGAACTTGTAATGCAAGTGTTTTTAACTTGTTAATCAAAAAATCACCAGTTGCATTTTTTAACGTTTGTGTAAATTATCATCAAGAATGCACCACCGAAAACGGCATATAGCCAATCCCGGCGGGCTGCGAAACAGTATAGAAAACAAACAGCAAAAGCCCCAAATAAATACAAAATTATTTATAGATAGGCAGTGCCAAACCCAGTTGCAGGCCGTTGTCAGCCTGTAAAATTTAAAATGTAAGCGCTTGCATTTTGTTGTTGCCGCTCTATACTGCCCAACAAGCTATTAACAAGTAAATCGTATCCTGATTTGGTTAAAACTTTGTAAGTGATTGCCAAGTCAGTTTTTTTTACCCTTTTATAGGTGCCATTCTATGAGTCAACCGGCGCAGGCTGTTAACGCAGAACAGCCCTCAACCTCGCAATTTGCCTTGTGGGCGCTGACCTCACTGTTTTTCATGTGGGGCTTTATCACCGCCATGAATGATATTCTCATTCCGCATCTTAAATCGCTGTTTTCACTAAGCTATACCAAGGCGATGCTGGTCCAGTTCTGTTTTTTTGGGGCTTATTTTCTGGTGTCGTTACCGGCCGGTAGACTGGTTGGCCGAATCGGCTACCAAAAAGGCATCGCAGTTGGGCTGTTAACCGCCGCGGTAGGGTGTGTGATGTTTATTCCTTCTGCCTACATGACCCAATACTGGATGTTTTTAACCTCCTTATTTGTACTGGCCTCAGGGGTGACGATTTTGCAGGTGGCAGCCAACCCGCTGGTAACGGTGATGGGTGACCCGGATACCGCTTCCAGCCGACTGACCATGACTCAGGGTTTTAATTCTTTAGGTACCACGGTGGCGCCAATTGTTGGTGGCATGTTGCTGTTTTCTTCTCATGAAGGTATGGAAAGCCAGGTGCGCGCGGATTCGGTCGTTCTGCCTTATCTTTCCTTAGCCGCAGTCTTGCTGGTGATGGCGGTTGTCATGGTAAAAATTGCCATGCCCAAGCCGCGCGAAGATGATGTAGATCTGGCCACATCCACCGACAGCTCGGTATTAAAACACCGTCATCTGGCCTTAGGGGTCATTGGTCTGTTTACCTATGTGGGTGCAGAAGTCGCCATCGGCAGCTTTTTGGTTAATTATTTAGGCTTAACCAGCGTGATGGGTATGACCGAAGCGCAAGCTTCCAAATACATTGCGTATTACTGGGGCGGCGCCATGGTTGGTCGCTTTATCGGTGCGGTGATCATGCAAAAAGTGGATCCGGGCAAATTGCTGGCGTTCAACAGTTTTGCATCTTGTGCGCTAATAGTTTTGTCGGTGACCAGCAGCGGCCCGGTGGCCATGTGGACCATCCTGGCGGTTGGCCTATGTAACTCAATCATGTTCCCAACCATCTTCAGCCTGGCGCTGAAAGGGTTGGGCAGCCAGGCAGCCCAGGGTTCGGGCATGCTGTGTCTGGCCATTGTTGGTGGTGCCATTGTGCCACTGGTTCAGGGGGCCCTGGCTGATGCATTCGGCCTGCAGCTTTCGTTCTTATTGCCGGTGATTTGTTATTTGTACATTGCCTATTATGGCGTGATTGGCTCGGTGCCGGTACAAAGCAAGGAGAAACATTCATGAAGCCGATGTTAAAACATTCCCTTAGCGTGCTTACCGCAGCGCTGTTGGTGGCCGGGTGTCAGCAAAATGAAGCTGATACTGCGAACACGGAAAGCGCCGAGCAGACGCGCAGCCTGCCGCCGGCCGCCGATGCCAGTGTGCCGGATTTCTGGCCGCGGATTAAGCAGGCCACAGCCAATGATGATGCTGTAGAAAAACGGGTGGATGCGCTGCTGGCCGAGATGACCCTGGAGCAAAAAGTTGCCCAGATCATGCAGCCGGAAATCCGTGATGTGACCGTCGAAGACATGCGCAAATACGGCTTTGGCTCTTACCTTAACGGTGGCGGTTCGTTCCCCAATGGCAACAAGCAGGCCACCATGGAAGACTGGGTAGAGCTGGCTGAGAAAATGTATCAGGCTTCGGTGGATGACTCACTGGATGGCAGTACCATTCCGACCATGTGGGGCACTGATGCCGTGCACGGTCATAACAATGTGATTGGCGCGACCCTGTTCCCGCACAATATCGGCTTAGGCGCCATGCACGATCCTGAAGTGGTGGAACGCATTGCGGCGGCCACCGCCAAAGAAGTGCGGGCCACCGGTATTGACTGGATTTTTGCCCCGACTGTGGCCACCGCCCGCGATGACCGCTGGGGCCGTACCTATGAATCTTATTCTGAAGATCCGGCCATTGTAGGCGATTATGCTCGCGCCATTGTGACCGGCCTGCAAGGCGATATCAGCGATGGCAATATCGATGATAAGCATGTGATCAGCACCGTAAAACATTTTGTTGGCGATGGCGGCACCGACGGCGGTGACGACCAGGGCAATAATCTGGCTGATGAAGAAACCCTGTATCGCATTCATGCCCAGGGCTATGTGCATGGCCTAAATGCCGGTGCCCAGTCAGTGATGGCGTCGTTTAACAGCTGGCACGGCAAAAAAATTCATGGCAGCAAATATCTCCTGACCAATGTGTTAAAAGAAAAAATGGGCTTTGACGGCTTTGTGGTTGGCGACTGGAATGGCCATGGCCAGATTGCCGGCTGTACCAATGAAAGCTGCCCGCAGGCCATCAATGCTGGCCTGGATGTATACATGGTGCCCACCGGTGCCTGGAAGCCATTGTTTGAAAATACCGTGGCTCAGGTTAAAAGCGGTGAGATCCCAATGGAACGCCTGAACGACGCTGTGCGTCGCGTGCTGCGTGTAAAACAGCGGGTAGGCCTGTTTGATTTGCCGTCGCCAGCCAAGCGTGCCTTGTCCGCCAAAGCCGAGCTTATTGGTGCGCCAGAGCATCGTGAGATTGCCCGCGAAGCTGTGCGTAAATCATTGGTAATGCTGAAAAACCAGGACAATCTGTTACCGCTGGCACCTGACAGCAAAGTACTGGTGGCCGGTGATGCTGCGCACAATATTGGCAAGCAATCCGGTGGCTGGACCATTACCTGGCAGGGTACCGGTAACCAAAACAGTGATTTTCCTGGCGCGACCTCTATTTTTGAAGGCATCGAACAGGCGGTAAGTGAGGCCGGCGGCCAGGCTGTGTTATCAGAAGATGGCAGCTTTGAACAAAAACCGGATGTGGCCATTGTCGTGTTTGGTGAAAACCCGTATGCCGAGGGCAACGGTGATTTGTCGAACCTGGAATATCAGCGTGGCGATAAGACCGACCTGGCGCTGCTGAAATCTTTGCAAGAGCAGGGGATCCCGGTGGTTTCGGTATTTATTACTGGCCGTCCGCTGTGGACTAACCCCGAAATCAATGCCAGTGATGCCTTTGTGGTGGCCTGGTTGCCTGGCTCTGAAGGTCAGGGTGTGGCTGATGTGCTGTTTACTGACAGCGACGGTAATGTTGAGTATCCGATGCAGGGTAAGTTGTCCTTCTCATGGCCGGCCACGCCGACCCAGACAGTCAATAAAGGTGATGGCCAGACTGCACAGTTTGCCTATGGCTATGGCCTGGCCTATGGTGACGAAGATCCCATCAGCGAAGACTTGTCAGAAGCTGCCGGCGCCGATGCCAGCCTGGTATTGCCGCACGATATTTTTGTGCGCAATATTCAAAAGCCCTGGCATTTAGAAGTGCAGGATGCCGCCGGTACTACGGTAATGACCAGCAACACGCTGACCACTGACGCGGTAGCGGTACGCACCACAGACCGTAATGTGCAGGAAGACACCCTGGCCATCGAGTTTAATCAGTCAGCCAGCGTGCGCTTTGCTGCGCAGTTCCCTGAAGATCTGCGTGACTATGTGGGCGACGATGCGGCGCTGGTGATGGATGTGCAATTAGCCAGCAGTGCTGCGCCATTAAGTGTAGGCGTGAAGTGCGGTGGCGATTGTCAGGGGCAGGTGGCACTGGCCGATTACGCTTCCGCGACCACCGACTGGCAAACTGTGGTCATTCCTACCAGCTGTCTGACCCAGGCCGGCGCAGCATTTAACGAGGTGTTCTCGGTGTTTGGTTTAACAGCCAGTGAGGCAGTTAGCCTGAAGATCTCAGATGTGCGCTTAGAGCCGCAGGTGGATAACCCGCCGGCTTGCGCCGCCAACTAAGAGTGATAGACAAAGCCCCGCGCCAGCGGGGCTTTTTTTATGCGCGGACCGTGCGTGTGACCACTCGCCAAGATAGCAGATGCAAGTCTGGCTCAGTTCCGTACAATACAGCGCCTGACTTACTGGCCCGTTATCTGTTTATGACTACCCGCGCTTCTGCCGCCACGCGGCATGCTTTTCCGGTATTTTTGTTTTTCGCCATCCTGCTGGTGGCCGCTAATCTGCGCGCGCCATTTACCGGTGTGGCACCACTGCTCACCCAGTTACAGCAAAGTCTGGCGATCAGTGCCAGTGTGTCGGGCTTGCTAATCACCTTGCCGTTGCTGGTGTTTATGGTGGTGTCGCCGTGGATACCCGCGTTGTCGCGCCGCTGGGGCATGGAGCGCTTGTTACTGGCAGCCCTGGTTATAATTGGCGCTGGCATTGCCTTGCGTTCATTAGCCGGGCTGGGCTTACTGTTCACCGGCACGGTGTTTATCGGCGCCGGTATCGCGGCCGGCAATGTGCTGTTACCCGGGGTGGTTAAAGCCCGCTTTCCCAATCATATTGCGCTGTTAACCTCGGCCTATGTACTGGCCATGGGGATCATGGCAGCCGTGTGGTCGGCGCTGGTGATCCCGCTGGCCGAGGGCGATAGCGGTAGTTGGCAGTTCGCACTGGGGGCCATGCTGGTCATGCCGGTGGTCTCGGCGCTGGTGTGGCTCAGCCAGTTGCGGGCCCGGCCGGTGGGTAGTGAACACGCTGCCAGCCACAGCCCGGGCCAAAATATATTTCGCTTTTGGCTGACCTGGCAGGTCTGCGGCTTTTTTGCCTGCAATTCATTTTTGTATTATTCGGTGGTCAGCTGGTTACCGGCCATGGTCAGCCAGGCTGGCTTTAGCGCTGCCGATGCCGGCTCAATTCATGGTGTGTTTCAGTTTTCAGGGGCGCTGCCCGGCCTGGTGATTGTGCCGGCCATGGCCCGCTTGCGCGACCAGCGCGCGCTGTCAGCCAGTATGACCCTGGTTAATCTGCTTGGCTTTGCCGGTATGCTGCTATGGCCGGCCGGCGCCTATGGCTGGGCAGCCCTGCTGGGTTTTGGCATCGGCGCCAATTTTATTTTGGCATTGTCGTTTTTGGGCTTGCGCGCCCACAATGCCGGACAGGCCGCATCATTATCCAGTGCCGCCCAAACCCTGGGCTATTGCGTGGCGGCCAGCGGGCCATTTATCCTAGGGGCCTTGTATGATGCGTTAGGCCAATGGACCCTGGCACTGTGGATTTGTGTTGCTGTCAGCCTGGCCCAGGCCGCCTTAGGAACCCGGGTAGGGCGCAATATCCAGCTACCTGCGCCAGAACCAACAAAGGCACCAGCACAGCCAGACTGACCATTCACCGCACCCGGGTAGATTGAACCAGCCGCAGAGCTGCACTGTATTGGTGTTACAGGGTTAATGTGCGTGGGCGGAAGTACGCCGCGCAGGAAGTCAGCGGCGGCAACATTCGTGAATTTTCGATACGATATCAATGGGCTTCGCGCCATTGCGGTGATTGCAGTGGTGGTATTTCATTTTTTACCCGCCACCTTACCCGGCGGCTTTGCCGGTGTAGATGTGTTTTTTGTTATCTCCGGCTACCTGATGACCAGTATCATTGTTAGCGGCGTCAAAGATAACAAATTTGGCTTGTTGCGTTTTTATATGGCGCGAGCCAACCGCATCGTGCCGGCCCTGGCTGTGTTATGCCTGGCTGTGCTGCTGGCCGGCTGGTTTGGGCTATGGCCGGACGAATTTGCGCAGCTGGGTAAACATGTGGCAGCCAGTATCGGCTTTGTTTCAAACATCGTATATTGGGCCGAAGCCGGCTATTTTGATGCCGCCTCCCACCAAAAAATTCTGCTGCACACCTGGTCGCTGGCGGTGGAATGGCAATTTTATCTGCTCTATCCGCTGCTCATCATGGCGCTGGTGCGCTGGCTGGGCGTTGCCCGCCTGCCGCAGGCATTGCTGCTCCTCACCGTGGCATTGCTCGGCTACAGCCTGATAACCGCAGCCATGTGGCCCAGTGCCAGTTATTTTTTACTGCCCGCCCGGGCCTGGCAATTACTGGCCGGTGGACTGGTCTGGCTATTCCCGCTTAAACTAGGTAATGGCACCGCCCAGGCTGCCAACTGGTTGGGTCTGGCCGCCATCGCCCTGGCCTATGCCGTGGTGGATGAAACCGTGCCCTGGCCAGGGAGCTGGGCCATTCTGCCGGTAGCCGGCACCGCCCTGGTGCTGGTAGCCGCGCGTCAAGATAGCTGGTTGACCAACAATCCGGCCAGCCAGGCGCTGGGCCGCTGGTCTTATTCCATTTATTTGTGGCACTGGCCGTGGGTGGTGGTGGGTTACCGCTATGATCTGCTGCACTGGTGGCCGCTGGGCATGGCCTTATCTTTGCTGTGTGGCTGGGTCAGTTATCGGCTGGTGGAGTCCATCCGCTGGCAGCGAGTCAGCCAGTGGCGCCAGTGCTGGCGGGCCAAACCGGTTTGGGCCGGCGCGCTGGTACTGATAATGGGCTTGGGTATCATGGGCCAGAATGGAGTGCCTGGTCGGTTTGCGCTCAGCACGCTGAATTTGCTGAGCTCGATTGAAGCCAGCCCGCGCCGTGATGAATGTCACATCGACAGTTACCAGCCACCGCAACAAGCCTGTCTTTATCATCAGCGCCCGGCGACCTGGGCGGTGTTAGGCGACAGCCATCTGGTAGAACTGGCTTATGCATTGGCCGAGCGTTTGGCGCCGGCAGGGCAGGGGGTCAGGCATTACAGCTTTTCCGGCTGCCCGCCTTCGTTATTGCAGGCCGATGGCACCAGCCGCTGTACCCGGTGGTACAAAGAAGCGGTTGAACAGATTGTGGCTGACACTACCATTGAGCGGGTATTGATTGGGCACCGCTATTCCTGGACATTATATGGCGATCATGGCCCCAGCTATCCGCAACTGGACCATCAACCTGATGCCGAACGCACCCAACGGATCGTTAGCGCACTGGATGCGGTAATCTGGTTGCTGGCTGCGCATAAAGAGCAGGTGGTGGTCATCAAACCGGTGCCAGAGCTGGCCGCGCCAGCCAGTACGCTGGTGGCGCGTGCTTTTGCCCGAGGCGACTCGCTGGAACAGGTGACCGGCACCACCCGTGACTATTATGCTCGGCGCAATGCCACTATCCTAGCGCATTTTGCCCAAGCCCAGTATCCGGATAATGTGATTTTTATCGATCCTACCGAGGCGTTTTGTAACCGCCTGAATTGCCAGGTGGTCCAGCAGCACCAGGCGCTGTATTTTGATGATAATCATCCGTCGCTGGTGGGCGCACAGCAATTAATCGAACTTATTCCGGCTGCCGCGCTGGGTGAATAACGGCGGCCATTGACCAGCCGGCTTTGCGCGGCCAGCTCTCCGCTGACCGTGCTGCCAGCGCCCACAATACAGCCATCGCCAATGCAGCTGCCTGGTAATATCAACACATTGGCCCCCAGCCATACATCTTCGCCGATGACCACCGGAGCCGGCTGTGCCCAGTGGCTGCTGGTGATAATACAGCCCGGGCCAATCAGGCTGCGTGCACCAATAGTCAGCGGCAATGTGCCCAGTAACACCACATTGTGATTTATAAACACCCCCTGGCCGAGCTGCGCTGCAGCCGGGGTCTGGCAGTAAAAATCGGCTTCGATAAACGCCATGGGCGGTGGCGTGAATAAGCTGTTATAGACGCGCGTGCGCTGGCCGGCCGGAGCTGCGGCCAGCTGTGCTTCAAGTTCGGTATAGCTTGCTGTTTGTTCGGCGCTGGCCAGACGCTGGCGATAATAACCGACCGCACCGTGGCGGCGGGCCAGTTGCGGCGGCAGGCCGGATTGATTATGGTACATCATCGCCTCTGTTATGATTAAAAAATGAATTATAAGGAAATCGTGCTGATCCGCCATGGCCGGCCTGCTTCTGAGCACAACGGCCGTGTCTCCAGCAGTGGATTCGCCCGCTGGGTCCGGGCCTATGACCGCTCTGGCGTGCATCCGGCCAGTCACCCTCTGTGCCAGCGTGACTTGAGCCGGCACTATAGCCTGAGCAGCGCCTTGCCCCGGGCCCGGCACTCGGCTCAACGTTATCTGGGCCAGCCGGCTGATGAAGCGCTGGCGCTACTTAACGAAATGGCTATTCCACGCTATCGCATGCCAGGGCGGCTAAATGCCTGGACCTGGGTGTACGTAAACCGGTTTTACTGGCTATGCGGCCGGCGCGGGCCATTTGAGTCATTTGGTCAGGCGCGGCGGCGCATTCGTGAGGGCGCCCAGGCGGTAATCGCCCGGGCAGAGCAGCATCAGCAGGTAGTAGTGTTTGGTCATGCGCTGACTAATCGCTTTATTGCCCGCTATTTGCGTCAGCAAGGCTGGCAGGCTGTAGAACAGGCCTACACTTATTGGGGCGTGAGTCGTTTTCGATTAAGCTAAACATTTTATCGGTTGCCGCCGATAGCAAACTATACCTGCAATAAATAACTGAATACTCAGGATACTAAGACTGATGAAGGGATTGTCACCCCAGCGCGGCCGCGCCTTGGTCAACGGGCTGATTGTGCTGCTATTTGCCGCCAGCCTGGGCGCTGTGATCGCCTATTTTCACGATGCCGAGCCCAATGTCAGCCGGACCCAGCTGCGCGCACTGGCCGATAAAATGCATAGCAGCGCCACCCATGCCCACTGGCAATGGAAAGCCGAAGAGCAGCCGCCACGTATTATGCTTATCCACTATAATCAGGCTGGCAAAGAGGTTGACCGGCGTCCGGTAGCCATGGCCCGCTATGGTATGCCCAGGGTGCCTGCTCAGCGCGATGGCTGCGATCAGTTGTGGCAGATGTTGCTTAATGTGCCGATGCAGGTGGATGGCTTTCGGGTGCGCGGGCATTTTATCCGCGGGCCGGTGGAAAACGGTGAGGCGCTGGATGCACGCTGCCGGTTTTCCACCAGTACCGGCGATCGCTTTGATTATTTTATCCGTCGCGGCACGGTGGAGCATGGTTGATAAACCGTCTGGACGAATAATAGTCAGCGGTTATGAAGGTAAGTTGTTACTAGCCTGACAATCTGCACAAATGTGGGAAAATGACTAAAATGAGCGGTGTCTTTGACTTGCTCAAAACACACCCCGTTGTTAAAGTGTGCCGACAGTTATCGGCTTCTTCGCTGGCGCGTCGATCCTCACCTCACCCACGCGCTCAGCCCACAGTTACAGGAATGAACTTTTCATGTTTAAAAAGCTTCGAGGCATGTTTTCCAACGATTTGTCCATCGACCTCGGAACAGCAAATACGCTGATCTATGTGAAAGATCAGGGCATCGTGTTAAATGAACCTTCTGTTGTTGCTATTCGTCAGGAACGTGCCGGCGGCCCCAAAAGTGTGGCGGCGGTTGGGGCGGAAGCCAAACGGATGTTGGGGCGAACGCCAGGCAATATCCGCGCAATCCGGCCGATGAAAGACGGTGTGATTGCCGACTTCTTTGTGACCGAAAAAATGCTCCAGCATTTTATCAAACAAGTCCACGATAATAATTTTTTACGCCCCAGCCCCCGTGTGCTGGTGTGTGTGCCATGTGGTTCTACCCAGGTTGAACGCCGCGCCATTCGCGAGTCGGCGCTGGGCGCCGGTGCCCGTGAAGTGTATCTGATTGATGAACCCATGGCGGCGGCGATTGGTGCCGGCCTGCCGGTCTCTGAAGCTACCGGCTCTATGGTGGTGGATATCGGTGGTGGTACCACCGAAGTGGCCATCATCTCGTTAAACGGCGTGGTCTATTCATCATCAGTTCGCATCGGTGGTGACAAATTTGACGAAGCCATTATCAACTATGTACGCCGCAATTTTGGTTCACTGATTGGTGAGGCCACTGCGGAGCGTATCAAGCATGAAATCGGTGCCGCCTACCCGGGTGAAGAAGTGCGCGAGATTGAAGTACGCGGCCGTAACCTGGCTGAAGGGGTACCGCGTGGTTTTACCCTCAATTCCAATGAGATTTTAGAAGCCTTGCAGGAACCGCTGACCGGCATTGTATCGGCAGTCATGGTGGCACTGGAACAATCGCCGCCAGAACTGGCTTCAGATATTTCTGAGCGTGGGATGGTGTTAACCGGTGGTGGCGCGTTGCTTAAAGATCTGGACCGCCTGCTGATGGAAGAAACCGGCATCCCGGTGGTGATTGCAGATGATCCGCTGACCTGTGTGGCGCGTGGCGGTGGTAAGGCATTCGACATGATTGACCTGCACGGCGGCGACCTGTTCACTTACGAATAAGCAGTGTAACAGGCGGCTTCGAGCCGCCTGTATCTTATTATGGATACCATATTTACCCGCGGTCCTTCGCTGAACAACCGACTGGCGCTTGCTTTAGCCCTGTCGGTTTTGTTGATCTTTGCCGACCATAAATTAGATGCCTTTCAATCGACCCGGGTTTATCTGAACTCGTTGATGAGCCCGCTGCAATACCTGGCCAATCTGCCCAAGGTACTGCTGACCGAAAGTGCCCAACGGCTGACCTCGCATCAGGCATTACTCTCCGACAATGCCCGCCTGACCAATCAGAATCTGCGTATGAGCGAACAGCTGCAGCGCTTTGATGTGCTGCAGGCTGAAAATGCGCAGCTGCGCAAACTACTGGATGTGCCCACCGAGCCGCAAATGCACAAAATGGTGGCCGAGCTGATGGCGGTGGACAACAACCCCTTCAGCCAGCAAATTGTGATCAACAAAGGTGCCATCGACGGCGTGTTTTTATCCCAGTCGGTGCTTGATGATCGCGGTATTGTGGGTCAGGTGATGGAAGTAGGCACCACCAATAGCCGGGTGGTGCTGATATCCGATGTCACCCATGCCATTCCGGTGCGCTCACTGCGCAACAATATTCGTTTTATTGCCACCGGCAACGGGGCGCTGGATGAATTGCTGTTGGAACATGTGCCGCACAGTGTGGATGTTAAAGAGGGCGATATGCTGATTTCTTCGGGGCTCGGCGAAGTATTTCCTGAAGGCTACCCGGTGGCCCGGGTATCGTCGGTGGTGCGCGATGAAAGCCGGCCCTTTGCCACCGTCACAGCGCAGCCGCTGGCCCGCCTGGACCGCTTAAAGTACCTGTTGTTGCTGTGGCCGGATGAACAGGCTCCCGCGCCGGTGCCCGACAATACGGCTGCAGAGCCGGTGGCAGGAGAATAATCCGATGCTGTTTCACGCCCGTTTTTATGTAATCGCGGCCACCTTGCTGGTGGCGCTGGTATTGCAAATTATGCCGTTACCGATCCAGGCCGATACTTACCGGCCCGACTGGGTGCTGATTGTGCTGGCCTACTGGACCATGGCGCTACCGCATCGGGTCAATGTAGGGGTGGCCTTTTTAACCGGCCTGGCCATGGATATCCTGCTGGGCACTGCGCTGGGGATCCACAGCTTTGCCCTGAGTGCTTCGGTGTATGTGCTGGCGGCTAACTACCAGCGCCTGCGCAATTATTCGGTGTGGCAGCAAGCCATCATCATTGGTTTGCTTAGCTCGCTGTACCATCTGGTGTTATTCTGGCTGCAGCACCTGTTAACCGATATACCGTTTCAATTCGCCTATCTGTGGCCCGTGCTAAGCTCAATGATATTGTGGCCATGGATTTTTTGGCTGCTGCGTAAAGTTCGCCGGCAGCTGAGTGTCACCTAAAAGGAGGCTGTTGGCTGATGAATTTACTGCTTGCATCTGCATCCCCGCGCCGCACCGCGCTGCTTACCCAGATGGGCTTTGCCCACCGCCAGCAGGCGGTGGATATCGATGAGTCGGCCCTGGCCGATGAAACACCCCAGGATCAGGTATGCCGGCTGGCTTTGCAAAAAGCCCAGGCTGCCTTTGCCCGGCTGTCTGCCGACGAACAGGCCGATACCGTGGTGCTGGCATCCGATACCCTGATTGCCTTTCACGGCCAAAGTTTAGGCAAACCCGCTAACAAAGATGATTGTGTGGCCATGCTACGGGCGTTGTCCAACAATCAGCATGAAGTACTCACCAGCATTTGTGTGCTCAACCAGCACAAGCAGCATACCCGCACCATCACCACCCAGGTACACTTTGCGCCATTAACCGATGACGATATCGAGGCATATTGGGCCAGCGGCGAGCCACAGGACAAAGCCGGCAGTTATGCCATCCAGGGCCGTGGCGGCCAGTTTGTGCGCTCTGTACATGGCAGTGTCAGTGCGGTGATTGGCCTGCCCATGTATGAAACTCGCTGTTTATTGAATGAATTTGGGGTGCATGCATGAGTGCTGAGTTGCTGATCAATGTGACCCCGTCAGAATCGCGGGTGGCGCTGATTGAAAATGGGATTTTGCAGGAAATCCATGTGGAGCGGCACACCAAAAAAGGCCTGGTGGGCAATATGTACCGCGGCAAGGTCAGCCGGGTGCTGCCAGGCATGCAAGCTGCATTTGTGGATATCGGGCTGGAAAAAGCGGCCTTTTTGCATGCCTCTGACATTGTGCTGCACAGCGAAATTGAAGGCGAGGTCAGTGCCAGCCAGATGCAGCAACAAAAAGATATTCGCGAGCTGGTGCGCGATGGCCAGGAAATAGTGGTGCAGGTGGTCAAAGATCCCATCGGCACCAAGGGTGCGCGCCTGACCACCGACATCACCATCCCGTCGCGCTATCTGGTATTTATGCCCAGTGTCACCCATGTGGGGGTGTCGCAGCGTATTGAGGATGACAGCGAACGCGAGCGTCTCAAAACCCTGATGGAAGAATTTTGTGATGGCGATGGCGGCTTTATTTTGCGTACTGCAGCCGAAGGGGTGAGCAAAACCGAATTGTCGCAGGATGCGGCTTTTTTGCGCCGCTTATGGAATAAAATCCAGCAGCGCATGAAAAAGAAAAAATCCAATGTATTGTATGAAGACTTGCCGCTGGCCCGCCGGGTGCTGCGGGATTTTGTGGGCACCGAGCTGGACCGTATTCGCATCGACTCCAAGCTGTCGTATCAGGAGCTGGTGGAATTCACCAAAGAATATGTGCCGGAGCTGAGCACCAAACTGGATTATTATCGCGGTGACCGCCCCATCTTTGATTTGTATGATGTGGAAAACGAGGTGCAGCGTGCGCTGGAGCGCCGCGTAGATCTAAAATCCGGTGGCTATCTGATCATCGACCAGACCGAAGCCATGACCACCATCGACATCAATACCGGGGCCTTTGTTGGCCACCGTAATCTGGAAGAAACCATTTTTAATACCAATATCGAGGCAACTCTGGCCATCGCCCGGCAGCTACGCCTGCGCAATTTGGGTGGTATGATCCTGATTGATTTCATCGATATGACGGAACCCGACCATAAACGACGTGTCTTACATAGTCTGGAAGGGGCTACCAGTAAAGACCGCGCCAAGATCAATATTCACGGATTTACCGCGCTGGGGCTGATTGAAATGACCCGCAAGCGCACCCGTGAAAGTTTAGAGCATGTGCTTTGTGGCGACTGCCCGGTATGCAAAGGGCGCGGCACGGTTAAGACCATCGAAACCATCTGTTTTGAGATCATGCGGGAGATTGTGCGGGTCAACCGCGCCTATGCTGCCGACAAATTTGTGGTGTATGCCTCGCCGTCGGTTACCGATGCCCTGTTGACTGAAGAATCGCACATGCTGGCAGAGCTGGAAGTGTTTGTCTCTAAACAAATTAAGGTGCAAACCGAGCCCCTGTACAACCAGGATAAATACGACGTTGTGATGATGTAAAAGGATCGCGTGGGAAGAGCAATCGAGCTGGCGGGCTGGGCTGTAAAAAAGCTGTGGCTGGTGCTGGCGGTGGTTTTGGTGTTATTTGCAGTAGTGCTCAGTGTCTTGCGCTATGCCTTGCCACATCTGGATGATAACAAAGCGCTGGTCGAAGACTATATCAGCAAGCGTTATGGGGTGGAGCTGACCATTGGTGCGCTGGCCGCCGACTGGCAACGCCAGGGCCCTACCTTAGTACTCGATAATGTCAGCCTGGCCCAGAATGCTTCCTCGCCGGTGGGCCTGGACATCAACAAAATTGATGTGGAACTGGATTTTTGGGCATCTCTGCGCAGCGGCCAGCTGGCGTCTAATCAATTTAACTTGAATGGCCTGACCTTACGCCTGGATACCACCCGCCTGGGCGGCAATGATCAGGCCAGCCGCTTTCCAGTGGTTGATGCTCTGCAAACCCTGTTTTTAGAGCAATTGCAGCGTTTTTCGCTGCGCGATGGCGTGGTTATACTTTCCAGTGAGGAGGGCCATCAGATCATCGAGCTGACAGCGCTGGACTGGCTGAATCAGGGCCGCGACCATCAAGGCGAGGGGCTGGTCCGAGTGCGCGAACTGGCCAGTAACTCCGCCTCGTTCGCCATCAACCTGGTTGGTGACAAAAACAATCTGACCGGGCTGTTGTATGCCCGTGCCGAAGATTTGGATATCTCACCTTATGTTAGTGGCTTGCTGCAGACCCACCGGCCGTTGCAGGAAAGCCGCGCCAATATAGAGTTGTGGGCACAGATTGAAAAAAGTGAATTTAGCGCGTTATTTACCCGCCTGCATGACAGCAAGCTGGTGTGGGGCGGGCAGGACTCGGTCACAGTCAGTACCGCCATCCGTGGCGGCAATATTCAGGCGCTGCCGCATCAGCAAGGCTGGAATTTTCGGGTGGATGGCCTGGAAGTCGTCTCCAATGATCAGCAACTGGTGACTGATGTGGTTGGCCATTATGATGGTCAGCAGCAGTTAATTATCAACACCATCAAACCGGCACCGGTGAACCCGTTTTTGGTACTGTTGCCGCTGTTCACCGACGACACCGCCGATGATGATGTGCGCCAGCTCAATCCTACCGGCGAGCTGGCCACTTTGCAGCTGCAACTGTCTGAGCAGGGCGCCGCCCTGGCAGCCAAGCTGATTAATGTCAGCTGGCAACAAACTGCAACGCTGCCGGGCATTGATGCGCTGGATATGGATGTAGTTTGGTTTCATGATCATGGCAGAGTCAATGTGCGCGCTAATGAGGCACACATTTACAGCGATCAGACTCTGGCCGATGATCTTACCCTCAAGCGGCTGAAAGCCGATGCCTATATTTATCAGCAGGCCGCGCCAGGCCAGGATACACCAGCGCATTGGATGCTAAGTTATCAGGATCTGATAGCCCAGACTGATGCTTTCAGTCTGACCCAAAGCCTGCAGCTGAATCTGACCGATAAAGCCATGCAGCTGGCGATGCAGGTGGACGATATGCCCATCAGCCAGGCTCGCCAATTATTACCCACGCGCCTGATGGGCGAACAAACTTACGCCTATTTGAAACAAGCTCTGGTGGGACCGGGCACGCTGACCAATACCCGGGTGTTATGGTCCGGCCAATTTGCTGATTTTCCGTTTAGCCAAAATCAGGGGGTATTCCAGGCTTTTACCGAGTTGCAGGACGCTGAGTTTTTATTCTCGTCGCAATGGCCAGCGCTGACCGAGCTGGATCTGGCCTTACAGTTTACCAATAACGGTCTGCACATGGTCAGTGAACAGGCCCGGCTGGATGCGGTGACAGTGCACAGTATGCAGGCCAGCCTACCGACCTTATCGCCTGATGCCACTTTAACCATTGACGCGGCCGGCCAGGGTAATGGCGCCCAGTTGGCCAGCCTGATGCAGCAAAGTTCGCTGGCTGACTCGCTGGGCAACCTGTTTACCAACGAAGTGGTGTTAAGCGGGCCGCTCAAAGCCAATTTGAACCTGGCGATACCGTTGAATAGTCCGGCGGTGGTGGCCAGCGGTACTGCCACTCTCAACGAGGCTGCTGTCGAGGTACGACGGCTGGGCATGCAGCTGAAGAATGTCAGCGGTGAAGTCGATTTTCGCAATGCCAATATTGATGGCCAGCTGCAGGCTGACTGGCTAGCCCAGCCGCTAACGGTGGCGCTGACCGGCGGCCAGGGACAGGACGGTTATCAGGTCGATATCGGCGCGCAAGGTGACTGGCAACTGGCGCCACTGCTGGCCCGGGTGAACCCGGAGTTTTCCCGTTATGTGGAGGGGGCCACTCCGTGGCAGGCCAATGTCGCCTTGGCCCTGCCTGAGCAGGGCTTTAACTACACCGCCAGTGTTACTTCGACTTTACAAGGCGTCAGTGCCAGCCTGCCCAGCCCGCTGAGCAAAGACAGTGACAGTGTTAAACGCCTGGCGGTGACCAGCCGTGGCGACCAGCAGGCGTCGGCTATCCAGGCCATGCTGGGGGATGAGGTGACCTTTGAAGGCATTCTGCCCCATCAGGAGATGCAGTTTTCCCGTGCTCACCTGGCGCTGGGCGACAGTGATTTCAGCGGTACTGGCATTGGCTTTAGTGTATCGGCTGCACTGCCCCTGGTGAACATCACCGACTGGTACAAGGTTATTGAATTGCTGGTAGCCGGTACTGGTAAGACCGACACAGGCGATAAACCCGCTAAACCGCTGTTTTCGGTGCCCGAACGGATATTTGTCAATACCGACAACCTGGTGGTGGCTGGACAGTCGCTGACCGATGTGGCCATTACCGCCAAATACCAAAATCGTGACTGGCTGGTGGATTTGGACGCCAAACAAGCTCGCGCCCGCATTAATATTTATGATGCCTTTTTGGCCCGCGGAATAGAGATTGACGCGGACTATATTAATTTTGCTGACTGGCAGGCCACCGAGGCCAGTCCGGACCATCAGTGGGATCCGGCGCGTCTGCCACCCATTTATTTTGAGTGCGATGAGTGCAGTGTCCTGGGCAAACATCTGGGTCAGGTGACCGCTGATATCCGCCGCTCAGAGCAGGGCATGGCCATCCGTCAGCTGCGCGCACAAACGCCGTATAGCCAGATTGATATTCAGGGTGACTGGCTGGCGGAGCAAAGCCAGACCCGGCTCACCGGCACGGTAAAAAGTCAGGATATCGGCCGCCTGCTCGATGATTTTGCGGTCAACTCCGGCATCAAAGATTCTGCGGCCAGTATCGAGTTTGATATTAGCTGGCCCGACTCACCGATGGATTTTGCCGCCGGAGCACTCAACGGCAACATCAACTGGCGCCTGACCGACGGCTATTTAAGTGAACTCAGCGACCAGGGCTCCCGCATTTTCACCCTGTTTAGCCTCAACTCACTGGTGCGCAAGCTCAGCCTGGATTTTCGCGATGTGTTTGCCAAAGGCTTTTTTTACGATGATATGAGCGGCTCGCTGCAGCTTACCCAGGGTGTGGCCAGTACCCGCGATACGGTGATTGACGGCGGCGCTGGTGAGATCACCATCAATGGCTATACTGACCTGGCCGCCCAGGAACTTAATTATGCGGTGTCGTTTACCCCTAATGTGACCGGTAACCTGCCGGTGCTGGTATACTTTTTAGCCTCGCCGCCCACCGCCCTGGCCGCGCTGGCGCTGGATCAGGTCTTGACCTCGGCCAAAGTGATCTCCAATGTAAACTATAAAGTGACCGGTACCTGGAGTGAGCCGCAATTTACCGAGGTTGGGCGCAACTCCAAAGAAGTGACCTTGCCGGCGCGGCAGACTGACGATGACAACCCGCCATTGTCAGAACCCGACTTACAACGCTTACAACTGGAGGTGCAGGATGGTTAATCTGGTAGCCGTGCAAATGACCAGCGAGCCGGATATCAAGGCAAATCTGGCATTTGTAGAAGACCAGCTGGCGCATCTGGATACCCAGGAACCGACCCTGGTGGTATTGCCAGAGTGTTTTGCGCGTTTTGGTACCCGCGATAAAGCCTTATTGGAAGTGGCCGAGCCGCGTTTCGACGGTGAAATCGGCCAGGCGATGCAAACGCTGGCCAAACGCTTTGGTGTGTATCTGGTTACCGGCACGTTTCCATTGACCGGGGACAGCCCGGATAAATTTACCGCGTCCTGCCTGCTGGTGGGGCCCGACGGCCAGGTCATTGATGAATATCAAAAAATTCATCTGTTTGATGTCAGCGTGAATGACAATACCGGCAGTTATCAGGAGTCCACCTATACCCAGCCGGGCAGCCGGGTGGTGGTGTGTGATACGCCGATTGGGCGCATCGGCCTGGCAGTATGTTATGATGTACGCTTTCCCGGCTTATTTGAAGCCATGGGCGACATTGATATTCTGGTGCTGCCGGCGGCCTTTACTCAGGTCACCGGTACAGCCCACTGGCACACTCTGGTACGGGCCCGGGCCATCGAAAAGCAATGCTTTGTGGTGGCGGCCAATCAAACCGGTGAACATGCCAACGGCCGTCAGACCTTTGGTCACAGTGTGATTTACTCACCCTGGGGCGATACGCTGGCCGAATTGTCCACCGAAATCGGTTTGGCACAGGCAAAAATTTCCCTGCACGACCGAGCCGAGCTAAAATTAAAGATGCCGGTAAGCCAACATAACCAATTCAGGAGCGATTTTGTCAAATAACGTTGTAAGCCATTTACTGACCGATTCGGGATTGGATCAGGCCGCGCTGGAAAAAGCGCTGGGTCATATTCACAGCCACGCGACGGATTACGCTGATTTTTATTTTCAGGCCAGCCAGCATGAAAGCTGGGTGCTGGAAGACGGGATCATCAAAGAAGGCAGCTACAACATCGAACGCGGTGTGGGTGTGCGTGCCATCAGCGGTGAAAAAACCGGCTTTGCCTACTCCGACGAAATCAGCCCTGAAGCATTAACCAAAGCTTGCCAGGCAGCACGTACTATTGCGCCAGCTGGTGGCACCACAGAAGTGAAAGGGCTGCAGGCGCAATCTTATCAGCAGCGCTATCAGGCCGATAACCCGCTACAGGGTATGGCTGAAGCCGAAAAAGTAGCACTGCTTAAAGCGGTGGATGCTTATGTTCGCAAACAAGAGCCCAATATCAACCAGGTGGTGGTGAGCCTTACCGGGGTCTATGAAGAAGTGCTGATCGCTGCCAGTGATGGTACCTTTGCCACCGATATCCGTCCGCTGGTGCGGCTGAACTGCTCGGTATTGATGGAGCAGGGTGAGCGCCGTGAACGCGGCAGTGCCGGCGCCGGCGGCCGTCACACCTATCAGTTTTTCCAGTCCGATGACAATGGCCGTCCGGCCTATGAGCAGCTGGCAGATGATGCGCTGCACATGGCGCGGGTCAATATGCAGGCAGTGGCCTCGCCGGCCGGCACCATGCCGGTGGTATTAGGTAACGGCTGGCCGGGCGTGCTGCTGCACGAAGCGGTGGGCCATGGCCTGGAAGGCGACTTTAACCGTAAGGGCGCATCGACCTTCAGTGGCAAGATGGGCCAGCGGGTGGCGGCTAAGGGCGTTACCGTGGTGGACGATGGCACCTTAGAAGGGCGCCGTGGTTCATTGTCGGTGGATGATGAAGGTACCCCCACCCAGCGGAATGTGTTGATCGAAGATGGTATCCTGACTGGCTATATGCAGGATAAGATGAATGCCCGCCTGATGGGCGTCAAACCCACCGGTAACGGCCGTCGCGAGTCTTATGCGCACTTGCCGATGCCACGCATGACCAACACCTACATGCTGGCCGGACAGTATGATCCGCAGGAAATCATCGCCACCATCGATAAAGGCATTTATGCCCCGAATTTTGCCGGTGGCCAGGTGGATATCACCTCCGGCAAGTTTGTGTTCTCCAGTGCCGAAGCCTATCTGATTGAGAATGGCAAAATCACCGCGCCGGTTAAAGGAGCCACCCTGATTGGTAATGGCCCGGAGGTGATGCAAAAAGTTTCCATGATTGGTAACGATGTGGCGCTGGATCGCGGTGTGGGTGTGTGCGGCAAAGATGGCCAGTCAGTGCCGGTCGGGGTAGGACAGCCTACTTTAAAAATTGATGAGCTCACTGTCGGCGGTACCGCCTGATAGACCAGACACAAAAAACCGGCCTGCTGGCCGGTTTTTTTATGCTTCGTGAATATGCTGCTTTAAATATTGAAACAACTCGCGGGCCGCTTTGGGTGGGCCATTTTTTTGTTGTTCTTTATTGGCCTGACGATAAAGCTGGCGCAAACGCTGGCGTTCCAGTTCCGGGTATTTGCTCAGCAACGGTTCGATGGCCTTATCGCCGCTGGCCAAAATAGCATCCCGGGCTTTTTCAACAGCATGAAAGGCTGCATTGGCCTGCTGATGCTGGTGGGTGATACGTGCCATGGCATCATGAATGGGCGCCACATCGCGCTGGCGCAGTAGCTTGCCAATAAACTGAATCTGGCGGCGAAAGCCTTCTTTTTTGCGATTCATGGCCCGGGCCTGATGCACCGCCTCGGCCAAATCGTCGTCCATCGGGATCATATCCACCTGGGCCGGGGTTAAATTCACAATGGTTTCACCCAGTTGCTGCAACTCGGCAGACTGGCGTTTGAGTTCGGATTTACTGGGCGGCTCGGCCTGCTCATCGTAGTAATCATTATCAAACACAGATTCAGGAGTGGAATGCGGCTTATGGTCGCTCATTGGTATCTCTAAGTGTTACACTGATATTATCGATAATTGTGACACACAAACACCGGGATAGCGAAACTGACTATGCAAATTGAACAGCAAATCGCAGAGATTCAAAATGTTGTGGACGATGTTCTGCAACTGGCCAAGCAAAAAGGGGCCACCCAGGCCGAAGCCAGCATGTCGAAAGTACAGGGCATTGCGGTGTCGTCGCGCATGAAAGAAGTGGAAAATGTGGAGTTTACCAACGACGGCGGGCTGGGTGTCAGCGTGTACGTGGGTAAGCACAAAGGCAGCGCCTCCACCGCCGATTTGAGCAAACAGGCTCTGACCCAAGCGGTGGAAAAAGCCATCGACATCGCCCGCTATACCAGCGAAGACCCATGTACCGGGCTGGCCGATGCCGATCTGATGGCCACCGAGTTTCCGGATCTGGAACTTTATCATCCGCAGGAACTGGACCCGCAGCGTGCCATGCAAATTGCCATCGAAGCCGAAACTGCGGCACTGGATTATGACAGCCGGGTGATTAACTCCGATGGTGCTAACTACAACGCCAACCTGGGCATGCGTGTGTATGGTAATACTCATGGTATTAACACCGGCTATCCCAGCAGCCGCTACAGCTTAAGCTGTATGTCGATTGCCGCCGAAGGCGATGATATGCAGCGCGACTATGCCTACACCATGAGCCGCCAGCCTGACCAGCTAAAATCTGCCGCAGAGGTTGGTCGTGAGGCGGCGGAGCACACTGTCTCGCGCTTAGGCTCGCGTAAGATCAACACCGCCAATGTCCCAGTGTTGCTGGACAAAGAAGTGGCCGCGACGCTGTTTGGCCATTATGTGGGCGCCATTAGTGGCGGCAGCCTGTACCGGCGTTCCAGCTTTTTACTGGATAAACTAGGCCACCAGGTGTTTCCGGAGTGGCTGACCATCGCCGAGCGCCCGCATTTAAAAGCCGGCCTGGCCAGTGCTAATTTTGATGCTGAAGGGGTCGCCACCAAAGATTTGGATGTAGTGGAGCAGGGAAAATTGGCTCATTATCTGTTTACTTCCTACTCGGCGCGTAAGATGAATACCCGCTCTACCGGCCATGCTGGTGGCATTCACAACTGGATTGTGGGCGACACCGGTCATTCAGACAGTGAGTTGCTTAAAGAAATGGGCACCGGATTGCTGGTGACGGAGCTGATGGGCCAGGGCGTGAGCATCGTGACCGGCGATTATTCTCGGGGCGCGGCCGGTTTTTGGGTCGAAAATGGCGTGGTCCAGTACCCAGTGCATGAGATCACCATCGCCGGCAATCTAAAAGATATGTTTGCCAATATTCGCGCCATTGGCTGCGAGCGCGACAAGCGCGGCGGTGTGCAAACCGGCTCTGTGCTGATTGATAATATGAAAGTGGCCGGCAGCTAAGCGTTACTGTCAGCCAGCCAATAAAAAGCCCGGGTTCATGCCCGGGTTTTTTGTATCACACGCTTGTCTTAACTGTCGACCGAGCCGCAAAAGCGATAGCCTTCACCGTGAATAGTAACGATCAATTCTTCATCGCTAGGCTCAGACTCAAAATGCTTACGAATACGGCGGATTGTCACATCCACAGTACGGTCATTGGGGCGTAGTTCACGGCCGGTCATTTCCATAATCAGCTGCTCACGGGTCAAAATCTTACCCGGATTGCTCAAGAACAGGTGCAGCGCACGAAATTCACTGCGTGGCAGGCGGAATTCTTTGCCACTGGGGCTGATCAGCGAGCGGCTGTCACCATCTAAGGTCCAGCCATTGAAGCTGACCCGGCTTGGCAGATCATCGTCTTCGGCGGTATTGGTGGTACGCGACAACAAATTGCGCGCACGGATGGTCAGTTCGCGCGGATTAAATGGCTTAGTCAGATAATCATCGGCACCAATTTCCAGGCCCAGAATACGGTCGACATCATTGTCGCGGCCGGTTAGGAAGATCAGGCCGACATTTTTGCGGTCGCGCACTTCGCGGGCCAGAATCAAACCATTCTTACCTGGCAGATTGATGTCCATGATGACCAGATTGATGGAGTGATTCTCGAAAAAGTCATGCATCTGATCGCCATTTTCGGCTTCAAAAACGTTATAGCCTTCAGCTTCAAACAAGCTTTTCAGGGTGGTACGGGTAACCACTTCATCTTCAACAATTAATACATTTGGCGTCTGCATGGTGTTTCACACTCTTTTACAATCGGTTAAAGCAATATTCTGGTTAAAGTTTATTCTTCGTCACTTTGTTTGCAAGTTTATACGAATAAAACCTGACCTTCGGTATAAGGGTTTGTAAAAAAATTACAAGGTCCTGGCGCTGATGTCATCTCCCGGCGCACCGGTCTATGCTGTTTCGACAGGAAAAACAATCATAAATTCCACCCCATTTCCTTCTTCGCTGGAAAGTGTGATAGAACCATTTAGTGCCTGGGTCACCAAGTTATAAACAAGATGCATGCCCAGGCCGGACCCACCCTGACCGCGCCGGGTTGTAACAAACGGATCAAAAATACGCTTGCGTATTTCCTCCGGGATCCCATTACCATTATCGCGATACACCAGTTTCAGGTTACTGGCTGACACCAACTGTGCGGTGATATCGATGGTTCCATGTTCGACACCCTCGAAGCCATGCACTACGGAATTGACAATCAGGTTGATCAAAATTTGATTGATCGGGCCTGCTTGTGTTGTCACATGTAAGGTGGGGTCGCAATGGATATTGATATTATGCTGATGTTTTTTCAGCTGCGGTCTTAGAGACAATAGTATCTCATTAATCAGCTGTGAAACGCAAAAAGTTCGCGGAGTTTCTGTGGTTTGGTCAACCGCCACCTGCTTAAAACTGGAAATCAGCTCGGCGGCGCGGTTCAGATTGCGAAAAATGATGTTCAAATTTTCGCTGCTGTCGGTTAAAAACTTCTCCAGCGCGCTGGCCTTTAACGTACGTTCACGAAAATGTTTCTGCACCACCTCGATATTATCCAGCATCATCGACGATGCGGTAACGCCTAAGCCAATGGGGGTGTTCACTTCATGAGCGACTCCGGCCACCATATCTCCCAGTGAGGCCATCTTTTCGTTTTCCACCAGCTGGCGCTGGTATTGATGCAGCTTTTCTAAGGTTTGGATAAGCTCCAGATTGGCATCTTTGAGCGCCAGAGTGCGCTGATGTACCATTTCTTCTAAGCTGGCATTGAGCTTTTGGTGTTCAGCTTCGGCCTCGGCCTGGCGCTGTAGGGTGTCCTGGATGCGAGCCAGCAGCACATTGATGGCTTCATTGAGATTATTGAGCTCATACACCCCTGAGGGCGGTGTGCGGGCGCCATAGTCGCGGCTACGTGCAGTACCCTGCACAAATTCACTGAGCGCAGTAATAGGGCCAACCAGAAAATGCTGCAGGCGCCAGGCCAGCAAAAAGGTCAGCAGCATCATCACCACTAATACCGCCAGGTTAAGCAATACGGCACGCCACACCAGATTGTGAAAATTGGCTGCCGACGCAGACAGATAAATATAGCCCACATATTTATCTTCAAACATCACCGGGCGGGCCACTTCCATGCGGTTATCGCTTAGCTGTGGCTGACGCAGCGTATTTAGAATACCCGCCTGGCTACCAATGGCCGGTTCTCCCTCGCGGTTATAGCTGGCCAAAAAGGTCAGCTCCTGGTCTGGATCGTACCAGTAGGCATGAACATGAGTAACCAGATCGGCCTGGCTGACGCTGGCCAGCCGTTGGGTGGTAGCGGTGATATCACCGACGGCAATATCAGCCTCGGCATGCTGGCTTAACATATCAGCCAGCATCACCACGGTGGTGTCCAAATCCTCGCGGTAGGTGGTAATTTGCTGGTAAATCGACAGCCCGGCCGCCAGCGCCAGAGTAATGCTGGCGATGGCCATAATCACCCATAAAAACAGGCTGCGAATTGTAAAGCGGGGCGAAACTGCGCTCATGGGCGATAGGGCACGACAAAAACAAAACCGCCTCTATACTGACCCAAGCATCAGTAAAAGAAAAGCCTGAGTAGCGGCGGTGCTATTTGCCATGCCATTTAGACATATCTGTTTACAAACAAAGCGCGCACCGCTGGGTAAATCCATCGACGCGTTGCTGCCCAGCGGCTACTATCAATACCTATCCTTATTCTCACATTGCCCAGGAGTGCCTGTGAAACTATTGAAATCCGTGATCTTTTGTAGTGCTGCCTTGATGCAGCCGGTGATGGCTGCTGAGCTGCCAGCCTCTGCTGTGGCCGGTCAGACGCAGTCTGCCAGCGCGCAAACCGCACACCAGCAATTATTTGCGGTGTTTGCGGCTGCTGATGAGCGATATTTGGCGCTCAATCCAATTTCAGCATTATTTCGCGGGGATATGCGCAATGCCGATCGCCTGGGCGATTTTTTTACCGACAAATATATTCAGACCGCGCGGGCCAATACCCAGAAAAATCTGGCTGAGCTGGAAAAAATAGACCGCAGTGCGCTGTCGGCTACGGATCAGCTGGCCTACGATGTGTTTGCTTACCAGCAAGGTCAGGCTCTGAACAACTATACCGATGAGATGGTGGCGCTGACCGAAACCCGGCCGGTTAACCACTTTAGCGGGTTTCATACCTTTTACCCCACCTTTGCCAGTGGCAAAGGCGCTGCCCCCTTTAACACCCTGACCGATTATGAAAATAACCTGTCGCGTCATCAGGATTATATCGCCATCAGTGACCGGGCCATTGAAAAATTTCGTGAAGGGATGGCCAGTGGTGTTCTGGAAACCAAACTGACCATTGAGCGGGTGATTGTGCAGCTGGATAATCAATTGCAGATCCCGGTTAAAGAATCGCAGTTATGGCAGCCACTGAATCAGTTCCCCGATAGCATCAGTGCCTCCGACCAGGCGCGCCTGACCAAAGAATATGCCACGGTCACCGAGGCGCTGTACCAGGCCAACCGCCGTATGCGCACCTTTTTGGCCGACGAATATTTGCCGGTGGCCCGCGACACCATCGGCTTGAGCCAGATGAAAGGCGGTGCCCAGCTGTATCAGCAGCTGGTAGAACAAACCACTACCTTACCGCTGACCCCAGACTATTTGCATGATCTTGGTCTGGCTGAGGTGAAACGCATCAAGCAGGGCATGCAACAGATTCAGCAGGAAGTGGGCTTTGACGGCACCCTCAATGAATTTTTTAATCATGTTCGGGTAGCGCCACAGTTCAAACCCGAAAGCCGCGAAGCGCTGACCCAGACCTATTATGATATTGGCGAAGAAGTAGATACCAAGATCGGCGAGTATTTTTCGCTGCTGCCCAAATCAGAGCTGGAGATAAAGCCGTACGACCCGGCTATCGAGCAATTTAGTGCCGGCGGTTCTTACCAAAGCGGCACGCCGGATGGTTCACGGCCGGGCACCTTTTATTTTAATGCCTACGACCTGCCCAGCCGCCTGACGACCGGCAATGTCACTCTGTATTTGCACGAAGGGGCGCCGGGCCATCATTTCCAAATCAGCCTGGCCCAGGAAAATGAAGCCCTGCCAGCCTTTATGCGCTTTGGCGGCAGCACCGCCTATGTGGAAGGCTGGGCCTTGTATGCCGAAACCTTAGGCTATGAAATGGGCTTTTTTGCTGACCCGTGGAACCGCTATGGTACTTTGCAGGATGAGCAGTTGCGTGCCATGCGTTTAGTGGTGGATACCGGTCTGCATGCCAAAGGCTGGAGTCGTGAACAGGCCATCGACTTTATGCTGGAAAACTCAGGGATGACCCGTACCGAGGTGGTGGCTGAGGTAGAGCGCTATATTGCCATTCCTTCCCAAGCCCTGGCGTACAAAGTGGGAGCACTGAAAATTCAGGAATTGCGTCAGCAGGCAGAACAAACTCTGGGTGATAAATTCGACATTAAAGCATTTCATGCACAGGTGCTGGGTACCGGCGCTCTGCCGCTGGCGGTGCTGGAACAAAAAATTCAGCGCTGGATTGCCAGTTATCAGACCGCGTAGGCCAACAACACAAGCCGGGCTCTAACAAGCCCGGCTTGGCATCAGCTGTAAGCTTTGCTTACGACTGCTTATCAGCTTGCTCAGGTGCCGGCGGGCCCAGTAAAAAGTCTAACTGGACCAGCAACGCTTGCTGGCGCTGGGCCTGGCCACCTACCACCCGGGGTTTGTACACCCATTGGGCTAACGCAGCTTTGGCACTGTCATCAAACACGCCGGCTGGGTTGGATTTTACCACTTTGATATTTTCTGGGCTGCCAGTCTGGCTAATATCAAACTGCAATACCACCGAACCTTCCACGCCTTTATCAGCAGCAGCTTTAGGATACATAGGATCGACCCGTTGGACCGGGGTCGCCTGATTAATTTTACCAGCCTCCGGCTCGGCGGGCAGCTTGGCCAACGCGGTATTCAGCGTTAGGACCGAGGCGGCGACCGCGGTGGCCAACATAGCCACGCGCGTACTGCGTGCAGGGCGGTTAATCTGATTCAATCTTTTTATCATGGTGCTTTTATCTCCTAGGGTTGGATAAAGCGTAGGGTGGGTAGAGGCATGCTGAGCACACTGCACAAGCGCTTCGGCATACAGAATGTGTTGTTGGCGGGGTTTGCCGGTGAGTACCGCAGCATCACAGGCCAGCTCTTGCTGCAGGCGAAAACTGCGCAGCGCCAGCCATACCAGCGGGTTAAACCAAAATAACGCGGCCAGGCACAATGCCAGCGCGTTCCACCAGTGATCGCGGTGGCGCAAATGAGTATGTTCGTGCTCTAGGATCAGTGCTTGCTGCGCCGGGCTATAGTGTCGGGTAAAGGAAGCCGGCAGCATGATGCGCGGGCTCAGCACACCAACCAGCATCGGACTGCTGATTTGCTTGTCCGCACCAGGCTGCTGCAACTGCCAGTGGTACCACAACGCATAAGCGCACAAGGTCAGTGCGCCGGTCAGCCAAACACCAAACAAGATCCCTGCCGGGCTGGTGGCCATTTGCGGGGCCAGCCCCACGGTATACCGGGTGATGGGCAAGGGTGGCAGGCTGGCCCACACACCTGGCAGATTGTGAATTGCCAAACACAATGGCACGAGGATCCAGGCTTGATAAGCGCGGTGCGCATGAATTCTTCCAGCCAGAAATTTTTCACTGATAAGCAAATACGCCAGGACCAGTGACAGCACCCCCTGCTGCTGGATAAGCCATTCAGTCATCGTTGCGCTCCCACTGCTTAATCAGCGCCTTGAGCTCATCCACATCCTGTTGTGACAAACGATTTTGGTTGGCAAAGCCGGCCACCATGGGCGCGATCTTGCCCTTAAACAGGCGGCTGACAAAGTGCGAGGTTTGTTTTTTGGTGTAGTCTTCACGGGCAATCAGCGGGTAGTACAGATACTGGCGCTGGTCCTTATCAAAGCCCAGCACGCCTTTTTTGACCAGCCGGCCAAGCAAAGTCTTAACGGTTTTTTCATGCCAGTCTTTGCGCTGCTGCAAGCGTTCGACCAACTGCCGGCTAGTGGCAGGATGGTCCTCCCACAGCACATCCAGCACATCAAATTCAGCATCAGAGATATCATTTTTTTCAGCAGACATAACCAGCCCTTGTGTTGATTACAATTGTAGTCTTAAAACTTAGACTACACCTGTAATCGAAAAAGACAAGTTTATTTTTTAATCAAACAGCAGCGGGGTATTAAAAAGCGCTGGCCACCTGATAGGACACCAGATGGCCAGGTTGGATCAGTGATCGCTGATCAGGTGTTGGTACAGCTGAATATAATGATCAGCAGCAGCTTTCCAGGTAAACCGGGTACGCATGCCGCGTTGTTGCATCGCGCGAAAGCGGTCCGGATGCTCATAATAAAACAACAGCGCCCGACGGATACAGGCAAGCAGCGCAGCCGGGGTGGGATCATCAAACACAAAGCCAGTAGCGGAGTCACTGCCATCGAGCGGATCGAACACAGTGTCTTTTAAGCCACCCACCGAACGCACAATCGGCACTGTGCCATAAGCCAGACTGTACATCTGATTAAGTCCGCAGGGTTCAAACTGCGAGGGCATCAGAAAAAAGTCACTACCTGCTTCTACCAGGTGGGCATGCTGGGTACTAAAGCCATTGATAAAGGCAAATTGTTCCGGATGATTTTGTGCATACTCATCCAAATCCATGCACACACTGGGATCGCCGGTACCCACAATCACCAGCTGCAAATTGTGCTCCATCAGGTCATTTAACACCGGTAGCAAGTAGGTAAAGCCTTTTTGCTCGGTTAACCGGCACACCATGCCGATAACCGGCACATGAGGCTGTTCCGGCAGCTTGCTCTCGCGCTGCAGGGCCTGCTTGCAATGCGCCTTGGGATGCAGATTATCTACATCGTAATTTTCTGGCAGATAACGGTCGGTGGCCGGGTTCCACTGGCTATAGTCACAGCCATTTAAAATTCCGTGCAAATCCTGCTGGCGGGTCACCAGACGGTCATGCAGGCCATGGCTGCCAAGGTTAGTTAGCAGCTCCTGCGCATAATTAGGGCTGACCGTAGTAATTTTGTCGGCATATTCAATGCCGGTTTGCAGCATATTGATATAGCCGCCGTGCACCAGTGACATGATAGCCGGATGGTGGCGCAGATACGGAATATCGTCGAGGCGATTGACCCCCTGAAAGGCCGCATTATGAATGGTAAAAACGGTTTTGGTATTGGCAAAATAACCGCTTTTATCATGTTTGAGTAAAAACGGTAGCATGGCGGTATGCCAGTCATGGCAGTGGATGATATCCGGGCTCAGGCCGACCGCCTGAATGGCCATCAAGGTGGCGCCGCAAAAAAAGCTAAAGCGTTCGCCGTTATCGGGAAAAGCTTCATAGGCGTTGCTGTATAAGCCAGAACGGTCAAAATAATCCGGATAATCAATAAACAAAATATTGATGTTATGCCAGCTCAGCTGACGCAGATTAAAATGATATACCTGACTTTCGGCAAACAGGGTTTGCGGCGGGGCCGCGGTGGCCAAATCCAGTTCTTCGGCGATAGCACTGTAATAGGGCATTACAATGGTGACATCATGGCCGGCATCCTGTAATGCCAGCGACAGGGCTTTTCCTACATCAGCCAGACCACCGGTTTTCACCAGTTCTTCCACTTCCGATATCGCAAATACAATATTCACTTGGCAACACTCCATGACTTGCTTGTACCACACAGGCAAGGGCAATGTTCGTTGGCGTACACTGCCAACCAGCCTTAAAAAACAGCTTGTTTTAACCTTATCACAGGGTTTTAGAAACAGCCATCAGGGTAGTGCGTGATACACCGAAAACTGGCTGGTCTGGGCAATGGTGCGCACCTGATTAAAGTGCTCACCCAACAAACCCGGGTAGGGTAAAAAGCGATTGGCCACCATGTGCATCCCGCCACGCCCGGCCAGGCTACGCTTGGCATCACTGATAAAGCGTTTGGTAATGGTGTAATCGGTTTTGATGCCGGTATGAAACGGCGGGTTGGTGACAATCACATCAAATTTGGCATCCACGCCGTGCAAACCGTTGGCGGCCACCAGACTGCCTTGCTGCTCATTTTCTGCCAGGGTATGTGCGGCGCTGTACAGGGCCAGCGCACTGACATCCAACAGGGTCAGATTCAAATGCGGATATTGCTTGAGTAAACTGGCAGCAATCACGCCCGCTCCGCAGGCAAAATCCAGGATATGGCCAGCCAGGCTGGTGGGCAGTTTATCCAGCAGCAGGCGGGTGCCGGTATCCAGTTCGGTGTGGCTGAATACACCGGGCAGGGAAACCACATCCCACTCGTTATTGCCGGTGTGATAGGTACGGGTATCCAGGTATTGATTAATATCGAAGGCTACCGGTTCGGCCACCTGGGTACACAGCAGGCTGCAATGACGGGCCGAGTCCACTTTGTTGGTCAGGCCATATTTTTCGGCCAGCTTGCCGGCACTTTTGATACCGCCTTTATTTTCACCCACCACCATCAGCTGACCACCAGGCTGTAGTACAGAGGCCGCCAGGTTTAGCAACATGGCCAGATGCGCCTTGGCCTTGGGCAGATAGATCACCACATGGGAATAGCTGCGCGAGGCATCGATAAAGGGGGCAAAGATATGCCGGTGACGAGACACCTGTTGTTCCAGCGCAAAGCCGGTGGCATGGCTGACAATATCACGACTGTCGAAGGTGTGGCTTTGAATCACCCTGGCACTTTCAGCAAAAACATCAAAATACTGATGCAAAAAATCCATCTGCCGGTGGCTGACCAGATCAGCAAAATAGGCGTCGGCCGGATTGATGACCAGCCAGTCACCCTGTTCAAACAAATCCAGATTGCGTTCTAATAATTGGCTTTGCGTAGATAACATCAGGCGGTACGCTCGTAAATCAGATCCCACACGCCGTGGCCCAGTTTTTGGCCGCGGGTTTCAAATTTGGTGATAGGGCGATAATCCGGGCGTGGCACATAATCGCCGTCGCTGGCGGTATTTTTATAGCCTTCAGCCTGGTTCATGACTTCCGCCATATGCTCGGCATAATTTTCCCAGTCGGTAGCCATGTGAAAATGGCCGCCAATGGCCAGCCGGCTACGCACTGTCTGGGCAAATTCTGGTTGCACAATGCGGCGCTTGTGGTGGCGTTTTTTGTGCCAGGGATCAGGAAAATACAATTGCAGGCGGGCCAGGCTTTGCTCAGGCAGCATCTTGTTGATCACTTCCACCGCATCGTGCTCCATTACCCGCAGGTTGGTCAGGCCCAACTCGCCGGCTTCCTGCAAACAGGCGCCGACACCGGGGCGGTGTACTTCAATGCCGATAAAATCATGATCAGGCGCATTGGCGGCCATCTCTACCAGTGACTTACCCATGCCAAAACCAATTTCCATGACTACCGGCGCGCGACGGCCAAACACCTCAGCAAGATCCAGTGGCTGGTCAGCAAACTCGATGCCCATAGTGGGCCAGAATTGTTCCAGCGCGCGAGCCTGACCACGGGTCAGCCGCCCTTCACGTTTGACGTAGCTTTTTACCTTGCTGATGTAAACACCGGCGGCTTCCGCTTCTGCCTGATTTTTATATTGACCCATGGGCACACTCAATATCACAAAAAAACTATAGAGCGCGCATTATCCAGCCTGGAAGCGACATTGCAATAAAAACCCGCACCGGGTCGGGCACGCCGCTTATGGCCTTTTTATTCCCAACACTGAGCCAGCGCAGCCGCCACTTCATCAGGTTGTTCCAGCAATAGCATGTGTGCAGCATCTGCAATGGGGTACAGGGTGCACTGATCCAGTTCGGCGGCCACCGCACTTAAGCGGGCAAATGGGGCAATCTGATCATGCTGGGCCGCTACCATATGGGTGCGAAAAGGCGCTTTGCGCAGAGCTGGCACCCAGTCTTCACGCGGTGTGGTGGCCTGGGTTTGCGCCAACAGGGTGGCTTTACCCAAATCTTTGCCCATCTCCACTATGGTTTGCGTCACCTCCGCATGCTGCGGATGGTCCGGCATTACAAAGCGGCTTAGATACTTGGGGTTTTCCGGTTGAAACTGGCCTTGCTGGATCATAGTGACCAACTGCTTGCGACGCTTGATTTCATCCACACCCAGGCCTTGCGGGTTGTAGCCGATTAAGGTCAGCGAGGCCACCTGCCCAGGATGGCGCGCGGCCCAGCAGCTGGCAATATAGCCACCCATGGAATAGCCCACCAGGTGAACCTTTTCATCCGGCAGCACCCGATCATCGGTTAATGCCAGCATCTCATCCAGGCTGGTGGCCCACTGTAGCGGCACATAACGGCGCTGGGCCAGATTGAGTTGGCGCCATACCGGCAGCCATACCCGTTCATCACACAGGGTACCGGGTAAAAAAAGTACTGGGGTAGTGGTCACATTCTCTCCGTAATTCCTGACAGGCCGGCCAGCATGATACCATAGCGTCCTGTATTGACCGACCAATGGCCCTTATGACAGCCAGTTTTTCTGACCGGGTACTTGCCTGGTACGATGCCCACGGCCGTAAACATTTGCCGTGGCAACAAAATATCAGCCCATACCGGGTTTGGATCTCAGAAATTATGTTGCAGCAAACCCAGGTTGCCACTGTGATCCCTTACTATCAGGCTTTTATGCAGCGCTTCGACAGTATTGCGGCGCTGGCTGCCGCCCCGGTGGACGATGTGCTGCATCACTGGACCGGCCTGGGCTACTACGCCCGCGCGCGAAATCTGCATAAAGCAGCGCAACAGATGGTAGAACAGCATAATGGGGTCTTTCCCACTTCCCTGGACGAGGTCATGGCTTTGCCGGGCATTGGCCGCTCTACCGCCGGCGCGGTGTTATCGCTGGCCTGCCAGCAGCGCCACCCGATTTTGGATGGCAATGTTAAACGGGTACTGGCACGTTATTATGCGGTGGAAGGCTGGCCGGGCAAAAAGCCGGTGGAAAACACCTTGTGGGACCTGGCCGAACAGCACACCCCGGCCCAGCGCTGTGATAACTATACCCAGGCCATGATGGATCTGGGGGCGATGGTGTGTACGCGCAGCAAACCCAACTGCGATGGCTGCCCGCTACAAGCCGGCTGCCTGGCGTATGCCCAGGGCCGCCAGGCTGATTTTCCCGGCAAAAAACCAAAACAGACCCTGCCGGTCCGGCACACTAATATGCTGGTATTTATGACCGGCAACAGTGTACTGCTGCAACAACGCCCCGCCAAAGGCTTATGGGGCGGCCTGTACGGATTTATCGAAACCGATCAGCCGGCAGAGGCCGTGACAGCGCAGGCAGGCTTAACGGATGTGCAGATCGACGCGCTCAGCCCGTTTCGGCATACCTTCAGTCATTTTCATCTGGAGATTTCGCCATTTGTGGTTTTTGATGGCAAGATGCAGACACCACAGGTAGGGAAGGCTACGCAGCAGCGCTGGTTTGCCTTGAACCAGCCGATTGAAGTTGGACTGGCCGCACCCACTAAAAAGATTATTGAACAATTACAGCGGTCGCTATAATCGCGACACCGCAATACACCCAAGGGGTATTATTATGAGCAGAACTGTTTTTTGCCAGCATCTTAACCAGGAAGCCGAAGGGCTGGACTTTCAGCTCTACCCGGGCGAGCTGGGTAAACGGATTTACGACAACATCTCCAAACAAGCCTGGGGTGAGTGGCAAAAAAAGCAAACCATGCTGATCAACGAAAACAAACTGAATATGATGCAGCCTGAAGCGCGCAAGTTTTTAGAAGAAAAGATGGTGGCGTTTTTGTTTGAAGGCCAGGAACCTACCATTGAAGGCTATGTTCCGCCTGAAAAGTAGGCAAAAAAGCCGGTTTTGATTAGATAGTGTGCAAACGGTAAGACTTTTTCAAAAAGGTGTTGACTCGAAAGCCGAAAATCCGTTTAATACGCACCACAGCAAGGGAGGCAGTCAACGCCAACCACGCTAACAGTTTTAGCCCAGATAGCTCAGTTGGTAGAGCAGCGGATTGAAAATCCGCGTGTCGGTGGTTCGATCCCGCCTCTGGGCACCATTCTTAGAAGCCTCGCATTTGCGGGGCTTTTTTGATCTTGAAGGTTAATCGTCACACACCGTGGGGGTGCCGCGATCCGGATAACGCGGGCGCGTTACGATCCCGCCTCTGGGCACCATTCTTAGAAGCCTCGCACTTGCGGGTTTTTTTGATCCTGACGGTTGAACACTACCGCCGTGTCGGTGCCTAAACCTAGCTCAAACCGGCGCGTTATAACCCCGTTACTGGACAGCACTCTTAGAAGCCTCGCATTCGCGGGGCTTTTCTGGTTTAGGGGGCTCAGGCTAGCCCCTGATGCAATCTACTCAGCAGTCTGCGGCTTCGTCCAAAAAGCTATTTTCTGGCAGACATACGCTCGTCACATTCTTCAGATAACGTTCCCGCTCCCCGCTGCTTAGTACTCGCAGCGCGTCTATTACCTACAAAGATAATAAGGTCATTTATGTTGCGTTTTCCCTTCAAGAACACAGTTATTGCATGCTCTCTTGGCTTCATCTTGGTGCCCTCGGCGCTTGCCGATGATATCCAGGTTTACTTTAACGCCCAGGTTAACTCGCCGGCGGTCCAGGCAAATCTTGAAACCAGAATCGTTGATTTGATCAATCAGGCCCAACACACCCTGGATGTGGCAGTGTACGACTTGGATCTGCCAGGCATTGCCAATGCTATGGTCGCTGCTAAACAGCGTGGTGTGGCGGTGCGGGTAATAACTGATAACGACAATGTTGGCGCTGAAAATGCTGAAGCCTACAACATTCTATCTAACGGGGGCGTTCCCTTTATTGACGATACTGCCGACAGCTCAGCGGGCTCGGGGCTACAGCACAACAAGCTAATAGTGGTGGACGGCCGCCATGTACTGGCTGGTAGCACTAATTTTACTCAGTCAGGTATTCATGGCGACCTGGATAGTCAGGGCAACCTGGTTTCTGATGGAAATGACAATCATATTCTCATTATTGATAGTATTGAGCTTGCTACTGAAATAAGTGCACAGATGGACCTGATGTGGGGCGATGGTCCGGGAGGGCAAAGTAACTCGCTGTTCGGTCTGAGCAAACCTGACCATGCCCTTACTACGGTATATACCACCAACGATAATATCCGTATCGATGTTCAGTTTACCCCTCAATCATCGAGCAATTATCAGGGCTCGGGAATTGATACCACTGTAAATTTTGTCAGCGCCGGACTGACGGAAATTGATATCGCGCAGTTTGTTATTTCAGCGCAGGATATTGCTGATGCTGCAGAATTGCCCAACAACAATGGTGCGGTAGTGCGAGGAATTGGTGACAGCAGCTTTTTCTATCGCTATTACAGCGAATTCCAGGACATGCTGGGCAATGTTGTGCTCAAAGATGACGGGACTGAAGAAGTGGATAGTTTTACAGGCGCAGCAAACAATCCTTGGGCACAGCCGGCTGAAATGCGTGTGGCTTCGCATCTTGCAGGTGGTGACAAATGGCATCACAAATACATCCGCGTGGATGACAAGGTGCTGACAGGCTCGCACAATGCCTCTGGGGCCGGCTCGTTTACCAACGATGAGACAATCCTGATTATTCACGATGCGCAAACCGCCGCAGAGTTTAAAGGCCATTTTGACCTGGCTTTCTGTCTGTCTGGCAATGAGCCAAATTGTACCGGCACCACTTACCAGGGCGGTACCTGGGAAGGTGTGACCTTTACCGGTGATGAAGTCGCTGTCGTTTTAGATATTGTTAACGATGCGTCATTGGAGCAATTGGATATTGATGCGGCCATGAACAAACGGGCTGCCGAAAATATTATCAGCGCCCGGCCAATCGACTCTATGGATCAGTTAGAAGCGGTGCCCTATGTAGGAAATGCTGCAATGATTGATCTTCAGGACTATATGCCTACCTGGCAAGCCTTGTAATCACCCTGTCAATGATCGAATCTGATCAGACCGCCTCAACGGAATGAGGCTGGTCATCTAAGATGACTCAACAACAAAAACCCTCCACCAGCAACAACCTTCAAATATAACGTGATGCTCAAGTAAACCAGCTTGTTCTTGCGGCAATTAACTGGACATTTTTCTTTTAAGCGCGTAATGCTAGACAGCGTACAGTTATCTTTCAAAAAACTATTCTACAAGGAAGTAAATAGCATGAAAAAATCACTGCTCTTGCCGGTTACCCTGCTTTTTTCGCTGCCATCTGCTGCCACAGAAGTGGACCGTGTTGAACTAAGCGAGCAAATCAAAACAAAATATCAGCGAATTTCTGATATCTCTAAGCAACTTGGTGTTTCTGAAAAAACTTATCTGTATGCAGAAAAACAATATTTAGATTCCTACAGTGGCGAAGTACCAGAAGGTTTCAAATCAATTCGGGAATATCCGGCCTGGACCAATCCAGAAGCGCATGCAGAAATAGACGTTATTAGAGCCTACAACACCAATAAGGCCGACTTTGCGAATTATTTTGGCTTGCCGGTAGATAAGCTCGAGGCGTTTTTGCGTGACATGCCCAATGCGCATGAACTTGACGCGATGCTGGGCGATACCCCGGCTACAGCGGACAAGGTAAAAAGTCAGAATTTCAATGATACAGATATGATCATCGTATCCTGCACAAATGGTTGCGGATACCCTGAGCCAGATTTACAAACCATCGCTCAAATCGACCAGATAATGCGTGATAAGCAAGACATCAAAGTCTTTGACAAGCTAACTGTTCAGTTTATGGATGGCGCTGAACAGATTGGCAGTCAGGTTTGGACATATCGTGCAGCATTTGCTCCAACAAAATCGTAGGGCTGTGGACGCAACCTGACCAAATCCCTACGTCAGTGCAGGCCGCAATCTCCTTAACATCACTGTGCGGCCTGCAACATGTGGCAAAGGGTTTGCTGAATAGTGCAAAAAATTTTTAAAAAGCCAAAAGCAGCCCTAGCAATTGGCGAATCAAAACCACCGCGGACGCACCCACAACACACCCAGCCACAAATGCGCGTTTAACACAGTGGGCTGAACTGCCTGTACTGAGTGTTTTATCTTTTATAAACAAAATACTATTCCTTCAGACCACGCTTTCGATGCTGGCAAATATCATCGTTTTATCCATAAACCCAGCCTAGTCGCTCTTCCTCTCCAATTCACCTGTACCAAGTCACGGTTTTGTAGCTGGCGGGAAAAAGTTGGTTTTTTGCATTTCGCTCAATTACTGCCAATACTTGAATCACCCTTGCCAGAGAACACGAGCGAGTCGAATTATGAGCGATTGTGAACAACATAAAAATCATCCCCACCAGCATGGCCCTGGCTGTGGGCATACCGCGATAAAACATGATGGTCATGTGGATTATGTGCACGATGGCCACCTGCATCATGTACACGGTGATCATGTGGATGAGCATTCGCTGGACGTCGATGCGACCAATCCGGATAAGTGCACCAACGGGCATCAGTGCAACGGACATGCTGACGACCATGTGCATGGCCCTGGTTGCGGGCATGAGGCAGTGCCTCATGGTGATCATACCGACTACATCGTCGATGGCCACCTGCATCATCCCCACAACGGCCATTGCGATAATCACGGGCCGGTAGAGGTGGTGTCCAAAAATTAACGCAAGCCAGCCACGTCAAGGTTTTGCGCAAAGACCCGCTGTCTGACACGCGGGCCTATTTCATATCTGAGCGAACTCAGCCTGGCCCAAAGTAAAATATCCTGATTGGCATTTAGCCAGTATTTATGTCAACAATACATGCATTCGACCAGCCTTCAACAAACAATTGCGCAGGGCTGGTCATGCTATCCACTGCGGGCGCGCAGCAGCAGAATATAAGGACAGGATATTGAAAAACATCAAACTTGCACTGTGTTTAGGCTCGTTTTTGGCCGCCTCACCAATGGCTTCAGCGCACGATTTTTGGCTGGAGCCGGGTAAATTTCAGTATGACCAGCCAGCTTCGGTTGCACTGCAATTCAAGATTGGCCATCACGATGAGGCCGGGCACTGGAATTTACGCTGGGACAAGCTTGTGGCCTTGCGCAATTACACGGCAAATGGGGTACAGGATTTGGCAGCTGGTGTTATTCCGTATTCAGGGATGCTGCCCGGCGCGGCAAAAACCGGCCTGTTGGACAGTGGCAGCTATGTGATTGGGCTAGAAAGTTATCACAGTGTCAGCGAGTTAGAGGCTGAAAAATTTAATCAGTATCTTGCTGAAGAAGGGCTCAAAGCCATCCAGCAGCATCGGCAGGCCAACAACCTGACTAACACAGCCGGTACCGAGTTGTATTCTCGCAAAGCCAAAACCATTGTTCAGGTTGGCCAGAATCACACCGCGCATGTTACCCAGCCCATTGGCCATACCCTGGAAATTGTGCCAACCACCCATCCTGGCGATGCCAACAGCTCAGAAAAACTCGCTGTTAAGGTCTTATTTAAAGGCGAGCCGCTGCCCGCGGCAATGGTGGATGCCATCATGATGGACGCCGATGCCTCGACAACCCAAACCGCTCATACTGGCGAGGACGGCATGGCTACATTTGCTTTATCCGGCAAGGGGGCTGTAAAACTCACTGTTGTCTGGGGTGTGCCGCTGCAGGGGAACCCGCGAGCGGACTATGAAACCTATTTTGCCAGCCTCACCATGCAGCGGCATTAGGAGAGCCATTACGTTGCTTGTACCCAATCCAATCCACATATCACGCTGAAAATAGTCACAGTGGGAGTATGTCTGAAGTGGGCAAGGAGCGGACAAATAAACGTCACCACTAAATGCGAATGAGCTTGCTCCTGCATCACATTGTTTTAAACATTTTTGATGCAGAGCAACTGATTAACAGAAAACCGGTTGCAGACTCGATACCTGCGATCAGCCTCAAATGACTTTCCGGCTCCATTACGCCAATCCCTAAGGTAGTAATAGTTGTTAGTGAAAAATAAAAGACTTCTACTAGCGTTGCAGGCTTACTGAATTCCCCCAAACCCAAATCAATTGCCAGCAGATAGCTTCCACTGAACAGGGCCGCTACCGAAATCTGACTTAATATTGCAATGACTACGATTGTCTGGGTTTTTGCCCACGATTTTTCAATTCTTTTAATCAATGTCTCTGCTAAAACCGCTAGATTGAAAAGATGAACGCACACTCCGAGTACAACTGTAACCAATGCTATAACAATCGAGATTCCCATACACACCCTTTTGGTTGGTACAAAAATTGAACTTTAGACACACTGTTACGATGATTTAACCCTGTGGGTGTTTATTTGAGTGAATCTTTCATAGATTCATGTACCACGAGTAAGGATTACAAATGAAGTATTCTAAATTTGCAGCAATGATCATTGCGTCGACAATTGCTATGTACATCATGATGTACCTGAATACCTATGAAACTTCTCATATATGGTTCAGCGAAACCCGAGGCTACATGGCATTGTATATGGGCGCCGCTATGGCAGTCATTATGCTGACATTTATGCTGGGAATGTATGCCAATAAAAAACTTAACGCAGCGATATTTCTTGGGGGGCTTGCTGTGTTTGCCGGGTGCCTCTATCTGGTTCGCTCACAAGTTACAATCTCTGATACTGCTTATATGAAAGCGATGATACCTCATCATTCTATAGCCATTCTTACCAGTAAGCGGGCAAATATCGAAGATGTAAGGGTAAGAAAGTTAGCCAATGAAATTATCAAGGCTCAGGAGAAAGAAATCAAAGAAATGGAGTGGTTGATAGAAGATATCAACAAAAATGGAAAAGTAACGTCAAAGGACGAAGCGCAACAGCGCCCCATACCTAACCTTAGCGGCAAGCAATTGAATTAGGAGTTCTGATATGAGTAAAAAAGCAGTTCTTTATAGAATGGTGACTGACGAACATATCTGTCCTTACGGCCTTAGATCAAAGGATTTACTGGAGCGCGAGGGCTACGATGTTGAAGATCACCATTTGACCACCCGCGCGGAAACGGACAAGTTCAAAGATAAGCATGGGGTTGAAACTACACCGCAAACTTTTATTAACAATGAACGGATCGGCGGCTATGACGATTTGCGGGCTTATTTTAATAAAGGTGAGGCCGGGCAAACAGGCACTACCTATACGCCGGTTATAGCTATCTTTGCGGTAGCGGCTTTGCTTAGCTGGGCGGTACAGTTTTATGTATCAGGAGACTACCTGTCTATTCGGTCACTGATGCTGTTTATTGCATTCTCAATGACATTGCTTGCAGTACAAAAGCTTAAGGATTTATATAGCTTTACCAACTCTTTTATCACTTATGATTTGCTTGCAATGCGGTGGGTAAGATACGGCTATATCTATCCATTTGTAGAAGCTTATGCCGGGGTCGGCATGGTGGCTCAACTACCGGCGCTGGCAGTTGCGCCGTTTTCCTTATTTATCGGCACGGTTGGAGCTATTTCGGTATTTAAAGCGGTATACATCGACAAGCGTGAACTTAAATGTGCATGTGTAGGCGGTGACAGTAATGTTCCCCTTGGCTTTGTGTCCCTGTCAGAAAACCTGTTTATGATCGCCGGCGCGCTGATCATGTTGTTTATGTAGAGTTGCAGCGACCCCAGTACAGCCGCCAGTTTTATACCCTGATAAGTGGCGAGGGTTCCTGCAGGTACGCTTACAGCCTGTAGGAGCATCGCCATATTTATTAACCTGGAGGACTGACTATACTGGTAAGAGCAGCGGTAATAGCTAACAGCAAACCGGCAATGATAAGTTCAAATATCAGTGAGATTTGCATAGCCTTGTGACCATCACCTTTCTTAAGCTTGGGAACGAGCCACCATTTGTGACGCGCAGCTACCACCAAAAGCAATATAACCGTGGCCATTTTTCCTAATAGAACAAGTCCATAATTTGCCGTAACAAGTTGATGCCAGCTTTCGATCATTAGAGTGGCCATAAACAGCCCTATCCCTAGCATAGCTGGAACCACATAACTGGCTTGTTTTCCAAATGCTGACATATGTTTACCCGCCTGGGGGCTCGCAAGGTCTACGGTTAACGGGATTAATGCACCGAACCACCACGCCATTCCCGCCACATGAAGGCACAATATGATTTTTGCCACCCAACCCTGGGTAGAAAAATGACCGGCAAGGGTAAAACTGTATACAGCAATGCAAAACACCGCAAACAAGCAACCTCTGAAGGCTTGTCGGCTTAATTTACCTTTAGTCCAACCAAGCAAGCAGAGGAGTGCAAGAGCACAGCTGATAATTCTTGTGCGAGAGACCTCACCGACAGGCGAATCCCACATCAGTTGCAGCATAAAAGGGTCAAACGCACCGGCGAGCCCACTTTCTGAAAAGGAGCCTGTCTTAGCAATGAACCAGCCCACTGAAGCCACAAGCGACAGCCACATTATTGCGGCAAAAAAGTTAACAGACCCTGGAAATTTGTCTCGTTGGCTTAAAAATCGAGTGCCCCAGAACGAATACATCGCAATGCCCACAACGCCCAGGTAAAAGAAAAACTTTGTTATGGAAATTGCGATTTTCCAGAAATAAACATCCACCAGTTATGCTCAGTGCACCATAAAAGAAAAAGAGCCTTTGAGTTTGTGGCCATCTTGAGCCATTGCTATCCATTCCACTGAGTACGAATCCGGCCCTAGATTGGGAAGTTGTTGGGAAAATGTTGCTTGTTTATCCATTGAAGGTGTGAAGCCCGTATCAATCTGACCTGACTGTTCGCCAGTTAATATCACTTTGATTAAGCGTAATGGCTGACTGAATTTGAGTTCCAAAGTTTCTGGGGCACTCATCAACATCGCATTTTTTGCCGGAGTACTGCTTTCCAAACCAGTATTTCCATGAGCAAACACTGGAGAAGCAGTAACTATAGCGAGCATAAATGCTATTACCACAATCGATTTCATATTTTTCTTCCTTTTATTATTAACATAAAGCAATGATCTGCGTCCAAGATACAGATAGACGCATCATTTCACATAACCCTGGCAGGAAAGTTTACTATGAATGCTGCAATACAGCAGTGTTTTACAAAAAGTCATACGTTCTGTACGGCAAGTAAACAGGGCAGGGCGAATGTGCAGATACATGGTCAGGCCACTTTAAGCAGTACTACGCCACCTACAATCAACGCCACGCCACAAAAGCGTAAAAAGTTGGCGGGGTCCTGATAAAACAGTACGCCCACTAAAAAAGTCCCGGCAGCGCCGATACCGGTCCACACGGCATAGGCGGTGCCGATGGGGATCTGGCGCTGGGCCAGGTACAACAATACGCCGCTGGCCACCATAAACACCACAGCAATCACGATGCCTGAAATGCGGGTATCCGGGCTTTGCGCCATTTTCAGGCCCACCGGCCAGCCAATTTCTAAAAAACCCGCCATAATCAATAATACCCAGCTCATAAATGCTCCGCTGTTGTAACCATAACCACAGCATACCGTGGATGGCCCGACGGGCAATAGCCTTACGCGCCAGATAGCGGCACATGCACGACAGGTACAAAAGCGCAGACCAGCGGCGAACTTATTCGAGTGGGTGGCGTATCACTGGGTTATCACAAATTAACAGAGTAGGTTTCATGGCAGGCACACGGTTACCCAAGCGTCAGCTGGGGCATTCAGGATTGCAGGTAAGTGAGGTGGGCTTAGGTTGCTGGCAATTGGGCGGCGATTTTGGCGAGCTCAGCGATGACACTGCTGCGGCCATTCTTAACCGTGCTCTGGATGAAGGAATACGTTTTTTTGATACCGCCGATGTGTATGGCAGTGGCCAGAGTGAGCGCTTTTTGGGCCAGTATACCGCGCATCAACATGATGTGGTGATTGCCACCAAATATGGCCGGGCGCAAAGTGTGTATCCGGATGGCTATTCGTTTAACAGTATGCGCGAATCTGTCTTGCGTTCCCAAGACCGGCTGGAACGCGACCGATTGGATTTGCTGCAGCTACATTGTGTGCCCTCCGACATACTGGCGCAGCGGCACATTTTTGACTGGCTGGAAGAGCTGAAACTGGAAGGACTTATCAGTCATTATGGGGCCAGTGTCGAAACCTTGGATGAAGCGCGCTTGTGCCTGCAACACAGTCAGGTGACCTCACTACAGCTTATCTTTAATCTGTTTCGCCAGGATGCGGTGGATGAATTGTTTGACCAGGCGTCAGAAAACGAGGTGGGGATCATTGCCCGGGTGCCGCTGGCCAGCGGGCTGTTATCCGGCAAATTTTCAGCGGACAGCGAATTTGCTAAAGACGACCACCGCCGCTTTAACCGCGATGGTGAACAATTCAATGTGGGCGAAACCTTCAGTGGCTTGCCATTGGCCAAAGGCGCTGAACTGGCTTCTGCATTAGGCAGCCAGTACAAACCTGACGACATGCTGCTGGCGCAGTTGGCCTTGCGCTGGATATTGGACCATCCGGCGGTATCCTCTGTTATTCCCGGTGCCAGTAAAGCCGATCAAGTGTCGCAAAATGTGCAGGTGGCCAGCCTTGAGCCGCTGGACAAATCACTGCATCAACAGCTGGCTGACTTTTATCAGCAGCAGGTCAAGCCACACATTCGTGGTCAGATATAAAAAAGGAGCCTTCAGGCTCCTTTTTTGTTCGGTAACAGCCGGTCTGTTAATTACAGAGTCAGCAGCACCTTCACATCCGGGGTGACAGCCGCGGCATCCACCACACCAATCAGGTCGGCACTGCCGGCCACTTTACTGACTACCTCTGCAGCACTGTGGCTGGCTGGCGGGCGACCACCACCGGTAAAGGCTAGCTTGGCCCAGTAAGCTTTGTACTGGCTGGGTGAGCGAGACAACGCTTTTTCAACAAACTCATCAGCCGCGCCACCATCACTTAACAACGGGGTTAACGCTTTATTTTTACCCAGATAAATTTGGCTGACATCCTGCTGGCTTAAACTGGCAGCATTAGATTTACTCACAATCACTGCTACATCGGCCAGGGCCGGCATAGCGGTCATAAGCATGGCACCCAGGCCAGCCGCTTTACATAACGAACGAAATGTCATTCGGAAACTCCTTAAAAAACGGTGACCAGGGCAACCTGGAACAGGCCGGCACCACTGCCATCGGCTTGTTCAGACTGGGTATATTCGGCTTTAAATGCAGCTGAATCATGAAAATCCCAGCGCGCGCCTACAGTGTAAAACGGTGTGTCGCGGGTGCGCGATTTCAGCACCTGCTCGGTGGTGGCAATCAGCATATCCAGCGGCATGCTGGCACCACGTGGAATACCGGCTAAATCGACCGCGGTTTCTGTTTTGTTGTGGCCAAAGGTGCCGTGCAGCATGACACTGTCAAAACGCTTACCCACAGATACCATCCAAGGCTCCAGGTCGCCCACAATGGTGTTATCCAGGCTGGCAGGAATATATTCGGCTACAAACAACCAGTCCTGGTTGTCAAAGATCACACCAAATTCCAGGCCTTCCAGATCATCATTTTTGATTTCCAGTTCGTCAGCAATATAACCAAACGGGGTTTGCGACCAGGGCTGGGTTAGCGGACCCAGGCCCAAATCGGCGGTCAGCTCGGCACTTAAGTAGGTTGAGCGGAAGGTCCACCAGCCATAGTTGACGCTGGCTACTGCGCTCATCACTTTATCGACATCAAACTCGACACCATCAGCCCGGGTGGTGTTTTCCTGACCATAGTAAAAACGCAAATTAACCATGGCATCGCCGATAGCAAAATCATGGATGGTGCCAATGCCATCAATGCTGTCAAAGGTTGATTGATATACTTCGGTGGGAGGGGCAATCCAGTGATAGGCGTAGGATACATCCAGATAATCTGAGTACAGATAAATAGGAATACGCTGGCGGCCCACCTGAATACGCCAGCTTGGCTGTACTTCATAAGATAGATAGGCCCAGGTAAATTCAGGGTCCCAGTCATCTACGCCACGGGCGCGAACCTGAGCGGTGGCAGACAAACCATCTTGTAAATCAGAATAGGCCTGCAGGGCAAAAAAGGAGCCGGTTTTGAAATCCAGTTCTGAATCGGTGTAATTGCGTACCTCAGTATTGCTGTCGGTGAGTACCCCACCGGCCAAGGTTCCAAAGCCGCTAAACTGAATGTCGGCTACGCTGTTGAATGACAACGCCAGGCCCATCGAAAGACAGGAAAATGAAGACAATTTCATGGCAAATCCAAGCAATTTAAAATCGACCGCCATGGTAGTCGATATGGCTAATAAAGCCATGATCCATAAGTTGAATATTGATGCTGGTAGTTATAGTAAGGTATGGATTTATATACTCGAAAAAACGGTCAGGCGCACAGTGGCCTGACCGGCTTTTGGTTACACCCGAAACTGGCGGGCGATGCCTTCCAGTTTGGTGGCCAATCCGGCCAGGTCGGTGCTGGCACTGGCCAGTTGCTGGGAGTTTTTACTGGTTTGTTCGCTGCGCTGAAAAATTGATTCCACGCTGCCCACAATATTTCTTGATGTGGTTTGTTGCGATTCGGTGGATTGAGCTATCTGCGCATTCATCTGACTGATTTGGCTAATGGTCTGTGAGATAGAATCTAAGCTCTGGCCAGCACTGTTGGCGGCTTCCACACTGGTGCGGGCCTGCTCATTGCCTTTGTTCATCACGGTCACTGCTGATTGCGCGGCACTTTGCAGCCGTTCGATGGTGTGTTGGATCTCTTCGGTGGATTGCTGAGTACGAGATGCCAGCGTGCGCACCTCATCGGCCACTACTGCAAAGCCGCGACCCTGTTCACCAGCCCGGGCAGCTTCGATCGCGGCATTCAGCGCCAGCAAATTGGTTTGCTCGGCGATGCCTTTGATCACATCCAATACCACACCCACCTGGTTAGAATCATTTTCCAGCTTGGCAATCACCTCGGCAGTTTCATCAACATTACGGGCCAGGCTTTGGATACTCACCACAGTCTGCCCGACTACCTGCTTACCCTGGCTGGCCGCGTCGGTGGCCTGGTTGGCTGCGGTGGACGCTTCAGCGGCATGGCTGGCAATCATCGCCACCGAATTATTCATTTCATCCACTGCACTTTTGGCGCTGGTGGCAGAGGCTTGCTGGTCGGCAATGGCGCGGTTGGTATCGCTGGTCAGGGTGTTAAGATTCTGAGCCAGCGCCGACAAAGGCAGGGTGGTCTCGACAATATCTTTCACCACATTTTGCAGGCGCGCCATAAAGCTGTTGAAGTAGTGCACCAGGTCACCCACTTCATCCTTGGCATCGGTTTGAATGCGCACGGTTAAATCGCCATTTTCTTCGGCAATGTTGCGCAGCGACTGCACCACGCGGTTCAGGTTTCCACGGATCTGCGCCACAATCGGCCAGGCAGTGGCAAACAAAATCACCGTGGTGACCAGCGCCATCACAATGCCCAGATACAGTAAAAACTGCTGGCCATTGTTGTAATCTGCAAAGGCGGCATCAAATGCACTGGCACGGGCTTGCTTAAACTGCTGCAAATGATTGGTAACCGCATCATAGCGGGTATTCATCTGTTCTAACTTGTCATTCAGGGTACTAAAGTCAGCGCTGCCATCGAGCATCGAGGTGGTGATTTGACTGGCCAGTGTGTAATAGGCGCTGAACTCTTTGAGCATGGCGCTGATTTCTGTTGCCAGCTTAGGGTCGGTACTTTGAATTTGCTGCAAGCTTTGACGGGTTACATCCGCTGCAGCATCTGCTTGTTGCAATGCTTCGCTGTCACCGGTGGTGACCGCACTGGCCAGCGTATCGCGCACGCTTTCCATGGCTACCAACGCAGTAGCACTTAATTGCAGCGCCGGAAAGTCCACCTGCTTAGCAGTTTGCAGCTGGCTGGCATTTTGCACCGAAATGGCGCTGTTGATGGTGACAAACAGCAAAAAGCTCACTGTGCCGATAATTGGAATTAAAAAGATCTTCTTGGCAATGGAAAGGTTTAGCAGGAACTTCATGTCACAATCCTTACAACAAACAACAACCCAGCGTTGACTGCTGGATTTTGGCTACGCCGGCCAATAAGGTGCGTACGCTTTGCAGAGTATATTAGCGAGGTTATCGCCTCCAACTCTATGAAACTTTAGGCGTATAGCCAAAAAAACTGCCGCCGCCTGATCATCGGCTACTACCTGGCGTACAAGTAGTCTTAGCCTTCGCAATAGGATCGGAAGCCATGCTTGACCGTCGAGATTTTATCCGCCTGGCCGGCTCAGGCCTTCTGTTAGCTGCCAGCCGCCCGGTGTGGTCACAGGCAGCACCCACCAAAAAACTGGGTGTGGCGCTGCTGGGGCTGGGAAATTACAGCCGCGGCCAGCTGGCGCCCGCTTTACAGCATACCCAGTATTGCGAACTGCGCGGCATCATCACCGGGAGCTCGGAAAAAGTACCGCAGTGGCAGCAAGAGTACGGAATCAAAGATGCCAATGTGTATTCCTATGACACCATGGATAAGATTGCCGATAACGATGATATCGATATCATCTATGTGGTCACCCCCACCGGTACCCACAAAAAGTTTGCAGTGCAGGCAGCCAATGCCGGCAAGCATGTGTGGTGTGAAAAACCCATGGCCATGAATGAGGCCGAATGCCAGGCTATCATCGACGCGTGTGACAAAAATAAGGTCAAGCTGGCGATTGGTTATCGTATGCAGCACGAACCCAATACCCGCACGTTTGCTGAATATCAGCACAGCCAGCCATTTGGGGCGATTACCGGCATCGACAGTTTTGCCGGGTATGCCGGTAGCGGCCGGCCGCAGTCAAACTGGCGCATGCAAAAAGAAATGGGCGGTGGAGCGCTGTATGATATGGGCGTATACGCCATCAATGGTGCGCGCTTTATGACGGGTAAAGAGCCCGTTGCGGTAACCGGCCGCCATGCTAATAGCCATCCTGAGGTGTTTAAAGAAGTCGATGCCACCACTTACTTTACCATGGACTTTGGCAATGGCGTGACAGCGGACTGTGGCACCAGTGTGGTCAAAGGCTTTAACCGACTCAAAGTGCAATGCGAAGAAGGCTGGTACCAGCTTAAACCCATGCAACGCTATACCGGCGTCACCGGCACCACCAGTAAAGGAAAAACCCTGGCACCCATTGCGATGATGCAGCAGACCCTGCAAATGGATAACGATGCCCAGGCTATCTTAGGCAGCGGTCCGGCGCTAGTAACCGGTGCTGAAGGGCTGGCTGACATTCGTATCGTCAATGCAATCTTCGCGGCGGCGCGCACCGGTAACAGGATCCAGCTAGGGGAGTAAGGCGTTACCTACAGCTTAGGCGCCCAAAGTGTCGGCCAGCGCGGTCAGGTCAGGCACAGAATAGTCAGGCTGCAGGCCCAGCGGATACATCATCTTACCCGGGCGTTCGATAAACGCGGTGGTGAGCCCGGCGGCTTTGGCGCCGCTCACATCCCAGCCATGGGCTGCCACCATCATGCACTGGTGGGTGTCCTGATTCATGGTTTTTACTGCCCACTGGTACACCTCCGGAAACGGCTTGTATTGCTTCATGGTCGACACACTGAGCACGGTATCAAAATAGCTTTTCAGACCGGCATGACGTAGCTGTTTGTGCAGCGCGGCTTCGGCCGAATTAGAAAACGCCACCAATGTGAAACCAGCCTGCTTTAGCCGTTTAAGCGCCGCTTCAACCTCATCATGAGCCGGCAGCGAGGTCATGGCCGGGCCAATAATATCGGCGGCTTCATCCTGGCTTAGTTGGATCCCCTGGCTATGGGCCACCATCACCAGCGCGGCTGCGCCGATCTGGCCAAAATCATGATACTGCCCGGTGGCGCCATCCACCAGTGAATGGTGCAGCAGCTGAGCAAACCACACCGGCACCAGCTGCTCATTATCATTTAGCGCCGCGGCAATCGCCGGCTTGGCGGCGGACAAATCCAACAGGGTTTCGTTAACATCAAAAAACAATGTGGTCAGCGAGGCAGTGTTGGGCATAGGCGTAATCTCCTGGGTGGCAAGGTGACGTTACAGCTAAACCTAGGTGGTGTCACCCTGATGACAAAATTCACTTTATAAAAGATAAAACTAATGTATACTCGCCGCCCGAACTGCGTATCGTGCGCAAATCTGTACAAGTCCTGTACATTAGTACCTCAAGCACATCCAGACGGAGAATAGCATGTCACTTCATTCGCTTATGTTGCGAACTTTTAGCCCTGCGCGTTTATCAGCTCTCACTGTCGCGGTCTCTGCCGCACTGCTCCCGGCAACCAGCCAGGCTCAAACAACCGAACAGGCCACTCCTGAAGACGTTGAAAAGATCATGGTAACCGCACGTAAGCGTACCGAAAGTATCTATGAAACCCCGACAGCCGTGTCTTCTATCGGTGAAGGCCTGATTGACGACACCAATGTGACCAATCTGGATGATGTGGGCAAGTATGTTCCCAACCTGAATATCACTCGCTATGGTGCAGGTAACAGTGGTCATGCTTCGGTGTTTATTCGTGGTATTGGCTTGCAGGATCACATCATCACCACCGATCCGGGCGTGGGTGTGTACTTAGACGGTGTCTACCTGGGCCGCCAGATGGGCGCCAATATGTCGCTGCCAAACATTCAGCGGGTTGAAGTATTGCGTGGCCCGCAGGGCACCCTGTACGGGCGTAACACCTTAGGCGGTGCGGTCAATATTATCACCAAGGCGCCAGGAGCGCAGGATATTGCCACAGTCAATGCCAAAGCGGGTACCCGTGGTCGTCTGGCTACCGATATCTATGTGAACAAAGATGTCACTGATGCGTTTAGCCTGTCGGGCACCGCGTCTTTTAAACAGCGTGACGGCGTAGGTACCGCCATCAATCTGGAAAATCCAGAGCGCGAAATCGGTGAAGAAAATGAATACAGCGGTCGTCTGGCTGCCAAGTATGAGTTCAGCCGTGACTTTTCTGTTACGGTCGCTGCTGACTTTGTGGAAAACGAAGCCGGTCAGTCGCCTTATACCATCGAATTTATTCCCGGCGGCCCTACTGAATTTTCTATCGGCGACGGTGAATTTTACCTGCTGGAGCCTGGCCTGTTGCCGGAGAACCCGGATGATTTGGCCACCAATGTAGCCGGCATTGAGTCGACCTCTTATTCTGGTTGGGGCGCGGCGATGACCGCACTGTGGGCAGCCAACGCCAATCTTGATGTGAAGTTTATTGCCAGCACCCGCTCGTCTGAGTATACCGGCGGCCTGGATGATGATGCCACTGCGCTGAATCTGTCTGAATTCCCGGAAACCGGTGATGCAGACCAAACCACCCTGGAGCTGCAGGTTAACGGGACCTTCGACAAATTTGATTTTGTTTCCGGCCTGTATTATTTCACCGAAGAAGGCACCACGGCGTCTGGCCCCTGGACCTTCAGCCCGTTTAATGTGCCTAATGGCCGTTTGAACGACGGCACGCCGGTGAGCTCGGTATGTGGATTTTGTGGTGACTATGGTTACTTTGATATTAACCAGGAAACCAAAGCCTATGCCGCCTATGCCAACGTTTCGTACAGCCTGACCGATAAGCTGGATGTGGGTGGTGGTCTGCGTTATTCGCGTGATGAAAAAGACGCAAATGCCATGTTCCCATCATTTGCCGAGCGTGCTTTCCGCACTGCCGACTTTAGTGAAATGACCTGGGACGTTAACGCCGGCTATGCGCTGACCGACGACCTGAACATGTACCTGGCAGTTCAAAAAGGCTATCAGACTGGTGGCTTCCCGCCACGGCCATTTGGCGGCGCGGCGCAGTTTGTGTCGTTTGACGAAACCACTGCGCTTAACTACGAAGTGGGCTTTAAAGGCCGGATCGCCGAACGTGTCACCTTTATGTCAGCGTTCTTTGTTACCGATTACACCGACCTGGCGCTGCCGTTTTCCGACCCGCTGGCCGGTGGTGGCTTTGTTACCATCGTCGAAAACGCCGGTGAATCACGCTCGCAGGGTGTGGAGCTGGAGCTGACTGTGGATGTGACCGACAACTTTGTGGTGCGCTCATCGGTAGGTTATCTGGATGCTGAAATCACCCAACTGGATGACGGTGTGGTTGGCATTGGTGAGGGGGATGCGCCGGCACTGTCACCCGAGTGGACCATTATGGTGGCACCGACTTATTATCACGATCTGAGTGATGGCGGCCTGCTGACAGCCAGCGTGGACTTTTCATACCGCGCCGACATGCAGGGCCAGTCGGTGTTTAATCCTAATGAAACCATTGATTCACGTGAACTGGTTGGCTTTAATGTATCTTACGAGCCGGCAGCCGGTGACTGGTCGGTGAGCCTGTACGGCAAAAATGTGTTCAACGAAATCTATGACCAGGGCCGCCTGGCCCAGAATGGTTATGTAGGGATTGTTCGCAGTAACGACCGCAGCGAATTTGGTGTGCGCTTCAGCAAATCATTTGATTTGTACTAAGCCCGCACGAGTTTGATGTTAACAAAGGCACCTTCGGGTGCCTTTTTTGTTTTGGCTCTTATCGCAGGGATTCTTGGCTTTATCGTGAAACCGCCGGCTGCTCAGTAACTTCTGTCATACTGGTAGCACAAAAATAACAATATTCTCACAACAGGTTTTCGACTATGCGGTTTTTTGTTGCCATGCTACTGATGCTGGCGATGGGGGCCATGGCTGCGCCCCAACCAGCCACAGACACACCCAATAACGACACCCAGCAAAGTGATGAAGTGCCCCAGCAATCGGATGTTACACCGTTTGCGTCGGCGCAAAACAAGCAGATTTTTATTCCGTCTGCCAGCGGGCCGGTCACCATTAATGCCCGGCTGGACGAGCCGCAATGGCAACAGGCCAATACCTTTACCCTGGACTTTGTGACCCAACCGTTTAACAACACTGCTGCACCGGTCACCACCGAAGTTGCGGTGTTTGAAGACGGGGAGACCCTGTATGTCGCGTTTATTGCTTCTGATCCCAACCCCGGGGCCATCAGTGCGTTTTTTCGCGACCGCGACCAAATCTGGAGCAACGATTTGGTAGGGATCAAGCTGGATACCTTCAATAACGAGCGGCTGGCTTACCAGTTTTTTGTCAATCCGTTTGGCGTGCAGGCGGATGCCATCGAAAATGAGATGACTGGTGAGGAAACTGACAGCTGGAATGCTATCTGGGATTCTGCCGGTCAGATTACGGAAACCGGCTATGTGGTGGAAATCGCCATTCCGCTACGCGCCATGAATTTTGATGAGAGCAGCAAAAACAAAGTGTGGGGCGCCGAGTTTGTGCGTTTTTACCCGCGTGAGGATCGCCTGCGTTTGTCCAATCTGCCGTATGATCGCGACAACGCCTGTGTGTTATGCCAGATGGGCGAGGTGGCCGGTTTTGATGATGCCACCCAGGGCAATAACCTGGCGCTGGTGCCTACCCTGGTGCTGGGCCGCAGCGAGCAACGCGCACCGGTGCCCGGGGCGAACTGGCAGCATGATACCACCGCCGAGGCCGGGGTGGATGTGACCTGGGGGATCACCCCGCAGGTATCGCTGCAAGCCACTCTGAACCCGGATTTTTCCCAGGTAGAGGCAGATGTTGCCCAGGTCAGTATCAACAACACCTTTTCGCTGTATTTTGATGAGCGCCGGCCGTTCTTTGTGGAAAATGCCGGCTATTTTTCCACCAACCAGAATCTGGTGTACACCCGTAATATCAATGCACCGGATGTTGGCGCCAAGCTGACCGGTCAGGTCGGCCAGCACACTTTTGGCGTGTTTGCCGCTGACGATAATCTGGCCCGCTTCATTGTACCGGGTAACTTAGGCTCCAGCGTCGCCACGCTGGCCACCGATTCCAATAATGCAGCGCTGCGTTACCGCTATGATTACAACCAGGACTTTTCCATTGGCTGGGTGTCGACCCTGCGTCAGGCCGACAATTATCATAACTATGTGAGCGGGTTCGACATGAAATACCGGCTGACCGGCCAGGATACGCTGCGCGCGCAGTGGGTCTATTCTGATACCGAATATCCGACCGAGTTGTTTGAAGATTTTTGCCGCGATAGCTGCCAGGCCAGCGAGGACTTCAGCGAAACTGCCTTACGCACCAATCAGGATGAGAACTTTGGTGGTAGCGCCTGGCGCGTTAACTATCTGCACGAACAGGAAGACTGGTTTGTACGGGCGGATCATTTTGCCAATGATGCCGATTTTCGCGCGGATTTAGGTTTTGAAACCAAAGTGGATTTTCATAAGTCCATCGTTGGTGGTGGTTATATGTGGTGGAATGATAATAGCTGGTGGAACCGCATACGGGTCAATGGCGACTGGGACATTACCCACAATGATGCCGGTGAGCTGATTGAGCGCGAAGTGGAAATGTTTGCCAGTATCCGCGGTACTTACCAGTCTTTTTTCGAAATTGGCCGTACCCAGCGCGAACGCGTCGGCCTGCGCTTTGATCCGTCGGTGCTGACTATCGCCGGCAACACCGATCGCTTTGATGAGGTCACCCACCGGCTATATATGGAAGCCCGGCCGAATCCGTATGTCTACGTCAGCCAGTTTTTGGAAGTGGGCGACCAGATTGACTTTGCTAATAATCGTTTAGGTGAGCAGCTGTACAGCGAAACCGAGCTGGATATGAATCTGGGCCGCCACGCCCAAATTCGCCTGACCCATACCTTCAGTGATCTGGACGTAGCCGATCAGCCGCTGTTTACCGCGCGCTTAACCGATGTGCGCATGACCTACCAGTTTGATGCCCGCCAGTTTGTACGCCTGATCGTGGCCTATTCCAACGTGACCCGTAATCCGGGTAACTACAGCTTTGCCGTAGAAGCGCAAAACCGCAGTGTCAGCGGGCAGCTGTTGTATTCATATAAACTGAACCCGCTGACCAAGTTTTTTGTGGGCGTAGCCAGCGGTGCGGTCGAGCAGGGCCAGCTTACCGACCTGACCGAAACCAACAAATCCGTCTTCATGAAATTCAGCTACGCCTGGTTGCGCTAGCCGAGCCTTGTTCGGCGGCTGGTTTACCCGCCGCCATGCCCCTCTTTGAGCGCCCGCGCTGCTTTTATCTTTAGAAAAGTTATGGCTTTGTCCGCCGCAGGATGAACTTTTTTTCAGCACTTTGGCGTATGAAAGCACTACATACTTGCCCACCGCCTGCGGCCCCGGCGTGCCCGGAAATGCTGCCAGGTCACAAACTTAAGGATGGTGAACGCGTGAAATATCAATCATTTGCAAACGTAACCGTTAACGACAAAAGCTATAAATCAATCAGCTTTGACAAAATTAGCGAAAAACATGATTTATCCCGCCTGCCGTTTTGTATGAAAATCTTGCTGGAAAACTTAATTCGCCACGAAAATGAAGAGTTTGTCAGCAGCAAAGACATTGAAACCATTGCCAAATGGGATGTGAGCGACAGTAGCCAGCATGAGATTTCGTTTGTACCGGCGCGGGTGATTCTGCAGGATTTTACCGGGGTGCCGGCGATTGTGGATTTGGCGGCCATGCGCGATGCGGTTAATAAACTGGGCGGCGATGCCCAGTCCATTAACCCGTTAAACCCAGTGGAACTGGTCATCGACCACTCGGTAATGGTGGATTATTTTGGCTCAGAGGATTCGTATGAGAAAAATACCGATATTGAAATTGAACGTAATAAAGAGCGCTATCAGTTTTTAAAATGGGGCCAGTCGTCGTTTGATAATTTTAAAGTAGTACCGCCGGGTCGCGGCATTGTGCATCAGGTAAACCTGGAATATCTGGCACGCTGCGCTTTCACCAAAGAAGTGGATGGTGAAACCATGGTCTACCCGGACACCCTGGTAGGCACAGATTCGCATACCACTATGATCAACGGCTTAGGCATCTTAGGCTGGGGCGTAGGCGGCATCGAAGCCGAAGCCGCCATGCTGGGCCAGCCGGTGACCATGCTGGCACCACGCGTTGTGGGCTTTCGCTTGTCTGGCGAGCTCAACCCGGGCGTGACCGCCACCGATATGGTGCTGACCATCACCGAACAGCTGCGTAAACATGGCGTGGTGGGTAAATTTGTCGAATTTTATGGCCCAGGCTTAAAACACCTGACCACCGCAGACCGTGCCACCATTTCCAATATGGCACCTGAATACGGCGCTACCTGCGGAATTTTCCCCATCGATGATGTGGCGCTGCAGTATCTGAAACTCACCGGTCGTGACCAGGCGCAGATCGATCTGGTAGAGCAGTATGCCAAGAGTGCGTCTTTGTGGCACGACGACACCACCAAAGATGCCGAATACCACGAAACGCTCGAGCTGGATTTGAGCGAAGTGGTACCGTCGCTGGCCGGACCCAAACGGCCGCAGGACCGGATCCCGCTGGATCAGGCTGCCAGTGCATTTAAAGAATGGCACAGCAAGCAGATTGACGTCAAAGTGGTGGAAGAAGACGCCAAATTTGTCTCGGAAGGCGGTGATATGTCCGAGGTGGATGAAAACCACGATTCGTATGTAGAATTTCATGGTGAAAAATTCAATCTGCGCGATGGCGCGATTGTAATTGCCGCTATCACCAGCTGTACTAATACCTCCAACCCCTCGGTGCTCATCGGTGCCGGGCTGGTGGCCAAAAAAGCCGTGGAGCTGGGGCTGGTCAGCAAACCCTGGGTAAAAACTTCACTGGCGCCAGGTTCACAGGTAGTGACCCAGTATTTAGAAGATGCCGGCTTGATGGATCCGCTACGCGAGCTGGGCTTTAACCTGGTGGGCTATGGCTGTACTACCTGTATTGGTAACTCCGGGCCGTTGCCGGATGAAATTCAGCGCGCGGTAAATGACGCCAAACTGACGGTGACCTCGGTATTATCCGGTAACCGCAACTTTGAAGGACGGATCCACCCGGATGTGGCAGCCAATTATCTGGCCTCACCGCCGCTAGTGGTGGCCTATGCGCTGGCCGGTAATATGAATATTGATATTACCACCGAGCCTCTGGGCAAAGATAACAACGGCAAGCCGGTGTATTTGAAAGACATTTGGCCGGAAAAAAGTGAGATAGAAGCACTGGTGCAAAAATTTGTAACCGGTGAGCTATTTAAACAAAAATATGCTGATGTGTTTAAAGGCAATGATATCTGGAACTCGCTGGATGTATCGACCACTTCGGTGTACGAATGGCCAGAATCGACTTATATCAAACAGCCGCCGTTTTTCTTTGAAATGGGTGAGGAACCGGCGGCGTTGTCAGCGATTGAAGATGCCCGCTGCCTGGTCAAGGTCGGCGATTCCATCACCACCGACCATATTTCACCGGCTGGGGCGATTGACCCGGACAGCCCGGCAGGCCAGTATCTGCAGGAGCAGGGCGTAGAGCCTAAACACTTTAACTCCTACGGTTCGCGGCGCGGCAACCATGAAGTGATGATGCGCGGAACCTTTGCCAATGTGCGGCTGAAAAACCAGCTGGCTCCGGGGACTACCGGCAGTGCCACCACCCACTACCCCAGCGGTGAAGAGATGTCGATCTTTGCTGCTGCGATGAAATACCGCGACGATAAAGTGCCGGCGATTGTGGTGGGCGGTAAAGAATACGGTACGGGTTCTAGCCGCGACTGGGCTGCCAAAGGTCCGGCTTTACTGGGTATCAAAGCGGTGATTGCCGAAAGCTACGAGCGTATTCACCGTTCTAACCTGATTGGCATGGGCATCTTGCCGCTGCAGTTCAAAGAGGGTGAAAGTGCTGACTCAGTAGGGATCCGCGGTGATGAAACCTTCTCTATCCAGTCAGTATCGCGGGATACCAAAGAGGTGAAGGTAGTGATGATGCGCGATTCGGGCGAAACGACCGAGTTTTTTGCCGATGTGCGTATTGATACTGCCAACGAATTTACCTATTTCGAGCATGGCGGCATCCTGCATTATGTGATCCGCGAATACCTGAAAAAAGGCTAAGCCTGGCTTCAGTTAAAAAAAGCTCCTGCGGGAGCTTTTTTTGTGCCTAGTTTGATCATAAATAACGGCGGCGTTCGGCCAGAATGCCAATCAGTAAAAATGCGCTGACAAAGACCAGCCCTTGCAGATAGCCGGGAAAAAACTTTACCAGGTGCAGCAAAAAAGGCGCTCCGTACAGGGTCAGGGCCCCATAGCCAAAGGCGCACAACAGCACAAATAAACTGACCCGCAGTAAAAAATGGCAGGGCCGCAGCAGTTGTTTGACTGCCTGATTGATAACATCGCCATACACCACCAAAATGGTGGCGACCAGCATCAGACTCATTTGCGAAAAATAGGGTGCCAACCCGCGGGTCAGGGCAGCCAACAGCTCTATCATGGGCAGGACTCCTCTACACGTGCCAGATAGCAAAATCCCGCCAGTGTAATCACCTGGCGGGCCTTCGTCAGCTTTTATTCGCTGCCAGCAACTGGCTTAATGCCTGATACCCTTGCTGGATGGTGGCTAGCTTATCCTGAGTCTGATCGCGCTCCACAAAAGGATAGCGCAAGCCAGCCTGGTGGGCTTTAGTCAGAGTGCGGGCAAAATCGATGGTACCGCTGCCCACATCGGCAAAGGCTCCTTCTTTGTCCATATCTTTAACATGGAATAAGGCGAAACGGCCAGGGTAGCGGTCAAAATAGGCCAGCGGATCCTGACCGGCTTTGGCCATCCAGTACAAATCCATTTCAAAGGTCACAGTGTCGGGGTTGGTGTTGTTTAGCAGCACATCAAACGGTAGCTCGCCGCTGGTGCGTAAAAACTCAAAATCATGATTGTGATAGCCCAGGGTGAGCCCGGCTTGCTGACAGGCCTCACCCCAGTGATTCATCTTGTCGGCCAGGCGTTTGTACACATCAATGTTATCGCCGCGCTGGGCATCGGTTAGATAGGGGATCACCACATACTGATGGCCGATGGTGCCGGCGGTATCAATCACCTGCTGCACACTGTCTTCAAAAGCGGTTAACGGCATGTGCGCGGCAGGGGCGCTTAAGCCATAGTCGTCCAGATAGCGGCGAATCTGTTGTGGTGAATGAGAATAATAGCCGGCAAATTCCACCTGCGTGTAGCCGACGCCCGCCACCAGTTGCAAGGTGCCCGGCACACTCACCGCCATCCAGTCGCGTAAGGTGTATAACTGCAGGCCTGGCTGAAGCGCAGTGGACTGGCTGGCCAGCGCTGGCCATGGCAGGGCACTACAGGCAGCCAGCGTGGCACTGGCTTGTAAAAAACGGCGGCGGTTCAGCGGTAACGACATATCATTCTCCTGAGTCAGCAGTAATCGGGGCCGGGCCGGTACTGGCCCGCACAATAAGCTCGTAAGGCACAGTCACTTTGGGAGCCTGGGTGATCTTGCCCTCCAGCACATCCAGCAACAGTGCCACTGCGGTCTGACCAAATTGTTCCGCCGGCTGGGCAATGGTGGTCAGCGGCGGATCGCAATATGCTGCAAAAGCAATATCGTCAAAACCGGCCACCGAGATATCTTGCGGGATCCGTAACCCAGCCTGTTTGACCGCCTGCAGGGCGCCCATGGCGGTTTCATCATTTTCGCAAAATAGCGCGGTGGGGCGGTTGGCCTGTTGTAGCAAACGCTGGGCCGCCTGATACCCGGCTTTAAGGGTAAAGTCGCCATCCACCAGCAAACTGGCATCAAAGATTACGCCGGCGGTAGCCAGGGCATCCTGATAGCCGGCCAGACGCTGCTGGGTCAATGGGCTGGCGGTAGGGCCCTGAATCACCCCGATACGGGTATGGCCAAGGTGCAATAAATGTTCTGTCATACTGCGCGCTGCGGCCCGGTTATCCAGGCTGACCGTCGGGTAGTGCTCACTGGGCAACACTTCACACGCATTGACCATGGGCAGCAGGCCACTTGTGGGCCTGGCAGGCGTATTGACCTGCGCCTGGGGGGGGGCGAAGGGATTATGCGCGCGCAATTGGATCAGGCCATCAGCCTGGGCAGTCTGAACCATCTTGGCATAATCTTCCTCCAGCCGCGGATTGCCCTGGGTGTTGCCCAGTAACAAGGTATAGCCGCGGGCCTTGGCGGCTTCCTGCAGGCCATCAATCACCCGGGCAAAAAACACATTGGCCACCGTGGGCACCAGCACTACCAGAGTGTGGGTTTTGCCCGAGCGAAACTTCACAGCCATCAGATTGGGTTTATATCCGGTGCTGCTCACCGCTTCCATCACGCGATGGCGGGTTTTGGGCGACACTCGCTGGGGTTGCTGTAGTGCACGCGACACTGTGGCCACCGACACACCGGCCAGCTCGGCAACTTCTCTGATTGTGGCCATGATAATCACACCCTCATAGCGGCCGCAGCGGCCAAATTTTTTTGCTTGATCCTGCAGGTGAACCTGACGGCTACAGGCTGATTTACGTAATCCCCGCAACGGGCAGGAGACGTGTTGAAAAAATGTAACCGTTAACATTTTAGTCAAAACTGGCGTTGGGTCAATCCAAAAAATCGTTGTTATCAGCCAGATAGCAGGCTTTTACGGCTTTATTTGTTATCTAAGCTTTAACAAGGTGTTGCGAATTTGTGCGTTTTTCCGCCTGTTTTTGGTTGACACAAATTTATGTAAACCGTTACATTTCTATCTAGCTTACAATTAAATAACAAATTTGCAGGAGGCGGAATGGCCCGGCAGCCCAAAATACGACTTGGAATGATTGGTGGTGGAGAAGGTGCATTTATCGGCGCGGTACATCGCCATGCCGCCGCTTTAGATGGCCATTATGAGCTGGTATGCGGCGCGTTTTCCCGCGATGCTGACAACAACCAACGCACTGGTGACAGTCTCGATTTACCCGCCCAGCGTGTCTATGCCAGCTGGCAAACCATGTTGGATACCGAAGCAAGCCTGCCGGCGGATGAACGCATGCAGGTAGTAAGTATTGTCACGCCGAATCATCTGCATGTGCCGATTTCTCTAGCCGCTGCCAAGGCGGGGTTTCATGTGTTTTGTGAAAAGCCGGCCGCGGTGTCGTTTGATGAGGTTAAGACCCTCCAGCAAAGCCTGCACCAGGCACCGGTCTTGTACGGTCTGGCGCATACCTACCTGGGGTACCCTATGGTGTGGCAAGCCCGGCATATGGTGCAGCAGGGCTGGTTAGGCACCATCCGAAAAGTGTATGTGGAGTATCCGCAAGGCTGGCTGTCCGATGCCCTGGAAGGTCACAACAAACAAGCATCGTGGCGCACCGATCCGGCATTGTCCGGGGCCAGTGGCTGCATGGGTGATATCGGCACCCACGCCTTCGGGCTGGCCGAGTTTGTGCTTGATGACCGCATCACCCAGATCTGTGGTGAATTAAATACCCATGTGGAAGGACGCCGGTTGGATGATGACGGCGCAGCATTGCTGAAAACCCAGAAAGGTGCCAGCGGTGTGCTGATTGCCAGCCAGGTCTGTGCCGGAGAAGAAAACCCGTTAAAAATTAAGGTCTATGGCGATAAAGGCGGGCTGGAGTGGCAGCAAATGTCACCCAACTCGGTGATTTACCGGCCGGTAGATGCGCCCTACCAGGTGTTGCGAGCTGGTGCCGGACAGCCGGGGCTGTGCCAGGAAACCCTTGACCAGTTACGGATCCCCGCCGGTCATCCGGAAGGCTATTTAGAGGCCATGGCCAATTTATACAGCGCATTTGCGCAGGCGGTACGGGCCGGCGAGCAAGGTACTGCAGCCCGGGTGCCCGGGCTGGATGCCGGCATTCGTGGCATGGCCTTTATCCAGGCGATGTTAGACAGCAATGCCAGCGACACCAAATGGCATGCGATTCCCACCACACAAACCGCATAAGGAGCATTGATCATGGCAGCAATTCAAGGCCCGGCGATATTTGTCGCCCAGTTTGCCGGCGACGACGCCCCGTTTAACTCCCTGGCAGGGCTGGCCGAATGGGCTGGCTCGCTGGGCTACAAAGGCATTCAGGTACCGTGTGAGCCGCATTTGTTTGATTTGGAACAGGCCGCTGACAGCCAGGCGTATTGTGATGACGCCATGGCCACCTGCGCCAAATTTGGCGTCCAGATCACCGAATTGTCCACCCATCTACAGGGTCAGCTGGTGGCGGTACACCCAGCCTATGATGAGCAGTTTGATAATTTTGCTCCGGCTCACTTACATGGTAATCCGGCAGCGCGTACCGAGTGGGCGATCAGCCAGCTAAAACTGGCGGCCAAAGCCAGTCAGCGCTTGGGCTTAACTGCCCATGCCACGTTTTCCGGCGCCTTGATGTGGCATCTGGCCTATCCCTGGCCACAGCGTCCGGCCGGGTTGGTAGAGCAGGGCTTTGCTGAGCTGGCGCGGCGCTGGAAGCCTATCCTGGATGCCTTTGATGAGGCCGGCGTGGATGTGTGTTACGAAATTCATCCGGGTGAAGACCTGCATGATGGTGCCTCCTTTGAGCAGTTTTTAGCCCAGGTGGACAATCATCCGCGCGCCAATATTTTGTACGACCCCAGTCATTTTGTGCTACAGCAGCTGGATTACCTGGATTTTATCGATCGTTATCATGACCGCATCAAGATATTTCATGTCAAAGATGCCGAATTTTTACCTAATGGCCGCTCCGGCGTGTACGGCGGCTATCAGGACTGGGTCGACCGGCCCGGCCGCTTCCGCTCGCTAGGCGATGGCCAGGTGGATTTCAAAGGCATCTTTAGCAAGCTTACTCAGTATGGGTATACCGGCTGGGCGGTGCTGGAATGGGAATGCTGCCTAAAAGATGCTGCGCAGGGCGCTGCAGAAGGCGCGCCTTTTATTGCCCGGCATATTATTGAGCCGGCTACCACGAGCTTTGATGACTTTGCCGGCGGCGATGTTAGCGAAAGCCGCAACCGGCGCATTCTGGGTCTGCAACCCTAAGCATCAATAGCGGCTCTGTACCCTACACCAGGCCGCAGTGAGGACCACATGAATACGATTCCTGCACGCTTAAGCATCATGATGTTTTTGCAGTTTTTTATCTGGGGCGGCTGGTTTGTCACCTTAGGCACTTATTTGGCCAATTCGCTAACCGCCAGTGGCAGCCAAATTGCCATGGCGTTTTCCACCCAAAGCTGGGGCGCCATCATTGCGCCGCTGATTATCGGCCTGATTGCGGATAAATTCTTTAATGCAGAGCGCATTCTAGGCGTACTGCACCTGATTGGCGCGGCGCTGATGTACATGCTCTACCAGGCCGCCGATTTTGCCTCGTTCTATCCGCTGGTGCTGGCCTACATGATTGCCTATATGCCGACGCTGGCGCTGGTTAATTCGGTGTCATTTAATCAGATGCAAAACCCTTCCAAAGAATTTGGCAAGATCCGGGTATGGGGCACCATCGGCTGGATTGTGGCCGGGCTGGTGATCAGCTATGTGTTTTCCTGGGATGCCAAACAAGCCATCGCCGATGGTCTGCTGCGCAATACCTTCTTACTGTGCGCCATTGCCTCAGCGGTGTTAGGGCTGTTCTGCTTTACCTTGCCAGCCACGCCGCCCAAAGGCAAAGGACAGGCGACCGGGCTGGGCCAGGCACTGGGCACCGATGCCCTGGGCATGCTGAAAAACAAAAACTTTTTAGTGTTTTTTGTCGCCTCCATTTTGATTTGCATCCCGCTGGCGTTTTATTACCAAAATGCCAACCCGTTTTTAACCGAAATCGGCGTGGCCAATGCCACCGGTAAGATGACCCTGGGCCAGGTGTCTGAAGTGTTATTTATGCTGGCTCTGCCGGTGTTCTTAAACCGCTTTGGGATTAAGAAAACCTTGATCATCGGCATGCTGGCCTGGGTCGTGCGCTATGTACTGTTTGCCTACGGCAATGCCGGTGAAGGGATGTGGCTACTGTTAATGGGCATTGCCCTGCATGGCCTGTGTTACGACTTCTTTTTTGTCTCTGGCCAGATTTATACCGATACCAAAGCCAGCCCGCAGCATAAAAGTGCCGCGCAGGGTCTTATCACCCTGGCCACCTACGGCGTGGGTATGCTGATCGGATTTTGGGTAGCCGGCCAGATCACGGATACCTATGCCACCACCACTGGCCATGAGTGGCAGCAGGTGTGGCTGGTCCCGGCCGGATTTGCAGCGGTGGTACTGGTGTTGTTTGTGGTGTTTTTCAAACGCGAACACACCGATGCCAGTGCGCCCGATCGCTCTGCAGCACAAGCCTAATCAGGCGGGCTCTCAGCAACAGCCCGTCGACCAAGAACAGGATCAATCCAACGTACCGCGTTGATGAGGATAAAACATGGCAAATAATCACTATGACGCAATTGTGGTCGGCTCGGGCATCAGTGGTGGCTGGGCAGCCAAGGAGCTGACCGAAAAAGGCTTGAAGGTGCTCATGCTCGAACGCGGGCGCAATATTGAACACATCAAAGATTATAAAAATGCCCACAAAGAAGCCTGGGATTATCCCCATCGCGATCTGGCCACCCAGCAGATGAAAGAAGATCATCCGGTGCTGTCACGGGATTATCCGCTTAACGAGTCGACCTACGGCATGTGGGCCAGCCAGCAGGAAGCGCCCTATGTGGAAAAAAAGCCCTTCACCTGGTTTCGTGGCTATCACGTGGGGGGCCGTTCTTTGTTGTGGGGGCGCCAGAGCTATCGGTTGAACCGGGCAGACTTTGAGGCCAATGCTAAAGAAGGGATCGCTGTGGACTGGCCCATCCGCTATGACGATGTGGCGCCCTGGTACGATTATGTGGAAAAGTATGCGGGTATCAGCGGCAGCCGTGATGGCCTGGATGTGCTGCCCGATGGCCAGTACATGCCACCCTTTGAATTAAATGTGGTGGAAAAGGATGTGGCGGCACGCTTACAAAAAGCCTTCAAAGGCACCCGTCATTTAATTCATGGGCGCGCGGCCAATGCCTCTTTGGCTCAGCCCGAGCAGGGCCGGGCTGGCTGTCAGGCGCGCAGTAAATGCTGGCTGGGATGCCCGTTTGGCGGTTACTTCAGTACCCAGTCGTCGACCCTGCCAGCCGCGATGAAAACCGGTAATCTGACCCTTCGACCCTTCTCTGTGGTATCGCGCTTGCTGTACAACAAAGATAAACAGCGGGTTAACGGGGTGGAGGTGATTGATGCGCAAAACAATCAAACCTACGAATACACCGCCAAAATTGTGTTTGTGAATGCCTCGGCGCTCAACAGTGCCTGGTTGTTGATGAATTCTGCCACCGATGTGTGGGAAGGCGGCTTAGGCAGCAGCAGCGGCGAGTTGGGCCACAATGTGATGGACCACCATTTTCGGGTTGGCGCCTACGGCGACGCCGAAGGTTACGATGACAAATATTATTATGGCCGGCGGCCATCCGGCTTTTATGTTCCGCGGTTTCGCAATTGGGGCGGCGATAACCGTGATTATGTGCGTGGCTTTGGTTATCAGGGCTCTGCCTCGCGGGATGGCTGGCGTAAAGATGTGGCTGAGCTGGGCATCGGTGCTCAGCTTAAAGATGTTGTCAGCGAGCCGGGTGGCTGGACCATTGGCATGAATGCCTTTGGCGAAATGCTACCGCATCACAGCAACCGGATTTATCTGAATAAAGACAAGACCGACCCCTGGGGCCTGCCGGTGTTGGAGATGGATGTGGAGCTTAAAGAAAACGAGCTACGCATGCGTAAGGATATGCAACAGGATGCGGTCGACATGTTTGAAGCCGCTGGCATCAAACATGTGCGTGGATTTGAGGCAGACTATCAGCCGGGCATGGGAATTCATGAAATGGGTACTGCCCGCATGGGCCGTGATCCGAAAACTTCGGTGCTCAACCAGCATAACCAGGTTTGGGATGCGCCCAATGTGTTTGTCACCGACGGTGCCTGTATGACCTCCGGCTCATGCGTCAATCCTTCGTTGACCTATATGGCACTGACCGCCCGGGCCGCCGATTTTGCTGTGCAAGAACTCAAAAAAGGGAACCTGTAGCCATGAACCGCCGTGAATTACTCAAACTGATTAGCGCGGCCACCGGGGTCGCATTTATCGGCCCTACTGCGCTGGCCTATGAAGCCCGCCCGCCAGTGACGCTGGAGCAGACCGGCTTTACCCAGCAAGAGGTGGATTTTTTAAACGAAGTGGCCGAAGTGATTATCCCCAAAACGGACACCCCCGGGGCTAAGCAGGCCAATGTGGGCCAGATCATGGCACTGCTGGTGGCCGACTGTTACCCCAGTGTGCTGCAAAAAACGTTTCGCAAGGGCATGGAGGCACTGGATGAGGCCGCCACCCGGCAGTTTTCGCGGCCTTTTTTATTGCTCGAACCTGCTCAGCGCACCGAGCTGTTGACTCAACTGGATGAGGAAGCGCGCCAGCACAATCGCCAGCAGGGTATCTGGGCGGTGGAAAGCCGGTTGCCCAATAGCCGGCGCGAAGATTCCACACAACCGGTGCCGCATTATTTTTCGTTGTTCAAACAGTTGACCCTGTTTGGCTTTTTCACCTCCAAAGAAGGGGGCACCCAGGTATTACGCTATGTGCCGGTGCCGGGAAAATACGATGGCAATATCGAATACAAAAAAGGCCAGAAGGCCTGGGCAACCTAACAATTTGACTGCAGGAGAGCATTTGTAATGACCAAGACACGCAACAATCTTGTGACCCTGGCCCTGGCTGCGGGCGCACTTAGCTGGGCGGGGGCCGCGCTGGCTCAGTCACAGGATGAACAAGCCAAAAAAACGGAAGTGTGGGAGCCGGTACCGCCTAAAGTCAATGCGCCGGCCGACGGTGTACCCTCTGATGCCATCGTGCTGTTTGACGGCCAGGGCTTATCCGCCTGGGAATCGGTCAACGGCGGCCCGGCCAAATGGCAGGTAGAGGACGGGGTATTAACCGTTACTCCCGGTACCGGTGATATCAAAACCAAACAAGCATTTTGTGATGTGCAGCTGCATGTAGAGTGGCGTGCGCCACAGCCAGAAGCTGATATGGAAGGCCAGCAGCGCAATAACAGCGGGGTGTTTTTACAGCAGCGCTATGAAATCCAGGTGCTCGATTCGCATGAGAGTCAAACCTATGCCAATGGCCAGGCTGCCAGCATTTACAAACAAAGTATTCCGCTGGTCAATGCCACCCGCCCGCCAGGTGAATGGCAAAGCTATGACATCATTTTCAGCGCGCCACGCTTTGATGGTCACACCCTGACCCGGCCGGGCTATGTCACTGTGCTGCACAATGGGGTGGTGGTGCAAAATCATGTGAAGATTGAAGGTACCACCGAATATATTGGTGCGCCCTCCTACACCGCACACGGCTGTGCGCCAATTCAGCTGCAAGATCACTCCAACGAGGTCAGCTTTAAAAATATCTGGGTTCGCGAGCTCGATACCCCGTCCTAATACCTGTCTCCCTAAAAGCTTACGGCCAGCGCAGTGATGCCTGGCCGTTTTTTATTGCCACAGGATTTTAATTATCCGATAAGGCAGCCCCGTTAGCGCAAATACACCGGTCAATGCTTCTGGCACTGACCAGGATCTGCTAGGCTGTCGGCCTTTTTTTGCGCAAGGACTAACAACAAGCTATGACAGGTGAAATTGCCGCGTTGAGTGTGGCGTTATGCTGGGCCATTGCGGCTCGGATGTTTCGGCAGTTAGGCAGTGCTTTTTCGCCACTGGCGCTGAATTTGTGGAAAGGGCTGGTGGCCATCGTGCTGTTGCTGCTTATCACGCAACTGATGCTGCCGGCGGTGGCGTTACCGGCCAGTGCTTATGGTTGGCTGCTGCTTAGCGGCGTGGTGGGCATTGGTATTGGTGATACCTGTTTTTTTCAGGCCCTCAATCGCATCGGCGATACCCAGTCGGTCCTCATCACCGAAACCCTGGCGCCCATCTTTACCGCGCTGCTGGCCATGGCCTGGATTGCCGAATGGCTGACCTGGCAGCAATGGCTGGGCATTGCTGTGGTGTTGTTTAGCGTGGATATGGTGGTAAAAGTAAAGCGGCGTACCGAGCTGCATCTGTTCGCGCCCTCCGGCTATTTGTTTGCCGCCGCTGCCGCCGTGTGCCAGGCGGTGGGGGCGGTCATCAGTCGTGATATTCTGACCCGCTATGACATCGATGCCTTTAATGCCAGCCTGATCCGCCTGATTGGCGGGCTGGTGATCATTGTACTGCTGATGTTGATGCTTAAATCGCGCTGGCTACCCCAGACTACCCGGCCCGGGCCCATGTGGCGCATGTTTGCCATGGCCACCTTGCTGGGTACTGCTGCCGCGCTGTATCTGCAGATGGTGGCGTTTGCCAATGCCAAAGCCGCGATTGTGCAAACCCTGATCGCCACCAGTGCGGTGATGTCGCTGGCGGTGGCCTGGGTGCTGGGCGAGCGCACCAACCGGGCGACCCTGGTGTGGTCATGCGCGGCGCTGGTCGGGGTTGCTGTGCTGATGGCGGCCGGTGGCGTCAGTAGCCACGGCTAGGCTGATTATTGCTTGTGCAGGTGGGCGCAAATCTGTATACTTCGCGCCCTTACAGCTAAACCAACCTAGTTCCTTGCCTCTTTCAGCTGGCTGTACTGACGAGGCTACAACCGTAAGGAGCAATAATGCGTCATTACGAAATCGTTTTTATGGTTCACCCTGATCAGAGTGAACAAGTACCAGGTATGATCGAGCGTTATACCACTATCCTGAAGCAAGACGACGGTCAAATTCATCGTCTGGAAGACTGGGGCCGCCGTCAACTGGCTTACCCAATCGAGAAGCTGCACAAAGCACACTATGTTCTGATCAACGCCGAAGCGACTGCTGAAGCTGTTGAAGAGCTGGAAAATGCGTTCCGCTTCAATGATATTGTCCTGCGTAATCTGGTTATGCGCACTAAAAACGCTGTGACCGAGCCTTCTCCTATGATGAAAGAAGAGCCGCGTCGTGAGCGTCGTGACGATTCTGCACCTCGTACAGAGCGTACTGAGCGTACAGAAAAGAAAGCTGAAACCACTGAAGATAAAGCGTAAGGAGTATAATCATGGCTCGTTTTTTCAGACGTCGTAAGTTCTGCCGTTTTTCTGCAGAAGGTGTGACTGAAATCGATTATAAAGATATCGCTACGCTGAAGAACTACATCACCGAAAGCGGTAAAATCGTTCCTAGCCGGATCACAGGTACAAGCGCAAAATATCAGCGTCAGCTGTCTTCTGCGATCAAGCGTGCACGTTTTCTTGCACTGCTTCCGTACACTGATTCACACAAGTAAACTGGCGACATAAGGGGTAGCTAAGATGGAAATCATCCTACTGGATAAAATCGCCAACCTTGGTGGTCTGGGCGACAAAGTAAGCGTTAAGTCTGGTTTTGCACGTAACTTTCTTTTCCCTCAGGGTAAAGCAGTTCCTGCAACTAAAGATAACGTTGAAAAATTTGAAGCACGTCGTGCGGAGCTGGAAGCAAAAATTGCTGAACAGCTGTCTGCTGCACAAGCTCGCGCTGAAAAGCTGGAAGCACTGGAAGAAGTAACTATCGCCGCCCCAGCGGGTGACGAAGGTAAACTGTTCGGTTCTATCGGTACACGTGATATTGCTGACGCCATCACCGCTGCTGGTGTTGAAGTTGCTAAATCAGAAGTACGCCTGCCTACAGGTACACTGCGTGAAACTGGCGAGTACGACATCGACGTACAACTGCACTCTGATGTAGAAGCAACGGTTAAAGTTGTAATCATCAAAGAAGCGTAAGCTTCGCAGTTGCCTAAAAAGCCGCCCCGGGTAACCGGGGCGGCTTTTTTGTTGCCTGTATTTATTGTTTCCGGTATTAAGAGGGAGACTGCCGCGCCGCATTACGTGCGCACTTTTCCCGCCACTCATCATCCAATACCGCCAACTCACTGTACAGCGCGGCGGTAGCACCCAGTTCAGGGCGGGTCACCGCCTGCATCAGCTGCGCCACCGACACGCTTTGGCGCGAGCGCTCCTGTAACGTGACGGCATCACCGGTATATAACGCACCCGGCTTCAGCACCCGGTAGTACCAGCCGGTTTTGCCGTGCTGCCCAACCCAGCGATCCAGATTTTTGATACCAAACCGCTGCGATATTTTGTTGCACGGGGCCCGTGGAGCGGAGACCTGTACCACCACCTGGCCTAGTTGATAAATATCGCCGATATACACATTGTCATCGTGCATGCCAGCCACCAGTAAATTTTCGCCAATCATGCCGGCATGAAAATAGCCTTGCGGAAACGCCGCCTGCAATGCCCGGTAGCCTTCAAAGCTGTACTGATGGAGCACTTTTTCCGGGCCGCCATGCAGTTTTTTATTGCCCTGTTCGTCCTGGCCGGTGCCATCAACGCCCACGCTTAAAGTGGCTACCGGCTGCTTGATGATGCTGCTGGGTGCGCCGCGCGCGCCAAAGGGCTGCGGCCGGGCCGCATACAACGCGTAAATGTTCATAATATATCCTTATGCCAGTCTTGGGCTTATTATGGCTGATAGTCACTAGAAAAAAAATTTTCTGTGCACTAAACCTTTGGCCTTTTGGCAGCGACATACCTGCCAATCACACAGCACATGGACCTGGAGACCCGCTGCCCATGACACCTGCACAGGCGACAACGCCACTGGCTGGCAACCCGGCCCCGCCCGGTTCACATGAGTCCGGCTCCGGCCAGGCACAAACAGACCATGAACAAGCCGGGCAGAACGAGATGGTGCGCCGCGCCCAGACGGGCGATCTGGCGGCCTATCAGGCGCTGTACCAGCAGCATCACCGGCGGGTGTATGCCCTGTGCTTTCGCTTAACTGCGGATCGTGGGCTGGCCGAGGATGCCACCCAGGAAGTGTTTATTCAGTTATGGCAAAAGCTGGCCAACTTTAACGGCCAAAGTTTGTTTAGCACCTGGCTGCACAGTGTCACCGCGAATGTCACCATCAGCCTGATGCGCCGGCAAAAAGGCTGGGTGGCGCGGATGCTGAATTTAGAAGATAGCAGCGCGCAGCATCAGGATGCGCCGGGCTGCCCGTCGCAGGTTGATTTGGAAGGTCTGGTTTTACGCTTGCCGGAGCGCGCCCGACTGGTGTTTGTACTGCATGCCATCGAAGGCTACCGGCATGAAGAGATTGCTCGCATGCTAAACATGGCCGCAGGGTCCAGCAAAGCGCACTTTCACCGCGCCCGACAGCTACTGACACAATGGATGGAGCAACAGCCATGACCACCTCAAAATACAGTTTAGAGCAGCAACTGGCTGAGTTACCTAAAGAAATGAGCCCGGGGCGGGATCTGTGGCCGGGCATTGCCGGTGCGCTGGCTCAGCCCACCGCGAAGCGTCGCTCGCATGCCCCGGTCTGGCTGGCGGCTGCCGCCTGTGCGCTGGTGGCAATCGTTTCCACCAGTTTGTGGCGCGGGCCGGCTAATCCGGCGCTTGCCCCGGAAGCACAGCTTAGTGCGCTTACCGCCATCAGCCGCCAGCATGAACAACAAAAGCAGGCGCTGCTGGTCACCCTGGCGGACAGCCGGGCAGTAACAACCAACTGGCACGGTCAGCTAACCGAATTGGAACAGGCAGCAGAAGCGATTCAGCAAGCCTTACGGCAAGACCCGGACAACCCGGTGCTGCTACGCATGCTTCACGATGTGTACCAGCAACAATTTTTATTGATTGAGCGCGTTCATGCGCCCAAATGGCAGCAAATTTAGGAGAACCTGTATGCGACCATTCACACGTGTTATTACTCGGCTGCTGACCACCAGCCTGGCGCTGGGCGGACTGCTGGTTGCCGGCCTTACGCAGGCGCAGCAACAATATGACCAGACCTTGGAAACCGGTACCGAACCCACTGTGACCATCGAGCACGTCAATGGCCGGGCGGTAGTCAAAACCTGGGACAAAGATGCGGTTCGAATCGTCGGCACCTTGTCTGAAATGACCGAAAAAGTGGAATTTGAAAAGCGTGGCACCGGCGTGATGTTTGAAGTGGATACCCGGCGCTATGAAAAAGACTGGCGCGATTTCAACACCAGCGAAGGCGACGATCTGACCATCTGGGTGCCGGCCGACAGCAAACTGGATTATTCGGCGGTCAATGCTGATTTAGAGGTGCACGACATTACCAACAGCACTGTGGTGGATTTGGTTAATGGCGATATTCAGGCGCGCCAGTTGTCCGGCCGGGTCCGACTCGAAACAGTCAACGGCGACATCACCCTGCATGATGTGCAGGGTGAACTGGTGGCCGAATCGGTCAACGGCGATATCAGTGGTAATCACAGTGCCGGTGATGAAGCGCGCATCATTACCGTAAATGGCGATATTGATGTCACCACCGCCAGCCCGCAAGTGCGTCTGGAGTCCGTGAATGGCAGCATGGCGTTTCGCACCGGGCGGCTGACCGAACTGGACATCGTCACAGTTAACGGCAATGTCAAAGGCCAGGTGGAACTGGCCGACAATGGGGATTTAAATGCCACCTCGGTGGGCGGGACGCTGGATCTGCAGTTTCAGTCAGAGGTGTCGGCCCGCTTTGACTTACAGGCTCATGCTGGCGGCCGCATTGACAATCAGCTGACCGATCAGCAGGCCAGTAAAGCCAAATACGGCCCCAACCAGTGGCTGGAATTTTCTACCGGCCAGGCCAGCGCGCGGGCGGAATTATCCACAGTGCATGGCAAAATTGTGCTACGCCGCGACTAAACCCGTCCTAGCGTATCACCTCCACATCATCAGCGGCCGCAAACCGGCCGCTACACAGGCTGTCCGGGCCCTGATGACAGGCCCGGTACAGCAAACTGTCACACTGGGCCAGTACTGCCGCCACCGGCGCCTTACTGCGCACTTCCAACAGTCCGCAACAAAAGCTAAGCTCACCTTTGGCGCCCACCTCATCCAGGCTGCGATGTCCCAGCAAGGTTTTCAGCTGCAGAATCTTTTGCCGAGCGTCTTCTAACTCAGAGTGGGGTAGCATCAACACAAATTCATCGCCGCCATAGCGGGCAAATAAATCGGAGCGGCGAAACTGGTATTTAGTTTGCCGGGCAAATAACCGGATCAGCGCGTCTCCGGTGCTGCTACCATAATGATTGACCAGCTGGGCAAAATTATCGATCTCCAGCAGCGCCACACACAAGGGTTGGGCATGCGTATTCAACCGATGCAGTTGTTGGTTGATTTGCTCCAGGGCAAACCAGCGATTGGGCAGGCCGGTCAGGCTGTCGAGCTGATTGAGCTGTTCAATTTCCCGCTTACGTCGAATGGCGCGCCATAACAAAATGCCAGCCACTGCGGCCAGCACACTGCTAAACAGCGCCACCAGCGTCATCTTTTCTTCGCGACTTTGATGCAACCGGGCTTTCATCTGCATCACCGCCAGTTGGCGGCTATCCAATTCCTGGGCAAGCTGAGCAAACTGCTCAGGACTGAATAATTCGGTTTGCTCCTGTTGATGCAACTCGTGCAATCGCTCATACCAGCGAGCCGCAGCATCCAAGTCGCCTTCCAGGTGCGCAATGCGGGCTTCGGCCAAGGCATCATCCTTGGCCACTCGGGTGCCCTGGTCGGCTTCCAGCCGGTGTTTGCGTGATGCTTCATAGTGGCTACGGGCCTTGTTCGGGTCGTTTAACTTGATGTGCACCGAGGCCAGCATCAAGTGGGTGAGGGCGCGGGCGCCAGGCGGATAAAACTCATGGGTATGCTGAAAATCCAGCGCATCGGTAGCATAGGCTAAGGCCAGCTCAAACTGGCCGGCTTCGCGGTGAGCAAAGGCGGCCAGATTGAGCGCATGCAACGTAAATTGCTTGAGTTGCGTTCGATTACCCAGCGCCTCAAGTTCACTAAGTAGCGGCCATGTGGCCTCGAAGTCGCCTTTTTTTACTGCTGCTTTAACCATACACGACAGCGACTGAAACTGAACCTGGGGGTCCTCGGGCAAATACGCACGGGCTTTTTCACAATACTCGATGGCGTCGGTATAGTTACCCAGCAGATGCATTGAGACCGCCATGTCATGATAGGCCACCAACAGCGCATAATCATACAGCACTTCCACTTTATCGATGTGAATGGCCTGATCCAGCATCGCCTGGATCTCAATCACTGCGCTTATATGATAGGAATTGTTTTGATACACCGCGATAAGCGCCGACGCAGCCCAACGCATGATCCGCGGCCAGTTTTTTTGTTCGGCCAGTTGCTTGATGTCTTTCAACTGCGCAATTTTTTGCGCTTCGGGCAGGGGGCCCTGCCAGACCTCAAACACCTCGCGCTCATAATATATCGTCGGGTACGCTTGTTGCAGCTGCGCTAGTTGCTGGGCATCTAGCGTGTAGGCTTTACGTTGAGGCTCACTATTAATCAGCACCGTATTGTAAAAATACTGACCCAACACCGTACTGACATCAAATCGATGCGCCTGGAGTGCCTCCAGCCGATGTTCAAAAGGCTGTTGCAACAGACGGCGGCGCTCCTGCTCGTAGTCCTCGACCAGGCCGGCCTGGGCGGTACCGCAGAATAACAATAGGGCGGTAAGGCGGGGGAAAATGTGAAAAAATGCGCTCATCAGGGATTAGTCTGGCCTATCGACGCTGCCGACTATACCGGCCCATAGCGGCAGGATAAAGCCTTGGAAAGGAAATTCTGCGGGCAACCAGCAGTTTGCCCTCGCCGGCACAGACTTAAATTTATTCTGTCGACGAAATAACGCATAATAGGCGCTTTTGGCACCGATTGGTATTATGGCAGTGAAAGTAGTCTCCTCAGGTAAAGATCAAAATATCGAAAAGCTGAAAGTGCCGCCGCACAGCATCGAGGCTGAACAGTCTGTGTTGGGCAGTATGCTGATTGATCCGGATAGCTGGGATAAGGTAGCCGAAGTGGTCACTGAGGGCGATTTTTATAACCGCTCGCACCAGATTATCTTTCGCGCCATTGTCCGGTTGTTGGGCCGCAACGAACCGGTGGATATTATTACTGTGTCCGAAGATCTTGAGCAGCGCGATGAGCTCGAAGATGCCGGTGGCTTTGCCTATCTGGGTGAACTGGCCAAAAACACGCCCAGCTCGGCCAATGTGGTGTCTTATGCCAAAATCATTTCGGAGCGCGCAGTCACCCGCGAGTTGATTGGCGTCGCCCATGATATCGCCGAACTTGGTTATAACCCCGAGGGACGCGAGAGTGCCGATATTCTGGATTTTGCCGAAAGCAAAGTGTTTGAGATTGCCGAAAAGCGCACCGGAGATTCGGAAGGCCCACAAGGGGTTGACGCGGTGCTGGGCAAGACCATCGACCGGCTTGAAGCCCTTATCAAATCCAACAAAGAAGTGACCGGGGTGACCACCGGCTTTACCGATCTGGATAAAAAAACCAGTGGCCTGCAGCCATCAGATCTGATTATTGTGGCAGCGCGTCCGTCAATGGGTAAAACCACATTTGCCATGAACCTGTGCGAAAATGCCATGATTGCCGAGGAAAAGCCGGTGCTGGTGTTCAGCTTAGAGATGCCCTCAGAACAAATCATGATGCGGATGCTGGCCTCATTAAGCCGGGTTGATCAGACCAAAATCCGGACCGCTCAGCTGGATGATGAAGACTGGGCGCGGATCTCCAACACCATGGCCATGCTCAAAGATAAAAATAATCTGTTTGTGGATGACTCGTCTGGCCTGACCCCGATGGATGTGCGCAGCCGTGCGCGAAAACTGGCCCGTGAGCATGGTGGCATTTCGATGATTATGGTGGATTATCTGCAGTTAATGCGGGTGCCGTCACTCAGTGATAACCGAACCCTGGAGATTGCCGAAATCTCGCGCTCACTCAAAGCGCTGGCCAAAGAGTTGGAGGTGCCGGTGGTGGCGCTGTCCCAGCTTAACCGTAGCCTGGAGCAACGGGCTGACAAGCGGCCGGTCAACTCAGACTTGCGGGAATCCGGCTCTATCGAGCAGGATGCTGACTTAATCATGTTTATCTACCGTGATGAGGTGTATCACGAAAACAGTGAAGAAAAAGGGGTGGCTGAAATCATAATCGGTAAGCAGCGGAACGGCCCCATCGGCACCAGCCGCCTGACCTTCCAGGGCCAGTTCTCACGCTTTGACAATTATGTCGGGCCCGCCATCGGGGATGATTACTAGCCCTTTTTTTGTATAAAGTACATGATGGCGTGTGTCCTTTTCAAAGCAGGACACAGCCAATAAAAAAGGCGCCTGATGGCGCCTTTTTTTGTCAGTAACCAGCTAGCGGCTTAGTTACGTTGTTCTGGCTTTTCTACCGTAGCCGTCACACGAATGTGGATTCGACGGTTCATACGATTGGCTTCACGCGAGCTACCTTCCATCAGCAGCTGTGATTCACCAAAGCCTTTGGTGGATAAGCGTGATGCATCGATGTCATAGCGTTCTACCAGCAGATCTTTAAATGCATCCGCGCGGCGCTGTGACAAGGCCATGTTGTAATCTTCTTCACCTGGTGCAGACGCATGACCTTCAATCAGAGCATCGGTTTTGCCGTAACGGTTGAAGAAATCAACAAAGTCCTGAATGTCCTGAGAATCCGGGTCCTGGATCTCGGCACTTTCAGAAGCAAACAGTACCCGCAGGGTATGCTCAACTTCTTCTTTTTCAAACACCGTACAGCCGTCAGCATCGACCTTGTCGTTCATCGGTGTATCCGCGCACTGGTCTCTGTCGTCGTTCACACCATCATTGTCGCTGTCGCCAACAATTTCACAACCGCGTGCATCCACTTCGGCGCCAGCCGGTGTGTTCGGACACTCGTCCATGTTGTTCATCACACCGTCATTGTCAGTGTCGTTATTAACCTGTGGTGCCGGAGTAGGAGCAGCACTGGCTGGTGAGCCGCCAATTGGGAACATTACACCCACTTTGGCGTTATAATCTGCATAGGAATCATCCCAGTCATACAATGCGGCGATTTCGGTAGTGATTTTAACATCTTTACCGATATCCCAATGTTTACCAATACCGGCATTGACCAGGTCATGGTTGGTATCAAAGTCCTGGCGCTTGTAACCACCAAACAGGTACCACAGATCACGTGGTGCAAAATACATGATGTCGGCACCCCAGGACACGCCTGAGACACTGTCATCGGTGCCCAGCAGTTGCGCAGTGTCTAAATCCAGCGCAGTAAATTCAGCACGCACCGCCCAATCACGGTCGAAGCGCCAGCCGTATTCACCACCAAAGCCCATGCCATCTTCTAAAAAGTCGTCAGCCGGTTTTTCTACATCGGCGTTGTAATACATGCCATGCAGTCCAATCCAGTTTTCGAATTCAACGTTGGTGTCTTGAGCAATTGCGTTAGCTGACATAACTGCCAACGAAACAGCAGCGATATTAAAAGTTTTTTTCATAGTCACATCCTGTACAAGTTGAGTGATAATTTTTGTTCACAGCCATGCACTTAGCGTGCCAGATACAATTTTTTTGCATGTGGTGGCCAGGGTCGCGGAGGCTACCGCAACTTACCCTGCAACGTCGCAATAATACGGCGATTGCCGCCATGATTACGATGTTCAGCCAGCATGACCCCCTGCCAGGTACCTAATTGTAATGCGCCTTCCGCTATCGGGAGGGTCACTTCACAACCTAGCAAACTGGACTTGATATGCGCGGGCATATCGTCGCTACCTTCAAATGTATGGGTAAAATAGGGTGTATCTTCTTGTACAGTATGGTTAAACCAGCTTTCCAGATCAGTTCTGACCGAAGGATCCGCGTTTTCATTGATGGTCAGACTGGCACTGGTGTGTTGTAGCCATAGATGTAATAGCCCGGCTTCTAACTGCTTGATTTGGGGCAGGGCCTGTACAATGTGGTCGGTGATAAGATGAAAGCCACGCGGATAGCGTGGCAGAGTAATAGTTTCAGAATGCCAAAAGCTAGCTGTCAAAACAGATTTCCAAATGCGCCAGGCCTTGTTCATTATGAAAAGGCATGATTAATTTGGGCCCGTCAACCTGATGACTGATGGAATGTTGCTTTCCTGAGACAACAATGGGGGTGGCCATACCAAACTCATAACCGCGTTCAGATAATTCGCGTTTGGCATTACCACAAATCATGTTGGTGATTTCACCCACCATATCACCCACTTCAGCATCAATGCTCTCGGGCCGCTCGCCCACCATGCGCTCCATGATGGTCAGGGCCAGCGATTCGTCAAAGGTAATCGACAACGATCCTCTGACCTGCGGCCCGACCATACCAATTAAGCCTGACACATCACCCTTGGCAATATCTGATTGCTTGCGCTTGGGTTTGCCCGGCTTCAACGTGGTTTGCGCCATGGTTTCTAATACATTAAGTAATCCGGTAATAAATGGATTAACAAACTCAGCGTTCATGATCGCCAGCCTCCGTGGGTACTGCTTGTTCCGCCTGTTGGCAGTCGGCGCACAACCCATGCGCCTCAATGGTTTGGGTTGATACAACAAACCCGTGTTCCTGAGCTTGTTTGTCTAATGTGGCCTGCAGGCCTTGTGACTGAATTTCGGCCACATCCCCGCAGCTGTCGCAGATTAGAAACTGTACAGGGTGCGTGCAGCCAAAGTGATAACAGGCCACAAAGGCATTGGTGGATTCCAGCCGGTGAATAAAGCCAAATTCGAGTAAAAAATCCAGCGCCCGATAGACTGTCGCTGGTTTTGCGCTGGATTCGGTTTCTTTGAGCGCGTCCAGCAATTCATAGGCGCCCATGGGCCCGTGTTTACCCAATAAAATCTCATACACTTTTTCGCGCAACGGCGTAAATCGGGCGCCGCGTTGTTCGCAAAAGGCCCGGGCTTTTTGGATCAGGGTCGAATTATTCATAGCGTGATCAATTATTGCTCTTGTTTGTCACACACCTATGAATGGGTGGTATGACGTTGATGTACTTGTTGGATCTGCGCTGCGCCATGTTGGGCAAACATATGGTGAATCAACCGATCTTCCAGTGCAAAGCGCTCTTCTAATACCTCGCCTAAGTCTGCCAGGCGCTGATCAAACCGATCACTGTGCGCAGTCGCGCTTTCAACGGCATAGGTGTCGTTAAACGCCAGCGCTGCGTCGGTGGTGCGGGCCAGATGCGGGTCAAGTGTATGCTTGAGCTTCAGGCCGGCGGCATCGTCGGCCACCAGTAACGCAAATATCTCAAAATGCCCGGCTGACAGATAATCCATCAACGCTGCACAAAATTCACTGATTGTTTCATCATCGGGCAGCTGCTGTCTGTGCGCTTTATCGCCGGCCAGCTGACAATATAAAATCAGCAGCTGGTGGCGCGCCTGCAGCCAGTTATCGATCGCTTCGGAGCGCCCGCCCCATTGGTGTTGCCGTGTTTCCAGGTGATTAAGCATAATGCCTCGCCCACGCAAAACTGCAGCGATGGATAGTGTCCAATAATGCAGTGAGTATAACACTGCCGGCAAGCAGTACAAATCGGCAACAGCGATCCAGACCGGGCAGATTTGTAAATGGCCCCGGCAAGCCGCTATTATCGGCGCTGACACCACAATGGCAACATTACAGGCAGACGCAGTATGATGACAACTTTTTCGGCGGCAGCGCTTAACGCCTATACCGGCCCCTGGCTGGTGTTCTGGCGTGACCGCATCCTGGTAGATGCGCACGGCGAGCTGCCACGCCAGCCGTGGCCGGCTTTGCAGTTCTTACATCATTATGCTGGCCAGGTGCAGTATCTGCCGCCGCTGGAAGAAAACACCGACACTGCGCCGCTGGCGGTGCTGGATTGTGGTGCGGAACATCTGGCTATTGGTGAGTGGCAGTGGGTGTCGCTACGCCAGGTGCTCAGTGAGGCCCGTTCTGACGAATTTCGCGATTATGCCCGGGCCTGGCAATATGTGCATTTTTTGCGTACCCACCGATTTTGTGGTCAATGTGGCGGGCGCACCGAAGCGGTGGCCTGGGAGATGGCGGTACAGTGTCATCGCTGCCAGCATCGCAGTTACCCGCGGATCTCGCCCTGCATCATCGTGGCGATTTATCGGCCTGGGCAGATTTTACTGGCCCGCGGTGTGCGGCATAAACAAGCCAATTTGTACTCGACCCTGGCCGGCTTTGTGGAAAGTGGGGAAACGCTGGAGCAGGCCCTGCACCGCGAGGTGCACGAAGAGGTAGGAGTACAGGTCAAAAATCTGCAGTATTTTGGTAGCCAGCCGTGGCCGTTTCCGCATTCGTTGATGGTCGGCTATCTGGCCGAATACGCGGGCGGCGAAATTGTGGTGGATGACCACGAGATTGTTGACGCGCACTGGTTTGATCTGCACGATCTGCCCACCATTCCGCCCAAGATGTCCATTGCCGGACGTTTGATTGAGGCGGTGGTCCAGCGCGGGTAGAGCACCCAGTGTTTTATTCGACAAAGTGGGCCGCACGCGCTGTCGTAAAAAGGCGCCACAGCCAGACAAAACTTGGTATACTCGCGCGGTAAAAAATTTTCCCCCTGGTTAGAGGATATTATGTCAACACATTCTGATGCATCACCCAGCCCGCTACACAATGATCGCTACCTGCGCGCATTGCAAAAGCAGCCGGTGGATATGACCCCGGTATGGATGATGCGCCAGGCTGGCCGTTATTTACCAGAATACAAGGCCACCCGGGCCGAGGCGGGTGACTTTATGGCATTGTGCCGTAATGCTGAGTTGGCCTGTGAAGTGACCATGCAACCGCTGCGTCGCTTTGAGCTAGATGCGGCGATTTTGTTTTCGGATATTCTGACCATTCCTGATGCCATGGGCTTAGGCTTGTATTTTGAGCCCGGCGAAGGGCCTAAATTTGAGCGCCCGCTGGCCAATTACCGCCAGATCGAACAACTGCCGATTCCCGATCCGGAAGGCGAGCTACAGTATGTAATGAACGCGGTGCGAACCATTCGCCGCGAACTTAACGGCAGTGTGCCCCTGATTGGGTTTTCCGGCAGCCCATGGACACTGGCTACCTATATGATTGAAGGCGGTGCCAGCAAGGCCTTTACCAAAATCAAACGGATGGCCTTTGCCGAGCCGCAAGCGCTGCATCTGCTGTTGGATAAGCTGGCTGATTCAGTGATTTTGTATCTGAATGCGCAGATTGCAGCGGGCGCGCAGTCAGTGATGATTTTTGATACCTGGGGTGGGGTGCTGTCACCGCGCGACTACAATCTTTTTTCGTTGCAGTATATGGCTAAGATTGTGGATGGCCTGACCCGGCATAATGACGGCCGGCGCGTGCCGGTCACCTTGTTTACCAAAAATGGTGGCATGTGGTTAGAAGCCATTGCGGCGACCGGCTGTGATGCAGTGGGCCTGGACTGGACCATCAATATTGATGAAGCGCGCGCCCGTATTGGCGATAAAGTGGCACTGCAGGGCAACATGGACCCATCTATGTTGTATGCGGCGCCAGAACGCATTGAACAGGAAGTGGCGCGGATCCTTCAGCAGTATGGTGCTGGCAGTGGCCACGTATTTAACCTGGGCCACGGGATTCATCTGGATGTGCCGCCCGAGCACGCAGGGGTCTTTGTCGATGCTGTGCATCGACTGAGCCAGCCTTATCATAAATAAAACACGGCAAAAATAATGAAAAAATGGCTGTACGCGAGTCTGGTCGCCTTTATCGCAGTGGCGGCGTACAAATCAGGCTATTATCGTGACAAATTGCATGTCAGTGATCAGCACCAGCAACAGCTGGCTGCAGATTTAGACAAAGCGGCACCGCGCCAGGCGGTGGCCGCACCGCCCAGTGATGCACCCTCGGTGACCCGCCAGCAGGAACAGCAGCTGAAAGCCTTTTTCACGCTGCACCCCAGTGCCGAGCATCTGTTATTGCACTCGGTTCGCTGTAGCCTGCACGGCTGTGAGATGAGCGGCGAGTTTTCCGGTCAGGTGCAGGATTTCAAAGCCATGATGGAACAGCTTCAGGAAGAGTCCTGGTGGCATTTTTCACATCTGACCAATGATAGCTCCAGTACTGATGGCATTACCCATTTTGTAGTGCAGATGTCACCTGACGCCAGCAGCTAGCCGGCGCGGGGTTCTCCTGCGATTATATTTTACCCGTAATTACGCATCCCGCGGCAAGCCTTTTTCCACCACCCGAGTCAGACGAGCGGTCTGCCGGCTGGGCTGGCCCTGGCCAGCCTGCTGGCGGGCCAGCGCCCAGTCGATATGCTCCTGCACCATGGCGTTGGCCTGCGGCCGCGCCGCCTGTAGCGCGGCAATCATCGCCGCGTCGGGTGCTGCATTGCCCATCGCCACCGCGATATTGCGCTGCCATTTGGCATGGCCGATACGCCGGATGGGCGAGCCTTCGGTGTAGCGTAAAAAAGTAGCCTCATCCCAGCCCAACAGCGTGACCAGAGACTGACCGTGTAACTGCTGGCGCGGATAAAAATCCGCCTCTTCGGTGATGTCTGCCTGGCGGTTATACGGGCACACCAGCTGGCAATCATCACAGCCATATATCCGATTACCCATCAGTGACCGCAGCTCAACGGGGATGGCCCCGTCATGCTCGATGGTCAGATAAGAAATGCATTTGCGCGCATCCACCTGGTAGGGAGCCACAATGGCGCCGGTGGGGCACATGGTCATGCAGGCGGTGCAGCTGCCACAGCCTTCTTCTACCGGGCTGTCCACAGGCAACGGCAGATTGATAAACAACTCGCCCAAAAAAAACCAGGAGCCGGCATCGCGGTTTAAGGTAAGGCTATGTTTGCCGGTCCAGCCCAGGCCGGCTTTTTCGGCCAGCGCGTGCTCCAGCACCGGTGCGGAGTCCACAAATGGGCGATACTGGGTCTCGCTCAATGCCTGCTCGATTTTTTGCCCCAGCTGTTTAAGCTTGTTGCGCAGCACTTTGTGGTAATCGCGGCCCAGCGCGTAGCGGCTAACATAGCCCAGCTGGTCGTTTTTGAGATGGCGGGCAAAGGAGGCATCCGGCGGTAGATAATCCATGCGCACACTGATCACCCGCACGGTGCCGGGTACCAGTTCGGCCGGGCGCGCACGCTTCATGCCATGGCGCGCCATGTAATCCATTTCACCGTGATACCCGTTATCTAACCAGTGTTGCAGATAGGCTTCGTGCTGGTGCAAATCAATATCGCTGATCCCCACCTGCTGAAAGCCTAGCGCCCGGCCCCAAGCCCTGATATCGTCAACCAGGCGACCTAAATCCAAAGAATTAATTGCGGACATGAACTCATGCTAGATACCCAACTGACCTCAAGTTTATCATACAAACTGTATCGTGCCGACGACGTGCGTAAGCATGAAGAACAAGCAGCCAGCAACAGTGACTGTAAGCTATACACGCTGATGCAGCGTGCCGGCGAAGCGGTGTTTCGCCAGTGTCAGTATTTATTACCCAACACCGAGGTGTATCTGGTACTAGTGGGTCAGGGTAACAATGCTGGTGATGGCTACATTGCCGCCTGCCATGCGCGCCAGGCGGGCAAGCGGGTAATTGTCTGCGCCGTGGAGCCTGAGCGTGAACTAAGCGGAGATGCTGGACAAGCGCAGGCGCAATGGCTGGAGTTGGGGGGTGAAATCGTTGCCTGGGACCCGGCCTATTTGGACAAAGCCGGGCTGGTGATTGATGCCTTGTTGGGCACGGGTATCAATACCTATGTGCGTAATGAATTTGCCAGCATCATCGACAGTGTGAATGAGGCGGATGTGCCAGTGGTCAGTATCGATGTGCCTTCGGGCCTGGATGCCAATACCGGCCAGGCGCTGGGCCGCTGTGTGTCAGCCACGGTTACGGTGACGTTAGTGGGCATCAAGCCAGGCCTGACCACCGGCGCTGGCAAGCAGGCCTGTGGCAAACTGGTGTTTGAGGATTTAGGTGTGGGCCGGGCTTTTGATCAGTTAGCCAAACCCTTTGCCCGCTGGCTGGATATGAGCCAGTTTCAGGGACTGGGACCGCGTGATGTGCATAGCCACAAAGGTACTTATGGACGGCTATTGTGTGTGGGCGGCAATAAGGGCACTGGCGGTGCCATCCGCTTGAGTGGGGAAGCGGCGCTGCGCGCCGGCGCCGGCATGGTGCGTACTTATGTGCATGAAGGCTCGCTGCTACAGGTAAGCGCCGGGCGCCCGGAACTGATGGTTAGCTGTGATGATTTAGAAGAGGCGCTGGAATGGGCTACCTGTGTGGTAGTAGGGCCGGGTCTGGGTCAGGACAGTTGGGGCCAGCAAGCCTTTGAAACAGTAATGAAACATTGTCAGCACAGCCAAAAGCCCATGGTCATCGATGCCGATGCGCTCAACTTGCTCAGTCGCCAGGCCACTGCCTATACTATCAATGCCTGTATCCTGACCCCGCATGCCGCCGAAGCAGCCCGTTTGCTGGGTGTGTCAGTGGACGATGTGGAAGCCGATCGCTTCAATTATGCCAAACAATGTGCCGAGCGCTACCATGCCACCTGTGTGCTCAAAGGCGCAGGTAGCATCATCGATGATGAGCACAGCGTGGCGGTGTGCCGGCATGGCAATCCGGCCATGGCCACCGCTGGCAGTGGCGATGTATTAAGTGGCATACTAGGTGCTTTACTGGCCCAGGGCTTAAGCCCGAGTCTGGCCAGCCAGTATGGCGTGACATTACATGCCAAGGCCGGCGATAATCTGGCCCGGCGCGATGGCCAGCGTGGCATGCTGGCCAGTGATTTGTTCAGCGCTGTGCGTGAGTTAATCAACCAATAATCGATAAAGCAGTAGTCCATCAATATGAGTGCGCAAAAACAGTTTAATGTTGCCAGCGAGCAACAAACCCGGCAACTGGCCGAACAGCTGGCCACCCAGGTGCGCCAGCACGCTGGCGCCGGCGTGGTGATTTATTTGCAGGGTGACCTGGGCGCCGGCAAAACCACGTTCAGCCGCTATCTTATCCAGGCGCTGGGCCATGTGGGCGCAGTCAAAAGCCCGACCTACACCCTGGTTGAGCCATATGCTTTGGGGTCGCTGACAGTCTACCATTTTGATCTGTACCGCCTGGCCGACCCGGAAGAACTGGAGTTTATGGGGATTCGTGACTATTTTGCCCCTGATACCCTGTGCCTGGTGGAATGGCCGGAGCGCGGGGCCGGGCTCTTGGCATCAGCAGATTTAACCATTACTATTGAATTGGACGACACCGAGCGCTGCTTTACCGTGGCCGCCACAAGCCCGGCCGGGGCTTTGATGTTGCCCGGCAGTTAACCGTGGTGCTTTACGCCTACAACAATGATCATTAACCCAGGGCGAACCATGTTACGCGTATTACTTTTTGTTCTTTTTGCCAGTGGGCTGGCCGGCCCGGTACTGGCGGCACAGTCTCCCATCAGCGCGGTGCGCGTGTCCCCCGGCCCGGACCAAACCCGGGTAGTGTTTGATCTGGCTCAGGCGCCGCAATTTACCTATTTTTCGTTAAATAACCCCGAGCGGCTGGTCATCGATCTGGCCAATACCAGCGATAGCGCCGATTTAACCCCGGCTGAGGACACCGGCAGCTTAATTCGCCGCTTGCGCTATTCCACGCCTAAAAATAGCCAGTCTGCGCGGGTGGTCATTGATTTAAACCAGCGCGCCACACCCAATTTGTTTGCCATTGCGCCGGATGGCGGCTATGGCCACCGGCTGGTGGTGGATTTGGAAGGCCCGGGTGGAGTAGCACCGGCTACCTCCTCGGTGCGCATTGATAGCGCTGACAATACCCGTGACCGCGATATCATTGTGGCCATTGATGCTGGCCATGGTGGCCGCGACCCCGGCTCGGTGGGCCCCTCAGGCACCTATGAAAAGCACATCACCTTAAGCATTGCTAAAAAACTGGCTGCGCTGATTGATAAAGAATATGGTATGCGGGCGGTGTTGACCCGCCAGGATGATCGCTTTGTGCATCTGGCCAAACGCCCGGAAATTGCCCGACAGGAAAAAGCCGATCTGCTGATCTCTATTCACGCTGATGCGTTTAGTCAGCCGGAGCCGCGCGGCGGCTCGGTGTGGGTGCTGTCCATGCGCCGCGCCGATTCTGAACTGGGCCGCTGGCTGGAAAAAACCGAGCGCCACTCTGAATTGCTGGGCGGCGCTGCCGAGGTAATTTCGGATAACGCCAGCGAACGTTATCTGGCCGAAACCATTATTGGACTGTCCATGGATCACTCCATGTCGGCCAGTTACGATTTAAGCGAGCTGGTGATCGGTGAGATGAAAAAAGTCACCCGCTTGCACAAGCGTTCGCCCCAGGCGGCCAGCTTTGCAGTGCTGACCGCGCCAGACATTCCCTCGATTCTGGTGGAGGTGGGCTTTATCTCCAACCCGCAGGAAGAAAAAAATCTGTTATGGGAAGAATATCGCCAGCGCCTGGCCAATTCCCTGTTTGAAGCCACCAAACGCTATTTTCGCCAGGTTCCGCCCGATGGCACCCTGTGGGCCTCCTACAAAGAACGTAATCGCACCCATAAGGTGCGCAGTGGTGAGTCGCTGTCGCTGCTGGCTCAGCGCTATAATGTGAAGGTCAGCAGTATCAAGGAAGCCAATAATTTGCGTAATGATGTGGTTCAGATTGGCCAGGTACTGACCATCCCCAGCACTTAACGCCGCCCAGCCAAAAGAGAGTTATTTTGCCTATACAATTATTGCCCCCGCAACTGGCTAACCAGATCGCTGCTGGTGAAGTGGTGGAAAGACCGGCTTCGGTCGTCAAAGAGCTGATTGAAAATGCGCTGGATGCTGGCGCGCGCAAAATTGAGCTGGATATCGAGCGGGGCGGGCACAAGCGGATCAAAATTCGTGACGACGGTGGCGGCATCAGCAAAGACGAACTGCAACTGGCGTTAAGCCGGCATGCCACCAGCAAAATCGCCTCACTGGATGATCTGGAACAAATTTTATCCCTAGGCTTTCGCGGCGAAGCGCTGGCCAGTATCAGCTCGGTCAGCCGGCTCACTCTGACCTCCAAACCGCCAGCGCAGGAGGCGGCCTGGCAGGCCAGCTGTGAAGGCCGCGAGATGGCGGTAACGGTGACCCCGGCTGCCCACCCCGATGGGACCACCATCGATGTGGCCGACCTGTTCTATAACACCCCGGCCCGGCGCAAATTTTTACGCACCGAAAAAACCGAGTTTCAGCATATCGATGAGGTGGTTAAACGTATCGCGCTAAGCCACCCGCAGGTAAGCTTTGTATTGCGCCACAACCAAAAAACAATCCGTCGCTTTGCCGCAGTACGGCCTGAAAAGCACAGCCAGCGGCTGGCCCAGGTGGTGGGGCAAAAATTTATCGACCACGCAATCCACGTGCAGCTGGATCATCAGGGCATGCAGATCCAGGCCTGGCTGGGTAATCACACCCAGTTACGCAGCAGTACCGATTGCCAGTACAGCTTTGTCAATAATCGCGGCATGCGCGATAAACTGATTTTGCATGCCATTCGCCAGGCCTATACGCAGGCCTATGGGGACACTGAACAACCGGCGTTTGTGTTTTATCTGACAGTGGCCCCCAAAGATGTGGATGTGAATGTGCATCCGGCCAAACATGAGGTGCGCTTTCAGCAAAGCCGACTGGTGCATGATTTTATCTGTAAGGCAGTTAGTGAGGCGCTATTGCACGATGACAGTGATAGCCCTGTGTCGCGCCCGGTGCCGGTGGCGGTCAGCCATGATTACAGCCAGCCGTTGCAAACCCGCAGTTCCGCGCCTGACCGGCCGGTTGCGCCGTCGATGTCTTCGGGTGTGCCCCAGGCTCCGGCCGGCGGCACCAGGACCAGTGGTGCTCCTGGCCGAGGTGCTCCTGGCCAAAGTGCTATGAGCAGCCGGGTTGGTGGCAGTCGGCGCGCTGAGGTCAGCGAACATTACCAGCAACAGTTTTCGCGGCTGATGACGCCAGATGGCGACAGCGAGGCTAACCAAGCCCTGCCGATGCTGGCTTTATCGGCCAGCCATCGCTTGTTCCAACATAACAAGGATGTGGTATTGCTGAATGCCGATGAGCTGTTAGCTGACTGGTGGGCTCAGCTATTGCAGCCGGTGCGTGCCTCGCAGCCACTGTTGATGCCGGTGGCCATCGATCCTTATGAGGTCAGTCAGCAAACTATCGATTGTTGCAATGAACTCGGATTTGTTATTCAGCCCGGCGCTGGCAAACTACGCTTACAACAAGTCCCCGCTGGTTGTCGGCATCTGCCGTGGGTGCGTTTATTTTCCCCCATGATGGAACTGCAGGTACCCGATGCGGCTGCGCTGCCTGCGGCACTGGCAGCACTGCCTATCGCCTGGCCGGATGAAGTCTATCAGCAGGTGTGGCAATGGTTTGATAACAGCGCGCTGGCGCAACAACACAGTCTGCTTGCACAAGCCGGGCAGGCCTGCGATAGTGCCCGGCTGATTCAACATTGGGGCAGATTAGATGGATAATGGTACAAACCCTGCATTACCGGTGGTTGCCATTATGGGCCCAACCGCCTCAGGCAAAACCGGGCTGGCCTTAGAGCTGGCTCAACAAATGGATTGTGAAATTATCAGTGTTGATTCGGCGCTGGTCTATCGCGACATGGACATTGGCACCGCCAAGCCGGATGCAGCCGAACAGGCCATAGCACCGCACTGGCTGATCGACATTATCGATCCGGCCGACAGTTACTCAGTGGCAGAATTTCGGCAGGATGCTATACGTTTAATTGGTGAAATTCATCAGCGCAATAAAGTGCCCGTTTTAGTAGGCGGAACAATGATGTACTTTAATGCCTTGATAAACGGAATTTCGCCCTTACCTAAGAGCGACGAGGCGGTCAGGGACGCCATCACTCAAGAAGCGCATGCACAGGGATGGTCACACATGCATGCGCAGTTACAACGTGTCGATCCGGTCAGCGCGCAGCGAATTCATCCCAATGATCCGCAGCGAATTACCCGGGCTTTGGAAGTGTACCGCAGCTCCGGTCAGACTCTGACTCACTGGCAGCAGCAGGATGCTGAACCGTGTCCGTACCCTATAACACAGTTTGCCATTGCGCCTGCATCGCGGGCAGTGTTGCATGAACGTATTGCCCAGCGGTTTACGCAAATGTTGCAGCAAGGGTTAGTGGCAGAAGTTGAAAATTTGCGTAACAGGGGTGATCTGCATGAAGATTTACCGTCTATACGTTCTGTAGGATACCGTCAGGTGTGGCAGTATTTGAATGGGACGCTGACCTATGTGCAGATGCAGGAACGCGGGGTAATTGCAACCCGGCAGCTTGCCAAACGGCAGTTAACCTGGTTACGCGGCTGGAATGACTTGCAATGGCTCGACACATTTGCTAACGATAATTTGGCTAAAATTTTAGCAAAAGCCGCACGTTAAGTGCATGAGTATGTTATACATTAGGCATGATGGCTGAAATTACTGCAGCCACCTAAATAATAAAAACTAAGGAATTGAGATGGCTAAAGGGCAATCTTTACAAGACCCATTCTTGAACGCGTTACGCAAGGAACGAATCCCTGTGTCCATTTACCTGGTAAATGGGATTAAACTGCAGGGCCAGGTCGAATCATTTGACCAGTTTGTTATCTTGCTAAAAAATACAGTCAGCCAGATGGTATACAAGCACGCAATCTCTACGGTTGTGCCTGCGCGTGCCATCACCATGCCTACCACCCAAGGGGATGCTGAAAATAGTAAACCTGAATAATTTAAAAGGTATATCGCTTGTTTGACCGTTATGAAGCCGGTGAGCAGGCTGTCCTTGTTCATGTTAATTTTACCGACGAAAACTCCAAAGAAGAGCTGGCCGAATTAGAATTGCTGGTATCTTCTGCCGGGGTCAATGCGGCGGATGTGTTGACCACATCGCGCAACGCGCCGCATGCTAAATACTTTGTGGGCTCAGGCAAGGCCGAAGAAATCGCTGCGGCGGTTAAGGCTAACGACGCTAATGTGGTGATTTTCAACCATTCTCTGTCGCCGTCACAGGAGCGTAACTTAGAAAGCATCTGCAAATGTCGGGTGCTGGATCGCACCGGGCTGATTCTGGATATTTTTGCCCAGCGCGCGCGAACTCACGAAGGTAAGTTACAGGTAGAATTGGCCCAGTTGCGGCATATCTCCACCCGTTTGATCCGGGGCTGGACCCACCTTGAGCGTCAAAAAGGCGGTATCGGCCTGCGCGGTCCCGGTGAAACTCAGTTGGAAACCGACCGACGCTTACTGCGCGGCCGTATCAAAAGTATTCAACGCCGTTTGGGCAAAGTACAACGTCAACGCGAACAAGGCCGGCGCTCACGTAAACGTGCCGAAATTCCCACAGTGTCACTGGTGGGTTACACTAACGCTGGAAAATCAACATTATTTAATCAAATTACCGATGCCCATGTATATGCGGCTGACCAGTTGTTTGCTACGTTAGACCCTACTTTGCGAAAAATTGAATTGCAGGATGTGGGGCCGGCTATTTTAGCTGATACCGTAGGCTTTATCCGCCACTTGCCCCATGATTTGGTCGCAGCTTTTAAGGCGACATTGCAAGAAACGCAGGAAGCGGATTTGCTGCTGCATGTAGTGGATGTCTCAGATGCTCGCTATCGCGAAACCATGGATGAGGTCAACGAAGTGCTGGATGAGATTGAAGCCGGCGAGAAACAACAGTTACTGATCTGTAATAAGATTGATAATCTTGAAGAAGTTAAGCCGCGTATAGACAGAAATGATGAGGGGATGCCGATTCGGGTGTGGTTATCAGCCCGTACCGGTGTAGGTCTGGAACTGCTCAGTGAAGCACTTACCGACTGTCTGGGCCGCAATATGGTGGAATACAGCTTACGCATTCCCCCGGCCTATAGCCATTTGCGTGGTGTATTGTACGAACTAAACTGTCTGGCGGCAGAATCTTATGACAGCAATGGCGACTGGCTGGTGGATGTCCGCATGCCGGCTACTGACTGGAATAAGCTGGAAAAACGCCTCGACAAAGGCTTATCGGCATTTATCGATCCGCAGCCGGCGCAATTATAGCCGCCGGAATAACGAACAATAAGATTTAATTTAAACCACTTTATGGAGTACTAGCATGGCTTGGAATGAGCCGGGTGGCAAAAATAACGACCCGTGGAAAAACCGCGGCGGCCGTGACCAGGGGCCCCCTGATTTGGACGATATGTTCAAAAATCTGTTTGGCAAATTCAGTAAAATGGGCGGCGGTGGCAATGGCGGCGGCTCAGGCAAGAGTATGGGCAAGCTGGGCATCAGTTTGCTGGTGGGCTTGCTGGTGGTTATCTGGTTTGTCAGTGGCTTTTATACCATTCGTGAAGCTGAACGCGGTGTAGTGCTGCGGTTTGGTGAGTTTTATACCGAAGTGGAACCCGGTCTGCGCTGGAAACCAACCTTTATCGATACCGTGATCCCGGTGGATGTGCAATCCATCCGTGACAAGGCATCCTCCGGCTCCATGCTGACTGAAGATGAAAACGTGGTGCGAGTGCAAATGGAAATGCAGTATCGCGTTATCAATCCATATCGCTGGCGCTTTGCGGTAGAAAACCCGGAAACCACCCTAAGCCAGGCACTCGACAGTGCTATTCGCTATGTGGTGGGCCATTCAGAAATGGATGAAGTGCTGACCGATGGTCGGGAAATGACCCGCCAACGTGTATGGGAAGAACTGCAATCGATTATCGAACCCTACAATATGGGTGTGACCATTATCGATATGAACTTCCGTGACGCGCGGCCGCCTGAAGAAGTCAAAGATGCTTTTGATGATGCTATTGCTGCTCAGGAAGATGAACAACGCTTCATCCGTGAAGCCGAAGCCTATGCCCGCGAAATTGAGCCGCGTGCACGGGGTACCGCAAACCGGATGAACGAAGAAGCCCAAGCCTACAAAGAGCGGGTGATCTTAGAAGCCCAGGGTGAAGTGGCACGCTTTGAAGAACTGCTGCCGCACTATGAACAAGCCCCTGAGGTAACCCGTGAGCGGATCTATCTGGAAACGATGGAACAGGTGTTTAGCAATACCAGCAAAATTCTGGTGGATAACCAAAACGGCAATAGCATGATGTATCTGCCGCTGGATAAGATCATGCAACAGAGTAACAACAGCTCCCCCAACATGCGTAACTTGCTGCCCAACCTGCAGATAAATGACTCGCAAAACAACGGGCGCAACTCAAACAACAACAATGATGCCGGTCTACGCAGTAGCCGCTTTAACAATGGAGGCGAGTAAGGCATGAAGAATTTGGCCATTATTGTACTGATTCTGTTGGTGGCGCTTACCTCTGGCGCACTGTTTGAAGTGCGCGAAGGCGAGCGGGCCATTGTGATTCAGTTTGGTAAGGTGCAGCGTGATGATCAAACCGGCGAAACCCGCGTCTTTGAGCCAGGCCTGCATTTTAAGATCCCGTTTATTGATTCAGTCAAAAAACTGGATGCGCGAATCAAAACGTTAGATGACCAGCCAGACCGGTTTGTGACCTCTGAGAAAAAGGATTTGATTGTTGATTCGTATGTAAAATGGCGAATTGAGGATTTTGCCCGTTATTATCTGTCAACCGGCGGTAACGAATTGCAAGCCGAAGCGCTGTTAAAGCAAAAGGTCAACAACGGTCTGCGCTCAGAATTTGGTACCCGTACCATTCGCCAGATTGTTTCTGGTGAGCGTTCAGCGCTGATGAACCAGGCCATGGAGCAGGCAGCGACGTCTTCTGACGAGCTGGGAATTGAGATTGTGGATGTACGGGTTAAGCAGATTAACCTGCCTACCGAAGTCAGTAACTCAATCTTCCAGCGGATGCGGGCAGAGCGTGCGGCGGTAGCCCGTGAGCACCGCTCAGAAGGTCAAGAGCAGGCTGAAGTCCTCCGTGCGAACATTGATGCCAAGGTGACTGTTATGCTGGCCGATGCCGAGCGTAACGCCCGGCAGGTGCGCGGTGAAGGGGATGCGTCTGCTGCACAGATATATGCTTCGGCGTATTCTAAGAATGCCGATTTTTATAGTTTTCTGCGCAGTATGGATGCTTACCGCGCAAGCTTCGATGATCCTTCTGACATCATGGTAGTAGCGCCAGACAGTGAGTTCTTCCGCTTTATGAATAGCAGCCAGGGCCGCCGCGACCAGTAAGTCGCCGTGCTCTAAGCTAGAAAAAAAGCCAGCATGTATGCTGGCTTTTTTATGCGCGAAACGCTTGCGGCACCGGCCGCTAAATTGCCGGCAAGCCGCCTTTACGCTGATAACCTTTTTTTCACAATTGATGCGAAACACCGCCAGTTAAGCTACAATCGGCCTTTTTTGATTGCACGCTGCGCTTATCTTTACGGCATCTATGGCCAGGGAGGGCAGGCATTCGATGCGACACAACAAAAGAGGTATCACCGTTGTCTTCTGAACACACCCAATCCCGGTCTGCCTACGAAGAGCAGGCCCAGGGCGGACTCTTCGCCCGTTTTCTCGCCACGGTAGAATGGCTGGGAAATCTGTTGCCCCATCCGGTGACGTTGTTTGCCATGCTGGCGGTGGGCATTGTCTTTGTCAGTGGCGTACTGGGCTATTTTGATGTATCAGTGGCCGACCCGCGCCCGGAAGGCGCCAGCGGCCGCACTGCTGATGGCATCATCTCGGTGGTGTCGTTGTTTAGTGCCGAAGGACTGCAGCGTATTGTGACCAACCTGGTCACCAACTTTACCGGCTTTGCGCCGCTGGGCACGGTACTGGTGGCCCTGTTGGGGGTATCGGTGGCCGAGCATTCGGGTATGTTGTCTGCTGCCATGCGCGGGCTGGTGATGAATGCGCCGCCGCGGGTGGTGACCTTTGCTATTGTGTTTGCCGGGATTGTTTCTAACACCGCCTCTGAACTGGGTTATGTAGTGTTAATTCCGCTGGCAGCCATGATTTTTCATTCACTGGGGCGACATCCGCTGGCCGGGCTGGCCGCGGCCTTTGCCGGGGTCTCGGCGGGCTACAGTGCCAACATTTTACTGGGTACCGTTGACCCGCTATTATCCGGGATCACCGAAGCCGCTGCGCAAATGATTGACCCGGACTATGTGGTGGGCCCGGAGGTCAACTGGTACTTCATGATCATCAGTACCTTTTTGGTGGCCATTATGGGCGCGCTGGTGACTGACAAAATTGTTGAACCGCGCTTAGGCCAGTTCCGCCAGGATGATGCCCCGGCCGGGCTGGAAAAACAGCAGATGGATCCGCCCACCGCGCAGGAGAAAAAAGCGCTGGCCTGGGCCGGTATTTCGTTTTTGGTCACCTGTGGCATTCTGGCGCTGACCGTGGTGCCGGAGTGGGGCATATTACGCCATCCAGAAACCAACGAAGTGCAAAACAGCCCGTTTTTGAAAGGCATCGTGGCCTTTATCTTTATTACCTTTGCCATACCCGGATTTGTGTACGGCCGTATCGCCGGCACCATGAAAAATGATAAAGACATCATTGATGCCATGTCAAAGAGCATGAGTACCATGGGCCTGTATATCACGCTGGTATTTTTTGCCGCGCAGTTTGTGGCCTTTTTCAAGTGGACCAATTTAGGCACGGTGCTGGCGGTTAAAGGCGCCGCCTTACTGCAATCGGCCGGGCTGGACGGCCCGTCGGTATTTATCTTATTCATTTTGATGTGCGGCATGGTGAATTTATCGTTAGGCAGTGCCTCGGCGCAATGGGCGGTGACCGCGCCAATCTTTGTGCCCATGCTGATGCTGCTGGGTTATGCACCGGAAGTGATTCAGGCGGCGTATCGGATTGGTGACTCGGTGACCAACGTCATCTCGCCAATGATGAGCTATTTCGGGCTGATCCTGGCCATGGCCGCGCGCTACAAAAAAGACTTAGGCATGGGTACTCTGATTGCCATGATGTTGCCTTACACCATGGTGTTTATCGTGGGCTGGACCTTACTGTTCTTTATCTGGGTGTTTATGCTGGGCATGCCGGTGGGGCCGGGCGCAGCCACCTATTACGGCTAAACCGCCACATCCTTATACAAAAAAGGCAGCTTCGGCTGCCTTTTTTAATGCCTAGCAGTGAACTCGCTGCTGCACCAATTACGCAATCGTAACGATCAAAACAGCGTAAAAATCGGTATAATAAGGGCTTATTCCTCAACAGGTTGGATAATAATGAAGTATACCGGCAGCCCGCAATTTTCTCATCGTCAGCCCGAAAAACTGGGGGTGCTTATCACCAACCTGGGCACCCCGGACAGTCCGACCGCTTCGGCACTGCGGCCCTATCTCAAGCAATTTTTATCCGATCCGCGGGTGGTCGAAGTGCCGCGCTTTATCTGGTGGTTTATTTTAAACGGCATCATCCTAAATATCCGACCGCGCCGCTCGGCCAAAGCCTATGCCACTGTGTGGACAGATGAGGGCTCACCGCTGCTGGCCATTACCCGCCAGCAGCATGCTGCGCTTAAAGCGCGCTGTCAGCAACAGTATGGCGACGACGTGGAAGTCGCCTTTGCCATGCGTTATGGCAACCCGTCCATTAGCTCGGCGCTGGACGAATTGATCTCCAATGGGGTGCGTAAGCTGGTGGTGCTGCCACTGTACCCGCAATATTGTGCCTCCACCACCGCCTCCACCTTTGATGCAGTGGCGGCCGATTTTACCCAGCGACGCTGGATGCCGGAGCTGCGCTTTGTCACCCAGTATCATGACAACCCGGCCTATATTCAGGCGCTGGCAGACAAAATTCAGGCTCACTGGGATGCCCATGGCCGCGCCGACAAACTGCTAATGTCTTACCATGGCATTCCCAAACGCTATCTGCTCAATGGTGACCCGTATCACTGCCAGTGTTATAAAACCTCGCGCTTGCTGGCTGAAACCCTTGGCCTGAAAGACAACGAATACATGACCTGTTTTCAGTCACGCTTTGGTCGGGAAGAGTGGTTGCAACCGTATACGGATGAAACCATGAAAGCGCTGCCCGGTCAGGGGGTGAAATCGGTCCAGGTGGTCTGTCCGGGGTTTTCGGCTGATTGCCTGGAAACCATCGAAGAAATTGCCGAGGAAAATAAAGAATATTTTTTGCATGCCGGTGGCAAGCGCTATGAATATATCGATGCCTTGAATGCCGATGACCAGCATATGGATATGCTATTTGATCTGGTGCAGGACAACCTGATTGGCTGGCAGGCTGATGCGGATACCGACAAGCGCGCTGAGCGCGCCAAAGCCTTAGGAGCAAGCCAATAATATGAACCAGTCCGTCCCGTCTATTCCCAAACCCTTGCGTCAGGCGCAGTCCCTGGCCAATACCTTGGATTCTGCTATTCGCCTGCCGGTGATAGGTTACCGAATTGGTCTGGACGGTATTCTGGGGCTGGTGCCCGGGGTGGGGGATGTGATCACTGTGGCGCTGGCCGGGCGGATTGTGTGGCTGGGCCACAAACTGGGCCTGCCGCGGCCGCTGGTCAGCAAAATGCTGCGCAATGTGGCAGTGGATTTTGTACTGGGGGCGGTTCCGCTGGTCGGTGATGTGGCCGACTTTTTTTTCAAAGCCAACCAACGCAATGTCAAACTGATGGAGCAGTGGTGGCTGGAGCAACATCGCCAGGAGCTGGACGAGAGCACCCGCCAGGCCCTGCACAACTGGCAACAAACCCCGTAAGGCGCTAACTGCCTGTTGAACTAATCGCTTTTACCTGTCTGCGCGTAGCCACTACAACGCGCTATATGCGTACTCTCTTTGCTGCAGCTGCATCGCAGCCCACTGTTTGCAGTCCATTTTCTGCGCCAATAGAGGAGCCATTTACAGGATGAAAGCTTCAGATCTGTTTGTTAAAGCGCTGGAAGCTGAAGGTGTAGAATACATCTTTGGCATCCCCGGCGAAGAAAATCTCGATCTTCTGGAATCTCTTCGCACATCCTCCATCAAACTGGTACTGACCCGGCACGAACAGGGTGCCGGCTTTATGGCCGCCACCTACGGGCGGCTGACCGGTAAGGTTGGCGTTTGTTTGTCTACCCTGGGCCCGGGAGCCACCAATCTGGTTACACCGGCAGCCTACGCCCAGCTAGGTGCCATGCCTATGCTGATGATCACCGGCCAAAAACCCATTAAAACCTCTAAACAAGGGCGCTTTCAGGTGATTGATGTGGTAGACATGCTACGGCCTATTACCAAATATACCACTCAGGTGGTTAGTGGCGAGCGTATTCCTTCTACCATACGTGAAGCCTTTCGTATCGCGCATGAAGAGCGGCCCGGCGCGGTTCACATCGAGTTGCCCGAAGATATCGCCAAAGAAAATACCACCATGCCGCTGTTAGAGCCCAGCCTGTCACGCCGGCCCATTGCTGAATACAAAGCCATTAACCGGGCGGTGGAAATGATTGAGCAGGCCACCTCGCCATTGCTGCTGATTGGCGCCGGTGCCAACCGCAAGCTCACTGCCAAGATGCTGCGCGAATTTGTGGATAAAACCGGTATTCCGTTTGTGACTACCCAGATGGGTAAAGGGGTGCTCAATGAATCTGACCCGTTGTTTGCCGGCAATACTGCGCTATCCGACGGGGATTTTGTGCACCGGGCCATCGACCGGGCAGACCTGATCCTGAATGTGGGTCACGATGTGGTGGAAAAGCCGCCCTTCTTCATGCACAAGGATGAAGACAAGCAGGTTATCCATTTTAACTTTGATTCGGCGGCGGTCGACCCGGTGTATTTTCCGCAATTAGAAGTGGTGGGGGATATCGCCAATAGCATCTGGCAAATTAAAGAAAAAATCACACCACAAAAAGACTGGAAACTGGATTTTTATAAAGATGTGCATAATGCCTATGTGGAGCACCGCCAGGTAGCCGAAGATGACAACCGCTTCCCGGTGCTGCCCGAGCGCTTTGTGCGCGATGTCAGAAAAGTGATGCCGGAAGATGGCATTGTCACTTTGGACAACGGCATTTATAAAATTTGGTTTGCCCGTAACTACCCGGCATATGCACCCAATACATTGCTGCTGGATAATGCGCTGGCCAGCATGGGCGCAGGTTTACCCTCAGCCATTGGCGCCAAGCTGGTTAAGCCGGATGTGCCAGTGGTCAGTGTGTGTGGCGATGGCGGCTTTATGATGAACAGCCAGGAGCTGGAAACAGCGGTGCGCTTAAAGCTGGATCTGGTGGTAATTGTGCTGCGCGATGATGCCTACGGCATGATCAAATGGAAACAATCGCACATGCATCTGGATGAATTTGGTCTGGATTATGGAAACCCGGATCTGGTCAAGTATGCCGAAAGTTACGGCGCTCAGGGCTGGCGCATCACTCAAACCAGCGAGATTGCTACGACCCTGGCTAAATGCCTGGATACGCCCGGAGTGCACTTGATTGACTGCCCGGTGGATTATTCCATGAATGATGAAACCTTGAACCGCACCATCAAAGAATTAAGCGAACAGTTATAAGGACACTTACCATGCTAAAAGACAGTTACCCCTACTATCTGGCCAATGAAGCGGTATATGCCAATCAGGATCTGGAAGTGACCAACAAGTACACCCATGAGGTAGCAACCCGGGTGGCCAAAGCCGGCGCGGATGTAATTGATAAAGCCATTGCCGCGGCTGAGCAGGCCCAACCGGCCATGACCAAACTCACCCCATTTGAACGCAAAGCCGTGCTGGATCATTGTGTCAAACGCTTTAAAGAGCGTGAGGATGAACTGGCCCATGCGCTGTGCATCGAAGCTGGCAAACCCATCAAGGACGCCAAAGGCGAAGTGACCCGGCTGATTGATACCTTTGTGATCGCGGCCGAAGAAAGTGTGCGTATCAATGGTGAGGTAATCAATTTGGAAATCTCCGAACGGGCGCGTGGCTATCAGGGCATGACCAAAAAAGTGCCGATTGGGCCCTGCTCGTTTATTTCGCCGTTTAACTTTCCGCTGAATCTGACCGCCCACAAAGTGGCCCCGGCCATTGCGGCCGGCTGTACCTTTGTGCTCAAACCCGCGTCAAAAACCCCCATTGGTGCGTTGATCATCGGTGAAATTCTGGCTGAAACCCAGTTACCCAAGGGTGCATTTTCGATATTACCCTGTTCACGCGATGGCGCCGATCTGTTTACCACAGATGAACGGCTCAAATTACTCAGCTTTACCGGTTCGCCGGATGTGGGCTGGGAGCTAAAAGCCAATGCCGGCAAAAAACCGGTGGTGCTGGAATTAGGCGGTAATGCAGCCTGTGTGGTGGATGCCGATGCCGACATAGACGATGCCATCGACCGTATCATTGTAGGCGCGTATTACCAGTCTGGCCAAAGCTGTATCAGTGTGCAGCGCCTGCTGGTGCATGAAGACATTTATGACACCTTTAAAGAAAAATATGTCAAACGGGTGGCCGAGCTGGTGCACGGCGATCCGCTTAACGATGACACTTTTATCGGCCCGATGATTTCCAAAGATGAAGCCGAACGGCTGCACAACTGGATTGAACAGGCCAAATCTGCAGGCGGCAAAGTGCTGTGTGGTGGCGGGCTCGACGGTGCTATGTTGCAGGCCACCGTGATGGAAGATGTGCCCAAAGATTGTGATGCTAGCCAGGAAGAAGCCTTTGGCCCACTGTCGGTGCTGTACAAATTCAGTAGCTACGACGAGGCGCTAAAAGAAGTGAACAACAGCCGTTATGGCTTACAGGCAGGCGTATTTACCCGGGATATTTATAAAATTCAGCAAGCCTGGGATGAGTTGGATGTGGGCGGCGTAATTATTGGTGATGTGCCCAGCTGGCGGGTCGACAATATGCCGTATGGCGGGGTCAAAGATTCCGGCCTGGGCCGTGAAGGGATCCGCTATGCCATCGAGGATATGACTGAAACGCGGCTGTTGGTGATCCGCCGGCCGCAGGGCTAGGCAGATTCCACCGCGTAATTTTCCAGCACTGCCAAGGGCACGATGTCCAGTGCCTTAATATGAGTGGCCGCCAGCACCACTTTGGGGGCCACTCCGGCAGCATAGGCTTCGAACCAGCGCGCCGCACACAAGCACCAGCGATCGCCGGGTTTAAGGCCGGGAAACATCAGATCCGGGCGCGGCGACATCAGATCATTGCCGCGGCGCGCTGAAAATTCTAAAAACGGCTCATCGACGATGGCACACACACTGTGGTTGCCTAAATCAGACGCGGGGACAGAACAAAATCCTTCACGGGTAAAGCCGGAGTTGCCACAACACAGCACCAAAGGCTTACCAAAAACATTTTTCTCATTGGCCATAATGTAATCCCTGTCTAATCACAACTTTGGCTTCGAGAGTATAAAATAGCATCAGCGATAGCAACCACTGCGACAAGTTTATTAGAGGAATCTTATGCTGGATAAAAGCAAAACAGGCGAGCCCCGTGATCCGGATAATTATTCTTCCGAGGAAATTGCCCGCTTTGACGCCCTGGCCGAAGCCTGGTGGGACCCTGAGGGCGATTACAAAACAGCATTAGAATTTAACAAAGCCCGCACCGCCATTATGTTGCAGGAAATCTGTCATCATTTTGGCCGCTCGGCGGGAACCGAAAACCCGTTGCACGAACTGCGTATACTGGATGTGGGCTGTGGTGGCGGCCTGGTTACTGAAGCCATGGCCAAACAGGGCGCCGAGGTGACCGGCATTGATGCCAGCGCCACCAGCATCGAAGTGGCCGAGCGTCACGCCAAAGACCAAGGACTGGATATTACCTACAAGCATTGTGTTGCTGCGCAGGTGAGCGGCGAACACACTTATGATGTGGTGATCAATGCCGAAGTGGTGGAGCATGTGCCGGATCAGCCTGCGCTTATCAACGACTGCACCCGCCTGGTGCGCCCCGGTGGCATGTTGATTCTGGCCACCTTAAATCGCACCATCACCAGCTATTTTGTGGCCATCATTGGTGCTGAGTACATCATGGGGTATCTGCCTAAAGGCACCCATTCTTGGCGTAAATTTGTTAAACCCCGTGAACTCGACAAATGGGTGGGCAGAGACTTTTATAAAACCTTCAAATGCGGCATGACCATGAACCCGTTCAACCACAAATGGCACCGCAGCTCCGGCATGCGGGTCAACTATATGCAGTGTTACCACTATTCAGAAAAGTAATAGTTGGCGGTTGACCAGAATGAGTTGACTAAAATTTATCCTTCGCTACGCTGGCTCTTTCGCCTGAAGGAGCAAGTCCATGAAAATCTACGAAACCCGTACTGCCCCCAACCCGCGCCGCGTGCGCATGTTCTTGGCCGAAAAAAATCTGGGCCCGAATGACGTTGAGGGTGAGATTGAATATGTCCAGCTGGACTTGCAAAAGGGCGAAAATTTAAGCGCCGAAATGCGTGCTAAAAACCCGCTGGGTAAGGTGCCGGTGCTGGAGTTAGACGATGGCACTTGCATTGCCGAAACCGATGCTATCTGCACCTATTTTGAACAACTGTACCCTGAGCCCTGCCTGATGGGCACCGATGCGCTGGATAAAGCCGTAGTGGCCATGTGGCAGCGCCAGGTAGAGCAGGCCCTGTTGCTACAGGTGGGGATGTGCTTTCAGCACACCACCGGCTATTTCAAAGATCGCATGGTACCGGTGGCCGAATTTGGCCAGCAGGCCGGCATCAATGCCGCCAAATACTTATCGATTTTAGAGCACCGGCTGGAGCGCTTTGACTATATCGCCGGTGAACAATTTACCATCGTGGATATCACTGCGCTGTGCGCCATTGATTTTGCCCGGGTGGTGGATATTCGTCTGCAAGACAAGCATACCAACCTGCGTAAGTGGTATGAGCGGGTCAGCAGTCGCCCCAGTGCCCGCGCCTGATGTTTTCGCTCTATACTGCGCCGACGCCCAACGGCTGGAAAGCCTCGGTGGCATTAGAAGAGATGCAGCTGCCGTATCAGGTGCACAATGTGGATCTGCGCGCTGGGGAGCAGCATCAGCCTGACTTTTTGGCCCGAAACCCGAATGGCCGCATTCCGGTGCTGGTGGACCATCAGCATGAAGATTTTTGTGTGTTTGAGTCCGGCGCGATTTTAGTTTATCTGGCCGAACAAACCGGGTTGTTTTTACCCACCGATGCTAAAGGACGCAGCCGGGTGATGCAGTGGCTGATGTTTCAGATGGGTGGGGTGGGCCCCATGATGGGCCAGGCCAATGTGTTTTTTCGCTATCTGGACGAAACTATTCCGCGCGCCATCAACCGCTATCACAATGAATGCCGGCGCTTGTTTGAAGTGCTCGATGGCCATTTGCAGCACCATGAATATCTGGCCGGTGACTATAGCATCGCCGATATGGCCAACTGGTGCTGGGTGCGCACCTACAAGTGGTCAGGGGTGTCGATGGATGGCCTGGAGCATTTACGGCGCTGGAAAAACAGTATCGAAGCCCGGCCGCGGGCACGTCGGGGCACCGAAATCCCGTTTAAACTGGATGCCGAGGCCACCGCCAGCAATATTACCCAGGCCGGGCGCAGTCTGGTGTGAGCCTGGCCTGTTCCTCAGTGCTCAATCAGTTGCTTTACCGTGTCCAGGGTGTCGGCTTCTGCGGCTGGTTTGTCCCAGCGGATGCGGTGAAAGCGCGGAAAGCGTAAGGCAATGCCAGATTTATGCCGTGACGACGGGTGCGCAGCATCAAAAGCCACTTCAATCACCAGTGCTTTTTTGACCTCACGCACCGGGCCAAAGCGGCCCACTGTATGGCGGCGTACCCAGTTATCCAACTTTTTGAGCTCCTCATCAGTAAAGCCTGAATAGGCCTTGCCAATAGGCAGTAGGGTGTCGTCCTGCCAGGCACCAAAGGTAAAGTCCGAATAAAAGCTGGAGCGTTTTCCGTGGCCGCGCTGCGCATACATGATCACTGCATCCACCAGCTTGGGCTGGCGCTTCCACTTATACCACTGACCTTTGGGCCGTCCCGGCACATACACACTGTCGCGGCGTTTAAGCATCAACCCTTCAATGGCGGTATCGGCACTGGCCTGCTGGTACTGGTCATGTAATGCATCCAGGCTGGCAATTTCCAGCACCGGCGATAAATGCAGCCGCTCGCTGGGCTGGCCGGCAATAAACTGTTCCAGCGCGGCACGCCTGGCGTGTAAAGGCTGGTGATGCAAATCGGTATCATCAAGGGTAAGGGCATCGTACACCATCAGCCCAGCCGGCAAGGCTTGCTGTAATTTTTTGTCGGGCTTTTTTTTGTTCAGCCGTTGTTGCAGCTGATTAAAACTGTCCACCTCGGCACCATGCATGACCAACAGCTCTCCATCCAGCACACAGTGGGTATCGATGGTCTCTAATAAATCGGGAAACGACGGGCTGATATCATCGCCGGTACGGCTGAACAGCGCCTTGCCGTTGGCCGTGCTGACCAGCTGTACCCGAATGCCGTCGAATTTGTATTCCACCTGCCACAGGTCGGCCTGCCAGTCGTCTAGCGCGTTGTCATCCAGCGGATGCGATAGCATGACCGGGTGGAAGGTTACCTGTTCGGAGATATCCGGCTTGTCACCGCGGCCCTCCAGCCAGGCTAATAATTCGGTGTAAGGGGCAGATACGCCATGCCATAAGGCTTCAATCTCAGCCACCTCGGTGTCACCGTAGCGGGCCAGGATCTGTTTCATGCTGCGCGCCGATACGCCGATGCGCAACCCCCGGGTGCCCAGTTTAATGAGCGCCCAGCGCTGGGCTGCACTCATCCGGTCCAGATATCCGGTGAGCAGGTCTTTGACTTCTGTACGCTTGGCCTGCTGAAACTGCTCGACAATGTCGCCCAGGCTGGGCAGAGGCGTGGCTTCGGCCTCAGTATTGGCCGGCCACAGGTGGGCCACGGTTTCACTCATCTCACCAACATAGTCGTAGCTTAGATCAAACAGCACCGGGTCGATGCGCTCCAGCATCAGCTGCTTTACCGTGTTGCGTTTGAAAAAATCAAAGCGCAGGGTGCCGGCCATGGCGGCAATGGCCCAGCCCCGGTCTGGGTCGGGGGTATGGCGTAAATAGTCCATAATCAGCGCGGCCTTGGCGTTATTGCCGCTGGTAAAATACAGCTGCTCAAGCAGATTGCTAAACGCTTCCATTAACCGGTTTCCTCACTGTCTTCATAGCCCAGTAGCGAAAGCGCCCGGGCTTTAAAGCCCAGCTGGGTAGCCTGGTGCACCAGCGCATCTTCGCGGCCGTGGGTGACCCAGACTTCGGTGGGTTTGACCTCGTGCAGGGTTTGCAATAACTCTGGCCAGTCACAGTGGTCAGAAACAATCAGCGGCAATTCCACCTGCTTTTGTCGGGCCCGGGCACGGATCTGCATCCAGCCCGAGGCCATCACAGTGCGTACATTGGGCAGCTTGCGTGACCAGCGATCCACCAGTGCCGAGGGTGGGGCAATCACAATTTCACCGGCCAGCTGCGCCAGGTCGGTTTGTTCACTGACCGGCTCCAGCGGGCCTAAATCGATGCCCTGGCGTTCATACAGGTCGCACAATTTAATTTGCGCGCCGTGCAAAAAGATAGGCTTGTGGTAGCCAGCCTGGCGCAGGGCCAATATCACCCGCTGGCATTTGCCTAAGGCATAGGCGCCAACCAGATGACAGCGCTGTGGAAACACCTTGAGCGAGTCAATCAGTTTATCGATTTCCTGCTCGATGGGCGGGTGGGTAAACACCGGTAAGCCAAAGGTGGCTTCAGTGATAAACACATCACAGGGCACCACCTCAAAGGGCAGGCAGGTCGGATCCGGGCGGCGTTTGTAATCGCCGGATACCACCAGCCGGGCGCCCCGGTATTCAAACAATACCTGGGCTGAGCCTAAAATATGCCCAGCCGGGTACAGGGTCATGTGCACCGGGTCCTCCGGGTCGCCCAGCGTCACCGTCTGATGATAGTCCAGCGTGTCGGTGGTCACCGCCATCTCCTCGCCATAACGGGTAGTCATGATGGCCAGGGTGGCAGCAGTAGCAAATACATGGCTGTGGCCGCTACGGGCATGATCGGCATGGCCATGGGTGACCACCGCCTGGGCCACCGGCTCCATCGGGTCCACATAAATATCCGCCGGGCGGCAATACAGGCCGGCACTTTCAACACTGATCCATTCTTGTGGGTGCAAGACCACCTCCTCAAGTTATCCAGCTGCAACGATATACGGCCAAAGCCGAGGGATGGTTGCCTGGCAATGGTAATCCTGGCCTGTGCCTGGCCCGTATTGACAGGCAGTGACTGATGCCGATGAGGAACGGGTATTCTTCCCCCACGTTTTAGCCAATGGTTTGCCAGCCGTGACTGGCAGTTGCGAGACTACCAGGCCACCATGCTCAGGCAGGCCGACCAGCACCATGCCACCTTACTGATTGCGCCCACCGGGGCCGGTAAAACCCTGTCCGGGTTTTTGCCCAGCCTGGTGGAGTTGGCCGAGCAGCCGCACACCGGCCTGCATACCCTGTATATTTCACCATTAAAAGCCTTAACCCAGGATATTCACCGCAATCTGATGGAGCCGGTGGAGCAAATGGGCCTGGACATCAGCATTGAGACCCGCACCGGCGATACCCCGTCGCACAAACGCCAGCGTCAGCGGCGCAAACCGCCCAATATACTGCTGACCACCCCGGAGTCACTGATGTTGCTGCTCTCCTATGCGGATGCGCCCAAAATATTTGGCAAGCTGCGCACAGTGATCATCGATGAAGCGCATAGTCTGGTGGCCAACAAACGCGGCGATTTTACCAGCCTGGCGCTGGCCCGCCTGCAATCGCTGGCCCCGGCCATGCGGCGCATTGGGTTGTCGGCCACGGTGGCTGAGCCTGAGCTGATGGCGGCCTGGCTGGGGCCCACCGGCGACCCGGCGGCGGTGTTGCAGGTGGAGGCACCGGTTAAGCCGGCCATCACCTTACTCAACAGTGAAGCGCGTATGCCGTTTGGCGGGTTTATGGCCCGCTATGCCATCCCGGATATCTACCAGGCGATTTGCGCTGCCGGCACCGCGCTGGTGTTTGTGAATACCCGGGCACAGTCGGAAATGGTGTTTCAGATGCTGTGGGAGGAAAATCGCCAGGGGCTACCCATTGCGCTGTATCATGGCTCGTTGAGCAAAGAACAGCGTCGCAAAACTGAAAATCTGATGGCCACCGGCCAGTTGCGCGCCATTGTCTGTACCTCGGCACTGGAGCTGGGCATCGACTGGGGGGATGTGGATTTGGTGATCCAGGTCGGCGCGCCCAAAGGGGTCAGCCGCTTATTACAGCGTATCGGCCGCGCCAATCACCGCTTGGATGAGCCCAGCCGGGCCCTGCTGGTGCCGGCCAACCGCTTTGAGGCCATCGAATGCCAGGCTGCTATTGATGCCATTGCCAATGATGAGCTGGATGGCGATGCGCCGCTGCCCGGCGCCATGGATATCTTGCCGCAGTTTATTTTAAATTGTGCCTGCGGCGAACCGGTGTCCCCCGATATCTTGTATCAGCAAATTTTAGATGCTGCGCCCTATCAGGGGGTAAGCCGCAAGGAGTTTGATAAACTGTGGCAGTTTACCGTGGACGGCGGCTATGCGTTGCAGGTGTACGAGCGCTACCGGCGCTTAGAGCAGACCGAGGACGGCTGGGTGGCTGCATCAAAGCGCGTGATCCAGCGCCACCGGCAAAATATCGGCACCATCGTGGAAGCGGGCAGGGTCAAAGTTAAACGCATCCGGCGCGGCAATCAGGGCAAAATCATCGGTGAGGTGGAAGAATATTTTGCTCAGCAGCTGGTGTCCGGCGATACCTTTTTATTCGCCGGTGAGGTGCTTAAATTTGAAGCCATTCGCGATATGCAACTGCACGCCCGCCCAGCCAAAGGCGGCGAGCCGAAAATCCCCAGTTATGCCGGCGGTCAGATGCCCTTATCCACTTTTTTAGCCGAGCGGGTGCGCGACCTGCTGGACACACCAGCGCGCTGGCGCCAGTTACCAGACCAGGTGCAGCAGTGGCTGCAGCTGCAACAGCAGTTTTCTGCCATCCCCGATACCCGCCAGGTGCTGATTGAACAATTTGAATACCGCAAAACCAATGTGGCATTGTTTTATACCTTTGAAGGGCGCAAAGCCAACCAAACCCTGGGCATGCTGCTCACCAAGCGCATGGAAAAACAGCGCCTGCAGCCACTGTCATTCAGTGTGACCGATTATGGCTTATCTGTTTTTTCGATGAAACCTATCAGCCAGACCCAGCTGGATAGTTTATTTAATCCGGATATTTTAGGCGATGAGCTGGAAGACTGGATGCTACAGGCGCCCATGCTCAAGCGTTCCTTCCGGCGGGTGGCGATTGTCAGCGGGCTGACTGAACAGCGTTTTCACAGCAGCCAAAAGACCATGAAACAGGTCACCTTTTCCACTGATTTAATCTACGACACCTTGCGTGAGTATGATCCTGACCATATCCTGTTGGCCGTCACCCGGGCCGATGCGGAGCGCGAATTGTTAGATTTGCGCCGGCTGGCTGACATGCTGATCCGCTTTGTGGGCAAAACCCGCCTGATTAATTTAGAAAAAGCCTCGCCCATGGCCATTCCCATTGTGCTGGATGTGCGCTCGGAACAGGTCAAAGGCGCCGGTGCTCATGCCCTGATGGAGCAGGCCGATTTGTATGCCGAAGCCGAATCTATGCTGGATGAGGTCAAGGCGCTGTTGAGCACCAAACATTAGCGGTCTTTTGCAGGCAGCAGTAATAGGTAAAGAAAAAGGTAGTTGTTGTGGTCACAGATTCTGACTGGTTACATGAGCAGGTCAGTGCCGCGCGCATTGCGCCGGTGCGCTTTGGTGCCCATACCTGGTTGCTGGACAGCCGCGGGGTGGCCTATCTAGCCGCTCACGACACTTTGGTGGTGTCAGACCTGCATTTGGAAAAAGGCAGTTTTCTAGGCAGTTTTGGTCATCCGCTGCCATTGTTCGACAGCCAGGCTACGTTGGACCGATTGACGCGACTGCTGGCGCTGTATACCCCTTCGACACTGATATGTTTAGGCGACAGTTTTCACGATGGCGCGGCATTTGAGCGCATGCAGTCAGCTGTAAAAGCGCAGTTGCAAACCATGATCGACACCGTGCCGCGCTGGATTTGGATCTTAGGTAACCACGACCCGGCTATTCCGGCAGCGCTGAGCGGCGAACGCCATGCGCGGCTGGCGATCAGCAGCACCGGCTTTTGTCATGAACCCGAAGACAACTGGCCTGGCTGTGATTATCAGGTGGTGGGCCATTATCATCCCAAAGTGCGCCAACGGGTTGGCCGCCAGCGGGTCAGCGGGCGCTGTTTTGCGCTGACTCCGCAGATGCTGATGATGCCGGCCTTTGGCCAGTATACCGGTGGGTTATGGGTGGACGATCCGGCGCTACAAACACTACTGCCGCTATCACAGCGGCAGTGTTTTGTGCTCCAGGATGAGCGGATATTTGCACTGTGCAAGGCCCGCCGGGCCTCACCCTGACGTGTACACCTAGTCGCGCCAGCGCTTGGTTAGCTCGTCATAGGCATCGATGCGGCGGTCACGAAAATATGGCCAGATCCGCTTAACCTGTTCGGTGCGCGCCAGGTCCAGCTCCACCATCAAAGTTTCTTCTTCATCGGCACTGGCCTGGGCCAGTACTTCACCCTGCGGGCCAGTGATAAAACTTTGGCCCCAGAACTGAATGCCCGGGTCGTTATCCACCGGCGAGGCTTCAAACCCGGTCCGGTTAGCGACAATCACCGGCACCGAGTTGGCCACCGCATGCGAACGCTGAATGGTCTGCCAGGCGCCAAACTGGCGCTGACGCTCGTCCTCGGTATCGGTTTTATCCCAGCCGATGGCAGTAGGGTAAAACAACATATCAGCACCGCGCATGGCCATCAGGCGAGCGGCTTCCGGGTACCACTGGTCCCAACACACCAGCACACCCAGTTTACCCACACTGGTTTGAATGGGCTCAAAGCCCATGTCACCCGGGGTAAAATAAAATTTTTCATAAAAACCCGGGTCGTCGGGGATATGCATCTTGCGGTATTTACCGGCGATTTCACGGCTGCGGTCAAACACTACCGCGGTATTGTGGTACAAGCCCGACCCGCGCTTTTCAAACAGCGAGGTGATCAGCACCACATTATATTTTTCGGCCAGTGCCCCGAAAAACTCGGTGGCCGCGCCAGGAATGGGCTCAGCTAAATCAAATGCCGCGGTGTCTTCCTGCTGGCAAAAATACAAGGTGCTATGCAATTCCTGTAATAGGATGCACTCACAGCCATCCGCCGCCAGCTGCGCGATCTTATCTGCGCTTTTTTGCCAGTTAATGGCTTTGTCGTTGTTCTCAACAGCCTGTTGAACCAGGCCTACTTTAAGGGTTGCCATACAGCGTAACTCCTTGTTGCAGTTGAGCGCGTACCGCGTCGGTCAGGGTGCCTTGTGGTACTTGCATAGAAATACAGTGTAAACTGCCAAATTGCTGGATCAGCGCCGCGCAGTCGACCGGCACAATCTGATGGCCGGCAAAAGCCTGCGCCATCACCGCCAGGGCTGCCTCATCTTCAGGCTGGCCATACACCGGGACCAATACAGACTCATTACAGATTAAAAAGTTCGCATAGGATGCGGGTAATCGTTCATTTTCTGCATTCACCATATGCGGCAGCGGCAGCCGGTACTGGGTATGTTCCGGCAATGCCTCGGCCACCTGCTCACACAGAGCCTGCAAACCGGCAAAATGAGGATCTTCCTGGCGATTATCACAGGCCTGGATCACCACCCCCTGCTGCGGCGTAAAGCGCACCAGGGTATCAATATGGCCATCGGTGTCATCGCCAAGCAAATGGCCCTGGGTGAAAATCGTCGTTTTTCGGGCCCCCAATGCCTCGCTGAACAAAGATTTGTATTCGTCCAGGGTCATGGTCTGGTTGCGTTTGGGGTTTAACAAACATTGCGCGGTGGACAGCAGGTGGCCATTGTCATCAATTTCCAGCGCGCCGCCTTCCACCACCCGGTCAAACGACAGCAAAGGCTGCGCACACAACCCGGCCAAGACTGTCTGATTGACCAGATTGTCTTTTATCGCATTGAATTTTTGGCCCCAGCCATTAAACAAAAATTCCACCGGTTGAGGGCCATGCTCACCGGCCACGGTCAAAAAGCCATAATCGCGCATCCAGGTGTCATTGTACTCAGCACTGACCAACAAAACCTGACGCTCATTACCGAGACGCGCCTGAATGGTGGCGGCATCGGCTGGCTCGCATAGCAAAATTACACCGGCGCCGGCCTGATTAACCGCGTCAATCACCTGGGTATAGACCTGCTCGACCTGTTCCAGCCAGGGCGCCCAGTCGGTATCAGCATGGGGCCAGGCCAGCATCACGGCTTCACACGCCTGCCATTCTGGATATAAAGACAAATTCATAGTATTTCTCGAGGGTTGCATAGCGCCAAGTATACCGCCGGGCGGGGTTGGCTTAAACCAAAATTGTGCGGGCTAATACGCCTCGCGCTTCAAGGCAAATTAGCTTACCGCCATTGATTTTGTACACATCTGCCCCATCTGAGATCCCATTGATTTTGCCATGTGCAGATTTTAAACGTATTTATGTTACACTTACCCTGCAATCTGCGGGGCAAACTTACTCAGGTCACAGTTTATGCCTGTACCTCACAACATTGCATGCACATGCTGCAACAATAGCTTGGGCATACACATAGCAATTTCGGGGCTCGACAACTGAGGCTCTGAACAAGCAAAACGATGTAAATTCCACAGATGTGGTTGGGTTGGAAATATCATGCTAGCAAATGAAGCGGTAGTGGTGCGTGACGCACTGGAGCCGGTAATTGCCAAAGAAGCACAATTGGTTCGTCAGGCGCTGATCGACACCGGGTTGGAAACCCCGATGATCGACAATCAGCTCAGTGCGGCCCAAAAGCGTGACCGAATTGAAGCGGCAATGGCCGATATCATGGATGCCCTGGGCCTGGATCGTGAAGACGATAGCCTGGCCGATACCCCGCGACGGATTGCTAAGATGTATGTGGATGAATTGTTTGGCGGTCTGGACTACGCCAACTTTCCCAAAATTACCAATATCGAAAACAAGATGCGTTTGGATCAGCCGGTACAGGTCAGCGATATCAGCCTGACCAGCACCTGCGAACATCATTTTGTGACCATTGATGGTACCGCGTCGGTAGCTTATATTCCCAAAGAGCGGGTGTTAGGCTTGTCGAAGATTAATCGTTTAGTAGGATTTTTTGCGCAGCGTCCGCAAGTGCAGGAACGGTTAACCCAGCAGGTGCTGGTGGCCATTCAAACCCTGGCCGGCACTGAGGATGTGGCAGTAAGTATCAATGCGACCCATTATTGTGTAAAGGCCCGCGGTATTCGCGACACCAATTCTTATACGCGCACCAGCGCGCTGGGTGGCTTGTTTAACAGCGACGCTAATTTGCGGCGTGAATTTTTTGCCGACAGCCGTTAAATATTTGCTGGTCAGCGAATGACCAGCTCCTGCGGCGCTTCAGTCACTATCAGATTGATCTGATCATCAATGCCATCGGCCGACACAATTTCCAGCATCACCGCGCAGTTGTCGCATTTTGCATACTGTTCGGTGCATTTATCACGCAATTCATGATGTTGTAACACATTGATGTGCCCGCAGTGAGGGCATAAATACTCATGTTCGGTGGCCGCTTGCATGGTTTCCTCATCTCAGCTAAGCAGGCTACCGGGTCGCAGCCTGATGACAAATCTGTAATGAGTGTTACAAGAACCGCACCACAATGGCAGCAATGTGCGAATCTGCGTGATAGCCCGCAGTTACGCGCCGGCCAGCCACCATTGTTGCTGATAACCACTTAACGTAAGCAGCTCAGTTTGTTTGGGCAGTGCTTGCCCGGTAAACAAATCGGTGGCGTCGTGTTGTTCCAGCACCTGCAAAATCTGGCTGTTGAGCTGCTGTACCTGCTCAGAAAAATTACACAACGCCAGTAATTTATCGCCGTTGTCATGGCTACGCAGATAGGCAAAGCAATGCGGGTTGCCGGTGTCTAAAATTTGCGTGGTGCTGTCGCCAAATACCGGATGCGCCTTACGTAAGCTCACCAGTTGCTGTAATCCTTTAAACGTGTGCTGAGTGGCCTGCGCCGCCAGGGTGGTGGGGCTGGCCGGGCTCATGACCTGAGCAATCTGCTGGTTGGTGACCGCCACCCGGTTGACCCAGCGATCATCGTGCTGCTTGTGCGGATCCTGCCGATAACTGTAATCATTTTGCAGCGCCAGCTCATCGCCGGAGTACAACAGCGGAATACCGCCGATGCTAAAGGCAATACCATATAGCAACTTCATGCGCGCGATGGCCACCTCCACCAGATGCTCACTGCGCTGCTCCAGCGCTTGATCCAGCCCGCACAGTGAAGCCAGGGTGCCGCACACCCGGCAATCACCGGTGCTGGGGTTTTCAGCAAAGGGCACGCCGTTGGCAAATGAGCCGTCAAAGCGGCCGGTAAAAAACTGGTTGAGAAAAAAACGATGATCATGCGGGTTAATTCCCAGTTGCCAGGCCAGGTCATCATCAAAGGTCCAGCCGATATCATCATGACAGCGCACATAGTTGACCCAGGCAGTTTGCCGCGGGATAGCAAAATATTCCTGCATGGAGCGGGTCAGCAAGCGGGTTTTGCGGGTGGCCAGGCTGTTCCAGCTCAAGGCCATCAGCAAGGGGTTATAGGATAACTGACATTCATCGCGGTCAATGTACTCCACCACGTGTTTGGGGTGCACAATGGCTTCGGATTTAAACACCACCGCCGGGGCCACAATTTGCAGGCAGGCATTAAAGGCCTGGATCAGCGTATGTGCCAGTGGCCGGTTTTCACTGTCGGTGCCCATCTCTTTCCAGATAAAGGCCAGCGCATCTAAGCGCAGCGCCGCGCTGCCAATGTTAGCTAAAAACAGCATCTCCGCAGTGATGGCATTAAATACCGCCGGGTTGGCATAGTTAAGATCCCACTGAAAACTGTTAAAGGTGGTCCATACCCATTTTTGCATGGTGTCGTTGTAGGTGAAGCTGCCGCGGCGCACCTGCGGGAATATCTCGCGTAATGTTTGTTCGTACTGGTCAGGCTGCTGCCGGTCATCAAACAGATAATAATAATTTTGATAGGTAGGGTTACCGGCTAGCGCAGCCTGGGCCCAAGGGTGTTCATCCGAGGTATGGTTGAACACAAAGTCCAGCACCAGCCGGATCCCGGCATTGGCCAGCGCCGCCGCCAGTTTTTTCAGCTGCGCCATGGTGCCCAGTGTGGGATTGACCTTGCGGTAGTCTGAGACAGCATAGCCACCGTCACTGTCGCCGGCAGGCGCAGCATATAACGGCATCAGATGCACATAGGTGATGCCTAAGGCTTTAAAGTACGGAATTTTATGCTGCAGGTCGTTTAAGGTCGGGCCGAGCAAATCCACATAGCAGGCCATGCCCACTTCCTGTTCGCTTCGGTACCACAAAGGGTTTGTGATGGCCGCTTCATCCTGCTGTTTGAGACTGGCCGGGCGCTGCTGCATGCCTTCGGCCAGGGTTGCCATTAACTGCTGTAAATGAAAATAGCAGTCATACTGATGCCCGTACACCTGAGTATATAAGTCAAACAGCCGGGCAAAGTGGGTATCCAGCCGGCTATGGAACAGGGTACGCTCATCCCGGCTCAATTTGCGCAAGTCCAGCGTGGCAAGAATGCGGTCTAAGCAGGTGTGCGCATCGGCGGCATAATTCATCATACAGTCTCCTGACCAGCGCCAGCCTCGCGTCTGGCAACTAACAAAGTATTCACAATATTGTTTACAATTTTGTAAACTCTTGCTAATTTATCTTAAACGATTAAGCTCAACAAGCAAATTAATTTGCCGCGTCGGCTCAACCAGCCGTAAACGCGCTTGTAACAGGCAGAACAACCCATGCAGCAATCCAACAGCTATATCATCCGGTGGCTGACGTACCTGATGTTTATGATGTTTGCCATGACCTCCGACTCGGTGGGCGAGATCATCAAAGAGGTCAAAGCAGCCTTTGATGTGACCAATGCTCAGGCCAGTCTGATGCATTCATTACCCATGCTGGGGATTGCACTGGCCGGATTGTTTTTGGGCTTTTTAGCCGACAAGCTGGGCCGCAAGCCTACTATCATTTTGGGCCTGGCCATATTTGGGCTGGCCTGCTACAGCTTTTTAATCGCTAACGACTTTGTCTTTATTGTGGCACTGATGAGCTTATCGGGCATCGCGGTGGGGATCTTTAAAACCGGCGCGCTGGCCTTGATTGGCGATATTTCTTCTTCAACCCGTCAGCACACCGCCACCATGAACGGCGCCGAAGCCTTTTTTGGCGTGGGCGCTATTATCGGCCCCCTGACGGTGGCCTGGCTGATCCATCAGGGCGTGGCCTGGCAGTATTTGTATGTGATTGCCGGCGGCATCTGTACCTTGCTGATTATAGTGGCAGCCTGGGTGCGCTATCCAGCTCATCATCGCCAGTCAGACAGCACCAGTGATGTGGGCAATCCGGACAAGGTGTCGCTGGGCAAATCCTTAAAACTGGTTAAAAACCCCTATGCACTGGGCTTTTCGGTAGGCGCCTTTTTGTATGTCGCGGCCGAAAGTGCGATTTATGTGTGGATGCCCAGCTACCTGGTGTGTGATGCAGTGGATATGCAAAGCACCTATGCCTGTTACAGCGATGGGCTGACCCGTCAGCTGGCGATTTATTCGGTGACCGCTTTTTTTGTGCTGCGGGCATTGGGTCGCTTTGTGGGTATCTGGATGATGGCGCGGTTTAACTGGGCGCTGGTGCTGATGGTATTTAGCGGCGCCATTGTGGTGTGCTTTGTGGCGGGCCTGGCTGTGGGTAAACAGCTGGCGCTGTTTTTGTTTCCGCTCACCGGCATCTTTATGTCAGTGATTTATCCTACCTTTAATTCCAAGGGCATCAGCTGCTTTGAAAAACATCAACATGGCAGTGTGGCCGGGGTGATTTTATTTTTCACCGCGGCTGGCGCAGCTGCTGGCCCGCTTATCATGGGCCTGGTCAGTGACGCCATGGGCGGCGCTGCCAAATACGGCTTTATGGTGGCCACCGGCTTTGCCAGTATTTTATTTATCGGCCTGGTGTACAACTATCTGGCCAATCCTACCGAACAGCGACTGGCTGAAATAGAAGCGCGCGACTATGGCGCGCTGTCAGACTAATCAGTTGCTGGCTATGTAATTTCGTACAGCTCCAGCGGCAAGCCATCCGGGTCGGCAAAAAAGGTAAACAAGCGTCCGGTGTAAGGGTCGGTACGCACTGGTTCCACATCGATGCCGGCGGCGGTCAGGTTATCAATAACTGGTTGCAGCTGCGCTACCCGAAACGCCAGATGGCGCAAGCCTTGTGCTTCGGGCCGGCTGGGTCGCGGCGGCGCGCCGGGAAATGAAAACAACTCAAGCTGGCTGCCATCCGGCAGAGCCAGATCACATTTGTACGAGTCGCGCTCGGCGCGGTAATTTTCGGCCAGCACCGGCAACCCCAGGATCTGGGTGTAAAAGGCTTTGGAGCGTGAATAGTCGCTGCAAATAATTGCCACATGATGAATTCCGTCAACCAGTGCCATCAGGGGATCTCCTGACCGCGCACTGTTTCCAGTAGCTGATACCAGTGGCCGCGGGATAACCGTAGGTGATCGACTTCCGCACAGGCAGCAATGCGCTGCGGGTTAGTGGTGCCAATCACCGGTTGGATACAGGCCGGGTGACGGGTCAGCCAGCCCAGTACCACAGCTTCGGCCGAGACATTGTAAAACTCTGCCAGCTCGGCAACCAACTGCGCAGTGGCCTGGTCGGTCGGGCTATCAGGCTGGCCGCCGCTAAAGCGCCCCTGGGCCAGCGCTCCCCAGGCCTGCAGCTGCACATCATGTTGCTGGCAATATTCCATGGTACCGGCAGCAAACCCATACTGCGGATTGTCATCAGTATTGGTGGTGATGCCTTCTTCGATAAAACGTCGCGCCGACAAGCTCATTTCCAGCTGATTCACCACAATCGGGCTGCCCAACGCTTGCTGTAAAAACGCCATTTGGTGGCTGTTCATATTCGATACGCCAACATGTTTGATCTTACCGGCATTGATTAGCCGGGTCAGGGTCTCGGCGACTTCGGCCAGCTCCATCAGCGGATCCGGACGGTGCAGCAACAGCACATCCAGGCTCTCCAAGCCCAACCGCGCCAGGCTGTCATCCACACTCTGGCTGATCCAGCCGGCAGAGGCGTCATAGCGCTTTGGCCCGGCATCATCGGCAAAGCGAATGGCGCACTTAGACTGAATAATCATTTGCTCGCGCAGCTCAGGGCTCGACGCCAGCATCTGGCCAAAGACTGTTTCGGCTTTACCCAGGGTGTAAATGTCAGCATGGTCAAACACGGTGATGCCGGCTGCCAGAGCGGCTTCAATAGCCGCCTGCGCATGCTGGCGGTCTGCGTCGGTGACCGGCTGGTCGTCCCATTGGCCGCCCAGGCCCATACAGCCATACACCAGGGTACTGGCATTGGGAAAATGATGTGTCAGCATTGCGCTCTCCGCAAAAAAACAAAAGCTAAGCCTAGCATTTCAGGCTCGGCAGGCATATTAAACTGAACCTGTTACTCCGGTGTATTCATCATTATTCATTGTTTTTTACAGGTATGCCAAAATCATGCAGTTACATACCGATATGCGCGAGCCGTTGATGCTGACCACCAACAAGCTGGAGTGGGAAGCTGCGCCGGCTGATGGGGTGTGGCGCAAGAAGCTGGCCCGAGAAGCTGCTGAAAGCGGCCAGGCCACCTCGCTGGTGCGCTATGCTAAAGGCGCGCGCTTTTCTCGCCACACGCATCCGGGCGGCGAAGAAATTTTTGTCCTTAACGGGACCTTCAGTGATGAGTCTGGCGATTATCCGGCGGGCACCTATTTACGTAATCCCGCGGGCACAGCGCATGCGCCGTTTTCCGCGCCCGGCTGCGATTTGTTTGTCAAGCTGGGCCACTTTTCGCCCGGCGACAATCAGGCCCTGGCCATTTCCTATGAACGGGCAGGGTGGCAGCAGGGCATGGATGATCAGCAGCAGATATTGCCATTGCATCAGTTTGATCAGCAGATCACGCATTTGCTAAAGCTTGCCCCTAATGCGTGCTGGCGACCGGTGATCCCAGCCGGTGGCCTGGAAGCGCTGGTGATTGAAGGCAGCCTGTGCTGCGCTGATAAGACCTTACCGGCACACAGCTGGATCCGCCAGCCAGGTGGTAGTCGCTGTGAGTTTACCGTGGTTGAGGAGCCGGCGCTGGTGCTGGTGAAAACCGGTCATCTGAATGAATAAGGAGTGGATGTGAAAAAAATGAGTTTGTGGGTGGCACTGGGCCTGACCCTGGTAGGCTGTACCACCAAGCCCGACCAGGTGGAGCCGGTTAAACCATTCGACAGCCAGGCTTATCTGGGTAGCTGGTATGAGATTGCCCGGCTCGATCACAGCTTTGAAGACGGCTTGAGCAATGTGACCGCCACCTACAGTCAGCGCGATGACGGCGGCATCACGGTTATTAATCGCGGATTCAACGATGCCAAAGGCGAGTGGGAAGAAGCCGAGGGCAAAGCCTATTTTGTTAAAGAGCCCACCACCGGCTGGCTCAAAGTATCATTTTTTGGCCCGTTTTACGCCAGCTATGTGGTGATGGCGCTGGATGAACAATATCAGTGGTCGATGGTCACCGGCCCCAACCGGGACTTTTTGTGGATTTTGTCCCGCCAGCCCAGCCTGCCGCAGCCGGTGTTAGACAAGCTGCTCAATCAGGCCCGTGAATTGGGCTACACCACGGCTGACCTGATTTATGTGGAGCATGACCAGGCCGACACCGCACAAACCGCAGCCGACACAGCCGCCAGCAACACCGACCCATGATCAAGGGTGCTTAGTGTTCACTTTTACGGCATAATAGCGGCATATCCACGACGGCTACAGGCTTTTTATGCAATCTTTGACACTGCGCACGCCAGATGACTGGCATTTACATTTTCGGGATGACGTCATGCTGGGCGAGACCGTACCAGCTACCGCGCGTTGTTTTGCCCGGGCAATCGTAATGCCCAATCTGGTGCCGCCGGTGGTCAATGCCGAGCAGGCCATGGCCTATAAAAAGCGTATTGAAGCCGCCCGACCTGTCGGCAGTTCATTCACTCCGCTGATGACCCTGTACCTGACCAACCAGACCAGCGCGGATGATATTCGCGCAGCCTCTGCGGCAGGTGTGACCGCCTGTAAATTGTATCCGGCTGGTGCCACTACCAACTCAGATGCCGCCGTAAAAGGTATCGATGCGTTATACCCAGTGTTTGCTGAAATGGCCGAGCAGGGCATGCCACTGTTGATCCACGGTGAAGTGACCGAAGCGCATATCGATATTTTTGACCGTGAAAAAGTGTTTATCGATACGCATCTGATCCCCATCGTGAATGCATTCCCGCAACTAAAGGTGGTGTTTGAACATATCACCACCGCCGACGCGGCGCAGTTTGTCAGTCAGGCCAGTGACAATGTGGCCGCTACCATCACTCCGCAGCATTTGTTGCTAAACCGCAATGACTTACTGGTAGGCGGTGTGCGTCCGCACAATTATTGTTTGCCGGTGTTAAAGCGTTCGACCCATCAGCAAGCCTTGCGGGATATGGTGGCATCTGGCTCCAGCAAGTTTTTCTTAGGCACAGATTCAGCGCCACATCCGCGCCACAAAAAGGAAAACCCGTGTGGCTGCGCCGGGTGCTACAGTGCCTGGAGCGCCATTGAATTGTACGCCGAAGTGTTTGAACAGCTTGGTGTGTTGCACAAACTGGAAGGCTTTGCCAGCGAATATGGCGCTGATTTTTATGGCCTTGAGCGAAACAGCGGCACTATCACCCTGGTGCGTGAACCCTGGACAGTACCAGACACGGTGGAATTGCCCGATGGCACCCCCATGGTGCCATTTTTTGCCGGCCAGACCCTGAACTGGCAGCTGGAGAAAAGCTTGCACGCATGAGCAAACTGATAGCGGGGCTCCTTCTTGGGGTATTGACTGGCCTGGCCCAGGCGGCCACGTCCAGTAATGCGATCCAAATTCACACCAACCTGGTGCCGGTCTTAGCCGAGCTGGATAGCACCGGCCGGCCCACCGGTTTTGCGGTGGATGTGGCCCGCGGGATTGTGCGTACCGCCGGACTGAAAGCCGATGTGGTGATTACCCCTTTTGCCCGCGCGCTGCACGAAGTCAGTACCTCGGCAGGTACCGCCTTGCCAGCTATTGCCCGCACCCCCGAACGTGAGAATTTGTTTCACTGGATCACGCCGGTGGTGGCCAGTGAGGTGACCCTGTATGTGCGCGCTGAGCATGCCCGGGCCGACAAACCTGTCACCTCCATTGCGGTGGTGCGCAATGATTTTCGCCAGGCGCTGGCCCGGCAAGAAGGGATCACCAATCTGGTGCCGGTCACCACCTGGCGACAAGCCTTACTGGCGGTGCAAAAAGGCCGGGCGGATGGGGTATTGCTCAGTCCGTCTGGTTTTCGCGCCCAATGCGCTCAGCCTGATTTGCGTTGTGACAGTCTGATGGCCACCTCGTCGTATTTACCCTTTTTAACTTATCTGGCGGTCAGCCGGAAGCCAGCCAATGCCCAGCTGGCCGAGCGGCTCACCAGTGCTGCGGAACGCTTTAAAGCCAGCCCGACCTTTACCAGCTTAGGCCAAAAAGCAGTGGCCGCCTATACCGCGGTGGGCATTCGCGCCACCATTCATGACAACATGCTGTTACTTAGCGGGCCCATGCCAGGCACCCAGGTTTCCAACACTGATCTGGCCGCCTCAACCACTGCCGATTAAGGCACCCTTGGATATATAAATGCAACAATTTTCCGACTTATCGTTACACACGGAGATCCGTGATGCGCTGCATAGCGCCGGCTTTACTCAAATGACTCCGGTGCAGTCAGCCAGCCTGCCCGATACCCTGGCCGGCCGCGATGTGCTGGTGCAGGCCAATACCGGCTCAGGCAAGACCATCGCCTTCGCGGTGGCCGGCCTGCAGCATATTGATGTATTAAGCCACCAGCCACAGATGCTGGTACTGTGCCCGACCCGGGAGCTGGCCGAGCAGGTGAGCCAGCAGATCCGGGTGGTAGGCCGTCAGCTGGCTAATTTAAAAGTGCTAACCCTGTGCGGCGGCCAGGCCATGGGCCCGCAAATTCAGTCGCTCAAACATGGGGCGGCAGTGGTCGTGGCCACCCCTGGCCGGGTGCTGGAGCATGTGCAAAAACGCCGACTGGATCTATCGCAGGTCAAGGTGCGGGTGTTGGATGAAGCTGACCGCATGCTGGATATGGGCTTTGCCGACGATGTCGCCGCATTGTTTGGCCAGACACCGGACACTGCTCAGACCTTGTTTTTCTCTGCCACCTATACCGAAGGTATTCGGGCGCAGGCCAACCGGTATCTGCGTAACCCGGTACATCATGAGGTGAGCACCGAGGCTGCCAAACCAGATATCCACGAAACAGTCTATCAGGTCGATGATAAACATCGCATCAATGCCCTAAAAGGGGTGTTGTCAGAAGCCCAGCCGCATAAAGCTGTGGTATTTTGTAATACCCGGGTGCAGGTCAGTGAAGTGGATGCACAGCTTTTTGCGGCAGGCTTTGCCGTGAAGTCTCTGCAAGGGGATTTAAGTCAGCAGCAACGCACCGAGGTATTGGCCCAGTTTGCCAGTGATGCCCTGCAGGTGCTGGTGGCCACCGATGTGGCCGCGCGCGGGCTGGATATCAGCCAGATAGACTGTGTTATCAACTACACAGTGAGCGAAGAAGCCGAAGTGCATGTGCATCGCATTGGCCGTACCGGGCGAGCCGGTGCCAAAGGTAAAGCGTTTACCCTGTGTAGCGAGGCCGAGTTACCGTTTTTACAGCGCATTGAAGCGGTGATGGATACCCGCTACACCCGTAAAGGGGCCCAGAGCCTACGCTTTCATGCCAACCGCATTCGTACTCCGGAGTTTGCCTGTATCGCCGTGGCTGCCGGCAAAAAACAAAAATTACGACCAGGCGATTTTGTCGGCTCGTTGACCCAGGATGCCGGCATTGAGGCAGAAGACATCGGCAATATCGCGGTGCAAAACCAGGTCAGTTATGTGGCGGTGAAGCAGCGTAGTGTAAAACGCGCGATGCGCCTGTTTCGTGAAGGCCGGATTAAAGGAAAAAAAGTGCGTGCCAGAAAACTCAATTAAGTCTGCGCAAGAGCAAGACCAGGCGCTGGCCAGTTTGCTAGGCAGCCTGGCACCCAGCGTGGATCCCCGGCAGTTTTATTTTTGCCAGCTGGCCGATAGTCATGCAGTGACGCTGCCACTGACCGATATTCACATGCTGTACCGGGAAGCTGAAGGAGTCACTCTGATTGTGACAGAAGAAGTGGCCCAGCGTGCCAGCCTTGTGGGTGAAGGGCCTTTTTGCTGTATTACCTGCCAGGTGCATTCCAGTTTGCACGCTGTGGGCCTGACCGCAGCGTTAACACAGGCGCTCACCGCGCAGGGGATCAGTGCCAATGTGGTGGCCGCTTACAGCCACGACCATCTGTTTGTGCCGGCGCAGGATGCCGACCGTGCGCTAAGCACTCTGACACAACTGACAAAATAAAAAGGGGCCTGAAGCGGCCCCGTGTTGGTCTTACCAGATTTTGACCCGCTCTTCAGGCGGCAGGTACAACGCATCCTGCTTGCTCACCTCAAAGGCTTTGTAAAACGCATCCACATTGCGCACAGCGCCATTGGTACGGAATTTCGCCGGTGAGTGTGAGTCGGTTTGTACCTGGGTGCGCAAGGCTTCATCACGGTACTTGGTGGCCCACACCTGGCCGTAACCGATAAACACCCGCTGATCGCCACTGAAGCCATCTAAGGTAGGTGCTTGTTTGTCACCTAGCGCCATATGATAGGCTTTTAAGGCAATGCTGATGCCGCCCAGATCGCCGATATTTTCGCCCAGCGTAAATTCACCGTTTACGAACAGATCAGGCAAAGCCTCAAAACTGTTGAACTGGTCTACCAACATGCTAGTGCGGTTTTCAAATTCTTTGCGATCTTCGTCGGTCCACCAGTTACGCAGGACGCCGTCGCCATCAAAGGTCGAGCCGGAATCATCAAAGCCGTGGCCGATTTCATGGCCGATAACCGCACCGATGCCACCATAGTTCACTGCATCTTCGGCATTCAGATCAAAAAACGGCGGTTGCAGAATGGCAGCTGGGAATACAATTTCATTGTTCGGCGGGCTGTAGTAAGCATTTACCGTTTGCGGCGTCATGCCCCACTCATGCTCCCAGACCGGGCCGCCTTGTTTTTCCAGCAGCTCCTGATAACGCACCTCAGCATTGCGGCGCAGGTTACCAAACAAATCATCGGGTTTAACGGTTAATGCAGAGTAGTCTTTCCACTGGTCCGGGTAGCCAATCTTCACGGTAAATTTGGATAATTTGTCCAGTGCTTCTTTGCGCGTGTCGTCGGTCATCCAGTCCAGCTGTTCGATACTGTCGCGGTAAGCGGCGATCAGATTATCCACCATGGTTTCCATGCGCGTTTTTGCTTCTGGCGGAAAATGCTTTTCCACATACACTTTGCCGATAATTTCACCCACGGTGCTATCCAGCAGGCCAACTGCCCGGCGCCAGCGCGGCCGTTGTTCGGTGACACCCTGCAGCTCTTTGCTGTAAAACTCAAAGTGCGCAGTGTCCATGGCTTCATTTAACACTGTGGCGTTGCTGTTGAGCAGGTGCCAGTTTAAAAAGGTTTTCCATGTATCCAGATCGGTTTCGGAAATCACCGTGTCTAACTGCTGCATAAACTCAGTTTGCATTACCACTAAGCCATCCAGATCGGTCAGCCTGGCTTCTTCAAAAAATGCCTCCCAGGCAAAGCCGGACATCACAGTATCCAGTTTATCCAGCGCGACCTTGTTGTAATTGCTGGCCCAGTCACGGGTGGCTTCTTTTTTCATGTGCAATTCGGCCAGGCGGGTTTCCAGCGCCATGATGGTGTCCGCTTGTTGTTGCGGCTGCTCCATGCCAGCCAGCTCCAGCACGCGGGCAATGTGGGCGACATATTTTTCACGCAGCGCCACCGACTCTTCATCATCTTTGAAATAATATTCGCGCTCTGGCAGGCCCAGGCCACTTTGCCAGGCGTAAATCATGTACGAATCCGGGTTTTTGAAATCCACATACTGGCCCAGAGCGAAGGGCGAGCCATAACCATAGCGGTTGGCATAGGCAAAATAGGTAGCCAGCGCAGTTTTGTCTTCGATCGCCTCAATGCGGTCAAACTCTTTATCCAATACACTCAAGCCGCGGGCATTGCGGGTTTCCATGTCCATGTAAGACTTGTAGAGATCGCCGACTTTTTGTTCATTGGAGCCTTGCTTAAAGTCGCCTTCGGCCGATGACTGAATGATTTCCAGTACATCTTCCTGAGCCTGGTCGCGCAGGATCTGGAAAGAGCCATAAGAGGATTTATCTGCCGGGATCTCGGTTTTTTCCATCCAGCCGCCATTCACATAGGCATAAAAGTCATTGCCGGGATCCACGCTGGTATCCATATTTTCTTTAGTGACACCGGAGGTCTGGGTGGTTTGTTGCTGACTGCTGTCAGCCGCGCTCTGGTTGGCCCCGGAGGTGGATTCGGTTGCTTCCTGCTGCGGGCTACAGGCGGTGAGCGCCATGAGCACCGACAAACTCAAGAGTGTTTTTTTCATTTTGGTTTTCCATTGAGGATAGGGTTAGGTGATCAGTTTTTAATATCATGGCCAGACCCACAAAACATCCATTTTGCGTATAAATACATAAGTTGTAACAACTTTGTGGGTAGCGTTCTGTGGCTTAGCAGCCCCGACAATGGCTGGAGCCGGCCTTGGATGCAGTGCTATGATAGTGCGCTAGTCCCGGCATCCGTGGCAGGGCGGCCGACTGCCGCCGTTTGCAGGATAAAGACAGTCGCCAGTGCCTGCCACTGGCTCTTAGATAGGTTTTCTATGTTTTCATTTTTTGAGCGCTTAACCCAGCCATTTCCTGATTCGCCCCCCGACCAGCCACCCGAGGGGTTGCTGGCTTTTTGCCGCTATTACAGCCAGGGCATGTGGAAAATCATCGCGGTGGTGTCGGTCTTAAGTGCGATTGTCGCCATTTTGGAAGTGGCCCTGTTTGGTTTTATGGGCCAGCTGGTGGACTGGTTTGCCGAGCATGATCGGGAAACCTTTTTAGCCGACGAAATATGGACGCTGGTGGGCATGGCGGTCACTGTGCTGGTGCTGATCCCTGGCTTTATTCTGTTGCGCTCGCTGTTTAGCCGCCAGTCGTTGCTGGGCAACTATCCTATGCGCATTCGCTGGCAGGCGCACCGCTATTTGCTGGGCCAGAGTTTAAGTTTTTTCCAGAATGAATTTGCCGGCCGGGTGGCCACCAAGGTGATGCAAACCGCGTTGTCGGTGCGCGAAACTGTGATGAAAGTGCTGGATTTGCTGGTCTATATCAGCGTGTATTTTATTTCCATGGTGGTGCTGCTGTTTAGCACAGACTGGCGACTGGCCATGCCCCTGGTGGTGTGGTTTGTGGTGTACATATGTATTTTGAAAATGCTGGTGCCGCGGCTCAAAGCAGTGTCGCAACGCCAGGCCGATGCACGCTCAGTGATGACCGGCCGGATTGTGGATAGCTACACCAATATTTCCACGGTTAAACTGTTTTCGCATAGTCGCCGCGAGGCCAACTATGCCCGTGAAAGCATGGACAATTTTTTACATACCGTCTACCCGCAAATGCGCTTGGTCACAATTTTGGAAAGCTGCGTGGAGATGGCCAATGCGGTGCTGATTTTTGCGGTGGGTGCGTTGTCAGTCTACTTGTGGCTGCACCAGATTGTTTCGCCCGGTGACATCGCCGTGGCCATCAGTTTATGTTTACGTTTAAACGGCATGTCGCACTGGATCATGTGGGAAGTGACCTCTTTGTTTGAAAATCTTGGCACTGTCCAGGATGGTATCAATACTCTGGCCCGGCCACGGGATGTGCAGGACAAACCGGATGCGCGTTCGCTGCAAATCAATGGTGGCCAGATTGAATTTCAAAAAGTCAGTTTTGGCTATGCCGGCGCGCATAATCAGTTGATTAAAGTGTTTGATAATCTGGATATTCATATTCGCCCCGGCGAAAAAGTGGGCCTGGTGGGGCGCTCCGGGGCGGGTAAATCTACCCTGGTCAATCTGCTGCTGCGCTTTTACGATACCCAGCAAGGCCAGATTTTAATCGACGGCAAGCCCATTGATGAGGTGGAGCAGGAGAGCTTGCGCGCGCTGATCAGTATGGTGACTCAGGATACCTCGCTGATGCACCGTTCGGTACGCGACAACATCATGTACGGGCGCGCTGATGCCAGTGAAGCTGAGATGGTCGCCGCCGCCAAACAAGCCGAAGCCCATGCGTTTATCCAGACCCTGACTGATAACGAAGGCCGCACCGGCTATGATGCACATGTGGGTGAGCGCGGGGTCAAACTCTCCGGCGGCCAGCGCCAGCGGATCGCCATTGCCCGGGTGCTGCTCAAAGATGCGCCCATTCTGGTGCTCGACGAAGCCACCTCGGCACTGGACTCGGAAGTGGAAGCCGCTATTCAGGACTGCCTGAACTCAGTGATGCAGAATAAAACGGTGGTGGCCATTGCCCATCGCCTGTCCACCATTGCTCAGATGGACCGGTTGCTGGTGCTCGACGAAGGCCGCGTGGTAGAGCAGGGCACCCACGCCGAGCTGGTAGCCTATAATGGAATATATGCCAAGTTGTGGGCGCACCAGACCGGTGGCTTTATTGGCGTAGAATAAGGATAACACCCACCGTGTAAGAGGAGTAACGGTATGCAGGCATCAACCATTATCGGCCGGTGGGCCCTTTCGGTGCGCCTGTTAATGGCGGCTGGCCTGGTGCTGACCGGTTGCAGCACTGTGACACCGCCCGCATCGACATCAGCACTTCAGTACAACTGGCAGGCCAGCTATGACAGCCACGGCGTTGCCGTGCAGGCGGTGGCCCCGCCTGCGCATATTTACGCTCTGCCAGAATCGGCCCGCCAGCAATTTTTAGCCTGGTATCATGCGCCATCGCGCCAGCATATTGCACCGCAACGCCGGCTGGCCGATTATCTGGCTCAAACCCTGCACGGCTATACTTACAGTGGCCGCACTCATACCGCTGCCCAGGCAGCCACACTGGATACTGGCAATTGCCTGAGCCTGGCGGTGCTGACCGCCGCCTACGCTGAATTAGCCGGTCTTACTATTCGCTTTCAGATGGTGTACAGCGAGCCGGTGTACAAGCAGTTCGACAATGTCTTGCTGGTCTCCTCCCATGTGCGCAGTAAGGTGTACGGGCCGGCCCCAAAAAGCCAGGACGACGCCATGATTGTGAGCCAACCGGCGGTAATTATCGATTATTTTCCGGCGCTAAATGATGCTACCGGCCGGTTTGTTGAGCGTGATTGGGTCAGCGCCATGTTTTACCGCAATCTGGCGGCCGCGGCCCTGATTGATAACCAATTAGAACAGGCCTTCTGGCTGGCCGACCAGGCGCTGCAGCTGGCCCCGCAGGATGCTGAGAATATCAATACTATGGCGGTCATCCTGGGGCGGCTGGGCAAAACTGACCAGGCCATGGCACTGTATGCCGACGCCGTGGCCGCTGGGGTGCAAAATGTGACTTTGCTGAGCAACTATCGCCAGCGTTTGCTGATGCGCGGGCAATCCGCGGCTGCCGATAAACTGGAGCAGCTCATTGCCCGACACGATGAAAAAAATCCATATGTTTGGATCAAGCTGGGCGAAGAGCACCTGGCGGCTGGCAATGCGGATAAGGCGCGTGTCTATTTTGAACGCGCTCGCAAGCAAGCGCCGTATCTGGATGATGCTTACAGCGGGCTGGCCCGGGCTTATTTTTTACAGGGCGACGTGGCGCGTACCGCCGAGGCCTTGGAGCAGGCGCACGCGTATGCCTGGGATGAAGCTGCACAGCAGCGCTACAAAGCCAAACAAGCGGCGCTGGAGGGCATCAATCAGTGAATCCGGGCAAGAGTAGGCAGTGTTACCGTCAGGTGGTTAACAGACAGACAAAATCCTTGTATCTACCCGAAGGTTAAGTATAATGCGCATCCCTCCCTTGCGAATCCGCACTTTTTTCAAAATAAAGCCGCATAATTCACAAGGGGAGTGTACATATTTGTCGCAACAGCGGCATGAAGGGGTGTAGTTCGAATTGGTAGAACAGCGGTCTCCAAAACCGATGGTTGGGGGTTCGAGTCCCTCCACCCCTGCCAGATTGAAGGGCCTGTGCATGGTTCACAGGCGAACGATGCAGTATTGCTAGGATCGTAACATGAGCGAAAAAACGGAAAATTCGTCCAACCCGTTGGACATGTTCAAATGGGTAATCGTGTTTGCATTACTGGCCGGCGTGATTACCGCAAATTACATGTACGGTGAAATTTCCGTATTGTACCGTGCTATCGCAGCTGTGGTTATCGTAGCTATTGCCGGGTTTATTGCTTCCACGACAGAAAAAGGCAGTGCTTTCATTTCGTTTGCAAAAGAATCACGAATGGAAGTGCGTAAAGTTGTCTGGCCAAGTCGGCAGGAAACCAACCAGACGACCCTCATTGTAATGGTAGCCACGATTATTGTCGGCCTGATCCTGTGGGGTCTGGATGGCATTATTGTGCGTGTGGTAGGTTTTATAACGGGAATAGGAGCATAACGTATGTCTGAAGAAGTGAAAAAAAGATGGTACGTGGTCCAGGCTTACTCCCAGTATGAGTCGCGGGTCAAAAAGACACTGCTTGAATACATCAAGATGCACGAGATGGAGCAGTATTTTGGCCAGGTATTGGTACCTACCGAAGAAGTGGTAGAGATGCGTGCCGGCCAGAAGCGTAAGTCAGAGCGTAAGTTTTATCCTGGCTATGTGCTGGTTGAGATGGAAATGAATGAAGACTCCTGGCACTTAGTGAAAAGTGTGCCACGGGTGCTGGGCTTTATTGGTGGTACCTCTGACCGTCCTATGCCGATTTCTCAGCGCGAAGCAGACGCTATCTTAAACCGTCTGGAAGAGTCGGTTGATAAGCCTAAGCCTAAGACCCTGTTTGAACCGGGTGAGGTGGTTCGGGTTACCGATGGTCCGTTTGCTGACTTTAACGGTGTGGTGGAAGAAGTCGACTACGAAAAAAGCCGCGTAAAAGTCTCTGTATTGATTTTCGGCCGTTCAACCCCGGTCGATCTGGAATTTGGTCAGGTCGAAAAAGGCTAAGTCCTCGCCCGACCCATTCCTCAATAGCATAAAAAACGCTGCCTCAGGGCAGCGTTTTTTTGTTTGTGTTCATCATCGAAAGGCTGACCTTGGGGCCAGCCGGGCCATTAGGCGGGCTGGTGTTCATCTGATTCGCGGGCAAATGCCGCCAGCGGATGCGTGGTGTGGATGACAAGCTGCACCCGGTCGCCCGGCTGTACCGCATTTTCATGAGACACCCGAATTTTAAGCTGCACAGGCTGGGACGGCGCTGGTTGCGTAAATAACGCCTCATCCAGGGTCACCGCACACAAACGGGTGCCGCCTTCGAAGCGCACCCAGTCCACCCTGCCATTGCACTGCGGGCCATCTACGGTCAGCGCAATATCATCAGGGCGTAACAGTAAATCCACTGCACTTGCCCGGGCATCAATCATAATACCGGGAGCGCTACCAATGGCAGTGCGCACGAGGTCTTTGTGCGCCTCATCACGGCTGCCGGGAATAAAGCTGGCATCGCCTAAAAAGCCCGCTACAAAGCGGCTGGCAGGTTTGGAAAAGCATTGCTCCGGGCTGTCCAGCTGGGCCAACACGCCCTTGTTGAGCACGCCTACGCGATCACCCACTGACAAAGCTTCATCCTGATCATGAGTCACCCAGATAGCTGGTACGCCGGCGGCTTTAAGGGCCTGACGGATCTCCCAGCGCAGACTGTCTTTAAGTGCCGCATCCAGATTGGACAGCGGCTCGTCCAACAGCACAAAATCCGGCTCATGGGCCAGGGTACGCGCCAGCGCCACCCGCTGTTTCTGACCGCCGGACAAGCGCTCGGGTTTGGCATCGCGAAAGGCATCCAGGCCCAATAACTGTAGCCAGTAATCAGCCTGGTCGGTGTGCTTTAAGCGAAAACACACATTTTGCTGCACGGTCAGATGCGGAAACAGAGCAAAATCCTGAAATACCATGCCCACGTTGCGCTTTTCCGGCGGCACCATGCGCTTAGCACTGGCTTGCCAGTGGCCCAGCTCAATGCTGCCGCCTGAAATGGGGATCAATCCGGCCAGGGCCTGTAAAATGGTGGTTTTGCCACAGCCGGTGGGGCCCACAAGCATGAGTATTTCATCCTCCCCCAGCGCCAGGTTGATGGAATCCACCACCCGGGTAGCACCATAATTAACCGACAAGTCAGTCACCGTGAGCATACTGCGCCTCACTCCTCTTTAATTGCATAGTCGGGCCGGCCTTCACCGGACAACATCAGGGCCAGGCCTACGCCTGACAATAACACCAGTAATAAGCCGGGGATCGCGGCCATGCCAAAATAGCCGGCTTCGTATACCCGCCACATATAGGTGGCCAGGGTTTCAAAACCAGTGGGGCCAAGCATCAGAGTGGCCGGCAGCTCGCGCATGGCTTCTAAAAATACCAGTGCCGCGCCGGCAATCATACCGCGATAGGTCAACGGTACGGTGATGCGCCAAAAGGCTTCTTTGGGCGAGGCGCCCAGTACCCGCGCAGCTTTCACCAGTGATGGGTCGAGCCGTTCGGCGGTGGTACGCACCGAGCCCACCGCCAGCGGCAAAAAGCGCAGTACATAGGCCAGCACCAGCAGGCCCAGAGTCTGATACAGCATGGGCAACTGCAGGCCCACATAGACCAGCGCTGTACCCATTACGATACCGGGTACGCCAAAACCAAAATAGGTAATGCGCTCCATCAGGCGACCGGCTTTGCCGCTAATGGCAGCATGGGCCACCGGCAGCGCCAGGGCCACTGCCGCCAGGGCTGCTAAAAATGATGCATAGGCTGAATTCCAGGCCAGGCTCATATCAAAATCACCGGCGCCTTCGCGCACCAGCCAGACCAGAAAAATGCCCAACGGCAGCACGATGGCCAGCCCGATAATGGGTAGGGTGGCGCTGAGCATCAGTAACTTTTGCCAGGCGTTGGGCCACAGCCACAACTGCCGGCCCGGTCGTTCGGTATTGCCCTTAATAGTGGACTCCACAAACAATACCAGGCCCACAATCACCAGCAGCTGAATAGATAACATGGCTGCCTGGCTCAACCCAAAGGCGTTGTATTCAACAAAAATCACCCGGGTGAAGGTGTCCAGCTGTAAGATGGCTGGGGTGCCAAAGTCAGACAGCGCATACAGGGCAGCCAGCAGCGCGCCGGCGGCAATGCTGCGTACCACCCGCGGCAGAACCACTCGCAGCAGGCTGGCGGGCAGCGACATGCCCAGTGTGCGCGCCGCATTGACCAGGCTGCCATCTAAACTTAGCAGTGAGGCCCGGGTGGTCATCATCACAAAGGGATAGGTATACAAAGACATGACCAGCGCGGTGCCCCATAAGCCGCCAATTGGTGGGGTGGGGATCCCCAGTAAGGTTTCGATCTCCCCGCCTGGACCTAAGGCAAAATACAGGGTGAAGGCACCGATATAGGAGGGTAGCGCCAGCGGCGCGGCCAGTAGAATAAGCCATAGCTTGCGCCACGGCAGGTGTACATAGGTAGTTAGCAGCGCCAGAGGTACGCCGAGTAAGGTAGCGCCAACAATGGTCAGTGCCACCAGCGCCAGGGTATTGCCCAGCACCCGTAAATTGTGGGTATCAAATAAGGTGGCGCTGTCAGCAGCCAGTACAAATAAAACACTTAAGGGTAAAACAGCCAGCAGTGCAATAAACAGCGCAATCGGATAGGATTTTGGCCAGTGCCTCACAGTACGCCTACTTCGCGCATCAGATTCAGGGTGGGGCGAAGATCGGCTAGCTTACGCAAGTCGATATCCGGCGGTGCCAGGCTGGATAAAACCGGTAGCCCCTCAGGTGCTCGCACTTCGTTGACCAGCGGAATTTCATAAGCCTGATTGGCCAGGTAGCTTTGTACTTCATAGCTGAGTAAATAGCGGATAAAGTTGATCGGCAGGTCGCCGTCACTTAATGCCACGATCCCGGATGCGTTAACCAGGCAGCCGGCATCATTGCGGGTAAAAGCCAAATCCACATTAGCGTCAGGTTTACCGGCTTTTAAGCGTAAGGTGTAATAATGATTGGCAAAGCCTACATCCACCTCGCCGCGTTCCACGCCCATGACCACGCCCAATTCACCGGCATAGCTTTTTGCCTTACCGTTAACATTACGCAACCAGTTGGCGGTGGCTTTGTCGCCTTCAAGTAACCGCATAGCGGTCACAAAGGATTGGAAAGACGCGTAGGCCGGCGCCCAGCCAATGCGCAGATCACTATCGGCCAGCGCCATGATATCGTCAGGGATCTGGCTGGCCTGCAGCCGGGTCGGATTATACGGCAGGGTGCGCACGCGACCAGACACGGCAGCCCAGCGCGGATATTGAAAACCGGGCTTCAACTGCGCGGTAATGTCGCCGGGCAGCGGTTTGGCCAGCCCGGCGTCAGTCACTACGCCAATCGAGCCGGTATCCACCGCCCAAAATAAGTCGGCACGCTTAACCCCGGCACTGGCTTCGGCCACCAGGGTATTGGCTAATGCCGCGGTAGCGCCCCGGCGGATCTGCAGATTCAGGCCGGGGTTACGTTTACGGATAGCATCGAGAACATTTTCATACAGTCCGCCTTCACCGCGCCCCAGATACAGGGTCAAATCCCCTTCCAGTTTGGGCAGTTGTTCAACCGACACCGCGCCGGCACCCTGGGCCAATGACTGGCGAATGCTCAATGGCAGGGAGGCCAGCAAACCGGCTCCCACCAGCGATTGCAGAAATGTTCTACGCTGCATAGCTATTCCTTAAAACACGTCTTTACGATTTTGCTCAGCCTGCTCTAATAGCGATTTGGCGCGCGCCAGTTTGCTTTGCATATCGTTTACAATGTCACGTACCTTATCCACCCCGACATTTTTTTCCAGCGCCTGTGGCAAGGTGACGTTAAAGTCTTTTTCCAGCTCTTCCACTAACTCGGCATCCTGCTCGATCAACGCGCCTTCAATGCCTTCAAAGCGTTGCATATAGGTATCGTGAAGTAGGGTAGTGGCTTCTTCTATTTCTGTTTCGGCATATTCTGCCACCACTTTGTTCAGGCGTTTTTCAATATCATCAATGACCTGAGGGGCGGAAGTGGGCTCTTTTGCAGAGGTTTGAACATCCTCTAGCATGCCTTTTTGCTGATAGTGGGAAGCGAGTTTAACGGCTCCCAGCGCCTGCCACAAGGCTTGATTCAGCATCTGCTGCTGCTCTTTAACTGCATCTTCACCCTGATCTTTCTCAATCGCGTTTTTCACCCCATAAATACCTTGCCAGATAGTGGCATACATGGGGATGTACTGGGTTTCGATGGCAGCATGAAAATCCACTTCTTCCCAATGCTCCAGCAATGCTTCGGTATCTGCCTGCTTGCTACCGCCGCGCACATAGTCAGCCACAATGGCATCATAATCATTGACCAACTGTTGCACTTCACTGGTGTAGTCATCCAGATGGGCTTTTAAGTTGTTCACCTGGCCGGTGACATTGCCACTGGCTGTGGCCGGCAAGCTGATTGCGCTGACCGACAGACCCAGGGCCAGCGCCAGGCTGGCGGAGATGGAACGTGCTTTCATAAGGCTTCCTCTTCATTGTTGACGTGAAAATGATACTTATTATCATTTCTGGAGTAAAGTCGCCAGGCTATTGACAAGAAAGATAAAATGCCGGTATTTATTTACACCCGCCGGAAGGGTGTGCAACAGCCTGTGTCTGACAGCAACGCCACAGCGCCAAAAAGGATCAAAGAAAAGTAAAACAGGCCTTGTGTGCTGTGCTTATTTGTTGTACATTACGCGCCCTTTGAAACGCATCGGGGAGCCAATTAAGCAAGTATTCTCGATATTTGCGAGGCGTTCGACCCATCAACGAGAGCAATAAGTTATGGCTAAAAAAGTAACTGGCTTAATTAAGCTACAGGTAGCGGCGGGTGCTGCTAACCCAAGTCCACCAGTTGGTCCTGCGTTAGGTCAACATGGTGTGAACATCATGGAATTCTGTAAAGCGTTTAACGCCAAAACAGAAAGCCTGGAAAAAGGTGCTCCGGTACCCGTAGAAATCACTGTCTACGAAGACCGTTCATTTACCTTCGAAACCAAAACGCCTCCTGCGTCCTTCCTGCTGAAAAAAGCAGCTGGCATCAAGAGTGGTTCTGGCCGTCCTAACACTGAGAAAGTGGGCAAAGTTACCCGCGCTCAGCTGGAAGAGATTGCAAAAACAAAAGAGCCAGACCTGACTGCCGCCGACCTGGATGCAGCAGTTCGCACTATCGCGGGTTCTGCTCGCTCAATGGGCTTGAACGTAGAGGACTAATCGAATGGCTAAATTGACAAAACGCGCTCGTCTTATCCGCGATAAAGTAGACGCGAACAAAGAATATGACATCGCTGAAGCCGTTGCTCTGTTAAAAGAACTGGCTACAGCCAAATTCCCTGAAAGTGTTGACGTTGCTGTTAACCTGGGTATCGATGCGAAAAAATCTGACCAGAACGTACGTGGTGCCACAGTGCTGCCAAACGGCACAGGTAAAGATGTTCGTGTAGCGGTATTCACACAGGGTGCCAATGCCGACGCCGCTAAAGAAGCCGGTGCCGACATCGTTGGTATGGATGACCTGGCCGAGCAGGTGAAAAAAGGCGAAATGAACTTTGACGTAGTGGTTGCCAGCCCTGACGCGATGCGTGTAGTTGGTCAACTGGGTCAAATCTTAGGTCCACGTGGCCTGATGCCTAACCCTAAGACTGGCACTGTTACACCAGACGTAGCGACTGCAGTTAAAAATGCAAAAGCGGGTCAGGTGCGTTATCGCAACGACAAAAACGGTATCATCCACGCAAGCATTGGTAAGATCGCGTTTGAAGCCGATCAAATCAAAGAAAACTTGGAATCACTGCTGGAAGCCCTGAAGAAAGCTAAGCCTTCTTCTGCTAAAGGTACCTACATCAAGAAAGTTAGCCTGAGCACCACCATGGGTGCCGGTGTCGCTGTCGACAAGGCTACTGTAGGCCAGTAAGTGGTTACGACATGCCCCATTGGTGGCGTGTCTCTCTTAAGGTTTTGGGTTGGAGCTGTATTTAGTACAGCTCCCGTCCTAGACCGCAGGCGCGATGCAGTGAAAGAGGTAAGAGAACTTTCACATTCAATGCAAAGCTTAAACGACAAGCCTGCGCAGACGGTGGTTTGACTCAGACTCTCTGGGAATAAAACACCGTAGAGCGGTATCTTAAGAGTCCCTTAAGATATCAATCTGTGAACCCTGATGTGGCAAGCCTGGCTTGTGCATCAGATACAAAGAGGTGAACTCAGTGGCACTAGGTTTAGCAGCAAAGAAAGAGATCGTAGCAGAGGTATCCGATGTTGCATCTCAAGCTCTATCCGTTGCCGTCGCTGAATACCGTGGGATGGAAGTTGCTGAACTGACAGACCTGCGTGTGAAGGCCCGTGAACAAGGTGTATACCTTAAAGTTATTCGTAACACACTGGCTAAACGCGCTCTGGCAGGCAGCAAGTTCGAAGACATCGATAGCGCGCTGACTGGCCCGCTTATCTATGGTTTTTCCATTGAAGCACCAGGCGGTGCGGCACGTCTTTTCAAAGACTATGGCAAAACAAACGATAAGCTGAAAGTTACAGCATTGTCTATCGGTGATGGCCTGTTGGGTCCAGAAAAACTGGATGCAGTGGCGTCACTACCTACCCGCGACGAAGCGCTTGCAAAACTACTTGCAACCTTCAAAGCACCGGTTGGCAAATTCGTTCGCACTATCAACGAAGTTCCAACCAAGTTTGTGCGCGTATTGGCGGCGATCAAAGACGAGAAGTAATTTTCGTTTTTGGAATATTGATTTTTTTAACATTTTAAACCCAGGAGTTTAGAGAAATGGCTCTAACCAAAGAAGATATCTTGAACGCGATTGCTGAAATGCCAGTTATGGAACTGGTTGAGCTGATCGAAGCAGCCGAAGAAAAATTCGGTGTTGAAGCGACTGCTGCTGTTGCAGCTGCTCCAGTAGCTGGCGGCGAAGCTGCTGCTGCTGAAGAACAAACTGAATTTGACGTTGTAATGAAGTCATTCGGTGCGAACAAAGTTGCGGTAATCAAAGCAGTTCGTGGCGCAACTGGTCTTGGCCTGAAAGAAGCGAAAGAAGTAGTTGAGTCTGCTCCTAAAGCTATCAAAGAAGGCGTAAGCAAAGAAGAAGCAGAAGAACTGAAGAAGCAGCTTGAAGAAGCTGGCGCTGAAGTTGAACTGAAGTAATCTGATACCCTCAGATTACCTGCCTTAAATGGCTAGGCTGGTGGTTTTTTAGACCACCAGCCTTTTTGCGCTGTAGGGTGTACAGTTTTTAACCCTTTACTGTATCATGCAAAGCGTACCTCCGGCTCACCGTATAAAAAGCATAAAACCAATAAGTTAACTAATAATTGGTTAATTTTTGTTGTATGCTGGTGAGATTGCCCGGAAAAAGGGTTTTGGAAGTTTGTTGTCTGAGCCTCTCAGGCAGCAGGTTGGGTCATAAATCAGCAGGCTGAGGAACCCATGGTTTACTCTTATAGCGAAAAGAAACGTATCCGTAAGGATTTTGGCAAACGCCCACAGGTACTGGAAATTCCATACCTTCTTTCAATTCAGCTAGATTCTTTCAAAAAATTTATTGAGACCGATCCGGATGCTCAATATGGTTTGGAAGCAGCATTTCGTTCAGTATTTCCAATTAAAAGCTACTCAGGTAATTCAGAACTTCAGTTCGTCAGCTATCGCCTGGGTGAACCCGTTTTCGACGTTAAAGAATGCCAAATTCGCGGCGTCACCTATTCTGCTCCATTAAGAGTAAAACTACGTCTCGTCTTATTTGATAAAGAAGCCGCCCCAGGTACTGTAAAAGACATTAAAGAACAAGAAGTGTATATGGGCGAAATTCCGTTAATGACGGAAAACGGCACTTTTGTTATCAATGGGACCGAGCGTGTCATCGTGTCACAGCTGCACCGTTCACCTGGTGTATTCTATGATCACGACAAAGGCAAAACCCACTCCTCAGGTAAAGTGCTATATAACGCACGCGTGATCCCATACCGTGGCTCATGGCTTGATTTTGAGTTTGACCCGAAAGACAACCTGTTTGTACGGATCGACCGCCGCCGTAAACTGCCTGCTTCAATCATCCTGCGTGCGCTGGAAATGTCGACCGAAGAAATCTTAGAAACCTTCTTCGAGAAAGTGCAGATTCGGATCGAGAAAGACAAGCTGATGATGGAAGTGGTGGCAGACCGCTTACGTGGCGAAACCGCCCAGTTTGATATTCTGGATGGCGAAGGCAATGTGCTGGTTGAAACTGGCCGTCGTATTTCGGCCCGGCATACCCGTGCGCTGGAAAAAGCCGGCGTTACAGAACTGGCTGTGCCCGCAGAATATCTGATTGGCCGGGTGTTTGCGAACACCTACGTCAACGAAGATACCGGCGAAGTGATTGTATCGGCTAACGATGAACTAACGCTGGAAAATCTGGCTGCGTTGAGTCAGGCAGGGATCAAAGAATTTGAAACCCTGTACATTAATGAATTAGATCACGGTTCTTACATCTCCGATACGCTGCGTATTGATAACTCTACCAACCGCTTAGAAGCGCTGGTTGAAATCTATCGCATGATGCGTCCGGGCGAGCCGCCAACTAAAGATGCCGCCGAAACCCTGTTCGACAATCTGTTCTTCTCTGAGGAGCGTTATGATCTGTCGTCAGTAGGCCGGATGAAGTTCAACCGCCGCTTAGGCCGCGATGAGCTAACCGGACCAGGCACACTGGACAAAGACGACATCGTTGCGGTCATGAAACGTTTGATCATGATCCGTGATGGTAAAGACGAAGTGGACGATATTGACCACTTGGGTAACCGTCGTATCCGTTCTGTTGGTGAGATGGCCGAAAACCAATTCCGGGTTGGCCTGGTACGGGTTGAGCGTGCTGTTAAGGAGCGTCTAAGCTTAGGCGATCTGGACAGCATCATGCCGCAGGACCTGATCAATGCCAAGCCGATCTCAGCAGCCGTGAAAGAGTTCTTTGGCTCATCACAGCTGTCTCAGTTTATGGATCAGAACAACCCGCTGTCTGAGGTCACGCACAAGCGTCGTATCTCAGCCCTTGGTCCGGGTGGTTTGACCCGTGAACGTGCGGGCTTCGAAGTGCGTGACGTACACCCGACTCACTATGGTCGTCTGTGTCCAATCGAAACGCCGGAAGGTCCGAACATCGGTCTGATCAACTCATTGGCCAGCTTTGCTCGCACCAATGACTTTGGTTTCTTAGAAACGCCGTTCCGTCGCATTGTTGACGGTGTTGTTACCGATGAGATTGACTATCTGTCAGCCATCGAAGAAGGCCAGTATGTTATCGCCCAGGCCAACATCGCCCTGGATGAAAATGGCGCGGTTATCGACGATCTGATCCCATCACGTCACCGTGGTGAAACGGTACTGATGCCCAAAGCGGACATCAGCTACATGGACGTATCGCCGCAGCAAATCGTGTCAGTGGCGGCCAGTATTATCCCGTTCCTGGAGCACGATGATGCTAACCGGGCCCTGATGGGTGCCAACATGCAACGTCAGGCAGTACCTACTCTGCGCGCAGATAAGCCGCTGGTCGGTACCGGTATGGAGCGTACCATTGCGGTGGACTCTGGTGTAACAGTGGTTGCTAAACGTGGTGGTGTGGTCGATTATGTCGATGCCAGCCGCATCGTGATCAAGGTAGAAGAAGATGAAATGCTGGCCGGTGAGGCAGGTATTGATATCTACAACCTGACCAAATACACCCGGTCTAACCAAAACACCTGCATCAACCAGAAGCCAACCTGTAACGTGGGTGACCCCATCGTGGCAGGCGATGTACTGGCCGATGGCCCGTCTACCGATTTAGGTGAACTGGCACTGGGTCAGAACATGCGCATCGCGTTCATGCCGTGGAATGGTTATAACTTCGAAGACTCGATCCTGATTTCTGAGCGCGTCGCGCAAGAAGATCGTTTCACTACCATTCACATCCAGGAACTAAGCTGTATCGCGCGTGATACCAAGCTGGGGCCGGAAGAAATTTCTTCGGATATCCCTAACGTTGGTGAAGCCGCACTTGGCAAGCTGGATGAGTCAGGCGTAGTTTACATCGGTGCCGAAGTGAAAGGCGGCGATATCCTGGTCGGTAAAGTGACGCCAAAAGGCGAAACTCAGCTGACACCAGAAGAAAAACTGCTGCGTGCCATCTTTGGTGAAAAAGCCTCGGATGTAAAAGATACCTCATTACGTGTGCCTAATTCAGTCCACGGGACCGTTATCGATGTTCAGGTCTTCACTCGTGATGGCGTGGAAAAAGACAAACGCGCGCTGGAAATTGAAGACATGCAATTGCGTCAGGTCAAAAAAGACTTGTCCGATGAATTCAATATCCTGGCCGACGGTACCTTTGCCCGTGCTCGCAACGTGCTGCTAAGAGCCGGCGTTGAAGAAGGCAAGCTGGATAGCACACCACGGGAAAAATGGTTTGATATCACGTTGAAAGACGAAGATATCCAGCACGAACTGGACCAGATCGCTGATCAGTACGCAGAAATCAAACAAGACTTCGATAAGAAGTTTGAAGTGAAGCGTCGTAAGATCACCCAGGGCGATGACCTGGCTCCAGGCGTACTGAAAATCGTTAAAGTCTACCTGGCAGTGAAGCGTCACATCCAACCGGGTGACAAGATGGCCGGCCGTCACGGTAACAAAGGTGTTATTTCGACCATCGTACCGGTGGAAGATATGCCTTACGATGAGTTTGGTAATCCGGTCGACATCGTACTGAACCCGCTGGGTGTACCGTCGCGGATGAACATCGGTCAGATCCTGGAAACTCACTTAGGTATGGCTGCCCATGGTATCGGGGTCAAGATTGACCAGATGCTGAAAGAACAAGCCGAGCAGGCGAAGTTACGTGGCTTCTTAAAAGAAGTGTACACCCTGGGTGAAAATCACCAGGAAGTGGACATCGACAACTTCACCGACCACGAAGTGACGCGCCTGGCTGAAAACCTGCGTAAAGGTCTGCCGGTTGCGACACCAGTATTCGACGGTGCCCGTGAAGAAGAAATTAAAGCGTTATTGAAGCTGGGGGATATCCCTGAAAGCGGACAAATCACGCTGTTCGATGGACGCACAGGCCGTGAATTTGAACGTCCGGTAACTGTGGGTTACATGTACATGCTCAAACTCAACCACTTGGTGGATGACAAGATGCACGCCCGTTCAACCGGCTCGTACAGCCTGGTTACTCAGCAGCCGCTGGGTGGTAAGGCACAGTTCGGTGGTCAGCGCTTCGGTGAGATGGAAGTGTGGGCTCTGGAAGCATACGGTGCAGCCTATACGCTGCAGGAGATGCTGACAGTGAAATCGGATGACGTTAACGGTCGTACGAAAATGTACAAAAACATCGTTGATGGCGATCACAGAATGGAGCCAGGCATGCCTGAATCCTTCAACGTGTTGCTCAAAGAAATCCGCTCGCTGGGTATCAACATCGAGCTGGAAGAGAAGTAATACGGCGTTTGCCAGAGTTTGATTTGATGACCCGGTCGGCGGGCCGGGTCATAGAGACTGACTCCGCTGGGAGAGTATTGTGAAAGACTTATTAAAGTTTCTAAAGCAACAAAACAAGACAGAAGAATTCGATAATATTCGAATTGGCCTGTCATCACCGGAGATGATCCGTTCGTGGTCATTCGGTGAGGTGAAAAAGCCTGAAACCATCAACTACCGGACCTTTAAACCAGAGCGCGACGGCTTGTTCTGTGCGCGTATCTTTGGCCCGGTAAAAGATTACGAATGTCTGTGTGGTAAGTACAAGCGCCTGAAGCATCGCGGTGTTATCTGCGAAAAATGTGGTGTTGAAGTTACCCTGACCAAAGTACGCCGTGAGCGTATGGGCCATATCGAGCTGGCCAGCCCGGTTGCCCATATCTGGTTCTTGAAATCACTGCCGTCTCGCATCGGTTTGATGCTGGATATGACGCTGCGTGATATCGAGCGCGTGCTGTACTTCGAATCCTATGTAGTAACTGAACCTGGTCTGACTACGCTGGAGCGTGGCCAACTGCTGGGTGAAGAAGAATATCTGGATGCACTGGAAGAAAACGGTGATGAGTTCGACGCCAAGATGGGTGCCGAGGCGGTATTTGACCTGCTGAAAGTGTTGGATGTCGATGCCGATGTTGCTGCCATGCGCGAAGAGCTGCCTAGCATTAACTCAGAAACTAAGCGTAAGAAGATCACTAAGCGTCTGAAGTTGCTTGAGTCTTTCCAGCAATCTGGTAACAAGCCAGAGTGGATGATCATGACTGTGCTGCCAGTACTGCCACCAGACTTACGTCCGCTGGTACCACTGGACGGTGGCCGTTTTGCTACCTCTGATTTGAACGATCTGTATCGCCGTGTAATCAACCGTAACAACCGTCTGAAGCGTCTGTTGGATCTGGCTGCGCCGGATATCATCGTACGTAACGAAAAGCGGATGCTGCAAGAAGCGGTTGATGCGCTGTTAGATAACGGTCGTCGTGGCCGTGCCATCACCGGCTCTAACAAGCGCCCACTGAAATCACTGGCTGACATGATCAAAGGTAAGCAGGGTCGTTTCCGTCAGAACCTGCTGGGTAAACGTGTCGACTACTCAGGCCGTTCGGTTATCACCGTTGGTCCTACCCTGCGTCTGCATCAGTGTGGTCTGCCGAAGAAGATGGCACTGGAACTGTTCAAGCCGTTTATCTATGGCAAGCTGGAAGGACGTGGCCTGGCCACTACCATCAAAGCCGCCAAGAAACTGGTTGAGCGCGAAGCACCGGAAGTGTGGGATGTCCTGGATGAAGTTATCCGTGAACACCCGGTTCTGCTAAACCGTGCACCTACTCTGCACAGACTAGGTATCCAGGCCTTTGAACCAACCCTGATTGAAGGTAAAGCGATTCAGTTGCACCCACTGGTGTGTGCGGCCTATAACGCTGACTTCGATGGTGACCAAATGGCGGTTCACGTACCGCTGACCCTGGAAGCTCAGTTAGAAGCCCGTGCGCTGATGATGTCGACCAACAACATCCTGTCGCCAGCCAACGGTGAGCCAATTATCGTACCGTCTCAGGACGTTGTTTTGGGTCTGTATTACCTGACCCGTGACAAGATCAATGCGCGCGGTGAAGGCATGGTATTTACCAGCCCGAACGAAGCAGAAAAAGCGTATCGTACCGATGCGGCTGAACTGCACGCCCGGGTGAAAGTGCGTATCACTGAGTACGACATTGCTGAAGACGGCACCAAAACCGAGAAAGTGACGCTGACTGACACCACTGTTGGTCGTGCGATTTTCTCACTGATCCTGCCAAAAGGTCTGCCGTTTGACTTGATCAACCAGTCCATGGGTAAAAAACAGATTTCACGTTTGCTGAACGCGTGTTACCGGACCTTAGGTCTGAAAGACACGGTTATCGCAGCTGACCAAATCATGTACACCGGTTTCCATTACGCAATGGTGGCAGGTGCGTCGGTAGGTATCGACGACATGGTGATCCCAGAAGCGAAAAAAGAAATCATCGATGCGGCAGAAGCCGAAGTTATCGAGATTCAGGAGCAGTTCCAAAACGGTCTGGTTACCGCCGGTGAGCGTTACAACAAAGTTATCGATATCTGGTCTAATGCCAACGAAAAAGTTGCCAAGGCTATGATGGATAACCTGAAGTCTGACATCGTGATTAACCGTGACGGTGAAGAAGAAGAACAGCAGTCGTTTAACTCGGTCTACATGATGGCCGACTCCGGCGCCCGGGGTAGTGCGGCGCAGATTCGACAGTTGGCCGGAATGCGGGGCCTGATGGCCAAGCCCGATGGTTCAATCATCGAAACCCCTATCACGGCTAACTTCCGCGAAGGTCTGAACGTACTGCAGTACTTCATCTCAACCCACGGTGCGCGGAAAGGTCTTGCCGATACGGCACTGAAAACCGCGAACTCGGGTTATCTGACTCGTCGTCTGGTTGACGTGGCGCAGGATTTGGTTATCACCAACAGCGACTGCGGTACCTTTGAGGGCGTGAAGATGTCTCCGCTGATCGAAGGTGGTGACGTGGTTGAGCCACTGCGTGAGCGTGTACTGGGCCGGGTGGTAGCAGAAGACGTGCTGAAACCAGGTACTGATGAAGTGCTGGTTGAACGTAATGTGCTGCTAGACGAAGCGCTGGTAGACATGCTGGAAGCCAACTCCATCGACCAGATTCAGGTTCGTTCGGTAATTACCTGTGAAAACGATTTTGGTGTGTGTGCCAACTGTTACGGCCGTGACCTGGCCCGTGGCCACATGGTTGCCAAAGGCGAATCAGTGGGTGTTATCGCGGCGCAGTCAATCGGTGAGCCGGGTACCCAGCTGACTATGCGTACGTTCCACATCGGTGGTGCGGCATCGCGGGCCTCTGCAGAAAACAGTGTACAGGTGAAAACTGCCGGTACCCTGAAGCTGCAAAATGCCAAAACAGTTCGCAACAGCGAAGACAAGACAGTGATTGTGTCACGCTCTACTGAGCTGACAATCACCGACAGCCACGGCCGTGAGAAAGAGCGCTATAAAGTGCCTTATGGTGCAGTACTGTCTGTGAACGAAGGCAGTGAAGTGAATTCCGGCGACATCGTTGCTACTTGGGATCCGCACAGCCACCCAATCATTGTTGAGCGTCCGTCGAAGATCAGCTTCTCTGATGTTGATGATTCGAACACGGAAATGCAGCAGGACGAGCTGACCGGTCTGACCCGGGTTGTAGTGAAAGACCTGGCCAAGGTTAACGCCAAAGAGCCGAAGCTGATTCTTGAAAGTGATGAAGTGGGTCTGCAGGAAATTCGCCTGCCAAGCTTTACCACCATCGAAGCGGCCGACGGCAAGATGGCCCAAACCGGTGACGTACTGGCGCGGATCCCGCAAGAAAGCTCGAAGACCCGGGATATTACCGGTGGTCTGCCACGGGTTGCGGATCTGTTCGAAGCACGTAAACCCAAAGAGCCGGCCATTCTGGCTGAGCACTCAGGTAGCATCGGCTTTGGTAAAGAAACCAAAGGCAAGAAGCGTCTGGTTATCACGCCTCCAGATGGCGGCGACCAGTACGAAGAGATGATTCCGAAATGGCGTCAGCTGAATGTGTTTGAAGGTGAGCGTGTGGAACGTGGTGAAGTTATCGCCGACGGTCCTGAGTCACCCCATGACATTCTGCGCCTGCGTGGTATCAGCGCGGTGTCTAACTACATCGTGAACGAAGTTCAGGAAGTTTACCGCTTACAAGGGGTTAAGATTAACGATAAGCACATCGAAGTGGTCATCCGCCAGATGCTGCGTAAGTGTCTGATCACTGCTTCTGGGGACAGTCAGTTCTTAGAAGGTGAGCAGGTTGAGGTGGCAAACGTGAAAATTGCCAACCGTGAACTGGAGCGTCAGGGCAAGATGCCGGCACTGTATGAAACACAGCTGCTGGGTATCACCAAGGCGTCACTGTCAACTGAGTCGTTTATCTCGGCGGCATCGTTCCAGGAGACTACCCGCGTACTGACTGAAGCAGCCGTACAGGGTAAAGAAGACGATCTACGTGGTCTGAAAGAAAACGTAATTGTTGGTCGTCTGATCCCGGCCGGTACCGGCTTTGCTTACCACGAGCGTCGGATGCAGAAGCGTCAGGAGCAACTGGAAGAAATGTCAGTGTCAGCGGCAGATGCTGAACAGGCGCTGACTGAAGCACTGAATGCTGAAGTAAGCGGTGAATCATCTACTGACGAATAATCCTGAGCCGGTGCGATAAGCACCGGCGATGGTCTGTCAGGCGGTGCTGGCAATACCACAATTTATGTGGTTAAGCTTTGTACAGCTTGACAGTGTCGGCTTTCATCATTAGAATTCCGCGACCCATTTTTTGGACAGCCTGTTGAGGCGCCAAAAGAGGGCGCGGTTTTTTGTTTTATGAAAGCAGCATTCTGACGAGCACAGAATGCCGGCGATTAACACAAACTAATCGCGTTTTGATGACCCGGGAATCGCTCGGGTTTTTGTAGTTTTTAATCAGGAGCTAGTTAATGGCAACAGTTAACCAGTTAGTGCGTAAGCCCCGCAAGAAGCCCGTTGAAAAAAGCAACGTTGCTGCTCTGCAAGCTTGCCCACAAAGACGTGGTGTATGTACTCGTGTATATACTACTACGCCTAAGAAACCAAACTCTGCACTGCGTAAAGTCTGCCGTGTGCGTCTGACCAATGGTTATGAAGTATCTTCATACATCGGTGGTGAAGGCCACAACCTGCAAGAGCACAGTGTTGTATTGATCCGTGGCGGTCGTGTTAAAGATCTGCCAGGTGTTCGTTATCACACTGTTCGCGGTACTCTGGACTGCGCAGGCGTAAACGATCGTAAACAAGCCCGTTCTAAGTACGGCGCGAAGAAGCCTAAGTCTTAACGGTTCTCCGTTAGTAAGGCCAAACTGAAGTAATTAGAGTTTTGGGAATTCCCTGAATTCATACGGAGAATAGAAGATGCCAAGAAGAAGAGTCGTAGGTCAACGTAAAATCCTACCAGAACCAAAATATGGTTCACAGCTGCTTGCAAAATTCATGAATGTCGTAATGCTCGACGGCAAAAAATCAGTTGCGGAACACATCGTTTACGGTGCGCTTGATATTGTTGCTGAAAAAACCGGCAAGGCACATCTGGATGTATTTGAAGATGCACTGGACAACATCCGTCCTACCGTTGAGGTTAAATCTCGCCGTGTAGGTGGTTCTACTTATCAGGTTCCTGTAGAAGTACGTCCTGTTCGTCGTAATGCTCTGGGTATGCGTTGGATGGTAGAAGCGGCACGTAAACGTGGCGAAAAATCCATGGCACAACGCCTGGCAGCTGAAATGATGGATGCAGCAGACAACAAAGGTTCAGCGGTTAAGAAACGTGAAGACGTTCACCGTATGGCCGAAGCGAACAAAGCGTTCGCTCACTATCGCTGGTAATTTCGCTAGTCTTTTAGCGATCAACTGAGAGAGACGTATGCCTCGTAAGACCCCAATTGAGCGTTATCGTAATATTGGTATTGTGGCGCACGTAGATGCGGGTAAAACCACAACTACAGAGCGTGTTCTGTTTTACACAGGACTGTCACATAAAATTGGTGAAGTGCACGATGGTGCCGCGACCATGGACTGGATGGAGCAAGAGCAGGAGCGTGGTATTACGATCACCTCGGCGGCGACCACCTGTTTCTGGGCGGGCATGAATCAACAGCACGAGCAACACCGCATCAACATTATCGACACTCCCGGACACGTCGACTTTACCATTGAGGTAGAGCGTTCGTTACGTGTACTGGACGGAGCGGTCGTGGTCTTTTGTGGGTCTTCAGGTGTCGAACCTCAATCAGAAACAGTCTGGCGACAGGCTGATAAATATGAAGTGCCGCGCATGGTATTCGTCAACAAGATGGACCGTGCCGGTGCTGATTTCGAGCGTGTGATCGGGCAAATTCGTAAGCGCCTCGGCGCGAACTGTGTGCCCATCCAGCTCAATATCGGAAGCGAAGACGCCTTTGAAGGTGTCATCGATCTGATTAAGATGAAATCCATCAACTGGAACGCCGAAGATAAAGGCATGACCTTTAGCTATGAAGAGATTCCAGCCGAGCTGATGGAAAAAGCGCAGAAATACCATGTCGAAATGGTAGAAGCTGCAGCTGAAGCCAACGAAGAATTAATGGATGCGTACCTGGAAAATGGCGATTTGACTGAAGCACAAATTCGCGCCGGGTTGCGTAGCCGCACGCTAAATAATGAAATTGTGCTGGCCACCTGTGGTAGCGCATTCAAAAATAAAGGCGTGCAGGCCGTGCTGGATGCGGTAATTGAATTTTTACCGTCACCGACAGAAGTAAAACCGATCACCGGTATTCTGGATGACAAGCACGAAACCGAAGAAAAACGCCGCGCAGATGACGATGAACCGTTCTCCGCGCTGGCCTTTAAGATTGCTACCGACCCGTTTGTCGGCACGCTGACCTTTTTCCGCTGCTACTCAGGCGTGGTAAAAACCGGTGATACCGTGTTTAACCCGGTAAAGAGCAAGCGGGAACGCTTTGGTCGGATTGTGCAGATGCACTCTAAAGAGCGCGCTGAGCTTAAAGAAGTTCGCGCCGGAGACATCGCTGCAGCAATCGGCTTAAAAGATGTCACCACCGGTGACACCCTGTGTGATCCGAATCACATCATCACGCTGGAACGCATGGAATTCCCAGAGCCGGTTATCTCCATTGCGGTTGAACCAAAATCGCAGGCTGATCAGGAAAAGATGGGCATTGCCCTGGGTAAACTGGCAGCTGAAGACCCATCGTTCCGGGTGAAAACCGACGATGAAACCGGTCAGACAATCATCTCCGGTATGGGTGAACTTCACCTGGATATCATTGTCGATCGCATGAAGCGTGAATTTAAAGTGGAATGCAATGTCGGTAAGCCGCAGGTTGCGTATCGCGAAACGATTCGCAAAGCGGTTGAAGTGGAAGGCAAATTCGTTCGTCAGTCTGGCGGTCGCGGCCAATTTGGCCACGTCTGGCTGAGAATCGAGCCGCAGGAAGAAGAAGGCGCAGGCTACGAGTTTGTAAACAAAATCGTTGGCGGTGTGGTGCCTAAGGAATTTATTCCTGCGGTAGATAAGGGCATTCAGGAGCAGATGCAAAATGGTGTGCTGGCTGGTTATCCGGTGCTGGATGTAAAAGTCACGCTGTTTGACGGTTCATACCATGATGTTGACTCTTCTGAAATGGCGTTTAAGATCGCCGGCTCTATGGGTTTCAAAAAGGGCGCCGCAGAAGCAAATCCGGTGTTGCTTGAACCCACAATGAAAGTTGAAGTCACAACTCCCGAAGATTGGATGGGTGATGTTGTAGGTGACCTTAATCGTCGCCGGGGCATGATCGAAGGAATGGACGAAGGTGTTGCAGGCGTTAAAATAGTCCGCGCAAAAGTGCCGCTTTCTGAAATGTTTGGGTATGCGACTGACCTGCGTTCTCAAACGCAAGGCCGGGCGTCTTACTCAATGGAGTTCTTCAATTATTCTGAAGCGCCTAGCAATGTTGCAAAAGCAATTATCGACGCTAGAAATTAAATCTAAATGAAGGTTCGGTCCGGTCATTTCGGTCGGACTTTTAACTTAGGAAACGAGGAAAATGGCAAAAGAAAAGTTTGAACGTTCCAAACCCCACGTAAACGTGGGTACAATCGGCCACGTTGACCACGGTAAAACCACTCTGACTGCAGCAATCACTACTGTGCTGGCTAAAGCACACGGTGGTTCAGCGCAAGCATTCGACATGATCGATAATGCGCCTGAAGAAAAAGCGCGTGGTATCACCATCTCTACTTCACACGTAGAATATGACACTCCTGCACGCCACTATGCGCACGTGGACTGTCCTGGACACGCTGACTATGTTAAAAACATGATCACTGGTGCCGCGCAGATGGACGGTGCAATCCTGGTTGTTGCTGCAACTGATGGCCCTATGCCTCAGACGCGTGAGCACATCCTGCTGGGTCGTCAGGTTGGTATTCCTCACATCATCGTATTCATGAACAAATGTGACATGGTTGATGATGAAGAGCTGCTTGAGCTGGTAGAAATGGAAGTTCGCGAACTGCTGAGCGAATATGAATTCCCAGGTGATGACCTGCCAGTAATCAAAGGTTCTGCTCTGAAAGCGCTGGAAGGCGATGCAGAGTGGGAAAAGAAAATCGTTGAGCTGGGCGAAGCCCTGGATAGCTATATCCCAGAGCCAGAGCGTGCTATCGACAAGCCGTTCATCCTGCCAATCGAAGACGTATTCTCAATCTCTGGCCGTGGTACTGTTGTAACTGGTCGTGTTGAGCAA
>NZ_JBUZOV010000006.1:0-154679 GCF_055326825.1 Alteromonas sp. WD8-37
TCGCCCAGTGTGGGCCCAGCCCCATGTGAGAGCTTATCTGGCTTTATACTACTAAGTTTCATCCACAAATTAGGGCGGTCATCGCGGCGCAGGCCGCGATCTCCTACAGTACTTAGGGTGTTTCAAACATCCCCGTCATCGCGGTGAAAACCGCGATCTCCTACAGTACTTAGGGTGTCTCTAACTTGAAGAGTTCATAGCTGAAGATGGTAGTAAACCAAGGAGATCCCGGCTGCTGCCGGGATGACGAATGGCGGGATGAAGAATAGTAAGAATCGGGATAACAAACATCCTCGGCATCGCGGTGACAACCGCGATCTCCTACAGTACTTAGGGTGTCTCAAATAACAAGAGGGTGTCTCAAATAACAAGAGGACAGGGTTGGTCATGGCAGTAGCCCAAGGAGATCCCGGCCTGCGCCGGGACGACTAAAATTATAGCCGGAATGACAAACATCCTCGTCATCGCGGTGAAAACCACGAGCTCCTGCAGTACTTAGGGTGTCTCTAACTTGAAGAGTTCATAGCTTAAGATGGTTGTAAACCAAGGAGATCCCGGCTGCTGCCGGGATGACGGCTATGAACTTAGGGTGTTTTCAATTACAAGCGGATGTGGCGGACCATGCGAAAAACCCAAGGAGATCCCGGCCTGCGCCGGGACGACTAAAATTATAGCCGGAATGACAAACATCCTCGTCATCGCGGTGACAACCGCGATCTCCTACAGTACTTAGGGTGTCTCTAACTTGAAGAGGTCATAGCTTAAGATGGTTGTAAACCAAGGAGATCCCGGCTGCTACCGGGATGACGGCTATGAACTTAGGGTGTTTTCAATTACAAGCGGATGTGGCGGACCATGCGAAAAACCCAAGGAGGTCCCGGCCTGCGCCGGGACGACTAAAATTATAGCCGGAATGACAAACATCCTCGTCATCGCGGTGAAAACCACGATCTCCTGCAGTACTTAGAGTGTCTCCAACATGAAGCGTTCATGGCTGCCAATGGCAGTATTCCAAGGAGATCCCGGCCTGCGCCGGGACGACTAAAATTATAGCCGGAATGACAAACATCCTCGTCATCGCGGTGACAACCGCGATCTCCTACAGTACTTAGGGTGTCTCTAACTTGAAGAGGTCATAGCTTAAGATGGTTGTAAACCAAGGAGATCCCGGCTGCTACCGGGATGACGGCTATGAACTTAGGGTGTTTTCAATTACAAGCGGATGTGGCGGACCATGCGAAAAACCCAAGGAGGTCCCGGCCTGCGCCGGGACGACTAAAATTATAGCCGGAATGACAAACATCCTCGTCATCGCGGTGACAACCGCGATCTCCTACAGTACTTAGGGTGTCTCTAACTTGAAGAGTTCATAGCTTAAGATGGTTGTAAACCAAGGAGATCCCGGCTGCTGCCGGGATGACGGCTATGAACTTAGGGTGTTTTCAATTACAAGCGGATGTGGCGGACCATGCGAAAAACCCAAGGAGGTCCCGGCCTGCGCCGGAACGACTATTATTTATAGCCGGGATAACAAATATCCTCGTCATCGCGGTGACAACCACGATCTCCTGCAGTACTTAGGGTGTCTCTAACTTGAAGAGTTCATAGCTGAAGATGGTAGTAAACCAAGGAGATCCCGGCTGCTGCCGGGATGACGAATTGCGGGATGAAGAATAGTAAGAATCGGGATAACAAACATCCTCGTCATCGCGGCGCAGGCCGCGATCTCCTACAGTACTTAGGGGGTCTCAAATAACAAGAGGACAGGGTTGGTCATGGCAATAGCCCAAGGAGATCCCGGCCTGCGCCGGGACGACTAAAATTATAGCCGGAATGACAAACATCCTCGTCATCGCGGTGAAAACCACGATCTCCTGCAGTACTTAGGGTGTCTCCAACATGAAGCGTTCATGGCTGCCAATGGCAGTATTCCAAGGAGATCCCGGCTGCTGCCGGAATGACGGCTATGAACTTAGGGTGTTTTCAATTACAAGCGGATGTGGCGGACCATGCGAAAAACCCAAGGAGATCCCGGCCTGCGCCGGAACGACTATTATTTATAGCCGGGATAACAAATATCCCCGTCATCGCGGTGGAAACCGCGATTTCCTGCAGTACTTATGGTGTCTCAAATAACAAGAGAAAAGGTCTGGCCATGCCAGCAACCCCAAGGAGGTTCCCGTCCTGCGCCGCGACGTCGAATGATGGAGCCGGGAGAACTGACTAGTGGAAACCAACCTACGCTGGAAGAAAATGGCCTTAAAACAGTCCTAGCTGGTCGTTGATGATAGATTCAAAACTGATGCCGATGCTGGGCAGTATGCTTTCGGCGATGGGGCGGATCTGTTTTTCAATATAATGCTCATAATCCAGCGGAGCGTGGGCGAATTCCTGAGTTTGCGGACCGGCTTGAGTGATGACATAGGTAACCGCTGAGCGATTTCGATACAACGCTTTGCCGGTTTGTTGTTCGGCCCACTGGGCTGCTTTGACATGGGGTGGAGTAGAGCGTGTATATTGATTTAACGGTTTGCGCAGCCGTTTGCGGTAGACCAAGGCGTCGTTGGCTTCTCCCTGCCTGATGCTATCAAGCACGTCGCGGATGTAGGCCTCTACCGGTTGGTTATTGAACACTTTTAAATACAACTCCTGCTGAAAATCTTTGGCCAGTTGTGTCCAGTCTGAGCGTACATGCTCCAGCCCTTTAAATATCAGTTGCTGGCTGTCGCCGTCAACAATAAGGCCGGCGTAGCGTTTTTTACTGCCTGTTGCTGCCCCACGTATCGTGGGCATAAAAAATTTATCAAAGCAGGTTTCAAATTCCAGCTCTAAAAAGCAGGGCAGATCAAAATCCTGCTTTAATTTATCCTGCCACAACTGATTGATATCCTGCTGCAACTGCAGGCCGATTTGCTTGGCTGTCTGGGCATCAGCCACGCCGTCTAAATGCACGAAGGTGGAATCGGTGTCACCATAAATAACCTTATGGCCACGAGCTTCAATCCACTGTGCGGTTGTTTGCATAATCTGGTGCCCTCGCAATGTAATACTGCTGGCAAGACGAGGATCGTAGAATGGGCATCCTCCACTGCCCAGTACCCCGTAAAAAGAGTTCATCAGGATCTTGATGGCCTGAGAGCGCGGCGCATCCTGCTGGCGTTTGGCTTCATCTCGCTGGGCCCATAAGTTGGCGATAATATCTGGCAAGAAGTGCTGATCTCGTGAAAAACACGCGCCTTTAAATCCTTCAATACTGTGATCAGGATTTTTTAGACCTTCGGCTAAGCCCATGGGGTCGATCTTGAAGGTGCGGATGATTGAGGGGTACAGGCTTTTAAAATCTAATACCAGCACGTAATCATACAAACCGGGGTGAGAGCTCATTACATATCCGCCGGGGCTGGCCAGCCCACCGTCTACAGGGCGGATACCGCTGATATATCGGCGCCGGTGAAGTCGGGGCAAATACACATTAATAAAAGCAGCCACAGAACCGCCTGGCCGGCTCATATCCAGTCCGGTCAGGGTACCGCGCAGGACCAAAAAATCGATGAAGCGAGTATGGGCTGCAATAGCGTTGACTAATACACAGTCATGGTGATTGTAGGCAGCCAGTTGAGCCGGATCGTTGGCATAGAGTGCCTTGATCGCACTAAGCTGGTCCTGATCATGTACCAGTTTTTGCTCACCCAGCAGCTCCTCTGCCACCGCATTGAGAGAAAAGCTGTCGAAGTGATAGGTCATGGTTTTAAGGGCGTCAATGCCGTCAATAATGCATCGGCCGGGAAGATCGATGCTGCACTGACCACTGTCCCACTGCCTGACCTGCATTAGCGTTCCGCCGCGCCCCATTTCCAATGCCACATTGTGTCGGGCGGCGCGTCTGGCCAGAATAGCACAATCAAATTGCTTGACGTTCCAGCCTAATACTAAGTCTGGGTCAAAGGCAGTGATGCGCTGGCACAGCACCCGCAATAAACTGGCTTCATCATCGACACAGCTCAGCGCAAAGGACGCACCAGCCGGCGGCGTGACCGGGTGCTTGGAAATTAAAATAACCTCATTCAGGATATCGCCGGCCAGCGCTACCGAGAACAGCTGCTCGTGCTCATCACATTCGATATCCAGACTCAGCGCAGATAATGCTGGCTGATAAGGACTGCCTTTGACCTGCGCATCGACCAGTCGCCCGGTCTGTTTTATGCCCCGAAACTTGATACTGCCAAAGGCAAACCGTTCCATCAAAAAACGATCAGTGAGACGGATATCGCCCTCGTAGATGACTAGCCCGTTTGCCTCAAAGGTTCGTCGTAATTCATAGCCGGCATGCTCGGTGGCCAGCCGAATCAGCGAGACAGGCTGTTGTTCCAGTGTTTTAAATTGACTACTTTCAAGGGTGGCGGCCAGTTGGTGCTGCTGAATTAATCTCTGCGCTTCAGCCTGCGCGCTGGACAAAATAAAACAGACATTGGTTTGCGGCGGTGAGATTAAACAGAGTGGGCCGTGATCTGTGGTCAGCCACAACTCAACGCAATCCTGGCCTGCCTGACGCACCAGACGACGGCTGAGAATGTAGCCGCGACCAGTTTGCCACTGGCTTGAGTTATCTGCATTCATTGTGACCGGGCAGGGTGCCGGTATAAGCAGATACGGTCACGGCCTGCTTCTTTAGCAGCATACAAGGCTTCATCGGCCATCGCCATCAGGGCCGAGCCAGATTGAGAGTGTTCGCCACTGACCAGGCCAATAGACACCGACAAGGTGATTTGTTCACGATCAATCAGCGCAGGTACGTTTTTTACCGATTCGGCAAAGCGGGCCAGAAGTTTACGTGCATCCTCCAACGAGGTATGTGGAAAAGCAAATAAAAACTCTTCGCCGCCAATCCGACCCAGAATATCGGTGCCACGAAAGGTTTGACGCGCAAGGCTGGCAAAGCCCTTTAGAATGTCATCACCAGCCTGATGACCATACTGGTCGTTAATTTGTTTGAAAAAGTCGAGGTCCAGAATCGCCAGGCTAATATAATCATTGTGGCGGTGGGCAAGATGCAGTTGCTGGTCAATGTCTTCCAAAGTTTTGCGGCGGGTCAGTAAACCGGTCAAGCCATCATGATTGGCCAGATTTTCGAGGCGTCGGTGATGACGTTTACTGATTCTGTGCTGCCAAAACAGCAACAAGCTGATGATGATCAGCAAGAACGCCACGATTGCCATGTACTGCTGTTGTTCACGCTCCTGTTCCAATTCAGCTTGCTGGCGCAGGTTTTGTTCTTGCAACAAGGCATTTTGCGCACGTTGTTTTTCTGTTTCAAAAGCCGTTTTCAGCTTGATCAGCCGCTGGCTGTTTTTTTCCCGTTGTAGGCGCTGATCATCTTCCATCATGGTCAGCAACAACAAATAGGCATCTTCAAAATCACCACGCGCAGCCAACACTTCTGCTTTGAGGTTATTGATTTGGATCTGATGCGGCAAAAACGCATCACCCTGAGCAATTTCGCCAGCAGAGCGAATCAATTCCATCGCTTGTTCATTCTCAGCAGTGATTAAGGCAATTCGTGCTTGTAACAGTAAAACGCCAATTTGCTGGTAGGGATTGTTGGCTTCTCTGAACAGGCGTAACGCGTCGTCCAGATAGGTTCGGGCCTCGGCCAAATCGCCACGTTCAATCAATTGTTCGGAGATTTGCTGATAGCTGTATGCGGCGCCCTGTATATCCCGGATATCGATGGCCAGGCGAGCCGATTCTATTAATAAGCGTAGACCTTTTTGGCGGTTGTTGAGTTTCAGATGGCTGCGGCCCAGACCAAACAGCGTATTGGCCAGTTCAAGGCGTAAGTTGCTCTGGCGATAATATTGCTGAGCGGCTTCAAAATAAGGAATAGCCAGCGAGGGCTCATCCCGGTATTCGTACACCAGTGCAATCATGCCGCTAAAATCCTGCGGCCGGATGCGCAACGCTTCACGTTCAGCCAACCGGTAACCAGCCTGAAACTTAGCCAGCGCTTCGTCGGTCTCGCTTAAGGTCAAACTCATATAGCCAGCCACGCTAAAAGCATACGCCAGCAATTCAAACGACTGATTGTGCTGCGCCCATTTAATTGCATCGGTGACCTGCATCTCGCCCTCACGCGCTCTGCCCAAGCCCTTTAGCGCCTCGGCCCGGGCAAGTTGCAGATACGCATGCAGCCAGGGTTGTGCATCTTTTTCTACCAGGGTTAAACCGGCGTTGCTTTTTTGCAGCGCTTTTTCGTGCAGCATCAGTGATGAATAAGCTCGGCTGGCTACAAAGTGTAGCCCGGCAAGGTGAAGCAGCGAGTGCTCCTGGTCCAGTTGCGGCAAAATGGTATCCAGTACCTGCTGTGGATCATCGCGTACTTCTTTTAGATGTTTCAACACCGGAACGGGCCATTCTGTTAACGGCCGCTGGGCCGCGCTGGCCGGAATGCTATGCCAGGCCAAGCAAAGCAATAACAATACTGCAATAAAAGATGAATTTGTGGCTGATTTTATCAAACCTACTACTCTGGCCGGCCGAATACGGCTTCGTATAATAGAGGGGTGATGCGCACCATACAATGCTTTGTACCGTGTTTCTGGCTGTTGAATTTGCAATATAGGTACCGGCACCGATAAGTGATCCAGGCCGGGTTAAAAACTATGCAGCCGGAGGTGGGCAGAATGACAGCCGGGAGGCCATCTTTTACGGTGACCATCTGTACCAAAGGCGGGTTGACTGCTAAACCGGTCAGCGTATGGTGGTGATAATACCAGGCCAGAGAATAAACCATGAGCAGAGTCATATTAGCGATTGATGGCGGAGGAATACGAGGGGCTGCGGCTACTCAGTTTTTGACGCGGGTCGAACAGCGTTTACAACGTGAACACGACACCAGTTTGCGCCATTGTGTGGATTATTATGCTGGCACCAGTACCGGGGCCATTATCGCGCTGGCGCTGGCCACCACCACGATGCCGATTGACAAAATTAACCGGTTGTACAATCCACGCAGCGGGCGCGCAATTTTCTCGCCTAATCGCGGCTGGTTTGAAATTGACGGGATCAATGCGCCGCGTTATGCCGGCAGCGGCAAAACACGGTTTTTAAAGCGCTGGTTTGGTCAGGCCTCGCTGGCTGGCGCCGGGCAAACCGGGCGACATGTGCTGTGTGTCTCGTATAGCGTTGAGCAGAATCGGCCGGTGGTGATCAAAAGTCATCATCCTGACCATCATGAGCTAACCAGTTTTGCGGTTGCCGATGCCTCCTCGGCAGCGCCCACCTATTTCCCCAGCCGACCACTACCAAGTTTGCCCGGAAAGCGTCAGCAATGGCTGATTGACGGTGGGGTGGTGGCGAATAATCCTACCTTATGTGCCATTGCTGAAAGCCAGCGATTATGGCCCCAGATCCCTATGAGCGATGTGCGGGTATTATCGATAGGTACCGGCAAACGCACCCGAAAAATCAATGGTCCCGCCACCCAGGACTGGGGTGCGCTACAGTGGATGCGCCAGGGCGATTTAATTGATGTGTTATCAGATGAACAGCTGATTGCTTATCAGGCCAAAGCGATATTGGCAGAGGGTCATTACATTCGGGTCAACTCGGCGATGGAAAAGCAGCCGGGGTTATCCCACCCGCCCGACGATGCCATGGATGATGTCAGCCCGGATAATCTGACATTGCTCAAAGCCATGGGGGATTTTTGGTATCAGCACTACGGCGACCAGGTGGTTGCCTTTTTGCTGGGTGATTATCAGGGCCCGTCGTTGGATGCCATTCCTGCGCCGGGTGGCTGAGAATCACCACTGGGTGTAAGCCAGGCCAACCGCTATCAGCGCCAGCACCGCTGAACAGGTTGGCATCATCCAGCGCGCGTACCAGCGATTATTTCCCAACAACAGTAACATTGGTATAAGCAGAGCGCAGATCACTAGTAAGCCCGCTACCAGCCCCAAACAAAAGGCCAGGATGTTGAACAGGACGGGCAGGGTATTGCTGGAAAATGAGCTGCTCACCCCAACGCTGTGCTGAACAAAGCTGATGGCATGCAGCAGGCCCAAGGCAAAGGCCAGCATGGCATTGTATTTAAGCACCGGCCAGATGTTATTGGCGGCTACCAAAATTACCGACAAAGCAATAGCGACCGACAGCCAGTGGCCGGGCGCTGGCTGCCACCCAGCAGAAATCATGGTTAAGACGGCCCCGTGGGCTGCAGTGAAAGCCAGTGTTATCACCAGGGCTCGCCAGACCAGACTTGCTGGCTGTAAGCCCGGCTTCCAGCGAATGCCATGGCGGGACAAATTGAGGGTCAGCAGCGCTACGATGAAAAAAATCAGCTGCTGGGGGCCGGCCCATACATGCAACAGGCCTTGTTGGATGAAGTTGATCTCCTGTTGTATCCACATAAGGTTGGCAGGGCTGTTCACCACAAATGTCGAGCGAGCATGCTTGAGGGTAAAGGAGGCGGCCTGGCCGTCAAATGTTGTTTGGGCGAGCACTTGGTCATGCTTTTGCAGCGCCGGGTAAGACACCGCGAGCGGGCCTGGTTGCCGACACCCCACTGTAAATGGCTGGCGGATGAACAGGCGGCCATCCCGTTGCGCCAGGCCGGGCGACTGCATTGAATACGCACAGGCAATGTTGCCAGAGCGCATGCTCACCTGCTGGCTGACCAGCTGATGCAGCATGGTCGCCCGGGCGCGCAGTTCAGCGGGGGATACAATGTTGTCTTGATTGGTATCAAGACTAAACTGTTGTTCAACAGTGGTCGAGGACAACCACACCTCGGCTTTAAACTCACGGGTCGACTCCCCCTCCACCGTGAGGTAAGTGGTGTCTGCACTAACGGTATGGCTAACAAGCACCATTACCCATGCCAAAAGCCAGCTTACAATTGCTGCAGAGATATAGCTAGGCACAAGCAGGCGCCTGCATCCGATCGGGGAAGTGAGGGCACTGTCCAGGCAACCCAAGAGTTACCAGCGGGCCGAGTTTCGCAACCCAAAGCAAGAGCTGTGGAGGTGTCTGGGGTGGCCTGGTATTGACAATATTCATCTTTATAATTTGCCCTGGGTAAACACAGGCCTTTAAAAAATGGCGACTTCACCCAGCAGGTAATTCGCATGCTGGATACCTAATTGGTAACCATATCGTGTATTCGTCGCAAATGAGTTTTATTCTCATTAATATTGTGTAACTTTCACTACGAAAGCAGCCTGCCGCGGCAGATTTATGGGTTCAACTGGCTGATAGTTATAGCCATTTCTTATCAGAGATGATGTGTTAAACATTTTACAGCTTAATCAATAATGTGTGCTCAATAGCCAACTATGCTCATAGTTGGAACAGTTGTTTGTCAGATAGGGAATCACGGGAGGGGAGCTGTCAGAACAAAGGGCAGTGCAGTTTAACGTGATTATCGAAAGTGGCGCGTACGAAAATTATTGCTCAAATAAACAGGGCCATCCCTGGCCCAGGTTTTGTTATTGATTTATCAGGTCATCAAACGCTGTAGGGTCTTCAACATCCTGTTGAAAGTCACGCCCATTGACTGGCAACGGAGTATCGGTTGCAGATTGTGCAAACGCTGCCCGCACATAGCTGGATACTGCCACCTGCTGCGCCTCTACGGTGATGGTCACAGTGGCTTCTACAGGATCATTCACACCATCTGAAACGGCAAATACAAAGCTGTCTTCGCCAGTTTGCTCATCACCGGGTGTATAGGTAAAGCTGCCATCTTCATTGAGCGTAACGCTTCCCAATGATGGCTCCTGGACTACCGAGAAACTCAGCGGATCACCATCAGCATCGCTGGCAGTTAACTGGTCAGAAAAAGCAGTTCCCACCTCGGTAGCAAAGCTTTCGGATACCGCATCCGGAGAGGTGTTGACCGTATCATCGTCATCGTCGCTATCAAAGCACCCAGTCAGCAGCAAAGGTGTTAGGGCCAGAAAATAAACTTTTTTCATACCGCCTCCTTATTCTGCCGAGCCAGAAATTGGGGTAGTCAGATACGGGAAGCTGGTATCAAACATACTCGCATCGATAGGTGCGCCATCGGTAAATGACACATTACCGACACTGGCATCTTCAGGGGCACACAAACCCAGGTCAGTATCCTCACCATTTACTGGTACCGGGTAACACAGACGGCCCATCACTACACGAAGTGCGATATCTACCACATCATCACCAGGACGACGGCCATTGGGAAAACCCGCCAAATCATCACCCACCACGCCAAATGCTGATTGCTGGTCAGCCGGGGTAGCCGCAATACCGGTGTTTAAACGTAGTACTTCTGAAGAGGTTACCGTGGCTTGCTGGTTTACCCCTTCCACGCCAGTTAAAAATGCGGCAATCAAGTCATTACGCGGAAAGTTGGTGGGCGCCAGAGTTTCGATATTGGCATTTAATGTTTGGTTAACTGGCTCTTTGAATAAGATATTGAGCAGTTCGGGCAGAGCAGGGTGAGTCACATAATCTGCAAACTGACCGTCACCGGATGGCGCAGACGAGGAAAAGCGATCTTTATCCGCGATACCAATCACTAATTCGTTGACTAACGGGCTGCCCAGCCGGGAGACCTGTGTCATGGCTCCGCCGTTTACAGCAGGTTTTTCATAGGTGGCGTTAGGGTTAAGGATGCGTGCCTGCGGCAAACTTGCCGTGGTCCAGCCACCAATAACACCATTGCCGTCACCGGTGACACAGTTGGCTGGTACTTCCACTGCAATTGACGTGACATTTTTATCCTGTAGGTCATCGTTTACTTCGGCCTGGGTAATACCGCCTGGGAAGCCGCCTGCATCACCGGCTCCCGGCGCACTATCACCCTCAATGGGCACATAATTCACCAGGTCAAAGGTATCTCCCAGGTTTACCACAAAGGGATCTTTACGCTGGCCGACAAACACCCGGCCCTGGGTATCACAATTTTCAATGGAGAATGAGTAAACAAACTGGCCGGCATAATTTTGGTAAGCATTGTCACCAGCAAAGGTTTTATCACCAATGTAATCAAGCGGCTTTTTGAAGCTGTCACCTTCAGCGGGCATTATTTCGCTGCGCGTGCCATTGCGAACATCCCCCTGGATCATGGTCATCGTGTACGATTCCATAAAATTAGCTGCAGAGGCATCCTCAGCTGAGACCGGGCCGACATTTTTCAGCGGCACCTTAATCATTTTCTGGTCGCCTTCCGGGCCCACCGGCAGAGCAATGCCTTCGCCGTCAGCGCCTAATGACTTGCTAAAGTTGAACACAAAACTGATGTCTTCCACAGCATCGCCATCATTATCAATATGAATAGCGTAGCTGGCGGCCGGATCCATCGGGAAATAATTCGGACCGCCGTACGCATCTTGCAGCGGAATATAATTCGCGATCATGGTTACAAAGCCTTCACGACCACTTTCATAACTGTTAAACATATAAAAATCTGTGGCATCGACCGTGGGCATCTGGGTCAGATGAGGGGCTTCGCGGTGGCTGGAAGCCTGAGCCGCTGTAACAATAAGTGCACTACTTAGGGCAGCAGCGATGGTAGTAACTTTGTGCATGGTGTGTCCTTTTTATTAAGGGTTCACTACACAGTAACGTACGGGGTCGCAAAAAGATGTGAAAATCGTTAACGATTGGGTTAAGTTTTCTTAACCTTCGGCTAGGTGTAAATCCCTATTGCCAATGGGTATTCATAGCCTGCTAGCCGCACTAACTTTGTTAAAGTGCGCCTCAAGGTGAGCCGGAATAGCATTTAAATCCAGCTGCTGACATGCAGCGCCAGCTTCCCAGGCAACTTTCGGCATCCCGTATACCACGCAGGTGGCTTCGCTTTGGCACAGGGTGTACGCGCCTTTGGCTTTTAGCGCTAACATGCCCGTTGCGCCATCCTTACCCATGCCGGTAAGAATCACCGCAACGGCATTGCTGCCAGCACTTTCAGCCAGCGTGGTAAACATTACATCTACCGACGGTTTGTGGCCGCTAACCCGGTCGCTGTCAAGCAAGGCAATACGGTAATCGGCCCCGCTTTTTACCACTGTCAGGTGACGATCGCCCGGTGCGGTAAGCGTGTAGGATAGCTTTGAGCACATCCGCCGTGTTGAGCAGCAGATCAATTTCTGCCTGGCCTAAATGAATACGCTGATGGCGCGCTTCATCGAGCAGGTTTTTCATCACATGGGTCAGTCCGGTCAGCGCGTCAAAGCCAAAAATACCCGCGCCGCCTTTTATCGAATGGGCCGCGCGAAAAATGGTATTGAGCTGCTCGGCGTCCGGCTGTGCAATATTCAGATTCAGCAGTTCCTGCTCCATTACTTGCAGGTGATCGCTGCTTTCATCAAAAAACGTGCTCTGAAATTGCTCGATGTCTATACTCATGCGCCGCGGACTCCGTTAGTTCAACACTTTGCTGGCCACAGCCAACAGTTTGTCCGGATCAAAGGGTTTCACCATCCAGCCAGTGGCGCCGGGAGCTTTGCCTTTTGCTTTCATGTCATCGCCGGCCTCGGTGGTCAGCACCACGATAGGGGTGGCGGTATAGGCGCCCAGTTTGCGCAGTTCGCGGATGAGTGAGAGGCCATCCATGCGCGGCATATTCTGGTCGGTGAGCACAAAGTCAAAGCGATTAAATTTGCACTGATCCAGCGCATCCTGGCCGTCCACCGCGGTGCTCACAGTGTAGCCGGCAGATTGCAGGGTGACCTCAACCATCTGACGGATAGAAGCAGAGTCATCTACGGCAAGAATTTTTTTACTCATAACAAACAACCTTCGGGGCTTAAATGGTGGAAAAAAGTTAAAACAGTTCCACTTCACCAGCGGCGATGCTGGTGGCAGAGACCGGGTTATGACCCGGGTTGCCCCGGGCTTTGAGTTGCTGCTGGTGGTCGGCCAGCCGCTGGGTAACGCGCTCCACGGGTTCACGTTGCAGCGCCAGAATTTGTTCGTTGGCAAAACACAGGGTTTCGTGGGTATACCGCAGATTCTGGCCATTGATATCGCCAAATTGTAAGCCGCGTACAGAGTCTGCCAACGCGCGGTCCAGGCGGGTGCCGATTTGCTCCAGCTGCTGGGTGGTATGGCTATCGGCTTCCGCTTTGGCAATGATGTGGTCCAGTTCGGCCTGAATGGTATGTTTGGCGCGATGAATATAGGTGGTGTCCTGAGCCGCTAGCTCGCGCACATCCCGGGTCAGTTCATCAATCTGGCTGCTCATCGACTCCATCTGTTTTTTGATGACCCCGCTAAACTGGGTCGAGCGGGTGGATAATGCCCGTACCTCATCCGCCACCACCGCAAATCCGCGGCCAGCCTCACCGGCCCGGGCTGCTTCAATGGCCGCATTTAATGCCAGCAGGTTGGTTTGTGCAGAGATATCGTCTATGTCAGCGAGGGCCTTGCGCACGGTAGGCATGGTCTCGTACATCTTATTGACCTTCTCCAGGATAACTTCCGTGTGCGAGGCAATTTGCTGGATAGAGGCTAAAAACTGGTCGAGCGAGGTTTCGGTCGCCGCGGCAAAGTCTCGCATACGGTCTGCGTAGATCTCCTGTGAATCGCTGCCGGAATGGATCAGGGCACTGATACTGGTATTCTGTTTTGTGACCATCGCTTGCAAGGTGGCAAATGCTTCGCTTAGCGTCTCAACAGCACTGTTTTGCGTGCTCAAAACTGCGGTCAGGTTGGCCTCGCAGCCGCTGATCACCTCGTGCAGCTGTTGGTAACAGGGGGACGGAGCGGTTGTGGCTGGCGCTGGCGCTGCAGTATCCTTTTGTGGTGCAGGACTGGCAGGACCTTGCACAATCAGTGTGATTAACGCACCACTACTGCTGATTAATACTGCCACGTAGGGTAGACCGAGGTACACCAACACCACGCCGGCGATGATACCGGCAAAAAGCAGGCTGACCGCCACGCTGGACGCGGCTTGCCCGGATTGTTGATGCACATGTTTGCTGCTGAACATAAAGTCACCTGTACGGTTACCACCTGGTAAAACGATGCTGGGGAACATCGCTAGCGTCATTGCTTGAGGCCGGCTGGGGGCCGGGCCACAGGTTCACTTCTTTATCGGCCAGCAAAACTCGCTAGATAAGCCTGCTGCCGCTGAAGAGGTACTTTAAAAGTTATAGCTAAGATTTAATGTATTGGTAGGCAGGCATTTGAAAAAGATCCGGCAACAGACTGAAAAATGCCGCGTAAATGCAAGATAAACGACGTAAAAACAGCTTCTTAAAACAAAGAAAAAAAATTTTTTATGCGTTGCCGTTTGTCAGGCACAGTGAATGGTTGCTGCTGCGGGTGGGGCCAGCGCCGGTGTTTGCGGTAATTCTACATCCACCAGTACCGGCAGATGATCCGACAACACCCGGGTTTGAGCGCTGCGAATACGTTTGACACGTTTAACCCGGATATCATCGCTGGTCCAGATACGATCTAACGAAAACATCGGAAAGTGGGCCGGAAAGGTGGCGCCGATTTTATGGGCATTCAAGGTGTGATTAAGTTGCTTAAACGCGTTAGTGAAAAATTGCCACTCATTGAAATCGCCGCCGACTATCAGCGGGGTAGGCTGCTGATGCAGACGCTCGGCAATATACTCATGCAATAAGGCAAACTGGCTGCGGCGCTCGTGTTTTTTCAGCCCCTTGTGGGTATTGATTACTGTCAGCGGGCCCTTGGGCGTATCTAATACAACCGCCTGGATATTGCGCGGCTGAAAACCGGCTTTTGACACATCAATGGTCTGATTATTTAAAACCGGATAGCGGCTTAAAATGGCGTTTCCATACCAGCCGTTGGGTTCACTTAGCGCCGGCGAGGCCACCAGATGGTAGATACTGCCAGCGCAGATATCGTGAATATCTTGCTGCACCGCCCGTTCCTGCGGGCGGGTGTCCATTTCTTGCAGTAAAACAATGTCCGCATCCTGTTGGGCCAGAAAATTACCGATACGACGATAATCTTGATGCTTGTCCCGGCCCACGCCACTGTGAATGTTATAGCTGATTATGCGACACATTCTTCTGCCTTTGCTTTGTTTTGTTTGCGCTCCTGATACCAGCGAGCAAACTTTTGTGAACCCCAAATCATCAGGCCCCACAACACAATCCCACCGGCCAGGTATGAAATCGTTTCTACCGACGGGTTGCGGAAAATCTGAGTGATAGAGTCACCCACCAGGCCTTTAGCAATCATGGGCGGAAACATGCCTAAAAAAGTGCCGACCAAAAACTGAAAAATACCAATTGAAGAAATCCCTGCTACCAAATTCACCAGGCTAAAAGGCGCGATAGGCAACATACGAATGGCCGCCACACCCACAATCCCACTGCTTTTAAGCTTTTGGTCTAGCGCTTCTACCTTTGGTCCGCCAATTTTTTTTAAACCAGCATTGCCCAGCAATTTACCCACGCCAAACATTGTCGCTGAGCTCAACAGTGCACCCAATATGCCGTAGATAGGCCCCCAAATAGGCCCGAACACCGCCGCAACTGCAATCGACAACACGGTAACCGGGAAAAACAAAATGCCCCCGACCACATACACCAGTAATACGGTGGGTAGCGCAAAATAGGTGCCTCGACTTTCTTCCAAAAAGGCATTGATGCTGTCTGCATTAAGCCATGGGATTGCCTGGCTGGCCCAATACATCAGGCCACCAAGGATAGCGAGTACCAGCACACCCAGGCCAATCATGATGGTGCGGCGTCGCGGATTTTTTGCAGGCATAGTGTCTCCGTCCAGGGTTGGAATAGCGATGAGCGGTTCTTCCGGGTCTGAGAATGATCGGAACAGGTTGTCTGATGGCTGATCGGTGAAGATTTCATCATTGACCTGGGTCAGCACGTAACCGTGCGCAAGTTGCCCTTCCATGATGGCCCGGGCAGGATTGGCTTCTTTCATTAGGCGGGCTGTAGTGGGCAGATCGCGGCCGGTATGCTCAGCCAGTAAGTCGTCGCGCACCTTAGCAATCTGGCGGGAATTGTGCTCATTATTGCCGAAATAAACCGTGTCGATTTCAGTGTCCAGAGTCATTGAACGGTTGCTGAGATTGGAGGAGCCAATTACCAGATATTGCTCATCAATGGTCATCACTTTGGAGTGAATACGCTTATAAGCTGAGCGCCCCTGTTCATCGGTAATAGAGGAATAACTCATAACAATACGGTCAGGATCGACACCCTTGAACAGGATCTTTTTAAACTCAATCCGGCTGGCCCAGAAAGCCTCACATTCAAACCGGCCCTTGGGTTCATACGAACTGACGATAATGACGTTTAAGTCCGGACAGGTTTTGAGCCGCTTATTCAGCGCCTCGGCAATTTCCTGCCGACTGGTGAACTGGTTTTCGATATAGATCACACGTTCTGCCTGATTAATCAGGTCGAGCAACATATTTCGAACTTCCTGGACCGGTTCGACCTCATCCATAAACGGAATCGTGCGCGCCAGCGCGCAGTCAACTTTTTCAAACCAGGGATCAAAGCCATCCGGCCAGGCATCCGGTAGACTGTCATCCAACCCGTTGCGCGGATTGTCGCGAAACTCAATAGGCTCAGACTCGGCTACCCGCAACCAACGCCAGCGCACCAGTTCGGCAAAATCTTTGACAATAGGGCCGGCATACACAGCCTGCACATCATGCAGCGGGCCATATTCGCCTTCAGGGCCATCACGTTCATCAGACTGAGGCGGGTGATCGCGGGTATCCCAGCGGTTGGTCGACACATCCATGCCTCCGGAAAATACTACCTCGTCATCCACAATAACGATTTTCTGATGCTGGCTTCCGCCCATGGGGATGGTATCGTCGAGCATGGTTTTAACATTGTCGGGGGTGTTCTCATCCCACACTTCTTTGGCCCACATCTCACGCTGGGCAAAAAACGCTAACGAGGAATCCCAGCGCAGCAAATACACTTTGAGATCAGGGTTTTGCTCGGCTTTCCAGGCCAGTAATTCGCTGATGACCGACGGCGCTTCACTGCGCGCTTCATCTTCGCCATGCAACAGCCGGATCCGGCTGTCGATATCCCAGCCCACAATAAAAATAGAGTGTTTTGCCTTGGCAAGCGAAGAATGCAAAGCCTTGTAATAATTGGCACAATCAATCAGGGGAGCGGCATAGCTGGCTTTACTGCTGACCCAGCAATTCTCCCCCTGTCTGAATATTGAACCTGGTGCCGACATGACTCCTCCTGACTTTCTTTCAACGGGCCTGATAGGTTTAGGTTAAACAGTGTCGTTGCACATAATGTTCCATTTTCGTTCCGTGCGCGGCCTGGCCTAACTTGTTGAATTAAAGGTTTTTTATAAATTTACATTAAGCAGCATTTAGCGTGTGATCGCGGTGCGATAGAAGCAATGGGCTGCTTGCTTGTAGTTTTTACGCAGCGACTGGGCTACGAGTGCAATAAGAAGGGAAGGAAGCGGGGTAGCAATTAACCCGTCAGAAACGACAGCGCCACTGACGGGTTGTTGATGTAAAACAGATTTTTAGCTGTTACTTAGAAGCGGTATTCAATACCTACACTGGCTTGCTTCAGGTCGGTATCAAAGTCTGAATCAGTGATGTTTTCACTGAGCTCGTCTGCATCTAGATCCGCATCATACATAGTGTATTCGGCATTGATACTCAGATTACGGGTGATGGCATAGTTGACACCGGCACCGATAAACAGGCTTTCGTCATCAAATTTGCCCGACAAGCCCTGTACATTGTAATCGCTTTCCCACCATAGCTGACCACCTTTAACAAATACTGAGAAGTGTTCGCTAAGCGGTAACATACCTTTCACTGCGGCTGTATAGCCATCGGTGTCTGCATTAGATAAATCACTGCCATAGTCACCGAAGTCGATAAAGCTACCCTCAACGGCTACATACCGGTTAAAGCGGTAACCGGCCAACGCTTGATACATATCATTGTCGTCATCGAAGTCATCCTGGCCATCGACTTTGACCCAACCATAATTACCACCTACATAAAATCCTTCATGATCTTGTAGTGTGTTGTTGGTTACCTGAGCAGACGCTTGTCCAACAAACATACCTGCGGCCAACAGACTGGCTGAAATACCCGTTGCTAGTTTTGTTGCTGTTTTCATAAACGTGTCCTCTTATTTGAAGTGAGTGTTGCTTCAGTTACGACACTTATCACTATTCAAAAGGTGTGCCTTCTTGATCATGCCTATTTTTCAAACAATAAGTGTGAAAAAAATTCAAATATGAGCATCTAAATTACGCAAAAAACATTTTTTTAACAAAACTTGCATGCGATTAAGTGAATTTATTGCATATGGTCTGTAACTTGTTCTAATTCGTCCCACTGTTCTGCCAAATCGCTCATTTTGCCAAGATGAATGTTCTTTATTTAATCTAAAGTTTTAACTTTCAATAACAAAAAAACTGTTTTTTTGTCACATACCCTCCCTATTTTTAAGGCCTTTATGGGTGGCTGCATTTTGTTTTTATTTAATAATCAATTATAGAAAATGCATGAATATTTATTTTTCTGCTGGAATTTTGTGCATGTAAAATAAAATATATATTTAATAAGTGTTGGCTTTTTAAGCAAAAAATAAAATCTAAATTTAATTTTAGGAAAAAGTTGAGTTTTACCATTGATGCTTATTAAAATGCGCTCGGAAAACATGCACATAATTATTAAAACAGCACTAGAATAAGGCCTGAATGTAAATTAAACAGGCCAGGCTATTTACAACTCTCTAGGAATTGAAGATGAAAAAATTAGCTTATGCCGTTCAGCTTGCGCTGGTCGGAAGCGCCGCTGTTGCCTCTGGCGCAGCCATGGCTCAAGACCAAACTGCCGATGCCGCTGTCGAAAAAATCCAGGTAACCGGTTCTCGAATTTCTCGTCAGGGTGCGATTGCGCCCTCACCCGTGACTGTCTTAAGTGGCGAATCACTGATGAACACCGGTGCGCTGAACATCGGTGAAGTGCTTAACGAATTACCTGCGCTGGCCAATACTTACTCACTGGCTAACTCTGGTCAGTTTATCGGTACTGCCGGGCTGAACATCCTTGACCTGCGCGGTATGGGCGTTGACCGTACCCTGGTGCTGGTGGATGGCAAGCGCCACGTGTCCAGCTCTGCAGGCAGTGCCGCGGTTGACACAAACACCATTCCTACCAGCTGGATTGAACGGGTTGAAATTATCACTGGGGGTGCATCGGCGGTTTACGGTGCCGATGCGGTAACCGGTGTGGTTAACTTTGTACTGAAAAAGAATATCGAAGGCTTCGATATCAGCGCGACCCGCGGTTATGCTAACGACAACGATTATAAAAATGAAAAATATCAGGCGTCGTATGGTCTGAATTTTGACAACGATCGCGGTAATGTTGCGGTGTCTGCTGAATACAATAGCCAAAATCGTTTAAATGCGCTGGACAACCCGTGGACAGCCACCTCCTACCGCAACATGAGCTACGAAAGCATCATGGGTGTGGAACGCACAGAAGAGCAACTGGACTCACTGGCGTACCCTGATGACATCTACACCGCCAATGCCGGCTACTACGCCATCAATAACCGTGGTGTATTTGGTGACAATCTTGACCAAACTTTTAATAGTGACGGTTCGCGGGAAAATCTCTACCTGGGCGACAGTGTAGATGGCCTAGCCTGTGCCGGCCCGTGCGACTTTTACAATCTGCGCCAGTTCACTGATTTACAGCCCGCGTTTGATCGCACCAACTTTAACATCAAGGGTAACTACGATGTAAACGACCAGACACAAGTGTATGCTTCTGCCAAATTCTCACGCACTCGTGCAGAAAGCTTAGGTCAGCCAGCATTTTTCTTCTTCGACAATGAAAATGTGATCAGCCGCAACAACGGCTTTTTGACTGACTCTGTGGCGGACTATATGGATGCCAACGGCCTGGAAAGCATTCAGGTTAACCGCATGATGGCCGATCTGGGCCGCCGCACCGAAAATGATACGCGTGAGACATACCGTTACGTGGTCGGTGTAGAAGGTGTATTTGCCGATTACTGGGAATATGAAGCATTCCTGAACTACGGCAAAACCGATTTGGAGCGTGCTAACAGCAACAACATGATCATGGCCAACTACTTCAATGCGCTTAACGCGGTTGCGCAAGAAGACGGTACCATTGTCTGCGCCGATGAAGAAGCTCGCCAGAATGGCTGCCAGCCAGTCAATATCATGGGCTTTGGTGCGCCAAGCCAGGCTGCCACTGATTACATTAACACCACGTCTGTGGGCACCAGCACCATAGAACAGCTGAATGCTGGTGGTACGGTATCTAACTCGGGCATTTACGAGCTACCAGCCGGTTATGTTGGTGTGGCTGCCGGTGTGGAATACCGTAAAGAAGAAAGTGAAATCAACGAGCCGGAAAATGCGGCCGGTACCTTCTTCAACGCTCTGGGCGAAGACAAGGGCTACTATGAAGTATCAGAGGTATTTGCCGAAGTGACAGCACCACTGCTGTTCGACCTGCCAGGTGTTGAGCTGCTGACCGTGGATGGTGCTATCCGTATCGCGGATTACACTTCTATCGGTAATGCTACAAGCTGGAAGTTAGGCCTGGACTGGCAGGTGGTTGAAGACCTACGCTTACGGGCTACCCGTTCGTCTGCACTGCGTGCACCGAACATCGGTGAATTATTCGGTGAAGCCAGCCAAACCTTCTTTACTGTTGATGATCCGTGCCGTGAAGAAAATCTGGCCAACCTGGCCGATGACGAACTGCGCCGCAACAACTGCGCCGCCCTGGGTGTGCCTGTTGGTTTCAACTCCAACTATGATTCGCAAACCCTGGAAGGCGAAACCGGTGGTAACCGTGCCCTGGGTGCTGAGCAGTCAACTTCTGAAACCATTGGCTTGGTTTACCAGCCATCGTGGTTTGAAGGTTTCACTGCCACCGTCGATTACTGGAAAATCGAGCTGACTGACGCCATTGCCACAGTCGGAGCGCAAACCATTGTTGACCGTTGTGTAGATTCACAAACCGGTATCAATAACGAATACTGTGGTCTGATTGACCGCAATGGTGCCAGCGAAATCACCTTGATCCGCAGCTACGCGCTTAACCTGGCTGGCCAGGAAGCCGAAGGGGTGGATTTTGAGTTTGGTTATGACTTTGACGCGTTAGGCGGTGCAGTACGCACCAACCTGATCGCTACCTATCTGGATGAGCGTAAAGAATTCCCGTTCCAGGATGACCCGACTGATTTTTATCAGTATGCAGGCACCGCCGGTGAAGCAGAATGGCAGGGCACCTTTACCTTAAACTATGATCGTGGCGACTGGCAGGGCAGCTGGAAGACACGTTATATCGACGAGGTAAGCCTGTACGACAACCAGGAACTGGCGCGTAACCCTAACCCAAGCAGCCGCATGTCATTTGCCTCGTATGCGGTAACTGATGTCACAGTTGCTTACAACTTTGACAATGGCGTGAGCGCCACTGTGGGTGTGGACAATCTGTTTAACCGTGCATTGCCGCTGGGTACCACAGGTACCGGTGCCAACGATGGCGCGTATGACAATATCGGCCGCTTTGGTTATGTGACCTTAAGCTACTCGATGTAAGTATCTGCACATAACACGCAGATGTTGTGAAAAAGCCAGTCAGGTTCGCCTGACTGGCTTTTTTTATGCCCATCCCGTTACGGGGTAAAATTTGCTACACTGACGAGCTACGCCACTTGCGTGGCATCTCCAATGTACAACAGGACTTTACATGAGCCAGACACAGCCAAATAATCCGCTTCACGGGCTGACCTTAGAAAAAATCGTAACCCGGCTGCAGGCGCACTATGGCTGGGACGGGTTGTACAGCCGTATTCGCGTAAACTGCTTTAGTAATGAGCCGTCGGTGAAGTCTTCGCTGAAATTTTTGCGCAAAACGCCGTGGGCCAGAGAAAAAGTCGAGAAGCTGTATATCGAAACATTTGGCTAGGGTGCATGTGAATCGAGCTGCCAGACCCGCCCACGGGCCCGGCGCTATGTCGGCTAGCCCGCCAGGGCTGATTGCTCTTCTAAGCTGGCCACCATTTGCTCGCGCATCTTAAATTTTTGGACCTTACCGGTGACGGTCATCGGATAGCTGTCCACAATGCGGATATATTTGGGAATTTTAAAATAAGCCAGATGTTCTTGCAGATAGGCCTTAATCGCCTGCTCGGTGGTCGCGCGGCCGTCTTTTACTGTGAGCCATAAACATACCTGCTCACCAAATTTGTCATCCGGAATGCCAAATACAGCGGCATCGCTGATATCTTCATGATGATACAGCAGCTCTTCGATTTCCCGCGGGTAGATATTTTCCCCACCGCGGATGATCATATCCTTGATGCGCCCGACGATGGTCACATAGCCTTCTTCATCCATCACCCCTAAATCGCCAGAATGCAGCCACCCGTGCTCATCAATAGTGGCCTGGGTCTTTGCCGCATCGTCCCAATAGCCCTGCATCACACAGTACCCGCGGGCGCAAATCTCACCCGGCTCACCCAGCGGTGCGATATTGCCCTGACTGTCGACGATTTTGACTTCGGTATGGTCCATCGCCCGGCCTACGGTTTTCACCTGCTTTTCCAGTGGCGAGTCGATATCGGTAATATGGTTGATAGGGCTGCATTCGGTTTGCCCGTAGCCAATCACCACCTGGTGCATATGAAATAATTGATGGACTTTACGCATCAGCTCTTCCGGGCAGGTGCTGCCGGCCATTACGCCGGTGCGCAGGGAGCGCAAATCATACTGGTCAAAATCAGCCAGCTCTAGCTCGGCAATAAACATGGTGGGCACGCCATGTAAGCCCGTGCATTTTTCCTCCTGTACAGTTTGCAAGGTCAGCGCCGGATCAAATGCCGCAGATGGAAACACTGCACAAGCGCCCACGCTCATACACACCAGGTTGCCCAATACCATGCCAAAACAATGATACAAAGGCACCGGGATACAAATTTTATCCTGCTGGGTAAGGCGCATGGTGTGTGCCACCAAATGACCATTATTGAGAATATTATAGTGGCTTAGGGTCGCCCCCTTTGGATTGCCGGTGGTGCCCGAGGTAAACTGGATATTGATGGGATCACTGGCCTTGAGGGTGGCTTCGATAGCCTGCAGCGCGGTGTATTGCGCTGCCGTGCCTAATTCATAAAGCGCTGAAAATGGCAGCATGCCCGCCTGTGGTGTGGGGGCGGTGAGGACCACCTGCTTCAGCGATGGCAAACGGGAAAAAGTCAGCGTGCCAGCGGCCTCGTCGGGTTCGTCAGCCAGTTCCTGAATCATCTGCACATAATCTGATTGCTTGAATGACTCGGCCATGACCAGGTATTTTACCCCAACATTGTTGATGGCAAATTCCAGCTCATGGGGTCGGTAAGCCGGATTCAAACAGACCATCACTGCGCCGATGCGGGCGGTAGCATATTGAACCAGTGACCACTCAATGCTGTTGGGCGACCAGATTCCCACCCGATCGCCAGAGCGTACACCCAGTGCCAATAATCCGGTGGCAACCTTTTCAACCTGTTGCCATAGCTCACGATATGTCCAACGGATGGCTTGGTGGCGCACCACAATCGCTTCCTGATCAGGGTGTTTGTCGACAATGCTGCGAAAATGCTCACCCAGAGTTGCATTGGTCAGCGGCACACCTTCGGCCCCTTTAAAATAACTTTGAGTCAGAGGAAAATCACTGGATGATGATGTGTTGGTACCTGGCATACTCTGTCTCCATACTTGCAGAATCTATGATGCAGATAATATGCACTGCACCGAGATGGCACTGGCCGAGTTATACTTTTGGCTAACTCGGCTGTCTTTGGCAGAGTAATCAAGACGTAGGTGGCAATCAACCTTTTCTTAACATGTTTAACAAAATAGACAAATATGTCGACAGTCAGGCAGTCTTACGGAATTAGTTGTCGGCTAAGATTAGAGGCAGCTTGAATCGACAGGCAGTGCTTACGCTAGCGGCGGGCGTTTGCTACACTGCGCAAAACCATGATGAACAGGATATCCGTATATGTTTGACGACGAATTTGATTTTGATGATATTGATTTTGACGCTGTAGAAAAATCTGTAGAAGCTACGCAGCATGCTAATGATAAAGCAGCCAATGCTGAGGCTGACGCCTTGCGTGACGGTGCCAATGATTGCGGTGATAGCTGTACTATTTAGGGTCGCAAGCTCGCGGCTCAGATAACGCGAAATGAGAAGATTGGCGAAGCCTTGGGTGCCAGAATTTGGCACCCAAGGGTTTTATCAGGCCGCAGCGACCAAGCCTTTATTAATCTGCGCCGCATCTGCCAAGCGGGTAAAAAAGGATTCTGCATTATCATCGGATGAATTACCCAGCTGCGCCTGCTGTTCCAGATAGGTGCGCTTAAACACCACAGCTTCAATCTTTCTGGCAGCAAGCTGCTGAGCGCCAGTCTGGGCTTGCCATTCCGGGTGCGTCACCAGGGCATCCTCGTTAAATTCTTCAGACAACCCCAAAGCGGTGAGGGCTTCATCCACCTTGCCGCTATTATATCGAAAGGCGACATAGTCTCGTGAGCTATGCTGCAATGCCTGTTGATAGCAGCTGTAGCGGCAGCCTTCGTCACAATCAACATAAACTGCCTGATGTCCCAGTAATTGCAATGTGTCATATAATCGCGAACCTTGCTTGTACTCGTCACTCGAACTGTCGGCGACGATTACCCTGGCGCGGGGAAATGCCGAGGAGATGGCAGAAACCCGTGACAATGCACCGGCATCGTCTTCACAGGTTGCCACGATAAAATCAATATTTTGCCCTTTGTGTGCTGCCATTGCCTTTCCTTTTTGTGTTGCCTGTCTACTGGCGTGCATGCTAACCCAATGATATTAAAAAAGGTTCATGCAAAGGCTGTGCACAAGTGAACGCGCTACTGTAGACACCAGGCATCGCGGGGCCTATAGCAGCACTGAGCAAAGATTGAGGGTGTTAAGGCAACGCAGACCGGGCAGTCTTTGCCCGGTATGTTGCAAGATTGCACCAGCATGGCGCAATGTGGCGTTAGGGTTTAGGGCAGGGCCACATCCTGGGACGTGGGCAAAGCATCAAAGGCTCCGAAGCGGGACACTGCCACCGCACCACACTGGCTGGCAAAGCTGAGCAAGGCATGCAGGTTTTCTGCTGAATCGGTCAGGCGGCTAAGTTCGCCAGCTTCAGACAGGGTGGCTGCCAGGTAATAGAGTAACCCACCGATAAACGCATCGCCGGCGGCGGTGGTATCTACCACCTGGGGCGCAGGCACTGGGTGCGAAATGCGATGGGTGGGGGTGATGCACTGCACCGGGTTGGCCCCGTCCGTGATAAGAATCAGCTGTACACCTTGCTTGATCCACTGCTCAATCATGGTGTCAGCCTGGTCACCGTACAACTCATCCAGTTCTTCGGCGCTGGCTTTGATGATGTCCATGCGACCGGCGGCCCGGCCAATAATACCTGGCCCGTGCGCCGGGTTGCGCCAAAATCCTGGCCGCCAGTTAATATCCATGCATAACAACCCATGATTAGCCCGGGTGCGCTCAATCAATAGCTCAGCGCTACTGGTGAGTAACTCAGTGGAAAATGACCCGGAGCATAAATGCACCACACTGTGGCCATCTACAGCCACCGGTTCGATATCTTTTTCCTGCAAATCCTTATGCGCCGCGTTATCGACATAAAATTCAAAGGTGCGCTCGCCGCGGGCATCCAGATCTACAAATGCCAGGGCGGTTTTGCCTGTGGCTGTGGTGACATACCGGGTATCGACCTGATAGCGTTCAAGGGTATCGGTTAAAAAACGGCCAAACGTATCTTCACCGACCTTAGAGATCAGCTGGCTGCGCCCACCCAACCGAGCAACCGCCACTGAGACATTAGCCGGCGCGCCGCCAGCAAAGGGCCGGAACACTTTTTGCTCGGTCCCATCCGGGGTGGTTTGTAGCTGACCAAGCATATCGACCAGCACCTCACCCAGACATAATACATTTAACATAGCCAAACCTTTATACAGTTGCGCATCAACATGAGAAAATGACTTATACGTCAGATTGCAGTATGGGAAACATCTTGCATTAAATCAACTTTGTTTATTTAATTAATTCATGCATGTCGTCAAAGGAGTAGACAATGACAGCAACACACCGGCACCACCGCGGGCAGCAACGTATTCGCTTTGCCAATGATCGCCAGGTGATTGAACTGATGCGCCAGCATCAGGCCTTATCAAAAGTAGAAATCTCAACCCGCACCGGCTTATCAGCGCAAGCTGCAGCGCAGGTGATAGCCCGCTTAGAAGACCAGCGTTTGGTGGTCAGAGGTGCTAGCCGACAACGCCTGGCAGGCCGCGGTAAGGGCCAGCCCCGGGTGCCCTATATGCTTAACCCGGATGGGGCGTACAGTTTAGGCCTGAAGATAGGCCGGCAGCAGATGGATCTGACGCTGGTGAATTTATGTGGCGAGGTGATTGGCTTTCACAGCAGTGTGGCCCAGGCTCCGGATATTGTTCAGCTACAAGAATTTTTGGCTGCAGCCATGGCCGTGGTCTGTGCACCGCTAAGTCCGGCGCAACGTCAGCGTATTTGCGGGGTTGGGGTAGCGATGCCGTATTTTGCCGGGCAATGGACAAACCCGGCTACTGTCCCTGACCCGGTAGCAAAGCCGGCGTTATATGAGGACCCGGCTGAACTAAACCGATGGCTACGAGAGTACTTTGCGCTGCCGGTGGTGATTAGCAATGACGATAATGCCGCGTGCGTGGCCGAGCTGTTTTGCAGTAACCGTACGGTCCATAGTCATTTTGCGTATTTTTTTATCGGCACCTTTATCGGCGGGGCGGTGGTCATCGATGGTGCGCTGCATGCTGGCAGCACCGGCAATGCCGGGGCAATGGCGTCGCTGCCCGTGACCGGGCCCCACGGCCAGCTGGCTCAGTTGCACGAGTTAGCCTCGGTGTACGGGTTGAAGCAGCAACTTGGCCAGCACCATTGGCACCAGGTGCGACACAGTCAGGGCCCGGAGCCCGCCTGGCAGGATAAGGTGCAGCAGTGGATAGAGCAGGCGGCTAAAGCCATCGCACAGGCCAGTGTGGCCTTGCAGGCTGTATTAGATACTAAGACAATGATCATCGATGGCATCGTGCCAGGCTGGTTATTGCACGCGCTGGTCAGCGCCATCAACCACCATCTCAAGGGTCAGGATTGGCGGGGCATACACCCAATTACCGCCGAGCCAGGCGGAGTGGGGGCTCAGGCGCAGGCGTTAGGCTGTGCTCATCTGCCGTTGCTGGAGCATACTTACCTGTTGTGATACTCCCATCGGGTAAGAGCATGAAATCTGTGCAAGGGTAAATCGGTTCTGATGCCCTTGCGTACAAAATGGCTGGGTTCAAAGAGACAGGAGAAAACTATGATTGCGGTGATTGCCACACTGCATTGCCAGGAAGACAACCTTGAGCATCTGGAGAGTGCGTTAAAAACTCTGCAATTTCATTCGCGCCAGGAAAATGGTTGCCAGCGCTACGACCTTTTGCGCCGTACTGACGGGGATAAAATAGAACTGGTAGTCAATGAACTGTGGGACAATACTGAGGCGCTTGATGCGCACTTTAATGCTGGTCACTTTCGCCGTTTCAGTGAACAGGCGACCGAGATTGTGGAAAGCAGCGAGATCCGAAAATACCGGATCATTGAGGATTAAAAAAGGCTCCGCGATGGAGCCTTTTTTGTTTTAATTGAACGCAAATATTTGCGGTGCCACGGTGTGATAATCCACTGCCATGGCCACGCTTAATAATGTAATGTTCAAGATTGAGAAACCAAACACCTGGCGGGCCCAGCCATTGATATCCACATCGCTGCGATAGCCCTTTAAGGCCATCACCAACCACCAGATACTGGTGGTTGCCGCCACGGCCATAAAGCCTAAACCTGTATACCCACCTAATGGCAGTAACATGGTCACCAGGGCATAAACCGCGATGTACAGCACAATGTGCAACTTGGCGCGTTCGATACCTTTGGCTACCGGCAAAACCGGAATATTGGCAGCCTCGTAATCCTTATAGCGAAAGATCGCGATGGCGTACGAGTGTGGCATTTGCCACAGGCTGAACATCAGCAGTAGGATCGCCGCGCCGGCATCAAACTGGCCGGTCACCGCACAATAGCCTACCACTGGTGGTACAGCCCCTGACAGGCTGCCCACCAAAGTGCCATAGATAGAATTCCGTTTCATGTACAGGCTGTAGACGCCTACATAAATCACGTAGCCGAACGCAGCAAAAAAGACTGCCACAGCATTGGTGAAAGCCGCCAGCAAGGCAAAGCCTGCTACGCCTAGCACAATGCCGTGGGCCAGCGCTGCTTTCACTGACATCTCGCCGGTCACGGTAACCCGGGTCTTGGTGCGCTGCATGCGGGCATCAATATCGCGGTCGATACAATTATTAATTGCACAACCTGATGCCACCACCAGCGACAACCCAACCAGTGTTGCTACCATTAGCAGGCCATCTATATCCCCGCGCGAGGCCAGCAAAAAGCCGCCAGCCACAGAGATCAGATTGCCCATAATGATGCCGGGTTTTGTCACCTGTAAATAACGTCGGAACATCTAACTTGTTTCTCCAGATACAACTTGGATAATGATATACCAGCCAGCCGGCTAGTACATCATCATTGCGTTAGCTTCGTAAATGATCCACACCGACAAGCCAACAATCATCACAATAACCAGCGCACTGAATAAGAACGAGAAGGTACTGGCCCGACCGTCTTCAGTGACAAAGTTAAGGTGTAAAAAGAACTTCAGGTGCACCCAAAGCTGCACGATTGCAGCTACAACCACCGTCCAGATGGTGGTGGTTTTGGAAAAGTCACCTTCCATTACAGCCCAGAATGGGATCGCTGTCAGGATCACTGACAGTACAAACCCAATCACGTAGGATTTTACATCTCCGTGATCCGCAGAATGTGCTTCTGTTTCACCCGGGGTAGTAGAATGTGAATGGCTATGGCTCATTACATCGCTCCCATCAGATATACAACAGTGAATACACAGATCCAGACGATATCCAGGAAGTGCCAGAACAAGCTTAAGCAGCTCAGGCGTGTGACAGTCTGGGTACCCAGGCCACGACGCAGCACTTCAATGATCATGATAGTCATCCAAATCAGACCGGCGGTCACGTGCAGGCCGTGCAGACCTACTAGCGAGAAAAACGCGGTTAAAAAGGCACTCTCACCCGGGCCGTTACCATTTACGATCAGATGATGGAATTCATAGATTTCCATGCCAATAAAGGCAGCACCAAATGCATAGGTGACGGCAAGCCAGGTCAGGGTTTGCGCTTTGTTTTGCTTGTGCGCACCGATCATGGCGAAGCCAAAAGTAATACTACTTAACAGCAGGGCGGCTGTTTCCACAGCCACAAAATCCAGTTCGAAAATATCTTTACCAGATACCCCGCCAGCGGTGTTCATAAACAACACCGCGTAGGTGGCAAAAAACGATGCAAACAACAAGCAGTCGGTCATCAGGTAAACCCAGAAGCCGAAAATCGTATTGCCGCTCGTATCGTGGTGCTCGTGGTCATGGCCGTCGCCATGACCTCCGACATCACTGTTAGGATTTAAGCTTGCTGGAATTGAACTCATGCTGTTACCTCTTTTGGCGCATTTTTCAGATGTTCATCCTCGATTTTCTCAATCTCATCCGGCTGCACGTAGTAATCCACGTCCTTGGTGTAGCAACGCTTGATGTAGAACGCGATTGCGCCAACCAGGCCAACAATGGCCAGCCACCAGATGTGCCAGATCATGGCAAAACAGAATACTGTCAGGCTGCCGCTGATGGTCACACCGGCTGAGGTGTTCTTCGGCATATGGATAGGCTCATAGCTTTCGTAGCGCTTATAAGCTTCGCCTTCTTCCTTCATGTCAGTCCAGGTATCGATGTCCTTCACATAAGGAATTTTGGCAAAGTTATAGAACTGCGGTGGAGAAGCTGTTGACCACTCCAGTGTATGACCGTTCCAAGGATCGCCAGTTTTGTCATCCAGCTCTTCGCGCTTCATGAAGCTGACAATCAGCTGAATCGCCTGGAATAGAATACCAAAGGCAATGACCACAGCACCCAGTGCCGCGATATACAACCAAATGTTCCAGTCTGGATTATTGGTTGAATTCAGACGACGGGTCATGCCCAAGAAGCCCAGTACGTACAGAGGCATAAAGGCCAGTAAGAAACCGATCTGCCAGCACCAGAAGGCACGCTTGCCCCATTGCTCGTCCAGTTTGAAGCCCATGGCTTTCGGGAACCAGTATACAAAGCCGGCCAGGTAGCCAAATACCGCACCACCGATAATGGTGTTGTGGAAGTGGGCAATCAGGAACAGGCTGTTATGTAATACATAGTCAGCACCTGGGATAGCCAGCAGTACGCCAGTCATACCACCGATGGTGAAAGTACAGATAAAACCAATGGTCCACAGTACCGGTGTGGTGATGGTTAACCGGCCACGATAAATCGTGAAGATCCAGTTGAACAGCTTAACCCCGGTGGGTACCGCAATAATCATGGTCATGATGCCAAAGAAGGCATTCACATTGGCGCTCGACCCCATGGTGAAGAAGTGGTGCAGCCATACGACGAAACCTAAGATGGCAATCGCGCCACTGGCATAAACCATCGACTTATAACCAAACAAACGCTTGGCAGTAAAGGTCGAGATAATTTCTGAAAAGATACCAAAGGCTGGCAGAATCAGAATGTAAACTTCAGGGTGACCCCATGCCCAGAACAGGTTGATGTACATCATGGAGTTACCACCGGCTTCGTTAGTGAAGAAGTGGAAGTCCATGTAACGGTCCAGAGTCAGCATCGCCAGAACCGCAGTCAGAATCGGGAACGATGCTGCGATCAGGATGTTGGCCCAGGTACACGTCCAGGTAAAGATTGGCATTTGCATCAGCTTCATACCCGGTGCACGCATCTTAAACACAGTTACCAGGAAGTTAACTGCGGTGAGTAGCGTACCGAGCCCGGATATCTGCAAGGCCCATATATAGTAATCAACCCCGACGGTCGGACTGTATTGCAAGCCTGACAGCGGCGGATACGCCACCCAGCCAGTCTTGGCAAATTCACCTAGACCTAACGATAAGTTGATCAGGATGGCACCACCAGCTGTCAGCCAGAAGCTGAGGTTGTTCAAAAACGGGAACGCCACATCACGAGCACCAATTTGCAGAGGCAAAATGATGTTCATCAGACCAACCATGAACGGCATGGCCATGAAGATGATCATAATAACGCCGTGCGCGGTGAAGATCTGGTCATAATGGTCTGGCGGCAGATAGCCTTCGGCCCCATTGGTGGCCAACGCTAACTGTGAGCGCATCATGATGGCGTCGGCAAAGCCGCGCAGCAGCATAATCAGCGCCAGGATGATATACATGATACCCAGGCGTTTGTGGTCGATGGATGTGATCCAGTCATTCCACAGCACGCCCCACTTTTTGTATTTGGTAATCAGGGTGGCAAGTACCACACCCAATATCGCTACCACCGTGAGCGTACTCATGATTATCGGATCATGGTACGGCACGGCTTCAATAGATAGTTTACCTAAGAAAGACATGATTACTCCTTGGCCCCCATTTCATGTGCGCCGTGGTCTTCCATCTGCTTAGAAGCAGATTCGTGACGGCCCTGAACAGCACCTTCAGGCTTGCTGTAGTAGTCCATTTTTCCGTGATCTTTCATGAACTTCATGATGATCGTGTGGAACAGGTTATCTTCTACATCGGCAAAATATTCAACAGGGTGCGATTGTGTGGGTTCTGCCAGCTCGTTATAAGAAGCTTGATTCAGCTCACCACCTTCGCGCTTAACTTTTTCTACCCACTCGTCAAATCCTTCTGCGGTTGGCGTGGCAATGGCGTCAAAATCCATACCGGTAAAACCTTCACCGCTATAGTTGGCCGAGAAACCGTAGAACGTGCCCGGTTCATCAGCAATCAGATGCAGCTTGGTTTCCATGCCTGCCATTGAGTAGATTTGACTACCTAACTGGGGAATGAAAAAGGAATTCATGGTGCCCTCAGAGGTAATTTTGAACGCCACCGGTTTACCAGCCGGGAACACCAGCTCGTTGACTGTGGCAATACCTTGTTCAGGGTAAATGAATAACCATTTCCAGTTCAGTGACACCACTTCCACGGTGAGGTGCTCGCCCTTGCCTTCAAGCGGCTTATAAGGGTTGAGCGCGTGGGTGGATTTCCACGTGATGACACCCAGCACGATGATGATCAAAATAGGAATCGACCATACAGCCGACTCAATCTTCACCGAGTGAGCCCATTTAGGGGTATAGACTTCAAAATCCCGACTGGCGCGATACTTCCAGGCGAAGAACAGGGTCAGCACGATAACCGGAATAACAACAATCAGCATCAAAAGTGTACTGATAATAATCAGCCACTTCTCTTCAACACCGACTTGTCCTTTCGGATCGAGTACCCCGCCACTACAACCTGCTAGTGTCATCACGACGGCGGTAAGAGCAATTGTACAAAGGTTACGAATAAGCAAAGGAATTTTCCTACAACCCAGAGGTTTACTATCCTGCCGCCCCAGAACAACCAGGACGACGCTCATGTCCGGGATTCACCCCACGGGTGGCTCCCAGCTAGTTTAAGCACACCCGCGTGCCTGCTATGTTATTCACCTGAAACAACAGCTGAATAACAAACAAGCGCGCTAGGCAGCACTTAAAGGGGGTGCGCGCGAGCCATGTGATAATTGAACACGTTGACTTGCGGCAAATTCGGTATGAGTAAGTGATGACTTACTTAAAATAACACCTGCACGGCGTGCAGATGTTGGTGTAAACAGAAGATTAACCAGGGCATTTTTAAACGCGTTGTACACCAGCTTGCAGGCGACTAACAGCCCTAGTGATGCAACAGTAACCGGACCAATAAACGGGTTTTCAATTACCGCAGATACTACATCGGTCGAGTCAGCCAGGGCACCGCACAGCAGCAATGCCACATTTAAAACAGAAATAAACAAGGTGGCGCCCACGCCTTTGCATAACCAATGAGCGTACGCGTCGGCTTTCTGACGAAGCAGACCGTTTTTGCTGATTGTAAACAAAGAAGTCAAAAGGACCATCTCACTCTCGCTTAATGAAAAACTTGGTTAAAAATTCGCCTGGGAAGGGAATTTGCCGGCAAAGGATAGCAAAATCCGCGACCAAGTAAAATCTCTATTAGCGTTAGAAATCAAAGCGGGTGAGGTGAAAATGTTAACCAAAAGTTAATTTATTTGTAGGTTGTTGATTATATTATATAATTATTTTGTTTAAGTTATTTAATGATAAAAATTTAACCAAGTGTCAGGCTGCAATATGCAGGATTAAGAGATGCTTTTGGTGTGTAGGTGGTTGATTTTTGTTCAGCTTGAGTTTTACGCTTAAGGGGGCCAATCAGTGCTTAAAAAATAAGGGCTGTCGCCAGCCCTTATTTATTTATTCATTGTTTTGATTGAGGATTCTGACTTCCCGCTGAGGGAACGGAATACTGATATCATGTTCGCGCAATGTTTCAAAAATCAGTAGCAGCAAATCGCCGCCGACACGGTTTTTACCATCATCAATACCTTCCATCCAAAACTCCACAAACATGTTGACGCCGGAGTCGCCAAAACTGTCGATTTCGCAATCCGGGCGTTCTTCCAGCGGCACCGCATCGCCACTTAATACCTGCGGGTGTTCGCTCACTACTTCTTTGATAATATCTACCATGGCACGGATGTCAGTCTGGTAAGCCACACTAAAGTCAATCCGGTAACGCTGCTTCGGGTCTTTGTGGGTCCAGTTGACCAACAGACTGCTGATAAACTTTTCATTGGGCACCAGAATATCTTTGCCGTCATAGGTTTCCAGTACGGCATAGCGCATCTTAAACTCGCGCACAAAGCCTTTACTGCCATCCTCCAGTTCCACGTAATCACCCACAGTGAGTGAGCGGTCCAGCAAAATGATGATGCCTGAGATAAAGTTAGAGGCAATGCTTTGCAGGCCTAAGCCCAGGCCCACACCCACCGCACCACCGAAGACCGCCAGGGCAGTGAGGTTGATGCCCATGATATTGAGCAGCAATAAGAAAATGACACAGAACAGCGCCACTTCATACAGCTTGGCAAACACCTCTTTGGTGGTGATATCCATCGTATTGTGATTGCGGATGATGTTTTGACCAACATGATTAGACGCCCGCCCCATCCAAAACAGTAATGCACCAAATACCAGTACTCGTGCAATCCCGTAGGCCGATACATCTACATTTCCGACTGATACAGATATAGATTCTAATGCGGTAATGACTACTGGCAGAACCCCAATCATATGTAGAAAAACGATAGGCAAGCCGACCCAACGCAAAAAGATGGCCATCGAGCCGCCTTTGACGAAGGTATTGATGCAACCGGATAAGAAGATCATTACGGCCAGCACCAGCGCAATATCCAGCAGCCAGGGGTCAAGCAAAAACAGGCTGCCCAGTCGGGTGGTCAGCAGCAGTAAAAAGATAGTAAATAACGGAAACAACATATTGCCCAGCCGGTAACCCAGCAGTTGGAGCGTATGGTTTCCATCTGGTGGCGGGTGGCGTAAAAATGGCACGGCTTTGCGTACCTGCCGGGCCACCAGGTAGCCCAATAAATAGAGGGTGAGGATCAACAACAGTTGATACAAAAAATCGGTGCTAAATACCGCTTGCTCTAAGCGGGACAGTTGTTGCTCCGCCCGGCTAAACAGCGCATCCAAAAACGGCATGAAGATATCCTTGTGATACAAAGCAACCAGTACGTGGCTTTGCCTGGCAATTCGCTCAGTGACTTTCCCTATGATGGTGGGCTATTAACCAGCGATTGCGATTGTTTTAGAGGGCAAAAAGCATAGCAAAAAAGGTGGAGCAGAGGAAAATAAACTAATTAGTAAGAGAGTAGCGGCTGTCTATTAATTCATACTTAAGAGCTTGTTCTAAACGGTTATCTCAGATGTAATTTACGTCTATCAACGTAAGCTTTTGTAAACTGATAAGTTTTCGGTACTTTTGATAGAATCTCCCAACCTGAACATTAACTTTTTCTAATGTTTGGGTGATTCAGCTCCTATGAAAAAGTAGTGTCAGGTATTTTTACACATAAAAAAGTAACCAGTATTTAAATGTGATGTTTCAGTCACCTACACAATGGCGCTGATTATGCAACCCTTTAATATGCAAGGGATTTGTGATGTAAGCATGAAAAATGGCAACGCAATTACACTTGTATAAAAATTTTCGGGAGATACGAAAATGAAGCTTAAACCTCTATTATTAGGCAGTGGCTTGATAATCACTCTTTCCACCCAGGCAGCTGTTATTAAACTTGAAGCGGAGGACTTCGAGGACAGCGCCAATCTAATCACTTTTTCAGAATTTCCGTTGGGTACACCTAACCCTACTTACACATCTGCAGACTACGGTGGTGATCCTGGCGGTCCAACCGTGACTTTTGATGGTTGGTTTATGGGGCAGATGCTTAGCCCAACTCCCGGAGCTGACTGCCCCGGAGCGGCAGCGTCAGCGTGTATTATCGGGCCCCCAGATGATCCGCTAATGTTAGATCCTGCTGCTCCTGACACGTTTATCACCGGTGATGGGTCAAACCCGACTTCGCCAGTGTTATCCGGAACACCTAGGTTCAATGGCGGTATTGCCGTTTTGTTTAGCGAGGATCAGGCTGCAGTAGGCTTTGACGGCGGCTTTTTTAACGCTGTAGAATCAACAGCCATTACTGCCTTTGCCCGCGATGGCAGCTTACTGGGCTCGGTGAGCAATGATGAAATTGGTATCGAGTTTTTAGGCTTGGTACTTGATGATGGCGCTGCGGCAATCGCTGGCGTTTTTTTAAACCTGGTAGGGGCCGAACCGGCAGGGTTTGCGATTGATAATATCCGCTTTGGTCTATCTGGAGATATCGATCCGGATATACTGCCTGATGATGATGATCAGCCTCCCAGCCCACCTCCCCGGGATGTCAACGAGCCCGGGTCTGCACTGTTATTTAGTGCTTTGACCTTAGGACTATTCTACCGCAGATGGCGAAGCCGTAAGTAATCCTATTGCGGCAACCAGGAGAGCCGTGCAGTCCTCCTGATGCCTTTATTTACTAACTAGTACGCTTTAAAACCGCCACACCCCAAGCAACTGCAATGCACTTTCATCTTCATTGGTACCCAGCTTATTATTCCAGTACTGATACTCTACACCGACAAACAGCTGTTCCTGCTTTGCCCACAGGGCCTGGCCAAGATCCCAACGCAGCTGAACTTGCGCCAGAACCCAGTCTTTTACCCGTACACCCGGTATTTCACTGTCACGGGCTCGGATATATTCGGCATGCCCTTCCACAAAAAACTGTTGCTGATGCACATTTAACGGCAGACGCCAGGCCATATCGAACATGGCACTGTTTCCCTCTTGTGGTGCACCGTCGCCAGCCAGTCCTTTACTGTCATCAATATAGGCGGTTAGCAGGGTATTAAAAAAACTAAAGCCGGGCACCGCCCAGTTGACCTGCACACCCGGTAAGTACTTCACCACCTCGGCATCCGGGGCGGCGTTAACCCCCAATACCAGACCAATATCCTGAATCGGCCCGCTGTATTGACTGCCTAAAATCTGCTTGCTGCTGAAGAAGGGATACCACTCACCGTAAAGTTCATCGCCATCGGCGGTACGGGCATAATCAAAAAAGAAAAACTGGCTACCATAATCCCAGCCGCTGGCGTGCTGCAGGGTGAAGATAGTGGTATCGATATCAGTATTACTCTGCGCAGCAAAAGGCTGATTCAACTGGCCATGTTGAATATGCAGCTCTGTTTCGCTCCAGTTGGCGGCCAGGGCGAGCGGACTTTGAAAAAGCAGGGTCAGCCCTGCAACAACTGCCAGTTTCATGATGGATCCTTGTAAATAAAAAGCGCGCATTATAAGAATTTTGCACGAAATTGACAGTCAGGAAAGAATTGCCCGCAACGAACTTTTAGCGCGCTGGACGCTAACATTAGTGTAAGTTAAATGTAGGTATTGTGAATGGGGTGTTAATTTGGGTAAGCTGGTCACTGGTCCGCGCAGCAATTAAGGAAGCTAATGGCGCAACAGGAATTTGGCTACGACACCCATACTGTGTTTAATCAGCCTCACCCGCTGGCACACTACAATGCATACAGCGCTGATAGGGTGCTGCAATACTGGGTAACGCAGTTTGGCGGTGACTGGGGTACTGACAAGCTCACTCAATTTGGCCAGCGTATCGGCGGCGATCTGCAAGAGGCCGGCTTTCTGGCCAATAAGCACACGCCAGAATTTGAGCCGCATAACCGCTTCGGCCAGCGTGTGGATGAGGTCATTTATCATCCTGCCTATCATCAGTTAATGGGCCATGCCATCGCAGCGGGTCACTGCGCACTGCCATGGTCAGATCCCACCCCGGGCGCCCATGTGGTACGCGCTGCACTAGCAGTGCTACACACCCATGCCGATCCCGGGACCGGCTGCCCGCTGACCATGACCTTTTCTGCGGTACCGGCTATTGCTGCCGAGCCTGCTCTGGCCTCAGCCTGGCTGCCCAAATTGTTATCTGGCGTGTATGACGGTAGCAACCGGCCCTGGTATGCAAAAGAGGGCGTGACCATCGGCATGGCCATGACCGAAAAACAAGGCGGCAGTGATGTACGCGCCAATACCACCACGGCCATCAAAGCCACGGGCGCGTCAGACAATGTCTACACCCTTACCGGCCACAAATGGTTTTGCAGCGCCCCCATGTGCGACGCTTTTTTGGTACTGGCCAATATCGACCAGCAGCTGTCCTGTTTTTTAGTGCCACGCTGGCGCGAAGATGGCAGCAAAAACCCCATGCAGATCCAACGACTGAAAAAAAAGCTGGGCAATCAGTCCAATGCCAGTGCCGAAATTGAATTTCGCCAGGCCCAGGGCTATTTGGTCGGCGCGCCGGGGCGGGGCATCAACACCATTATTCAGATGGTGGCGCTGACCCGCTACGACTGCATGCTGGGTTCTTCGGCACTGATGATGCAAGCGGTCAAAGAAGCCATCTGGCATACCCGCGAACGCCAGGTATTTGGCAGGCCCTTACATGAACAACCACTGATGGTAAATGTACTGGCCGATCTGGCGCTCGAAGCAGAAGCAGCGCTGGCCATTAGCCTGCGCGTAGCCAGGGCACTAGATCAACCCGACAACCCGGCAGAAGCCGCGTTGATCCGCAGCACCACCGCGATCGGCAAATACTGGATCTGCAAGCAAGCCATGCAGCATATTTACGAGGCCATGGAATGTGTCGGTGGGGTAGGGTATGTAGAAGACAATGTGCTATGCCGCCTGTATCGCGAAGCGCCGGTCAATGCGATTTGGGAAGGCTCGGGCAATGTGCAGTGCCTGGACTTTTTACGTGTCTTGCGTAAAGAACCCGAAGCCTTGCAGGCTTTGCTGGCCGAGCTCAACCAGGCCAGCGGGCGGCATGTCTGGTACGACCGTGAGCTGGATGCTGCCATCCACTTACTGGCCGACACTGACCACCTGGCTAGCCATGCCCGCCGCATTATGGAGCAGCTGGCGCGCTGCTGGCAGGCTGCCACATTACTCCTCTATGGTGAGCCGCTGATCGCCCAGGCATTTATCGACAGCCGCTTTAATCCCGACCAATTCCACCAGTACGGCACCCTGCCTGCCCACATTGATAGCCAGGCTATTATTGCCCGGGCTTTGCCTGCTGTTTCTTTTTCTTCTACTACACAGGACTCTACCAATGGCGTTTAATGCACAATACCCGAATTTATCTGCGTTTTTTGAAGAAACCTTTGCCCGGTTTGAGCACCAGCTAGCCTACCGCTGCCTGGGTCAATCAATGCTCTACAGTGAGCTGGCCGGGCATGTAGATGCTATGGCGCGCTTTTTTCAACACGAACTGAAGTTGTCCGCCGGCGATCGCATTGTGATCCAGCTGCCCAATCTGATCCAGTATCCGGTGGCCATGTGCGCCGCGGTGAAAGCCGGGCTGGTGGTGGTAAATACTAACCCCATGTACACGCCGCGGGAAATGCAGCATCAATTTTCAGACTCTGGCGCGGTCGCGCTGGTGATTTTAGGCGATCTGTTACCCAAGTTTGAGCAGATCAAAGCCAATACTCAGATCCGCCACGTGGTAGTCACCCAGGCCGCCGACTTTATTCAGCCTGCCAGCCAGGATGGCGAGTACTGGGCCTTTACCGACGCACTGGAGACCGGTGCGAAGCATGCTGCGGTCAGCCCCAGTCAGGCCCAGCGCGTCGATATCGCGGTGCTGCAGTATACCGGCGGCACCACGGGTGTCTCCAAAGGGGCAGTACTGACACATGCTAACTTGTTAAGCAATGCCGGGCAGATGACCGAGCGCCTGCAGGCACGTTGTGAAGGGCGCGAAGGGGTATTTGTCTGCCCGCTGCCGCTGTATCATATCTATGCGTTTACGGTAAACATGGTGGGCCTGTTTGGCATGGGCGAGGCTAACCTGCTGATCCCCAACCCTCGCGATATGGACCAGTTTATCGATGCGCTTAAAGGTGTGCCGTTCAAAGGCATTGCCGGCATCAATACGTTGTTTGTCGGGCTGTGCCGACACCCGGCCTTTAAGCAGCTCGACTTTAGCCCGCTGTGTATCACCTTATCCGGTGGCGCAGCGTTAACCCACGCGGCTGCACACTTGTGGCAGGAAACCACGGGCTGCACCATCACCGAAGGCTATGGCTTATCAGAAACCTCGCCGGTGGTGTCTTTTAATCATTTTGGTGAAGAAGAACTGGGCACCGTGGGCAAACCATTGACCGACACCCAGGTGGCCATCTGGGACGATCAGCAGCAGCCGGTTGAGCCGGGCACTGTGGGCGAGCTGGTGGTAAAAGGCCCTCAGGTAATGCAGGGCTACTGGCAGCGCCCCGAAGAAACCGCCAAATCACTGATAGACGGCTGGTTTCGAACCGGTGATATGGCGCTGATCCAGGCTAACGGCAATATCAAAATTGTCGACCGGCTCAAAGACATGGTGCTGGTCTCTGGCTTTAATGTGTATCCCAATGAAATTGAAGATGTGCTGTGCGAGCACCCGGCGGTCAGTGAAGCGGCGGTAGTGGGTAAGCCGGACGAACACACCGGCGAGGCGGTGCACGCATTTGTGACCCTGCATGAAACTGTTAGCACCGATGAACTGCTTAAACATTGCCGCGATCAGCTTACCAATTACAAGGTGCCAAAGGCCATCACGGTGCTGGACGAACTGCCTAAATCCACAGTGGGCAAAATTTTGCGCCGTGAACTTCGCCAGCATGAGGCGCTGTAATCTAGTAAGGCAATAACGGGTGGGCGAGCGGCGTGCTGGTTGATGCATGATCAGATACCGCACGATGCCCGTCCTGCAGATACAGGGTGTAAAGAATCAGGCGCGGCTCAGACACAAATGCCGTAGGTCCCAGCGCGCCCACATTCTGGCTGACATGCAAAAAAGGTTCGACGGCGCTGTTTAGCGGAACCGGCAACTTGAAACTGGCCATGGGTTCAAGCCTGGCCGCGCGCTGCGCCCAGTTTGCGGGTACACCGACGGCTGCCTGTAACTGCGTCAGCTTGGCTGCCACCGCAGTGGCCGGCGGGCGCAGCAACACTTCCTGCTGCATGCTCATCAGGATAAGAGCGATGGCATCCTGCCAGGCAGGCGGGGCATCGTCGGGCCCAAACAGGCTGAACAAAAAATCAAAATGGTTGATGACCGACGGTAATGCTTCAGCAAAATAGCAGGTCATAAAGTTGACCCAGCTGCGATTGACCATCAGCAAATCACCCGCCGGGTTAATCAGCACCGTGGGGTGGGGGTCGAGCGCCTGCAGGGTACGGGTCATGGCTTTGCGCAACCAATGCAATTCGGCGGCCTGAAAGTCCTGGGCGGGTGGCTGTGGCACAAAGCCGGCGGCAATCAGCAAATGTTGGGTATCACGATCAAGCAGGCCCAGGCTGGCGGCAATCTTTTGCACCATCTCGCTGCTGGGCCGTACATGGCCGTTTTCCAGCCGGCTGATATGGCGCGGGGATGAGCCAATCTGGAAGGCCAGCGCTTCCTGGCTAACCTCGTGCACGTTGCGCCAAAAGCGCAGCAAGCCGGCAAAGCCAGCCGGGCTGTCAGGGCTAGTGATGGAGGTGGTTAACGGCATGAGGGTCCTATGGGTAGTTAAGACAAGAGCATGACCTGCCAGGTCATGTTTTCTTACCTCAAATACCGCAACAATAAAATGGAATCGGAACCGGCGCAATCTTTGGCGCCACCCAGCATTACGAGGACTGTATGGCTACATCACTGATTAATGACCGCGATCTGCATTTTATGCTGTATGAGCTATTCGACGCGCAGCAACTGACCGAGCGCGAGCGCTTTGCTGATCACTCGCCGGAAACCTTTACTGCCGCCATGGACACCGCCAAACAGGTGGCAGCACGCTATCTATTGCCCATTCGGCAAAAAACCGACCAGGTAAAACCCCATTTTGACGGCCAAAGAGTGCATCTGTTGCCAGAAATCAAAGATGCTATCCAGGCGGTTACTGATGCCGGGCTGGCATCTGCCACTGCCAGCTATGAGGTGGGCGGCATGCAATTACCGTCGCTGGTGGCCTGTGCCCTGGGCACCCATCTCACCGCTGCAGGCATGAGCATTATGGGCTACACCACCTTAACCAATGCCAACGCCAATCTGATTGAAGCGCATGGTACTCAGGAGCAGATTGAGACATGGGTGCGGCCGATGCGTGAAGGGCGCTATACCGGTACCATGGCCATGACCGAACCGGGCGCCGGCTCTGGCCTGGCGGATTTGATCACCAAAGCGGTCAAACAGGATGATGGCACCTATCGCATCACCGGCAACAAGATTTATATTTCCGGCGGCGATCATGACTTAAGCGAGAATATCGTACACCTCGTATTAGCGCGGGTGCAGGGTGCGCCTAAAGGGGTGAAAGGGATCTCGCTATTTATCGTGCCAAAATTTTTACCGGCTGAAGAGGGTCAGCCAGCCACTCGCAACGATGTGGCGCTGGCCGGGCTGTTTCACAAGATGGGCGGTCATGCGATCACGTCCACGGCGCTGAGCTTTGGTGAAAATGGCGGCGCCACCGGCTATCTGGTGGGTGAAGAAAATATGGGCTTAAGCTACATGTTCCATATGATGAACGAGGCGCGTTTGTTTGTGGGCATGGGCGCTACTGTGATGGCGCTGGCCGGTTTTCAGTATTCGCTTCATTATGCCAAAGAGCGCCCGCAGGGGCGGTTGTTATCGGAAAAAGATCCCCACTCAGCGCCAGTGAATATCATTGAGCATGCCGATGTCAAACGCATGCTGCTGGCGCAAAAAGCCTATGCCGAAGGCGCGCTGGCGCTGTGCTTGTTCGGCGCCCGGCTGCATGATGATGCCAACACCGCACCAGAGCAGTCAGACCGTGAAGCAGCCTTTACCTTGCTGGACTTTTTAACTCCGCTGATTAAAACCTGGCCTTCAGAATATGGCTTAAAAGCCAACCATTATGCGATCCAGGTGTTAGGCGGTGCCGGTTATACCGACGATCATCCGGTGGAAATGTTTTACCGGGAAAACCGCCTTAATCCCATCCATGAAGGCACCACCGGCATTCAGTCGATGGATCTGCTGGGCCGAAAAGTACCGCGCAATGATTTTGCCGGTTTTAAAGCCTTTATGGCTGCGGTGAACACCACCATCGTTGAGGCCCGGGACCATGCAAGCCTAGCCGGCTACGCCGACAGCCTGTCACAGGCAGTGGCTACTGTGGAGCGTACCACTACCGCTGTGATGCAGGCCAGCCAGCAACACAATCCGGATGCGGTTTTTTCCAATTCGGTGAAGTATCTGGACATGATGGGCCATGTGGTAGTGGCCTGGATGTGGCTGAAACAAGGCATTGTGGCCACCCAACAATTGGCCGGCCAGCCTCATGCCAGTGATAAAGCCTTTTATCAGGGCAAATTGCAGGCGCTGCAGTTTTTTTATCGCAGCGAGTTGCCTGAGATTGAGCATTGGGCGCGGCTGGTGCGCGAACTGGATACCACCAACTTTGATATGCAGCCTGACTGGTTTTAGGCTCGCTTTTAGGAACTCTGATGAAAACACAGACCACCGAGCAGTTATTTGAACAGATTGGCCAGGCTCTGCCGGCTACCGACTGGTTCACCGTGACCCAGCAGCAAATCGATCAGTTTGCTGCCTGCACCCATGATCACCAGTTTATTCACGTGGATGTCGAGAAAGCCCGCCAGACCCCGTTTGGCGGCACCATTGCACACGGCTTTTTAAGTTTATCCATGCTGTCTTATTTTGCCCAGAGCTTTGGGGTGCAGCTGGCCGGGGCTACCATGGGCATTAACTACGGCTTTGATAAAGTGCGCTTTGTCACCCCGGTCAAAGCCGGTAGCCGCATCCGTTGCCATGCCACGCTGGCCGATGCAGTGCAGGTTCAGCCCGGCCAATATAAACTTACCTATGACATCAGCGTGGAAATTGAAGATGAGCCAAAACCGGCGCTGGTGGCACGCTGGCTGGGTGTACAGATAACCGAACAATACGGAGCAAAAAATGAGCATTAAATTTACCGATCAAGTGGCCATTGTCACCGGGGCTGGCAACGGGCTGGGACGCTCACACGCGCTGGCCCTGTCAGCCCGGGGTGCTAAAGTGTTAGTCAACGATTTTGGCGGCGCCCGCGATGGCAGCGGTGGCTCCAGTCAGGCGGCTCAGCAGGTGGTTGAAGAGATCATCGCCGCCGGTGGCGAAGCCATGGCCAGTGGGGCTAATGTGGCAGATTTTAACGAAGTCAACGCCATGGTTGCACAGGTGATGGAGCGTTGGGGCCGGGTGGATATTCTAATTAACAACGCCGGGATCCTGCGCGATAAAGCCTTTACCAACATTGACTTGGCTGATTTTCAGGCGGTCATGGATGTACATGTAATGGGTGCAGTGCACTGCACTAAGGCAGTGTGGGAAATCATGCGCCAGCAGCAGTACGGACGTATTGTGATGACCACCTCGTCAAGCGGCTTATACGGCAACTTTGGCCAGAGTAATTACGGGGCCGCCAAAATGGCTTTGCTGGGGCTGATGAATACCCTGGTCATTGAGGGCGCCAAATACAATATTCGTATCAATGCGCTGGCGCCCACTGCGGCCACCCGCATGACCGAGGATGTACTGCCGCCCGAGCTGTTTGAACGACTCAGTCCGTCAGCGGTGAGTGCCGGCGCGCTGGTGTTGTGTCAGCAAGATGCACCCAACCGGCTGATCTTATGTGCCGGAATGGGCGGTTATTCGGTGGCGCGTATTGTCGAAACACCGGGAACCTACCTGCCCGAACATGAGCAATCCCCTGAAGCAGTGCAAAAAGTATTAGCCGCTATCAGTGCGCCGGAAGGCCAGCAGGAGCTGAGCCAGGGCGCTAAACAAGGCGAAAAGTTTTTGCACATGGCGAGGGCGGCGGTAGACGGCGAGTCACGGTAAGGGGAAATCCACGGGCTGTTATTTTTTTGGTGAAAATTTCACCCGTCACCTAACAAAGCGCCGGGGCGAGCAATCTTTTTGGCCGGCGCTGGCTTATAAACCACTACCTAACTAACGCGAGGTGCAATCATGATAGGAAAATCGTATCTTGTAGTGGCAAACCAAACCGAAGCAAAAATCTTTGTGGAAAAAGGGGGCGCGACAGAACTCGAACCGGTAGTGGTATTGCAAAATGCAGATGGCCGAAAGACTGACAGCGATCTGGTGACCAATAAGCCGGGCGCCATCTCAGCGCCCAGTGGCGCAGTGCAGGGCGTGGATACCATGAGCCGCAAAGACGCAGTGGAAGTAGAAGCCGAGCGCTTTGCCAATACTGTTACCGATTGGCTCGACAAGCGGCGCAGCAGCGAGAAAGTACACCGCATCGACATTATCGCAGAGGCGAGCTTTTTAGGTAAATTACGCAACCATATGAATAAACAGACCCTCGACCTGGTGGACTGCACGGTCAATAAGGATGTGGTGCGCGAAGATGAGCAGGTCTGGATAGATTATCTTAAAGACGCCGGCCGCGGCTCTTCATTGCAATAACAGCAAACCTGACACCGGCGCCTGCCGGTGTCGTTGTTTTTCAGCAACCAGCTAACAACCGACATCGAATTTTCTGGTCAGCCATAACCGCATACCCTGCCAGATAGCTAATTGCTCCCAATATAGTCGCGACCATATCCAGATGATCATAGGTGCGCCCGGGCAATACCAGTTGCCACAGTTCATAGCCAATAAGCCCCATAGTGACTGCACACACATTCTGCACCTGTCGATTCTGGCGGCCAGCCGAAGGTTTTAAGCTGTACCACGCACTGAGTGTGATGATGACTGCTAAAAAACTGGGTGCGTGATTAACTGCCAGGCTGGATAGTGTCGGCCATATATTCTTCGGCAGTACCAGCCAGCTCACTGGCTCACCCAGGCGCGCGACAATTATCTCGCCATACAGCCAATAGCTGGCTAAAAACAATGTAACATGGGGCAGGCGAGCAGAGCACTGATTCGCCGCGCTATGCCGCAAATAGCGAAGCAGGCAGCGTAACTGGATGGAGCCCAGCAAGGCGGGGCCTATCATGGCCAGGCGCGCTGAAAACGGCGTTGCCAATATTTTACCGACGAACTCGCAGATGCCCAGCTATTTGCAAAATAATTATCAATGCCGGCTTTTCCGCCCATCGATTCATACAGGTAGGAACTCCCGATACCTAGCGCTACAGCACCGAGTATTGGGTTACCGCCACTTACTGCGCTGACTTGTTCAGAATTAATGGTTTGCATAACAAATATCCTTATTTGGTTAAAATGCAAAATCAGTATAGCCTCCATCCGCCCCCCTGCCTGCTGATCCTATGGCCGGTTTTTGACGTGATTAATTTTGTGTAACTGACAAATCGCTTTGAAGCAGCAGGCGTAAGCATTGGTGTATTTTCGTTGGATAATTTTCATCGCAACAAGAGGACACAATGTATGGCATCACTTGATGTTTCTTCGACAAAATTTAACCCTGATACCGGCATGACTGATGAAGCTCGTACCAAGGTGGCAGAGCATCTTGGCCGGGTACTGGCCGACAGCTATATTCTGTTTATACAAACTCAGGGCGTGCACTGGAATGTTACCGGTCCACTGTTTGTGTCGGTGCACGAGTTGACCGAAGCGCACTATGGCAATATCTACGAAGCCATTGACGAAATTGCCGAGCGTATTCGTGCGCTGGGACTAAAAGCGCCAGCCTCGTATCGCAAGTACGGTGAGTTGTCTGATATTGAAGATGGCGATCCGAATCCGGAAGCCTCGGTGGAAGAGCAGTTAGAGCTATTGATCAAGGGGCACCAGACCGTGGTCAAAACCATGCGCTCTGCGATTGAACCTTGCGAAGAACAGCGCGATTTTGTAACCGCCGACATGCTCATTGACCGCATGAGCTGGCACGAAGAAGCCATCTGGATGCTGCGTTCAATTATTGCTAAATAAATAATCACTGCATCGCTCATTGCCGCCCGCCGCTTGGTGGGCGGTTAGCTTTCCTGCCTACTCCTCCGCTATTTTTTCCGGATAATTAGTTTTTCACCATAAGGTTTTGTTTCGCCTGCATAACCGATAGTGTTGCCCTTTTCGCTATGAAGGGAATCATTCGAACATGTCCTTAAAATTTACCCTGATTGCCGCGCTGCTTGGCGCTACCAGCCCATCTATTCATGCACAAACCTTAGCCCAGGCGCATCAGGCCTCCACCAAGCATTTTATTCAGCTTGATTTCAAACTGGAACGCTAATCAGCGCTCGCTACAGTATATGGCTCACGCGGGCACGATACGACTCGACTATCGCCCCCGGGTTTCGCCAAGCCCTGCTTTTAAAGTCTACTCCACATACACCTAGGCTCGCGATACCCGCCTGGGAGAACAATAGTTGAAAGCCCTGCCGGGTCAGAAAGTGCTAACCACCGGCCAACAGCAGTAGTCCGCTTTTTTCTGTTCAACGTAGGTTCAATGAGGTTTACCAATATTCAGCCAGCCGGGCGATTAGCAATTTGCGCCGGTAGCCGCTTACGCTATAATTTTGGCTGATTCACGTAGCCGCTACGCCGGCTGTTTTCTTGCCTGATGTGGCCGCCATGTTAGGCGCGCTCATATTCCTGACTGTTAGACTGAGAAGCCATGAAAAAAGAAGTTGTTGTGTTGAACTGTGGCAGTTCATCCGTGAAATTTGCGATCATTGATGCCGACACCGGGGCCGCAGGATTATCCGGTATCGCTGAAAACCTGGGCAATCCGGATGCCAGCCTGACGGTTAAAACCCACGGGCAAAAACAACAGCACAGCCTGCCGGTCAAGGCCAATCACGAACAAGCGCTGGAGGCCATCCAGGCCATCATCAGCCAGTCCGGTGTCAAGCCTATTGCGGTAGGGCACCGTGTAGTGCATGGCGGCGAAAAATTCAAGCAAGCCGCGTTAGTGGATGACTCGGTGCTAGAGGCAATCGAAGAGTATGCCAGCATGGCACCGCTGCATAACCTGGCGAATCTCAAAGGCGTGGTGACCGCGCAGCAGGCGTATCCGGATCTGCCCCATGTGGTGGTGTTCGACACCTCTTTTTTCCAGAGTATGCCTTCGCGCGCCTATATGTATGCGCTTCCCATGTCGCTATACCGCGAGCACGGTATTCGTCGCTATGGCTTTCATGGCACCAGTCACAGCTATATTTTAGATACCATTGCCGCCATGCTGGATAAGCCGGTGAATCAGACCAGTATCATCAGTGCACACCTGGGCAATGGTTGCAGTGTGACCGCCATTGAACAAGGCCAGGCGGTGGATACCAGCATGGGCTTTACCCCGCTGGACGGGTTGGTCATGGGCACCCGCTGTGGTGATATCGATCCCAGCCTGCCAGTCACTCTGCAACAAAAACTGGGCAAAACTCCAGAACAAATCAATGATTTGTTGAACAAAGCCTCCGGCTTGCTGGGCATTTCTGAGCTAAGCAATGACTGTCGCACGCTGGAAGATGCCGCCGAGCAGGGCCATGAAGGCGCGCTGCTGGCCATGGAGATGTTCTGCTATCGGCTGGCCAAATACATCGCCGGTTATATGGTGGCGGTGCCTTCGCTGGATGCCATCGTGTTTACTGGTGGGATAGGCGAAAATTCCTCGTTTGTGCGTGAACGCACCATGGCCTATTTTGCTCACATGGGCATCACAGTGGACGAGGCGAACAACACCGCCATGCGCTTTGGCGCAGCAGGAGCCATCACCGCGACGGACTCGCGCACCCCGGTATTCGTGGTGCCCACCAATGAAGAGTGGGTGATTGCGGCCGAAGCCGCAAAATTTGCATAACCACAGGAGTTTTTATGTCGCGCAGAATTATGCTCATTCCGGTGGGCACCAGTGTCGGACTGACAACCGTCAGTATGGGACTGGTGCGGGCGCTGGAGCAGCAAGCCATCAAACTGAATTTTTTCAAACCGGTTGCTCAGCCGCGCCGCGGTGATACCGGCGAAGAGCGCTCCACAGCCATTATTACGCACCATGCCAGTGTCAAACCCATCCAGCCATTTGCACTGGATTATGTTGAGCGCATGATCAGTAACGACAGCATGGATGAGTTGCTGGAAGAGATCATCGAGCGGTATGAGCAGCATCAGGAAGACGATGCGGTCACCGTGATTGAGGGTCTGGTGACCACCCGCCATCATCCTTATGCCGAACGCCTGAACCTGGAGATCAGCCGAGCGCTGGATGCCGATATTGTGTTTGTGTATGTGCCGGGCAATGATACGCCTACCGATATCAATCACCGGTTGGAGATTGTGCTGGACACCTATGGCGGCCATAAAAGTAAAAAGGTGGTGGGCTGCATCTTCAATAAAGTCAATGCGCCGTTTGATGACAACAACCGCCTGCGCACCGATATCGGCGCCACCGACACCCCCGAGGTAGATGCCTCGCGGATTGCGGCGCTGCAGGCGCTGCCCATCTTTTCCAAAGGGTTGGCACTGTTGGGGATGGTGGACTGGAGCGCCGAGCTGATGTCGCCCCGGGCCATTGATCTTGCCCGCCATCTGCATGCCACGCTGGTCAACGAGGGGGATATTGCCTCCCGCCGGTTAAGCAGTGTGACCTTTTGCGCCCGTGAAATTCACAACATGGCGCATACCTTAAAACCGTCCTCCCTGCTGGTGCTGTCCGGCGATCGCAGTGATGTGTTTGTATCCTGTTGTCTGGCCGCCATGAATGGCACCAAACTGGGCGCCATATTGCTGACCGGTGGTTACGAGCCGGATGAGCGCATTATGGCATTATGCAGCCAGGCGCTGGAAACCGGCTTGCCGGTGATGCTGGTCAACAGCAATACCTGGCAAACCGCGCAGAATTTGCATAACTTCAATCAGGAAGTGCCGGTGGATGACAGTGCACGTATCGAAAAAGTGATGCTGCACATCGCCGAGCGTCTGGACAGCAACTGGGTGACATCGTTGACCCAAAAAGTATCGCGTCAGAAAAAATTGTCGCCGTCAGCCTTTCGTTTTTATCTGACTAACCGTGCCCGCCAGGTTAACAAGCGCATCGTGCTGCCTGAAGGCAGTGAGCCTCGCACCGTCACCGCAGCTGCCATTTGCGCCAAGCGCGGGCTGGCCCGACCGGTGTTATTGGGCGATAAGCATGAAATCCTACGGGTAGCAGAGCAGCAGGGCGTGGAGCTGACCGACGCAGTGGAAATCATCTGCCCGGACGATATTCGCGCTCAGTATGTGCCGGCGCTGGTGAAATTGCGCGAGCATAAAGGGGTGACAGAGGTCATCGCCGAAGAGCTGCTGCAGGATACAGTCACCCTGGGCACCATGATGCTGCAACAAGATGATGTGGACGGGCTGGTGTCTGGCGCGGTCAATACCACCGCCAACACCATCCGCCCGGCATTGCAGCTGATAAAAACCGCCGACAATGCCAGCTTGGTCTCGTCCATTTTCTTTATGTTGTTGCCTGACCAGGTGCTCGTATACGGCGATTGTGCCATTAACCCGGACCCCAACGCCCAACAACTGGCGGATATTGCCATTCAATCGGCCACCTCCGCGCAAACCTTCGGCATTGAGCCTCGGGTTGCCATGATTAGCTACAGCACCGGCTCCTCCGGCGTGGGCAGCGATGTGGAAAAAGTGCGTGAAGCCACTGAGATTGCCAAAAAATTACGCCCTGATCTGCTGATCGACGGCCCGTTGCAATATGATGCTGCGGCAATTGAAAGTGTCGGTAAAAGCAAAGCGCCCAATAGCCCGGTGGCTGGCAAGGCCAACGTGTTTGTGTTCCCTGACTTAAATACCGGCAATACGACCTACAAAGCTGTGCAGCGCAGTTTTGATTTGGTGTGTATTGGGCCCATGCTGCAAGGTATGCGCAAACCGGTGAATGACTTAAGCCGCGGTGCACTGGTGGATGACATTGTGTTTACCATCGCCCTGACCGCTATCCAGGCGGCGTCAGCCTAAATCTTCTCATCTCTTAATCTGTACACCGATTCACCGCCCGGGCCAGCCGGCCCGGGCGATCAGATCGTTTTTAGTGCTTCAGGCCAGTGGTGCGCCGCCTTATCGATGGGCATGCTGTGCTTAACGTATTCACGGCGGCACGGAAAACCCTGCCTCAGGAGCCTGACATGATTAACTCGCGTTTTTTACTACAATGTGCCGCCGGCCTGTGTTTGGCCAATGCGCTGTGGGCGCTGCTAAGCCAGGCGCCGTCGGCTGATTTTTTTCACAGTTTGCAGGCTGGTGTGCTGTTTTTAATCTGGCTTACGTTGATGAGACAGCAAAAAACGCCCCACAGCGACTAAACTTAATGGCGAGTGACTGATGGGTTGTAACCAAAGTTGTAAACCGCTGGTTAAGTTAAGGCGTACAGCTTTAGGTATATGAGAAAAAATGCATGGCGTTGAGGGCTGCCCACCGGGCCTGCCTGGAAGCGCTGCCTCATCCCTCAACATGCTGTTGTTGCTATCAAAAGCAGAGGATGTCACAGCATGGTCGACACGGAGTGTCAGTCTCTGCAGAAGTAGGCGTAGCAGAACGGCCAGGAAAGGAGAAGAATAACGATTCGCATTGGATAACGCGAGGAACATCCCATGGCGGAAACCATTCAACGAGACCAACGGGCGGACGATCCACCCGAAAAGGTCAAGGTCAACCCCATCCCATTTTATGGGTCTGTCTTTGGCATCACCGGCTTTGCAATTTGGGCCATCTTTTTTACCGAGTCAGCCAGTAGCCTGATAGGCACTGCGTTGTCCTGGATATCATCCACTTTTGGCTGGTTTTACTTCTTGGCCATCTTTGCATACCTGGTCTTTGTTATTGTGGTGGCATTATCCCCGTGGGGCAAGATACGTCTGGGCCAGGAACATACCAGGCCGGAGTTTCATGTGCTGACCTGGGCGGCTATGCTGTTTGCAGCCGGCATCGGTATCGACCTGTTGTTCTTCTGTGTGGTGGAGCCCATTACCCAGTATCTGGCACCGCCGGTGGAAATGGGCGGCGATGCCGAAGCAGCCCGCAATGCGATCAAACAAACCTTGTTCCACTGGGGCTTGTCTGGTTGGGGCGTCTATACCCTAGTGGGTATGTCGCTGGCTTTTTTCAGCTATCGGCACGGGTTACCGCTGGCAATACGCTCAGCGCTATACCCTATTTTTGGTAAAGGCATTTATGGGCCCATCGGCCACACCGTAGATGTGGCGGCAGTGCTGGGCACGGTGTTTGGGCTGGCCACCAGTTTGGGGATAGGCCTGATACAGCTTAATTACGGGCTTAATCATGTGTTTGGTGTGCCTGAAGGGTTGATGACTCAGGTGGGACTGGCGGTGCTAGTTATCATCTTTGCGGCTATCTCGGCGGTGACCGGGGTGGAGCGGGGTATCCGTCGGTTATCCGAATTTAATATGCTGTTGGCGATATTGCTGATGTTCTTTGTATTGTTTGTCGGCGATACGCGTTTTTTGCTCAACGCTGCGGTGTTAAATATCGGGGACTACCTGGCCGATTTTGTCAGTATGTCGCTGAACACCTATGCCTTTGATCCGCCTACCGACTGGCTCAATGCCTGGACCTTGTTCTTCTGGGCCTGGTGGATTGCCTGGGGACCGTTTGTGGGCCTGTTCCTGGCACGTATTTCACGGGGCCGCACCATTGGTGAATTTGTTGCCGGTACGCTGATCCTGCCTCTCACCTTCATGATGGTGTGGATGTCTATCATGGGTAACAGTGCCATCGATATGGTGATGTCAGGCGCGCAGGAATTTGGCCAGCAGGCCATGGATAACCCCGGCTCGGCTATCTATATGTTTTTAGAGCGCATCCCCTGGGCCGGGCTGACCACCATTCTGGTCAGTATTCTGGCGTTTGTGTTCTTTATCACTTCAGGCGATTCTGGCTCGCTGGTGCTATCTAACCTAACCTCTATCCTGCGCGACCCTTACAGCGATGCACCAGCCTGGATGCGGGTGATGTGGGCAGGCATCATTGGCTTGCTTACCATCGCGCTATTGCTGGCCGACGGGCTGACGGCCTTGCAATCTGCAGTGGTGGTCACCGGGTTACCGTTTGCCATCGTGTTGTGCCTGATGATGGTGGGGCTGTTTAAAGCCTTACGGATCGAAGGGCTTAAACAACAGAGCGCCGATGCCGCCTTGTCCAGTCGCACCCGCACCGAAGAAGCGGCGAAAAACTGGAGTACCCGCTTGCACCACTTTATCAGCTTCCCCAGCCTCAAACAGTGCCGGGAGTTTTTGAAAGAGGTGGCTACGCCAGCAATGGATGAGGTCAAACAGGCGCTGGAAGAAAAAGAATTGGATGTGCATATTGTGCATAACACCGACGGCGATTATGAGTATCTGGCATTGACCGTGGATTTGCACACTGCGCAGAATTTTTATTACGAACTGCGCCCGCGCAAATACCAAATGCCATCATTTGCTACCCGATCTGCCAAATCCGATAGCCATTATTACCGGGTCGAGGCGATTCTGGCCGAAGGTGGCCAGGGCTACGACCTGATGGGCTATTCCAAAGGGCAGGTGATTGAGGACATCCTCGACCAGTTTGAACGCCATATGCACTTTTTGCATACCCAGCGTCAACAACCGGGGGCTAACACCAATCTGTTCCACAGTGGCGAAGAAGAGGATAAAACCTAGCTTATTCATTCCTCTATCTTCCCAGATATTTGTATCAAGCTACCCACTCAGCGGGTAGCTTTTTTTTGTCTATTACGACTGCAAGGTAAGCATTTAGCGTTAGTCCTATCTTTATCTGCCTCATTCTTTTGTCGTAAATCTGGGGGCCAGCATTGACGGCGGTCCATTTATAAACATAATGTTCACATTAATTTAACAAGGTCTGACCTCAGACCAATTATTAATGGAGCGATTATGAAAAAAATAAGCCTGATTCTTGTGTTGCTGGCCTCGGTAGTAAGCAGTCAGGCGCTGGCCGGAACGTACGCAAAAACCAAGCATCCTATCGTATTAGTACATGGATTATTTGGGTTTGAGGATGTCCTGTTTGTGGATTATTTTTATAAAGTGCCACAAAATCTTTCTCGCAATGGCGCCACGGTGTATATCGCCGAAGTGTCACCCGCTAATTCCACCGAGGTACGTGGCGAACAATTGCTTGCGTATATCGATGAGGTGTTGGCGTTATCCGGCGCCAGTAAGGTCAACCTGATTGGCCATAGTCACGGCGGCCCCACTGCGCGTTATGTGGCCAGTGTCGCCCCCCATAAAGTTGCTTCAGTCACTTCGGTCGGTGGCGTCAACTGGGGTAGTAAGGTGGCCGATGTACTGCGTGGTAATTTAAAAGAAGGCTCGTTTTCTGAAGCCACTGTGGGTCTGATCACCAATGCTTTTGCCAATATTATTGAGCTGGCGTCTGGATCCAACCCCTATGACAAACCCACCGACTCGGTGGAAGCCATGAACTCGCTGACCACCGCCGGCACACTGGCGTTTAACCAACGTCACCCTGAGGGGTTACCCAGTGGCTATTGCCGTAATGACGGCAAGATGCTGGAAGATAACGGGGTATACTATTTTTCCTGGAGCGGCAGCAAAACCTTTACCAATGCGCTGGATCTGGTGGATCCGTTTTTGGTGACCACCGGGCTGGCGTTCAGTGAACCTAGTGATGGCCTGGTCTCGGCCTGTAGCTCACACCTGGGCAAGGTCATCAAAGACAACTATAAGATGAACCATCTGGATGAGGTAAACCAAACCTTTGGTATCACCCACTGGTTTGAAACCAACCCGGTGTCGGTATATGTCGACCACGCTAACCGGCTTAAAAATATGGGCCTGTAATGCCAGGCCCCGCTGCCAAAGCCAGCCTCGTGCTGGCTGTCCTCAGTGCGCTGATCGCCTGGTGGTATCATCAGGCGGCGTCCCAGCCATCTGCCGTAAGCATCTCTGCTGGCACACCGCCAGCAGCGGTTGTTCCTGACTCGAAGCCAACGCCTGGTGGTGCGACACAAAATCCTTCCACCGCAGCACAGACAACTGCCATGCTGGCCGAGTTTCAGCTGCATCATGGAATCAAGGATACTTTTGATCAATTTATTTTGGCTGCTGACGAGCCTGAACCGGCGCGGATGAAACATCGTTATAAAGCGCACGCCCAGACCCAGTTTAGTCGTTCCTCTGCCAGCTATGCGCTGGATGTTTTTAGCCGGTACGTGAACTATAAGGTAGCGCTGGCCGATGCCGATATGGAAGTGAATACCGACTATCTGGAGATTCAGGATATCGCATTGCGGCTGGATGCCCGCGAGCAACTGCGCTTGCAGTTTTTTTCTACCCGTGAATATGACTATCTATTTGCCCGAGATGCCAGCAGCGATCGCCATGCGCTGGATCGCCTGCAAATTGCCCGGGATCCCGGATTGGACAAAGCCGCGCGTCGCGAGGCGATATTAGCTCGATTAGACACATTACCTGAGCAGGAACGCCAGGCTTTTGCCCCCACCTTGAATATGCACACCCTCTCGCAAATCAAACAACAGTTTGCCGACAGTACCAGCCGCTACAATGCCATTGCAGCAGAATTCGGGCACGCCGTTGCCGAGCGGTTCACTGCATTGTGGGAAAAGCAGGCAGCCTGGCAACGCAAACAAGATGCCTATCAGGCTTACCGCCAGCAGCTCGCCGACACCGATTGGTCACCAGCTCGCCAGCAAGCCGCGCTGGCCGAGTATGTACAGCAGCATTTTAGCCCGGCTGAGCAAAAGCGCTTACCGCGCTAGCTCATTTTTGGTGCTATAAAAAACGGGTACAAAGGCCAGCTGCGGTTGGCGCTCTCCGGCGCTATGCTGAGCCAATCAGCTAGCGATATAAGATACGGAGAGCAACATGAAGCTGGTATCCCGCCTGCAGGCAATCGGCCTTGGCTTGGGTCTGATAGCGGGTTTGGTCACTGTAAATGCCGTACTCATTGGCCGGGTGCTCCCTGGGCTGGGGCTGGTAACAGGTATAGCAGAGATCCTGATAACAGGGCTGATCATCGGTGTCACAACGTACATTTTTACCGGGCTGGCCAAGCGGACAGGCATCTTTGATTAGCCCCTCACCGCCGCGACGTTGCTTTTTTTCCTCACCGCCGATTGCGCTGGACGCGCCCGCCAGTCAACGTATGATGCATAAACCAGTGCCAGGTAAAGCTTGAGACACTGGCTTAGTTTGAAGGGAAACATCAACACCACAAAAGGTGTTGGTTTTTATGTGCATCACAGGGAAGCGTTGTGAACAAAAATATTGTATTGCTGTGGCAAGGTCAACTTGCCAGTCAGCTGGGTATGCAAGCGTACACCGTGGCCATGATGTTTTATCTGATGGAGCATACCGGCTCGGCTGCATTGATGAGCGTGTTGATGACCTTGTCTGTCCTGCCGGCGGTCATCCTTGGGCCGTTAGCCGGGGTAGAGGCTGATAAATTATGCCGTAAACGCATCATGGTGGCAGCAGATGCGGCCCGGGGGCTTGCAGTCTTAGCGCTGGCCGGCCTGCTGTTTTCCGGCGTGGCCGCACCGGCGACGGTGAATGTAGCTTTTGGCATTGTGGCTGTGATTTCCGGCACCGGCCGGGCGTTTTTTCAGCCAGCCAGCGAGGCACTGGTACCGGATTTGGTTAGCCCGGCCTCTTTGCCACGTACTGTGGCCTGGCTGCAATCTTCCACGCAGGTGGCTATGGTGGCAGGTCAGGCGGCGGGTGGGCTAGCCTACCGGGTGCTGGGCGCGCCAGTATTGATTGCTGTCGATGGGCTGACCTATTTGTACAGCGCAGTATCACAACTATTTATTCGTACTCCACAACTTGCCGCTAAACCTGCCACCCAGGCGCCCCAGAGCTGGGCGCAACGCTATCGCCAGCATCTTGCAATGCTGGCAGAAGGGATACGCTTTGTCCGGGCGCAGCGCGGCATGACAGTCACCCTTTGTTTTGCCGCTTCACTTAATTTTTTTATTGCACCTGTCATGCTGATGCTACCGTTTTATGTCACCGGCCGGTTGCAGCAAACTGCCATATGGTATGGCTTATTACTGGCCGCGATGGCGCTGGGCAGCATTTTAGGGATGGCGTTGTGTAGCCGCTATGTGCCTGTGCCCCGCACCCGTTGGTTACTTGGCGCCATGCTGCTGTTAGCCGCAAGTACAGCCGGTCTTGGCCTGATAAGCGCGGCTTCAACAGCTCTATGTCTGATGGGGCTGGCCGGCGCGGCAATGGGGGCATTTAACCACCAGGTGATGGTGTTATTTCAGCAGCGCGTTGCGTCAGCGCATCGCGGCCGCGTCATGAGCCTTTTAATGACCTTATCGGCCAGCCTGTTGCCGGCGGGATTACTGAGCGCCGGCGCCTTGAGTGAGGCTACCCAGCACAACACCGCTTTATTGTTTAGCTTAAGTGCCGCCGGTATGGCCATGGTCACACGTGGCGCAGCAACCAGCTCCGCGTTGCGTGAGTTTGTGCGCGGGTAAACAATCTGCCACAGAGTAGGGCCACCCACTTTGTTGTGAGCATTGCCTTATTCCAGCAGATTTTTTACCGTAACAATTCGGCATAGGGAAATTTGGAACAATAACAATGAAACAATGCGCGTCTGTACTGGTGGCTCTGGCCACATTAGCGGGGTGTGCCTCGGCCCCATCCTCTCAGCCTGAGCCAGCGACAGCGCCGCAAGCTGCCTCATCGCAATGGCAGGCCGGCGAGCTGCTGGCGCGTTCGCTGCCTGAAATCAGTGCCGCTCTGGATCGTGGTGAAACCACATCCTACGCATTGGTAAAACAATATCTGGCGCGAATAGAAGCTGTAGATCGTAAGGGACCGGCCCTGCAGGCGGTATTAAGTGTTAACCCGGATGCTCTGAAGGTTGCCCGTGAGCTGGATGCGCTACGCGCTGCCGGTAACGTGTACGGACCGTTGCACGGTGTGCCGATTCTGCTCAAAGACAATATTGAATCCCGCGATGCGCTGCCTACTACCGCAGGCGCGCTGGCGCTGCAACATAATGTGACCGGCCGCGACAGCCCGCTGGTGGCCGGGCTGCGGGCACAAGGTGCCATCATTTTGGGTAAAACCAATTTGAGTCAGTGGGCCAATTTTCGTTCCGAGGGCTCGATGAGTGGCTGGAGCGCGCTGGGCGGCCAGGTGCGTAACCCTCACATGCTGGATCGCAACCCATGCGGTTCAAGCTCTGGTTCGGGCGCGGCCGCCGCAGCCTCGCTGGCGGCCGGTACCGTGGGTACCGAAACCAACGGGTCCATTATTTGCCCGTCTACCGTCAATGGCATTGTGGGGTTTAAACCCACCGTCGGCGTGGTGCCACAAGAGTATATTGTGCCTATCTCACATTCCCAGGATACCGCCGGGCCCATGACTAAAACGGTTAAAGGCGCGGCCATGTTGATGAATGGCATGGCTGTGGCCACCCCTGATGTGGATTACACAAAAAGCTTACATACCAACGCTTTGCAGGGCGTGCGCGTAGGGGTACTACGGTTTGCCAGCGGCAACAATCAGGCGGTCGGCAGCCTGTTCACACAAGCCTTGGAACAACTGGAAGCAGCCGGTGCGATCCTGGTAGATATTGACGAAAGACCCGCCAGTCCGCATGGCTATGGCGCCATGAGCTACGACCTGCTCAAGTTTGAGTTTAAAGCCGGTATTAATACTTATCTGGCTTCTACTGATGCACAGCAGGTTGAGCCGCGCTCGCTGGCTGAGCTTATCGCGTATAATCAGCAACATGCTGATACTGAGCTGGCCTTGTTTGATCAAAGTATCTTTGAAGCGTCAGAAGCGATGTCGGGGCTGGACAGCAAAGAATACCGCGAAAGTGTTGAGCTTGTGCAACAAACCAGCCGCGGCAATATCGACAAGCTGTTGGCAGAACATGATGTTGCGGTATTGGTAGCCCCATCCGGCGTGTTGGCGCCACGGGTTGATGCCATTAATGGTGATGTCTGGCCGGGCAGCTGGCCAGGCTATGGTTCGGCGGCGGCACATGCCGGCTATCCGCATATTACGGTGCCTATGGGTGCGGTGAATGCGTTGCCAGTGGGGCTGTCGTTTATTGCCAGTCAACATCAAGATGCCAGCTTGCTGGGCTTTGCTTATGCTTATGAGCAACGCGCCCAGCAGCGCCAGACCCCCGGTTATCTGCCCCACGCTGAAGCACTGCCACATGTGAAAAAAGCCATGAACCCTGCACGATAAGTAATGGGGATCAAAAAAAGCGGTATGGGCTATAGCCGATACCGCTTTTTCTTAACACTTATTCAAAGTTAAGTGTTAATCATCAACGCTTAGATGCGACATATCCATCACAAAGCGGTAGGCAATATCGCCTTTGGCCAGGTGCGCATAGGCATCATTGACTTCTTCCGGGCGGATCAGCTTACATTCGGGGTGAATGTTGTGCTTAGCACAAAAATCCAGCACTTCCTGGGTTTCTTTGATGCCACCAATCAATGAGCCGGCAACCCGGCGACGGCCGGTAACCAAAGGAATGGTGGAGGGCTCATCCAGTGGGCCAACCTGGCCGACAATGACCACAGTGCCATCTACATCCAGCAAGGGGGCATACTGGCTGACATCATGTTTTACCGGCACAGTGTCTAGGATAAGATCAAAGGCATTGGCCGAATCCTGCATGGCATCTTCATCGGTGGACACCAAAATGCCGGTAGCGCCCAGCGCCTTGGCTTCTTCCTGTTTCGCATCGGAACGGCTGATCACAGTGACCTCGGCACCCATTGCCACTGCCAGTTTAACTGCCATATGACCCAGCCCGCCCAGGCCAACTACACCAACCCGGCTGCCTTGCTGAATGTCCCAGGTACGCAGAGGCGAGTAGGTAGTGATACCGGCACACAAAATCGGCGCTGCCTTGGTAAGATCCAGTGCCTCAGGCACCCGCAGCACAAATTGCTCACGCACAATAATATGTTTGGAATAGCCACCCTGCGTGATGGTGCCATCAATGCGATCTGGCGATCCATAGGTGGGGGTCATACCGTTACGGCAATATTGTTCTTCGTGATTGTGACACTGATCGCAGTCCTGGCAGCTATCGACCATGCAGCCCACCGCCACATGCTGGCCCACTTCAAAGTCTTTAACATCCGGGCCCACTTCCAGCACTTTGCCGATAATTTCATGACCGGGCACCAGTGGATAGGATTGCGGGCCCCAGTCTCCGTTGACGGTATGCAGGTCAGAATGGCAGATGCCGCTGTATAAAATTTCGATGGCCACATCATTGTCGCGCAGCGCGCGGCGCTCAAAATGATAGGGCACCATGTGCGCATCGGAATCGTGCGCAGCATAACCAATTGTTTTCATGTAAATCCTTAATCAAAGTACAAAGCAGTAAGGTCTTTACGTAATGGGGCATAAAATGGCTTTCTCAAATGCCAGCGCCGATATTTGATACCATCAGGTGGCCGGTTCGACATCGCAGGTCACCTTCCGCACCGCCTGTAAGATATCTTTTTTGTTCGACGGTTTTACCAGATAAGCATCCAGGCCCAGTGATGCCCATTTACAGATGACTTCTTTTTTACGGTTACCAGTCAAGGCGATGATGGGTATTTTTTTGCCACCGCTAATCTTTTTGATTTGCTGTGTGGCGCTGACCCCATCCAGATTAGGCATAAATAAATCCATCATGATCGCATCATACTGTACCGTTTTGATGGCAGTAATTGCCTGTACCCCATCGCGGGCCTCGTCCACCTGGTAGCCTGCTTTTTGCAGCATTTTAACCAGCACATCGCGGTATACAGTATTGTCTTCCACAATCAAAATGCGTTTGGCCGGGGCTGGCTGAACTGACTTTTCATCTGCTTGTGGTCGTGCGCCCGACCCTTCACTGGCAGCTCCTTGAAGTGCAGCGCGCTGATTTAATAAGCGTTGCACAATGTCATCCAAATTAGAGCGGATTTCGGTTTCCAGTGAAGCCAGAATCGGCGTGACATGTTTGTCAGTGAGCATTTGTAACAGCTCGGCCTGGCTCTGCGGGGGCGCATCAGACGTCGCCGCCAGGGTGGTTGCGGCCTGTTTTAAGTCATCTCCACATGCGCTGATCTTGCCCAGTAAGGATTTTTTGCGCGCTACGCTATCTTCAATCAATTGCGCCAGTTCATTATCGATACTGTCAAACTGATCATCACCAATGCCGGTGTAGCTGGTGGTCAGTTGCTGATGCAGCAGAGCATTGTGGATGATCATCTTCAGACGAAATTTTTCGTATAGCGGCTGATACACAAAATAGTCATCAAACAGGCTTTTGATGGCGCTACGAAATGCCGCCCCGGATTCTTTGTTTTTGCACATCACGATACTGTAATGGGCAAACGCGATACTGTGTTCGTCCACCAGACTGGCATAATACTCAATATTTTTGGCTACCGAACTGAGTGCAAAAATCAGCACCGCCGGGCGGAACTGGCGCAACTGCGTGGCGGTATCATCGTCCACCTCCAGCGAGCGAAAATGCTCTACCTGGTCCTGGATGATGGTTACCGCACCGGCCACATCCTCTTCACATTCATACAGCAGCACCACATCCGGTGATTTGGTGGTTAATGCATCAGACTTCATTGGTAATCACTCCCTCGATATCAGCCAGAGCCTGGTAAAATTTGTCCATCAGCCGGGCCACCTGCTGCGGCTGCCCGGTCTCACAGGTTTGCTCTATTTGCTGCAGCAGCGACGCCATCTGTTCACCGCCAATGGCGGCGGCTGATGTTTTTAAAAAATGCGCGTGCTCCGCCAAGCCGGCATAATCCTGCCGGGCACAACAGGCACGCATGGTGTTGGCTTCTTGTTTGGCCTGGATTAAAAATTCAATATAAAAAGATTGAATAGTTTGTGGGTCGTCACCCAGCAACGCTGACAATGTTGTGGTATTTAGGGTCATCATGAGCTTACTTTTCCGTAACCAGCCACTTATCGAACACCGCCTGCAAGGCAGTAAGCACCACCGGTTTATTGATATAATCAGACATGCCTGCTTGCTCACACTTTTGCGCATCACTGTGCATGGCCGAGCCGGTGACTGCGACAATGGGGGTGGCGGGTGCCTGGCGAGATGCTTCGAGTGCGCGGATCTGGCGGGTCATCTCATAGCCATCCAGGTTGGGCATATGGCAATCGGTCAGGACCAGCCGATACGGCTGGCTTTTCCATTTTTCCAGCCCGCTTACGCCATCGCTGGCCACATCACACGCATAGCCGAGCCTGGCTATTTGCTGGGCGAGCAAGCGGCGATTTAACGGGTTATCCTCCACCAGCAAGATGCCTGTCTCAAGTGCTGTTACTGATTCGGTTTGCTGCTCTGTCTGCTCGGCACGATCCGCGGTATCTGCGCTGTCGGTGCGTGCCAGCGTTTTATCCGGAGAGGCCTGCAGCCGCGTGCGAAGAGACTGTAAAAAGCCGTGCCGGGAAAGCGGGTTAAATGCTGTGACGGGCAGAGCCGAAAAATACTCGTGGGTGGCACTGACCTGCTCGCGCTGGGCATACAGCCACACCTGGCAGGCAGCATACCGGCTGGCAATAAAATGCACTGCTTCGTGCTGCATAGCAGCCTGGCTGATGAGTACCAATATCAGGGTAGTCTTAGCCATATCCGGGGCTTCATCCATGGTATACAAGTTACACGCTACCGCCTCGCGGGCCAGATAACGCTGAAAGCGCTGCGCCAGGGTACGGTCGGTTAACGCCGGCTCGTAAAAAATCGCCACCGACTTGAATGGGAGGGGCACCGGCAAGCTGGTATCGCTTGGCGGCACGCTGTGCAACGGTAGCTGGACTGTGGCGACGGTACCCTGGCCGGGCGTACTGTCCAGCCTTATCTGGCCCCCCATCGCACTCACCAGCTTGTGGCAAATGCTTAAGCCCAGGCCGGAGCCGCCGAATTTGCGCGTGGTATGGCGTTCAGCCTGCGTAAAAGGGGAGAACAGCCTGTCCAGCGCCTGCGGTTCAATGCCAATGCCATTATCCCGGATCACCATATGCAAGCCCGGAATGTTAGCACCGGGCAGCGGTGCCTTATTCACCTCCAGGGTGACCCGGCCAGGACGGCCATCACAGGGCTGGGTAAACTTGATCGCATTGCTTAATAGGTTAAACAGAATTTGCCGTAGCCGGGTTTGGTCGGCGTAAATCTGCTGCGGCAAATCAGCAGATTCACATACCGTAAACACAATGTGTTTTTTGTCGGTCTCGGCCACAAGAATGTTGGCCACATCGCTGAGGATTGATGACAAACTCACCGGCGTCGGCTCCAGCTCCAGCTTGCCCGCCTCAATCTTGCTCAAATCGAGAATGTCATTGAGGATATCCACCAGTGTGATCGCCGAGGTTTTGGCAGTGCCGATCAGCGTAAGCGCTTCGCCGTCCAATACCGATTGTTGCAGTAAATCCAGTGAGGCAATTACGCCGTGCATCGGCGTACGCAATTCGTGGCTCATCATCGATAAAAAATCGGATTTGGCCTGGCTGGCCTGCTCAGCCTGCTCTTTGGCCTGCTGCAGCTCTGTGGTGCGCTGGGCAACCCGCTGCTCTAACTCATTATTGAGCTGCTTAAGCGTATTTTGTGCTTCCTGCAAGGCAGTATTATCAATCACCACACCATCAATGCGCTCAAATTTTTGATCGTGGCCCTGGCTGACTTTGCCTTTGGCCAGTAAGAATCGCTGAGAACCATCTTCCATCACCAGCCGGTAATGTTGTTCAAAGTCCTCGCCGGTATTAAGGCTATGGGCCAGGGCCTGTTGCACCCGAGGGGCATCGTCGGGGCAGATGCGTTGCTTCCAGACTTGTAACGTCGGGGTAATTTCCGGTCCGATAGCATGAATATCAGCCGCCACACTGTCCCAGTGCCAGCGCCATTCACGGACGTTTTGTGCCACAGCCCCCCAACTGCCAATGTGGCCGGCCGACATGGCCAGCCGCTGTTTGGTCTCGGCATTATTAAGGGCCAGGATGGTTTGTTTTTGCTGAGTGCAATCGGTCAGCGTACCGGCAACGGTATTTCCCTGGCCGTGTTTTTGAATGGTTTCCCCTTTAAGTGCCAGCCATTTTGGCTGGCCATTCACCAGAATATTGATCTCCAGGGTAAGCGGTATCTGATCGGTCAGGTGACGAGAAAACTGGGTGGAAAAGTCAGCTTCCTGATCTTTGCCCAGCAATTGTACAAAGGTGCCCCATGCCAGTTTTGACCATTTGGGATACCCAATCATCGATTTTAGCAAAGGAGAAAAATAGGCGGTCTGGGTATGCGCGTTATATTCCCATATACCCACCCCGGTGCCATTTATGGCCGAGGTCAGCTTTTTCAATTTATCGCTCACCGGCTCAGGATTCGGGCGATTGGCTGTGACCAGGTTGACCATCCATACAGTGTCAGTCGCGTTTACTTGCGACGTCTGTATGCTGACCTCTTGCGATGGGCCACTTTCTGAGAGTAAGCGGGCAGGCCAAGAGGGGAGATCGGGCTCCCTCGGGTAGTCGTCAAATAAAGCCTCAGCAGCCACCGGTGAAGTGACATTCAAGTTGAAGGTGCGGGCAAAAGCCGGATTGGTTTTAATGATTCGGTTGCCCTCAGCACACCAGCAAAGAGCGAAGGGAGATTGAGTGAACCAGACGGGAAAGCGCTGGCGCGACGAGCCTTGCATTGTGCATACATCCTTGTATTTACTGCGCGTCACCTAACTATAGACAAAAGGATTAGGATCGCCAGCGCAGTTAGGTAAGGCGTTGTCACGGGAGAAACAAAGCCGCGCAACTCATAAAATTTTCCTATAGTTGAAGAGAAACCCTTTTATTTAGCAGAAACAAATGCGAAGACATGTCGCGCTATTGGTTGTGATGTTGCTGTTGTCTGGCTGTCAGTCATTGTTTTTCTGGCCGTCAAAGACCATGCAGGCGCCGCATGAGGAGTTTGGCTTTGTGCCGGAGTCGGTGAAGTTTCCAAACGAGCAGGGGCTGATGCTGCACGGCTGGTTTGTGCCAGCCCGCGCCACTAAAGCCGGAACGCAAATCCCGCCGCATGGCACGGTGTATGTGTTACATGGTAATGCGCTCAACTTAAGCTATCACATCGTTAATTTTTACTGGCTGATTGATCATGGCTGGAATGTGTTTATTCTGGATTATCAGGGATTTGGTCAGTCGCAGGGATCGCCGTCGTTTGCCGGCATCATCGAGGATGCACTGGCAGGCTATCGCTGGTTACAGCAGTACAAGCCCGACGACGGGCCAGTGGTGGTACTGGGTCAAAGTCTGGGCGGCGCGGCTGCTATCGGGCTGGTGGCACAGGCCAGCCAGCCGCCGGCCGGGCTGATCGTAGACAGCACCTTTTCGTCACACCGACAAATCTTTCAGGAAACCCTGGATAAATCCTGGCTGCTACGCTTGTTTCAGTGGCCGTTGTCTATTGCTATCAGCGATGACTATGCCCCTAAAATGCTTATCAGCCAGGGCACCCCCGTGCCAACCCTGATTGTACATAGCTTAAGTGACACATTGATCTCACCTAAACATGCGCACACCTTGTATGACCATGCTGCCGGGCCCAAAATGCTGTGGGTAGATGCTAACAGCAGCCATGGCCAAATCTGGAGCAACGATGAATGGAAAGCCAGGCTGGTGTGCCAGCTCCATCGCTGGCCACAACTGCAAAGCGCCGATAGGGTATGTGATAGCCCCTTATAGCACACCACAATTCAGCCTGGCTTGATGATTTTCCTCCTATCACGCCAGCTTTTTGCCGGCACGACCGCCTCACACCAGGAGCGAACAAAACTGTTCGATTTCGGGCAGCCCGTATTATCCGTTAATCGGAAGGTTTATATAACTCATTGTAAATATTGACTAAATTAAAGTGGCACAACTTTTTCATTAGTCAGGCAAATTCATGACTGATGATTTAGATGGATATAAAACTTGCGCCCAAACCGTCTGTGGCCAACTGGAATATAGCCATTTTGCTGTTTTTGGCGGTGCTGGTGGGTGTCACCATCAGCCAATATCTGACGGTGGCTGACTCCGGCCCGGGATTTTCTAATCTGGATAATGCACTAACGCCGTTGTTTACCACCAAGACCACCGGGGCGGGCATCGGGCTGGCGTTTGTGGAAGCGGTGATGAATAAACACGGCGGTAGGGTTAAGCTGGTCAACCAAAACGGAGCCGGTGCGAAGGTTAAACTTAGCTGGCCGCTGCATGCTGCTTAGCGCTCACACTGGTCTAGAGGGCAGTATTTTCGGCAAGCCAATCAGGCTATGCTTTGATTATTCAATAAAGCAGGACGTTTTGTGAAACTTATCACAGCCAGTGCACTGGGTTGTGGCGTGTTATTGCCACTGTTGTGGTGGTTGGAAACCTTGCCGTTTTTAGTGCTGTTAGTGATATAGCTCATCCCCATCAATCTAGCGCACGGCTTGCGCAGTTTACATGATATTCATCACGACACGACCAGGTATGCGGGTATCAAACTAATGAGCTACCCGCCGCTGATTTTCGGGGTGCTGTTTTTTTGTATCAGGGTGGTCTGTTGGCGTTTATGTAAAACGCGCCTTAGCAAAATTTTTCGGCGGCTACCTCAGGAAAGCATTCAAATTGGGGCGGGTAGAAAAAATAGCCTTGCTGTTTAGTAATGTGCAGCGCGGCCAGGGTGTCGCGTTCGGCTTTGGTTTCAACCCCTTCGGCCAGCACATCAATATTCAGCTGTGTACACAACTGAGCCAGTGAGGCAACGATGGCGCGTTTTTTCGGGTTAGCATTGATGTCTCTGACCAGTGTCATATCAAGTTTGATGCTATCGGGAGCCAGCACAGCCAGCCAGTCTAAATTGGCATGCCCGGACCCAAAATCATCAATGGCCACCTTAAAGCCGATCTCTTTGTAATAATCGATAATATTTTGCAGGTGGGCGGTATCGGTGATGTGTTCTGACTCTACCACTTCAAAGGTGATTTGTTCGCGGGGAAAGCCGTAACTATCGGCGGCGGCAAGGGTAGTGCGAATACAGATATCCGGTTTGTAGATTGCGCCCGGCAAAAAATTAATATTCAGCCGCTTGGTTAGCTGGGCTTCGGCAGCCAGGGCGATGGCTTTTACCCGACAAGTTTGGTCAAATTTGTAGACATTTTTTGCAGTTACTTGCTGAATGATGGAGTACGCTGACTCATTGTTCAGGCCGCGCACCAGGCCTTCATAGCCAAACACCTCTTTGGCCGCCAGATCGACCAATGGCTGAAATGCCATGGTAAAGTCAAAGTCCAGTTCTTCACCCCTGCGACAGCCAGAACAAGGCAGCTCTTTGGCGTTTTCTTCTACCACATATATAGGTAATTCACTGGTTGTTATGCTTTTAAAATTCATTACATGTACAAAAAATCATGAATTAAACTATTTTAATTCTTTAGTATGATTGGACCAATGCTATTGGTCGCATAATGTGGCGACAAGTATCTGAAAGCAGCCTGGTTCGCACAATTTGCTAATTGCTACATTATGCAATAGGTTAGCGTTTTTGATTTGAGCAGTAGCAAGCAACGTGATTTATCTGGTAGCGGTTACCCTGTTGTGGGCATTTTCATTTTCGTTTATTGGTGAGTATCTGGCCGGGCAGGTAGACAGTTACTTTTCTGTGCTCATGCGGGTGGTGCTGGCCGCGCTGGTGTTTGCGCCCTTATTGAAGTTCAGGCTACTTACCCTAAAGCAAAAGTTAACTTTGGCTGGCCTGGGGGGCTTGCAGTTAGGCCTGATGTACATCTTTTTTTATCATGCGTTTTTGTATCTGTCGGTCCCTGAAGTGCTGCTGTTTACCATTTTTACGCCCTTGTATGTGGCGATGCTCAACGATGCCTTATTCAAACGTTTCTCGCCGTTTTACTTGCTCTGCGCGCTGATTGCCACTGCCGGCGCGGCGGTGATCCGCTTTGAAGGGATCAGCGGCAACTTTTTAACCGGCTTTGCTATCGTTCAGGGTGCCAACCTCTGCTTTGCGTTGGGCCAGGTGGGCTACCGCAAACTGGCAGCCGGGTTTACGCAAGATGTGCCGTATCACAATATTTTTGGCTGGTTTTTTATCGGTGCAGTGATCATCGCGCTGCCGGCCTTTTTTCTGTTTGGCAACATCAGCCATCTGCCACAGACTGCGACGCAATGGGCCGTACTGATTTGGCTAGGTGTAGTGGCTTCCGGCGCCGGCTATTTTTTTTGGAATTCGGGTGCATTGAAGGTATCGGCGGGTACCCTGGCCACCATGAACAATGCGCTGGTACCAGCCGGACTGGTGGTAAACCTGCTCATCTGGGACCAGCAGGCTGACTTACTACGCTTGGCAGTGGGTGGGGCCATTATTGGCTTTGCGCTGTGGCTATCGCAGCAGCGCCTCGCCGACACAATGCCTTCAAGCAGGGCACGTTAGCCACGCTTATAGCAGCTCACCATGGTGTAGTCTTTACGCGGGCCGGTTACACGCCAGGTGGATTGCCACTGCGGCCAGCGGACAAACTCGTAATCCACTACATAGTGGTCATGACCACATAAGTGTTCGGCGTGGGGCTCACGGGCACAAAAGGTGTGAAAATAACGCTGATCATCAAATAACACATCAATGCGATTGCCCGGTGCAGGTTGCCAAACATACACCCGCTCGGCCTCCAGCACCTGCCCGTTTAGCGCGCGCATTTGCCCGTTTTCCTGATACACCACCTGGTTGTTACGCCAGGTAAAGGTAGCCTGGCCGCTAAATGTAAAAGACTCACCATTAAGCTGACTGATGTGGCGGTTTAACAGCCAGGTACCGATAAAATCATCCAGGCTGGCGGGCAGGCCGGCCTGATTATTTGATGAGGAAGAGTGTGCGGCCACGGTTATTTTATTGCCATCGAATTTGCCCAGACTATACGAGCAGGTGGTAGGCAAATCAATAGCGCGCCTGACTGGACCAGCACTCACCACACGTAGGTGAGGGTCGTGGAAAGCTGATCTGAGCGCCCGGGTGTACCGGGGATCTCTTCAAACGCTTCATCCCACAGGTTGTCTACTGCCAGCACCAGGCTCAGATTGGCCAGTTGAGGCGGGGTATAAGTCACGGCCAGATGGGTAAACAATGCGGTATCATCACCCCGTCTTAGCACATTGCCTTCCTGCCGGCGCCATTCATTGTCTAGCTTCACTGTCACCGCATCTGTCAGATACCAGGTGGCACCCAGCGTCAGCCTGTGGGGTGGATAGTTCAGCGCGTAAAAGCTGGCGTCGATACTGGCATCCCGATAATCTTCGGATTTATTCAAGTAAGTGTAGCTGGCCACCAGGTCGGCACTGTCTAAGCGCGCCACCGCAATCACTTCGACCCCGAGGGTGTCGATATCAACCGGGTTGGCTGCCCGGGCAGAAGTGGTATCGAAGGTGTAGGTCCAGTCAGTGAGAGATTGATCCCAGCGATAAAACAGGGCTGAGTCCAAGCGCCAGGCAGGCTGATCTAAGGATAAGGCCAGCTCCAGGTTTTTGCTGACCTCACGCTGCAGCATATTGTTACTTCTGAATAAACCGCTGTCGGTGCTACCACCAATGGCGGTGTAACCAGCAACCTGAGTGGCTTCGGCGTATGACAATAAGATTGTACGTGTGCCATTGTTGGCGGTTTCAGAAATAAGCGCCACATCGCCAAGCACCGAGAGGCGAGATGCATCCCGGTTGGTGTCATCAAACGCAGCCCCCAAGCGCAGTGCAAGCTGGTGCGTCGAAGTCAGGTCGGTTTGATATTCAGGTACCACACTAAGCTTGAAATAATCACGCTCGGTAAAGGTATTTTCCAAGGTGGTGGAGGTGATCGAGTCGGCCATCAACTGACCGGCGTAACTGACCGCCCACTGCGGATGCCATACATGGCGACCCGACCAGGCGGCCGCGTGTACTTCAGTTTCGTGAAACGCCTGAAAGACGTCAGGGTTTTCTCTGGAAAACACATAATGGTCGGTGTTATTCCGTGAATATGCAGTCAGCTCGAACTTGCTGCTTTGGCCATAGCGCTGCTGGTGGTTAAGCATAAATAGCCGGGTATCCAGCTCTTCGGTTTCATTGACGTTAAATGGCGTGTACATATTGGGCCAGCCAAAAAACTTGTTTTGCGCGCCATAAAATACGTCGGTTTGAGACGATTCCCCAGCCAGCTGCAGGCGGGCATTTACCCGTTCAAAATCATGATCGCCGTTTGCGATAGTGCCATCGCTTTGTGAATGGGCGAGCTCGCCTTCCAGACCAAGTTGCCAGTGGCCAGCATCATCCAGCTTTGTGGCATGTCCAGCATGCAGTCGCTGCAACAAAAAGTTGTTGGTGCCGGCGCCTAACGACACACTGCCGCCCGATTGAACCGGGCGCCAGCCATAGGTGATGGTGCCTACCGAACTGTTCATACCAAACAGGGCGTTATCGACCCCGGTGAAGACCGCGGATGCGGTTAACATCTCTGGTGCGATGGGGATCTCGGCAAAATAATGGCCGGTTTGCGGGTCGAACAGGGTCGCGGCACCTACCCGAAAGCCGGTGTTTTCAAAGATCCCGCCGCGAATGGTCACATCAGCCTGTGCTTCTGCCATATTGCGTGACTGCAGGTCGACGCGTGGATCATACTCTAAATTCGAGACAGGCGAATTAAAGGTACCCACCGGTTTGTCATTGGCAGTGGCGGCGCCTTCTATCACAATTTTTTCTACTTCCTCTTCTACCAGTGCAGTCGAGGCTTGAGTACTAAAGTGAATAAATATAAGGCTTAAAACAGAGATAAGTACAGCGCGAGGCATTATCTATTCCTTTACATCAATTTTCGTTTGATTGCTTATTGGGGGGTGAATATAAGCTTCGTCAGTGCATATCTGAAGGAGGGGTGCATCACTCTTGGCAAGACGAAATTTCAAGAGGATATTGTACAAAATTGTCTTCTAAATGCCTATGCGCAAATTAGGAGGCGCATAGAGAAGGCATTAAGAAGCTAATAGCTCTAAAAAATTAGCACCTACAGGGTGTTAATATCAGTCTACTTACACCCCACCTGTCGGATTTTATAGTAGGTATGGGGTGGTGGAATTATTGAGAAAACAAGAGTACTGCCTCTGAGCGTGGCTGGCTCGCCATTTTTTTCTCGAATTTGAAAAAAACCAGATGGCTATCGCCATTTTATTCTATTTTTAAATTCATTTCGCCAATATTTTCTGTTTCGTTGAATTTTTCGTCATATTTTTCGCATTCCGCGCGAAATTGGGTCTATCTAACAATGATTTTTTGCCCACACCTGGATATCACATTTAGAAAAATAAAAAGGTCTTATTTATCATTAACCTAAGTCCACGCAAAGCCGGTTTTTAAAAATGGCACGCTTAATGCTTCTAATGAAAAGGTGTTACTTTATCGGCAATTAAGGACGAAGTATGAACAAGTTTCATGTGAATAAGGCAATGAATATGAAAAAAGTGGCGATAGCTCTGTCTGCCATTCTGTGCACGGGTACTGCGATGGCGACCTTATCTCAAACAGTGGATTTTAGGCCTTCAGCTACAGTCGGCTCACCTGTGGTAACAACCACGGATGCTTATATCTTGCAAGGAGCGACAGCGTCACAGATTGCATATCTGCAGAAAAATTTAGGCGTAGAAATAATTCATCGCTTTTCTATTATTGAGGCCGTAACGGTAAAGGCCACACCAGCACAGATTAGCAAAGCAAATGCTGTATATCCTAACCTTTCCTTATTTAAAGACGTTGATGTTGCACTGAGTGGTAAAAAGCGCGATTGCCATCCTAAATGTGAGGCAGCTTCTTCAGAAGATAGCCCGTCGGAGTTTTCGGTGACTTCCCAACCTCAACTGGTCTGGAAAGGAGAAACAGAGTTTTACTGGCAGGTTAAGAATACCAGTAATAAGCCTATTACTATTGAAAAAGTTGTAATGAGCTGGCCAGAAGAGAATGGCAAATTGTTAGAGTTTAAGGTAGGGAGTCACCACCTTATCTCTGAGTCTCGTTTGCCTGGTATGACTACGATTGATGCCAGCGTAATGAAGGACCGCGGGATTAGCCAAAATCAATATGTAGACTTTAAAGTAACTTTTGCAGCCCCCATCCTTCAGAACTCAAATGCTTATGACATCACGGTGTTTTTTAAAGAAGGTATTTCGGAAAATTTAAACTCGACTAATTATAGTTTTGATGCAAGTAAAAAACGGGATACCTACTTTCCTTCTGTTATCAATGCTGCCGAACTTCACCATAACGGGGTAACGGGCGAAGGTGTAACCGTTGCTGTTATTGACAGCGGTGTATCGAGCCATTCTAATCTAAAAAAGAATACCTATGATGCTACGCGTATCCAAACCTATTTCGATGTATTTTCCGGCAAGGAATATACGCGGGAGGAATTAGAAACTGGCGAAGAATTGGCTACTGGCGATCCGATAGAGATCGAAGACCTTAACGGTCACGGTAGTCACATCACCAGTATCATTGCCGGAAGCAGTGAGTCGTACGACTTAAATAAAATGCCTCAGGGTTCTTATAATGGCATTGCTCCTGATGTAGATTTAGTAGTGGTAAAAGCTTTTGATGAACAAGGGTTTTCTACTTACCAGGATGTTATTGCAGCCATAGAATACGTAGTAAATAACAAAAACTCCTTAAACATCAAAGTTTTAAACTTGTCATTTAGCGCTGATGCGCAATCCCATTATTGGGATGATCCTCTCAACAAAGCTGTTATGGCGGCGTGGAACGCAGGCATCGTGGTAATTGCCTCTGCAGGTAACAAAGGGCCGGATGCAATGAGTATCGGCGTACCTGGCAACAACCCTTATATCATTACTGTGGGCGCCGTATCTGATAATTACACCCGGAACAGCACTACTGACGATTTCGTTACAAAGTTTTCTGCAGCAGGCCCGACCTATGAAGGCTTTCTTAAGCCGGAAGTGGTTGCTTATGGCGGTCATGTAAGTGGGAATATGAAGTCAGATTCTTACTTAGCTAAGAACTTCCCCCAGTTTCATGACGGGCATGACTTTTTCATGATGTCGGGAACTTCTCAGGCAACTGCAATGGCTTCTGGGGTCGTCGCGCTTATGTTGCAAATGGATCCCCACTTATCTCCTGATGATGTCAAATGCCGACTTGTCGACTCTGCCATCCCCGCCATGCTCGACAGTGGAAAGCTGGCCTACAGTGTTTTTCAACAAGGTGCCGGCATGATTGATGCGATGCGGGCGGTAAACAATAAAAAATCAGGTTGTGCTAACCAAGGCTTAAATGTCGCAAAAGATTTAAAAGGTCAAGCTCACTATATGGGGCCGGCCCGTCAGGACGATAAGGGTAATTTCTATATAAAAGGCTTTGAAGGCTTTGAGTGGAATGGTGTTTACCGCGATGCCAACCTTTGGTCCGACGCCAATTTGTGGAGCGACGCAAACCTTTGGAGCGATGCGAACCTTTGGTCAGATGCCAACTTATGGTCTGACGCTAACCTTTGGTCCGACGCTAACTTATGGAGTGATGCGAATTTATGGTCTGACGCCAATTTATGGTCAGACGTGAATATGGGTTGGGTGACGCAGGAATAACAAGCTAAGTATTCATGATTTTAGTTTGAATAAAATTCCACAAAAGGATGAAAGAATGAATTTATTAAAATTCGTCATGGCTGCCATCATTACCATTATTGTCAGTACAATATTTTGGCAAACTGATGAGCAGTCTTCTTCTCAGACTGCAGCTTATGTGGTGGAGGGAGATAGCCAGAAAGCTTTAACTGCCGCGATTCGTGAGGCGGGTGGCGAGGTAACTCACACTTTTAAAGTAATAAGTGCAGTAGGCGCGACGCTGACCTCATCCCAGGTACAAGCGTTAGAAGCAAAAGGTTTTGTAACTTTTGCCGACCAGAAAGTGACTGCCGAAGGTATTTTTGGTGATTACGCCATTCCAACTCACATCAGCCGGCAAACCGGTGCAAGTCGATTACATCAACATGGCATCACAGGCCGAGGGGTGACCATCGCGGTAATTGATACAGGGATTGGTTACTCCTCAATGCCGGGGAAGTACATTCGCGTTAACCCTAATAATCAAAAGCGGGTGTTAGCTCAATATAACGCAATTAATGACCATATGTATTGGTTCGACTCAGACACGGATAAGCACGGACATGGAAGCCATATTTCAGGAATTGCTATCAGCAGTGTTCAGGATGATAACGGCGACTTTAATGGCATGGCCCCTTTTGCTGATTTAGTGGTAGTGCGCGCGTTTGACGAAAACGGGCAAGGTTCTTACCTGGATGTTATCAGAGGTTTAGACTGGGTAGTCCAACACAAAGAGGAATACGATATCAAAGTCGTAAACCTCTCGTTTGGGGCTGTACCGCAATCAAATTATTGGCATGATCCCATCAACAAGGCCGTTATGGCTGCCTGGCAAGCAGGTATCGTAGTAGTAACTTCTGCGGGAAATACCGGCCCTGATCCAATGACAGTATCTGTACCTGGTAACGTGCCTTATATCATTACTGTTGGCGCGGTGACTGACCACTACACCCCCTATGATTACACCGATGACCGCCTTACGAGCTTCTCTGCGGTGGGGCCTACCCACGAAGGTTTCATAAAGCCCGATTTGGTGGCCTGGGGTGGCCATATGCTTGGGAAAATTCATGATTCGGGCTTTCTCACGCTACTAAACTTGCACCCAGAATCAGCCATCGGACGGAGTTATTACGAAATTTCTGGTACTTCTCAAGCTGCAGCGGTGGTCACAGGGACAGTTGCGTTGATGCTGGATCATGATCCCACGTTGTCACCTGACGATGTGAAGTGCCGCCTGATTAGCACGGCTAATGCAGCGGCGGTTAATGGAAAACTGGCATACAGCCCTTTTCATCAGGGATCAGGCTTGTTAAATAGCTACGCTGCAGTGACCAGTACCAAAACAGGGTGCGCAAATTCGGGTTTAGATATTGCGGCAGATTTAGCGGGTATTCAACATTTCCAAGGCCCAGCCAGAGTGGATGCGAATAACAAGCTATATATAGTGGCCCCCGATGGTACGAGCTGGAACGAAGGTACCAGCTGGAATGAAGGCACCAGCTGGAACGAAGGTACCAGCTGGAACGAAGGTACCAGTTGGAACGAAGGCACTAGTTGGAATGAGGGTACCAGTTGGAATGAAGGTACCAGCTGGAATGAAGGTACCAGCTGGAATGAAGGGACTAGCTGGAATGAAGGGACTAGCTGGAATGAAGGTACCAGCTGGAACGAAGGTACTAGCTGGAACGAAAGCGTTGCCTCTGCAGGGGTGAACGGCTGGGTTTCCCAGGAGTAAAACTACTGGATACTAATTACTAACAAAAAGCGCCCATTCGAGGCGCTTTTTTGTTCTATTCTTAATTAAACATTTTCTATGATGATTGGCTTATCGTCACACCTGAGGTAAGTTGTTATTAAGCGTCAGGTTTTACCTAATGGACTACATCTTGAAATTTTTCTACAGCGTTGCATTTTTAGCGGCAGTGTTTGTTTCTTCATCTAGCTCAGCACATGGTTATTTCGATGTTAATGTTCGATTTAAGCATCTTGGTATAGAGCAGGGCCTCTCCCAAGAGGTCGTACAAAGTATCTATCAAGATGAGGAAGGGTATCTTTGGTTTGGCACTCAGGAGGGTTTGAATAGATACGATGGTTACACCTTTACGGTGTTTAATCAGGAATATGCAAATGACGAGTCGTTACCTGAAGACTGGATCACAGATATTCAAGAAGATAGCGAAGGGAATCTCTGGGTAGCAACAGACGGCGGCGGCGTTGCTATGTTCGATGAGCCTGAACATAGTTTTATTGCTTACCAGCATCTTCCTCAAGTTCCAGGAACATTGAGCAGCAATACAGTACGAGTATTGTATTTAGACTCCAGCCACCGGTTTTGGGTTGGAACCGAGAACGGGTTGGATCAGTATTTACCCCGGAAAAAAAACTTCGAACGCGTCAATGTTGCCCCAACACCGGCATCAGAACTGGCGGGTCCATTGAAAGTACGCGCAATAACCGAAGATCGAAATGGCTTACTTTGGGTAGGAACTGATGGCGGGGGGTTGTACAATTTTAATCCGCAAACAGGTAACGTGACCCATTACTATGTAGCCCAAAATTCCAGTCTTATTCCATCTAATAGAATATCCTCCTTGCATGTGGATAGTACTAATCGCTTATGGGTGGGAAGTTATGACAAAGGAATAGCAATAATCGATCCTACCCGCCAAAAAGCAGACTTTTTCCACGCTTCTAACGGAGACCCCACGTCCTTAAGTCATAACCAGGTCAGAGATATTTTAGAGGACTCATATGGAACTATCTGGTTAGCTACCGATAATGGATTGGATCGTTGGCTGGAGCAGGAGAAGGCCTTCGCCCATTATCGTCACGCTGTAGAAAATCCATTTTCGCTTTCTTCAAACAAAGTTAACACTTTATTCCAAGACAAGGGAAACGTTCTTTGGATTGGCAGCCATAGCGGTATCAATAAGTGGAATATGGCTACTGCGTCCTTTAAGCATATTGCAAAGGTGGCAGATGGAAAACTCAGTTTATCAAACAACGGGGTAAATGCATTCGCCCAAACTCCTGATGGTACATTATGGGTTGGAACCTATGGTGGGTTAAATGCGCTTCACGCTTCCAATCGAGAAGTAACTCACTATCAACCAGACAAAACTGCTAAAGCAGAGAACGCGCTTCGAGAAGAGAGGGTAATGTCTCTATACAGCGATAACGCTGGCCATGTGTGGATCGGTACGCGCGGGGCGGGTTTAAGTAAATTGACAATTAAAACCGGCAAGTTTAAGCATTTTTCCACTCATACTAAGGGGCCAGCAAAGCTAAGTTCCGACGCTATTACTAAAATTGTCGCCACAGATAACGGGAATTTGGTAGTGGGTACATGGGGGGGGGGGCTTAATTTAATAAACCCGGTCACCAGCGAAGTCTCCCATTATCGCCAGACAGACGACGGTGAAAAGACCCTTAGCAGTGACAAAATTATGGACATATACATCACAGATGACAAAAGGCTATGGATTGGCACCTGGGGAGGCGGTATCACCGTTTTGAACCCTGACCTGTCAGTCTATAAAATTTTTAAAACAGGTATGGAAGCAGGTCTGTTGAGCGAAGATAAGGCATGGAGCATACTCGAAGATTCTAATCACAATATCTGGGTTGGAACACAAGGTGGTGGGATCAGTCTTTTACGTGCCGAAAATAGGGAGTTGGGTGACTACAGGTTCGAGCGTATTGGCCGCAGTCACGGGCTTCCCAGTACTGTTGTGTATGGGTTACTGGAAGGCGAAGATGGGTTTGTATGGGCCAGTTCAAACCGTGGATTATCCAAAATTTCCCCCCATGATTTGGCCATCGTAAATTACGACTCCGAGGATGGGTTGCAGTCAAATGATTTTGCTTCCGGCGCGTATTTTAAAGATGACAAAGGATGGCTGTACTTTGGGGGGAACAATGGTTTTACGGCCTTTGATCCTAAAAGAATTGAGCCTAATGTTCATGTGCCGCCAGTGGTAATTACCGAGTACGCTACAATAAATAAACGTTCTCCTTTATCTGATCGCCTTGACGAAATCGACCACATAGAAGTGGAGCACGAAGATTATCTTGTTTCATTTTCATTCGCTGCGCTTGACTATGCAGAGCCGCAGAATAATCAATATGCCTATAAACTAGAAGGTTTTGATCGTGAGTGGCTCTACACAAGTGATGTACGAAAGGCGACTTATACTAACCTCCCAGCGGGAGAATATACCTTCAGGGTCAAGGCTGCCAATAACGACGGGCTGTGGAATAACGAAGGGACTGCTGTAAAAGTAAAGGTGTTACCGCCAATATGGCAAACGTGGTGGGCCTATACAATTTATAGTGTGGTTGCAATAATTTTGCTGATGCTTTTGATTATGGCTTACCGGAAAAAGTTAAATCGGGCTCGGCTGTACCAACAGGAATTGGAAAATGAAGTTAGCAAAAGGACAAAAGAACTTACTGAACTTAATGAGCAACTATACACCGCTAACACTTCCGATGCGTTGTCGGGTCTTAAAAATAGAATTTATTTATTAAGTATATTAGAAAAAGAAGTTGCAGATATACAGCGCCAAATATTTAAGGCTTCTAAAAATGAAAATCATGACTTTTCAATAGGTCCTCGAATCTTTTTTCTCATGGTGGATTTAGATAAGTTCAGAGCATTTAATGAGCGAAACAATAAAGAAACCGGCGACAATATTATTCGAGAAATGGGCAAGATCTTGTCTAATTTTTTTCGTTCCTCGGACACCGTAGTTCGCTGGGGCGACGATCAATTTCTTGTAGTGGGTCAAGTTGATGATATTCGTGAAGTGAACCGCATTGCCGATAGATTACAGCAGCGGGTTAAAAGTCACCCGTTTAAAAATAAAAATGGAACCCTCTGTAATATCACTTGCTCAATCGGCTTTTCTTTGTATCCCTTCCATCCCTCCTACCCCGATAAAATGGATTGGCAGCATGTACAAAAAATTTCTGCCGAAGCCATGCGTATCTCAAAGCGCGTAGGCAAAGATACTTGGACTGGCATAAAAGAGGGAACAGAGATGTTGTCCGAACAAGACATACCATTGATTAGCAAGGACTATAAAGCATTTGCAAAAGCAAACAAATTAACAGTGGTAGAATTCCACAGTTATGCAAAAAGATTTTCTAGCAATTTGCAGAAGAGTGGTTAGAGATAACATGTTTCAGTGACTAAAGTTAAAGAACATAATAGCTGCCGCCGATAAAGCAGTGTATACACTATCCGAGCCCACCTGTAGGTATAGCAATGTCTGAATTTACCTTTAAAAACATCTTAGTAATCTTGGCGTTCTACTTATTATTAGCATTTCGCCCAGCCAGTGCTGATATCTATGGGTCTTCCGACCAGATCCTCCACTTCACCCAATTAGATGCTGAACGAACACTATCCAACTCTGTCATCAATGATATTGCGCAAGACCAATTGGGGTTTATATGGATAGCTACACAAGACGGCCTGAATCGTTTCGACGGCAAAAATGCAAAGTTCTATAACAATGAACCTGGCAATCCTTTTAGCCTAGCATTTAACTGGATATGGAATGTACACGTAGATAGTCAAGGGCACGTGTGGGTGGCTGGGGACGGCGGTGTTAGTCGCTATGTGCCTGAGACGGATAGCTTTATCAATTATACACCGGGATCGCCAGCATTCCCTAACCTCAAAGGAAGTAAATTTCGCAGTATAGCCGAAGCTCCCGATGGAACTTTATGGTTTGGCACGCAAACTAGTGGAATTTCAGTTTACACACCTCAATCGAATTCGTTTGAACATATTGAGTACGAAGAAAATACACCGGGATCCCTAAGTAGCAATAATATCCGAGATATATTAATTGATGGTCAAGGCGAGGTATGGGTGGCGACCCAGGGTGGGGGGCTCAATTTACTTCGTGCTCAGCATACACAATTTGTTAATTTCAGCACGACGTCAGAACTATCAATACCCAGCGATAATACTCGTAGTTTATATATGGATAACAGCGGTACACTGTGGGTGGGAACGAAGGATAATGGGGTGTTTACGTTCAACGCCCATAGCGGTGTGCAATCCCATCACATGTTTGTTGAAGGCCAGAGTGGTAGCTTTTGTGATAATTGGGTAAGAGATATTTTTCAAGACAGCAAGCAACGTATGTGGTTTGCCACTACCGGGGGGCTCTGTCAGCTGGACCAAAAAAACGACAGGTTTGTAGCCCATACTCATGTTAACACTCGCGTTGATAGCTTGCTGGATAACCGTGTCTTGTCCTTATTTCAGGATAACGGTGGAGTGATATGGGTAGGCACCTATCAGGGAATTAGCCGCTGGAACGCTGAAATTGAGCCATTTGAACTTGTTAACCGCTCCTTTGGGGTGGGAACAAAGATGGACAGTGAAGTGATAACCTCGTTTGCCATGGATAATGATGGGACGTTGTATGTGGGCACTTGGGGGGGCGGTTTAAATGTATTTGATACAAAGTCATCAAACCTCACTGTTATTCGAGCAGAGCCTGGGGTAGAAGGGAAGTTGCAGGGCGATAGAGTAATGAGCCTGCTGGTCGACAACCAGAACAACTTGTGGGTTGGTACCCAGCGTAATGGATTGCATCTGCAAAAAGCAGGCTCCTCTGAGTTTATAAACTTTCGGCACGATGAAAACGATAGTACAAGCCTGAGTGCCAATGCGGTAAGTAAAATTACTCAGTTGAATGATGGCACTATTGTAGTCGGTACTTATGGCGGAGGTATCAACTTTGCCAGGAGTAACTATTCTTTCGATACTTACCGATTCGATAGCGAAAATCCACAGTCTCTTTCAAGTGACCGCGTAATAGACATTATGCAAGCCAGTAATGAAGATATTTGGGTTGCAACCAATGGTGGGGGAGTTAACCGCTTTGTCATAGCACAACAAAAGTTCGAGCATTTTACATTTGACCCGAATGATCCAGCAAGCATTGAAAGTAATGATATTTACTCAATGCTTGAAACCGATGAGCACTATTGGTTTGCTACGCACAATGCCGGTGTCGCGCGTTTGACTAAAGCGAGTCTCGCAGCTGGAAAACCTAGTTTCGAACATTTTTCAAGACCGGATGTATTACCCAGCAATGTGGTGTATGGAATGCTGGAGGACCACCTGGGTTATATCTGGCTGAGCCATTCAAAAGGATTGTCGAGAGTTTCACCTTCTACTATGGAAGTGATGAACTTCAACACTACCCACGGCTTACAAGGTAGTGATTTTAATAATGGTGCTTACTATAAATCCAAGGATGGTAGGATCTTTTTCGGTGGCCCTGGGGGGTTCAACACTTTCATGCCCGGGGATGTCCCTATCAATACGAATAAGCCACCTATTCGCCTAACCAAATACACCCGCTTAAATGAGGAAGTTCCGCTCGCCGCTGCGCTTAATGAAGAAGGCAAATTGCAATTAAGCTATCACGATGCTTTTATCGGATTTGAATTTGCTTCTTTAGATTTCACTAAACCTGAAGATAATAACTATCAATATAAACTTGAAGGGTTTACCGATAGCTGGATTGACGCTGGGCACACCAACAGTATTACCTTCTCTAATTTACTGGACGGCAGCTACATTCTGCGTGTTCGGGGCACTAATAATAACGGCATTTGGAGCGAAAACGAATTAACCATACCCATTACGGTTTCCCCACCCGTCTGGCGAAGCTGGCAAGCCTTTTTAGCATACCTATTAGTATTAACGGCTTTGGGGCTATTTATATGGCGTCACCACAATGAAAAGCGTCTTCGGCAACGGAAATACCAGCAACAATTGGAGAAGGATGTTCAGCAGAGAACGGAACAGTTGCGGGCGGCTAATGAACAGCTAGGGCAGGCATTTCAGGAAACCAGCCAAGCCAGAGAAGCTGCGGAAAAAGCGGCGTCTGCAAAAGAAGATTTTCTGGCAATTATGAGTCACGAAATCAGAACGCCGCTAAACAGTATTCTGGGTATGAGTGAGCTATTACTCAACTCGCAATTAAGCTCTGTACAACAGCGTTATGCTGGTTCAGCGCATCGGGCAGGTAGTATGCTACTTGAACTGATAAATGATATTTTAGACTTTTCTAAAATGGAGGCAGGTAAAGTCGAATTAGAGCAAAATGAATTCGATCTGCATGCTTTGATTGAGGAAACCGCATTTTTATTTTCCAATCGGGCTCAAGAAAAGGGCGTAGAGCTTACCCTCGTAATCGACACTAACTGCCCCCGACACGTTGTTGGAGATGCCCTGCGGCTAAGGCAAGTGTTGTCCAATCTATTGTCGAACGCAATTAAATTTACAGAATCAGGTTCAGTTGAAATTACCATCTATAGTGACGGAAAGAGTGCATATCTTCGTGTAGCCGACACTGGCATTGGAATGAACGAAGAACAACGAACTAAGATATTTGAAGCATTTCAACAGGCGGACACTTCCACTACCCGAAAATTTGGCGGTACCGGCCTCGGTTTATCTATAACAAAGCAAATTATTGAACTAATGGGCGGTCATATCGGTGTCGACTCCGAACCCGGCAAGGGGACTATTTTCGCCATTGCGTTCCCAATAACGTCTGCAGATAGTCAGCCTGATGACTGTGATCTGACGCTGGTTAGCCAAATGAAAGTTAATATAATCGTGGCTAATCTCGCTGTTCGCCAGATGGTGATAAACGTGGTAGAAAGACTTAACATTCGATTCAAAGATCTAAGTGAAGAATACACAGACTCTACTCGAATATCTGCCGGAGACGACGATATTTATTTGATCGATTCCACTTTGGCTAAAACAGAGCGGTGGCAGGATTTCTGGCGTCAGCATCGCTTAAAAGTCATTGTGTTGACCAGCGCCTATGAAGAGTTTGAAAATTCCATAGCGTTGCCTAATTTACAACTTCTCAGTAAGCCTGTTCGCCGCACCGCTTTGTTTGAAGCGATGCAAGCCTCTAAAGAAGGTGAAACCTCAATAAGACAAATTGATAAACCTCAGGCTTTACAAGAGTCGAGTCGATTCAGAGCTAAGGTTCTTTTGGCCGAAGACGCCCAAACCAATATTGAAGTCGCTACAGCCATGTTGGCTATGTTTGGGTGCGAGGTTGATACCGCCCCCGATGGCCGCGCGGCGGTGGAGAAAGTCACTAAATACCACTATGATTTGGTGTTTATGGATTGTCAGATGCCGGTAATGGATGGTTTCGAAGCCACTCGCCAAATTAGACATCACGAAGAGACGGTATCAGCCCCACCAGTCACGATTGTGGCTTTAACAGCAGGGGTAGGGTTGGGGTATGAAGAAGCCGCGGTAGCTGCTGGTATGAACGATTATATGAATAAGCCGTTTACTTCACAGCAATTATTTAAAATGCTAAACCGCTATCTAAGTCAATGCCGATATGAACAAACACCTAACGCTATTTCGCCGATCGAAGGTGTCAGCCAACATCAACAGTTGAATGACATTGTGACAACGTCAGATTCACCCAAAGATTTGGTTGATCATAGTGCTATTGATGCAATCAAAGAGATAGAAAAAAGTACCGGAAGAAATATCTTTTGCCGAGTGCTAGCAACTTTCGAAAAAGAAATGGAACAAAAATTAACAGAATTAACTACTCTAGTAGATAAAAGTGATGCCATAGGGGTAAATCGTGTGGCTCATGCTATGAAATCGCTTTGTGCGAATGTAGGGGCTAAATTGCTTAGGGAACTATGTAGTAAAATGGAAACTGAAGCAAAAGATCAAAACACCGATAATTTCAAGAAGTGGCTAGATGAATTTGATGCAAATTACCCATCAACTGTGCGGGCGCTAAAATTAATCGAGAGTAATGCTAATGAATAATATTTCTGGCCACGCGTTTGAAAATGCCAAAGTACTTATTTGTGATGATGATCCCACGTACTTATTAGTGATGCGCGATACGCTCGAAAGTGAAAATTTTCAGGTCATTGATGCTTCAGATGGTGATACCGCTATTTCAAAGTATCTTACCTATCAGCCAGATATTGTGCTTTTGGATGTACAAATGCCGGGCATGTCGGGGCTAGAAGTGTGCAAGCAAATACGTCAGCATAAATCAGGCAGAGATGTGCCAATTCTGATGGTAACAGGGGCCGAAGATTATGCCTCTATTCAAAGTGCTTATGATATTGGTGCAACAGATTTTCTCCCTAAGCCTATAAAGTGGCCGATTGTGGGTCATCGGGTTCGCTATATGCTACGTACGCGCAATGCCCTACGTGACTTGCAGTCCAGTGAAGAACAACTTCGATACCTTGCTTATCATGATGATTTGACCGGCCTGGCTAACCGGCAAAGCTTTCGGGAGCATCTCCAACATTTTTTAACGTTTGCCAAACGCAATAACCACCACATTGCTGTTTTGTTTATTGATTTGGATCGGTTTAAAAGGATAAATGATACTTTAGGGCACGAATTTGGCGATAAATTATTGGCTAAAGTGGCCAAAATATTGGTGAATAATTTACGAGACTGCGATCTAATTGCACGAGACGCGGGTGATGATGAGGTCAGTGAAGTTGCTAGACTGGGGGGCGACGAATTTATTGTTATGCTCACCAAAGTTACCGATCCCAGCGATATAGCTCAAGTGGCGCAGCGAATAATCGATTCGGTATCTAAACCAATAAAAATAGGTCAATATGAAGTAGTAGTAACCCCGAGCCTGGGAATTTCGGTCTATCCACATGATGGAAATAGCGGTGAAGAATTAATGAAGAATGCTGATGTAGCCATGTATTATGCAAAAGAGCGTGGCCGCAGATGTTATAAATTTTATTCAGACTCTCTTAACGCCCGGGCTTTAGAGCGGTTACAGCTGGAAGAGTCTTTGCGTACAGCCTTGGTACGCGAAGAGTTTGAATTGTATTACCAGCCCCAGGTAGACTTGAAAACAGAACAAATTTCAAGTGTGGAAGCCCTTATTCGCTGGAATCATCCTACCCTGGGAATGGTTTCGCCCGGTGAGTTTATTCCCATCGCAGAAGAAACAGGCCTGATCATCGATATTGGCGAATGGGTTATGAAAACTGCCTGCGTGCAAGCAAAAAACTGGATCGATCAAGGCTTGCCTCCTTGTCGCATGTCTATAAATCTATCGAGTGTACAGTTTAAACGCTCAGCGTTAACCGAAACTATAAAAGACATCATAGAGGAAACTGGTTTACCCCCTCAGTACCTCGAACTTGAGTTGACCGAAAGCTCTGTAATGACGGACGTAGAGCAAAATATTTTGCGCTTACGACAGCTCAAGCAAATGGGTATTAAAATAGCAATTGATGACTTTGGTACAGGCTATTCTTCTTTAAGCTATCTTAAAAAATTTCCTATTGATACTTTGAAAATAGATCGTTCATTTGTGGCTGATCTAGCTGACAACAAAGAGGACGAAGCCATTGTAAAAGCGATAATGGCATTGGCAAATACCATGAATTTAGGGGTTATAGCAGAGGGTGTAGAATCACAAAAACAGTTGGCTATACTAAAACAATATGAGTGTGAACTAATTCAGGGCTATCTGTTCAGCCGGCCTTTGAATAAAGAGGATATCAGCGTGTTGTTAAAAAACGGGCTGCCTAAACGCAATGCTAAGTAATTGCCGGCCATAAGAGTTTTTGAATGTTGAATATGCCTTCAGTTGTAAATGCTAACTTAACGCCTCGAACAAATTATGCTGCAAATACGGCTGTCGTAGTCGATAATGATTTAGCTTCAGCAAAGGACTTACCAGCGTTACTGGCTGACTGTGGGTTAGAAGTAGTCGTGTGGAAGCACTCTTTAAAGAGTTTACAGGCTGACTCTGAATCTTTTAGCTATATAGTGATAAACACCCATAGATGCGGGGATCAGTACGGATATGCCACCCAGGCATTAGCCCTGAAAGCCCCGGTTATCTATTTCGATCCCCAGCCCACTGACCCCATAGAGGACGATGCTGAACAACCTTATTACTGGCTACAACCATCGCCCAGCGTGATAGATGTTCGTGTTGCCATGGAGGTAAGTCGCTACAAATTTAAAAGCCGGAAAACAATTTTTAGTCAGCTCAATATGCTGGACAAGGCGTTTTCTTGTGTGGGTGATTACCTAATTTGTCTAGATTTTCAAGGGGATATCACTCATGTTAATGCTAAGGCTTGTGAGCTGTTCTCAGTAGATGAAAATCAGATTAAAGGTAAACCGTGGTATACCCTGATCAGAACTCGCCAGGATCTGTCCGCCCGTCATACACAGCAATTTATTTCGGCGGCGATCAATACTAGGGCGGTAACTAAAATTCAACCTATTGCCCTGCAGATATCAAAAAAAGAAAGTGTTCTGGTCGATGGTATAATTGGGCCCACTAACGAGTCGGGAAATAAGACCGGGGTAGTATGTATTTTACGTCAACTGACTTCACTAGGAGCATTACCAGATTTAGTCAGTAGTAAGGACTCTACAACTGGCATCGATATCCACCGCATTGAGGCGACCGGCACACTATTATTCAGCCCTGACCAATTAAATACCATTAATCTACGGCATGGGCGGTTGGTAGGTGATAGAGTATTAGTTGAAATAGGCGAACAGCTTAAATCAGTGCTCCGACCAACCGATCTTGCTACGCATTATGGTGGTGCAAATTTTCTAGTTCTTTTTTCTGAATCTACCAAAGCCCAAATTGACAACCTAGTCCAGATTCTAAAGAAAAAACTTGTTTCACACGGTTTCAATGACGGCCAACTAAACCTAACATTCAGCTTCGGTTTAGCTACCAATAACGAACTTGTAAATTACTCACCTGTAGAATTATTTTATTATGCAAATTATTCCCTCGCACAGGCTCAGGATCTTGGTGGAAATCAAATCCGTATCTGGAAGCAGGAAAATGCTCTCCAGCAAATAGGTAATTTCGACCGAATAAGTGGAAACTTTTCTGAAACTGGAAGTACCGATTATCAGAAAATGCTAATGTTATGGAGCATACTTAATAACCCACAAAAAATAACTAGCGAAATTGAATTTCTGAAATTCTTGCTGTCCCATCTCAACTCTGGTCTCAATTTAAAAAAATCTGCATTCTTTGCACTAAAAAATACGCAACTCAATTATAAAATTGGATTGGACGCCAGTCGTCGCTCTTTGGATGAAGATGAAGTGGTATTATCCGACAATCAGCGAGAGTATGTGTACGAAGTACAACAAGAAAAATGTGATAAAACAAGTTTTACTTCAATATTAGGCGAGAGTACAGAAGTCTGTGTAGTCATCAAGGGGCCGCTCGCTCCAATGGGAGTATTATGGTTATCCTTTGGACCAGACCAGACATTCAGCCTAAAAAATCAGCGGATGCTTAATAATATTGCCGAGTTTGCCGCCGTAAAACTGGAGCAACTGGCAAGTTCTTTAACGCAACCTAAATCTCCTACGCATACTAAAACAGAACAAGACAATATCAACTTCTGGTATACCTCCAGCGAAATGGCTGAGCAGGCAGAGTTTGTTGAGAAAGTGGCGCCCACTGATGCGACGGTATTGATTACGGGAGAATCCGGCACAGGTAAAGAGCTACTTGCTAAAAGCATTCACGCCCGTAGCCAAAGAAAAGACAAACCCTTCGTGATATTCGATTGTGGTGCTGTGGTGGAAAGTCTGATTGAAAGCGAGCTATTTGGTCACAAACGCGGGGCGTTCACCGGGGCTAATAAAGATTCAGTCGGATGTATTCAACGTGCCCACACCGGCACCTTATTTCTTGATGAAGTGGGGGAGCTGCCAATTGAAACTCAGGTTAAACTTCTCCGCTTTACCCAAGAAAAACAGTTTGCTCAGGTAGGCAGTAACACCTATAAGAAAGTGGATGTACGTCTTGTAGCCGCCACCAATGTAGATTTGATGGAGCGAATTAAAAAGGGACTTTTCCGCGAAGATTTATACTACCGCTTAAATGTATTTAATTTAAAAAGCCTACCGCTGCGTGAGCGAAAAGACGATATTTTATTCTTGGCTGAGCGGTATTTGAATGTATTTGCTACTGAGTATAGTAAATCAATTGCCGATTTTAGCGAGAATGCCAAGTGTGCTCTTTATCAATATGAATGGCCGGGTAATGTTAGGGAGCTCCGAAACCTGATTCATAAGGCTGTCATATTATGTCAGTCACGCTTATTAGATTGTACCGACCTTGGTTTATACCCATTAGAGACAGCTGGAATAAACCAAGAAGCTTCACTAAACCTACCTGCACAACCGGCTAAGTCTACGCCAATAACGCATTTCTCGGTCGGGAATATTTCAGCTACTAGCGAGGCCTGCGAGGATTTTACGAAAACAATGCACCATGATATGGATAAGGCTGCATCATCATCATCACCGCATCTGCCGGTAGACCTCTCTAATACGCCGCCACCCTCGGCTCAGTCGCAAGCTAGCATTGATCCCCAGTACCAATCTTCGCATTCTGAAGTAGCCAATACTGACCAATGGCAGAAGCTGGTCTCTTTAAGCCGCTCGGAAGGTTATCAAATAGCCCCTTGGCTGGAATATAGTTTGATGAAAAGTTGCTTACAGCAGCATAACCAGATTGTATTACGTGCAGCCACTGCGCTCGGTATTGCAGAAAGCTCGTTCCGGCGTAAATGGCAAAAGTTGATTGATACTTCTCCTCCCCCGGGGGAACAGATTAATGCAGCTAGCGAACATGCCGTAAACTTGTTGCTAGAGACTCCTCAGATTACGAATAAGGTTGAAACCATGCAGGGGCTGTTGACTAAAGCTTGTGAGCGATTGCAATTATCTGCTGCGGAAGGTGCGAAAATTCTTGCTGTCTCTCCTCCTACTTATCGCAAACTAAAGCGAATCATTGAAGAGTGAAACAAAACATATACCCATGCCGACAATGCTAATCAGCTTCCAGTAGTACGCGGTAGATCAGCATAGGCTTAATTAAAGTAAACTAAGAGAATTCAGTTTTACTATCGAGAAGCTGCATTTCTTAAGACAAATGTATCTAGTCTTTAGGCTTTAAGTTACTCGCTTAAAATATGTATACGATTAAGTTGGTAATCTCTTACCTCCCGGTTCACGAATTAATCGAAATTGTGAAAGCTACACCCATTCAACCCCTCACTATCCGCATAGATGGCAGTAAAGGTTATCAACGAGCGTCCTTAATATTTAATTAAAGGTTTAACTTTTAGCTTAAGTTAGTCTTAAGTATTTATGGTAGTGCCGCCTGGTCGGTAGGCACTTCACGCATGCGCGGGTGCCGGGCTACCACGCTGGCTAGGTTGGCTTCCTGGTCGTCTTTGGTATCAACAAAAAACACATGCTTGCCTTTTTTAAGTACTTTTTGAAAGCGTTTGAATTTTTGATTAGGCAGCTGCAAGCCAATCAGACCGCCTTCCCAGATGCAAAAACCAAGGATCACCGCCGCGCCAAAGATGACCGGCAACCAGCCCACCACAGAGTTATGCAATTCCATAAAATACGCCACGAACAGCAATACCGCCGCAACCACCAACCCGACAAACGCGCCCAGCTCGGAAGAATGGATAACATCCTTTTTCAAAAATGGCGTGATGGCGTGCAAATGATGCTGTTCCACTTCTGCATCATTTTCACTCAAAACGTGGATCTGGCTACGGGCAACACCCTGTTGCTCCAGCTCTTTTTCAACAACCTCTAAATCGTCGAGGTCGTCACAGATATAATAATGTCGTGACATATCAACTCCTGACCGTCTTTTTCACAAGCAAGACCAAACCTGATACAACGCAGGAATCCATTTGTAAGTATAGGTTACAGGGTTAGAATCGGCGGGGTAATAATATTAAATTTATCTAATGTGTTCTGTATGGTCGGGCGTTGTCAGGAACGACCGGCCAAATGAGTAATTTTCGTCTAAGTGCGTAAAGCGCACGGCAGTGTGTTTTTACAGCCTGTAGGAATTCCGTATAGTGTCAAAAGTGTTCACCTATTATTATTAAAGTGCAGTGTCATGTCGGTTTCTCTACGCAAATACAGCCGAAGTTTTCATTTGTGGCTCTCGCTGGTCATTTTTATACCAGTACTGATTGTCATCGGAAGTGGCTTATTGTTGCAGGTAAAAAAGGAATTTGACTGGATCCAGCCGCCGTCACAACAAGCTTCTAACAATACGCCGTCGCTGACCTTTGAGGCAATTTTAAATGCCCTCAAACAGGCACCGCAGGCAGATTTGCTTGAATGGCAGGATATTGACCGGCTAGATGTTCGCCCTGCCAAGGGCATTATTAAGGTGCAGGGAAAGAATCGCTGGGAGGTGCAACTTGATGCACAAAGTGGTGAGGTGCTGCAGGTGGCTTTTCGACGCAGCGATACCATCGAAGCCATCCACGATGGCAGCTGGTTTTTTGAAGGGGCAAAATTGTGGCTATTTCTGCCCGCGGCCATTTTGCTGTTTATCCTGTGGGTCACCGGATTGGTGATGTTGGTGACCACCTTAAAAAGCAAATACCGCAAAAATAAGTATCAAAAAATCGCGGCTGCTAATCAGAGCAAAACTTAGCAGCACAGAACTTAGCAGCGCAGAGCTTATAGCAGATAGGTCAGGGCAAGCTGCAGGCTTTTACCTTGCGCAAAGGCGGCTTTATCATCGGCGCTGGTGGGGTAGTGTTGATTGGTAAGATTGCTCCAGCTTGCCTGCAACTGTGTCCGTGCATTAACCTGCCAGCGGGCGCCAATGTCTAATGTAACCACATCATCCAGCGCCTGCTCCCCGGCGGCAAAGGCTGACTTGGCAGCACGATAGGCTAGCACCGTAAAAAAGCGCATGTCTTGTTGTTGCATGCCCACGTTCAGGCGCTGAGTCTGGGCAGGGATATCTGCAAGCGGGTTACCGGCATTATCTTCCCCCTGGATCCAGGTGCCACTAAGCCCTGCATCCACGGTGTTATCCTGAGATTGCCAGTTGAGCTGGTAGCTGGCGCCGGTGATGGTGGCCTGGGCCAGATTGGCATACTGCAAAACCTCTGCCGATAGCATCATACGCTCGATATAGTGGTCAACTTGCTGGTAAAACAGCTCCACCGAGCCCTGCAGCTGCCTGGCAGTATAAGCCACAGTTACCTGGGTATTGAGGGCTTGTTCTGTATCCAGCTCAGGATCGCCTAGCACGGTGCCGCGGGGCGTCTCGCCGCTAAAAAAGCGTTCAGTCAGCGACGGGTTTCTAAAGGCGCTGGAAACATACAGGCTTGTGGCCCAGCGGGGCGACAATTGATAGTTTGCCCCGGCATACCCGCTTACATTTGTTGCTATGGTCTGGTCAGCCATATCGCTGTCATCAGACTGACGTTGCCAGTCTATTCGCGCCCCCAGGGCCAGTGCTGTGCGCCCCCATTGATGTGACGCATCCATAATACCAGCAGCATTGATCTCGCTGGCATTTAATGTGTTCAGTTCATAAGTGAACTCTCCAGCCGGTAGCTGAAATTCTTGTTCGTGGGCCACCACGCCCTCACGGCCGGCCACCTGCAGCTGCCAGTTAAACAGCCAGGCTTGCCACGCGCTGTCGCTTTTTATATCAAAGCCATAATCCAGCGCTTTGTTTTGGCTGCTTGTCACGCGGTCAAATGGCCGCATTACCGAAGTGCTCAGGCTGGACTGATGCCACCAGATATCCCCAGAATAGTGGTTTGTGGCAAAACCCAGTTTCCCCAGCCAGTGGCGGTTGTCCGGGTACAGAGTGATTTTGTCATCCGGATAATCGCTGCTGGATTTACCGATGTCGTTATTATCGGAGTAAAGCGACCAGGCTTCTTTCAGTACGCTGCTTTCAGGCCGGTGTCGCACAAACAGCGCGGTTTGATCGAATTGGTCGAACAGAGCGTTGTCCTCGGCGTCTCGTCCATTATCAGCACTGCGATAGGTGATGCCCCAATCCGTATTAAGTGTGCCATCGGCGTAGCTGAGCGTGTGCATGGGCTGGTTATTGCTATAGCCCACGCGAATATGCGGTTGCGGCGATTCGGCCAGGCGCAGGTTAACCGCACCGCCTAGTGCACCTGAGCCAAAATAGGTGGACGCTGCGCCAGGCAACACAGCCACTGAGGATATAAAGTCAGGCGGCATGAATCCTACACTGGAACCTGCGCGGCGATCGCTCACAATGGGCACACCTTCTACCAGTGTCTGAATCCGCCAGCGGGAATAGCCGCGAATGCTGATACTTTGAATTTGCCCGCCTTGGCCGTTTAGTGAGACCGACGGTGACTGCAGCAGCACATCGTTGGTATGCAGCGGCGTGACCAGGTTTTTTTGATCAAACTGATACTGGGGAAAAACACGCGACAGGGTTTGGTCATAATAAGGCCGTGATGCAGTCACGGTATAATGCGCGACCTGCTTATCAGGCGGGGATTGGGCCTGGCTGGCCGGTGACAGCAACAAACTTAATGAGGTCAAAACACCCAGCGGTTGCCAGGCACACATACAAGATAAAAACAGGCTCATGGCACGGATACCACAAAAAAATCGCGGCAGTAATCACTGCCGCGTGTTCAGAATACTGGCGAAGAACGCGCGAGGGAGCAGCTAAATCAGCTTTCTAACGCTCGTGTTCCCACTCATTCCTGCCACAAGATGCTGGCCACTATAAAGCAGCGGTAACCGGTAATCCCACTGTCCATGGGCCGCCAGCATCCACCACAGCCTGTTGCAGGTCCGGCACGGTTTTGCTTTGTAGTGTGCTGACACGAGGCACCACTTTGTCCAGGCCATCCTTCGCATAGCCAAGCTGGGCTTTATGCTGTTGGGTCGGGCCGTAGGAAGAGCCTAATGCCGAACGGGCATAGTTCAGGCGGCTCATCACATTGGCCGGTTTTGTTCCCATTCTCTCGCGCGACTCAAGGCCAAACAGCACCTTGTCCACCGCATTAAGCTCATCCTGAATGGCTGCATACTGCGCCTCAAGATTGGCCACATCGCCTGGCGTACGCGCGATGGCACTGCGTAACAGCTCCATGGTTTTCTTCAGTTGCTTCAACACGGTGGTGGAGGCCATGGCGCGTTTTTGCGCGTCAGTGACCGCCTCACCGTAGGCCGCTATTTCAGCCTGGCTCGCGCCTTTAAGCGCGCCCTGATGAATAGACTCTAAGGTGAATGATGCTGGCTCTGCCAAAGCCGTGACCGTATCGCCTTCGCGTTTAAACAGGGTGGCGGTATACTCGCCCGGTAACGCCATCGGGCCACTGTTGTTGCTGTCTGTGTCACGCATTGGCGTGGTTGCGGCATAGGTCATATCCCAGGTTAAGCGGTGCAGGCCTTTTTTTGTGCTACCGGCTACGCGTTTAACCATATCACCTTCGCTGTCACGCACTTCAATGTACACCGCCGGTGCCGCTTCCTGATTTTCAGCTTCAATGGCTTCCCAGCTGGGGTACTTAGGATACTTTTTCTCTTCAACCGCTTTTTTGTCGGCTTCCTGGCGTTTTTCTTTGGCTGTGAGCAGGCTGTCTTTAAGATAGTAAGTAAAGGTGGCGCCATGCTCAGGGTTTTCTGCCATAAAGCGATCGTCACCGTCAGAATCAGAATGATTGCCATCTAACTGGAACCACTTCACCGGGCGGCTTGGGGCAAACAACATCGCCTCCTGCTGCATCGACTTTTCGGTCAGCTGGCGCAGCGGGGCATAGTCATCAAGGATGTAAATGCCACGGCCGAAGGTGCCGGCCACCAGGTCATTTTCACGACGCTGAATTTTGACATCGCGTGTGGAGATAGTGGGAATACCGCCATCCAATTCTACCCAGTCTTTGCCGCCATCGACGGAGAAAAACACGCCAAATTCAGTGCCAATGAATAACAGATCTTTATTCACATGGTCCTGAACAATCCGCCATACCAGATGTTTTTCCGGTAAGTCACCGGCCAGCGAAGTCCAGCTTTTGCCCAGGTTGGTGGACTTAAGCAGATAGGGCTTATAGTCGCCGTATTTATGGTTATCCAGCGCCACATACACGGTATTGGGATCGAATAAGTCGGCGCGAATATCGTTGATATAAGAGTTGGCCGGGATCCCCTTGATATCATCCAGCTCAATCTTCTTCCACGACTGGCCGCCATTGGTGGTCACCTGAATAATGCCATCGTCAGTGCCCGCCCATAGAATATTTTCATCCACCGGGCTTTCCGCAAAGTTGGCGATGGTATGAAATTCGGACATGGCATAGAGATCCCAACCGGCTTCCACCGACCAGGTACGGCCCATCATCGGCATGTGCATGCGATTTTCATTTTGGGTCAGATCGCCCGACAGCACGGTCCAGCTATCGCCGCGGTCATCGCTTCGCCATACCCGCTGCGAGGCAAAATAAATGCGCGCCGGGTCGTGGGCCGAAACATTGATGGGAGCGTCCCAGTTAAAGCGCTCAGCCGGGTCGCCTGGTAGCGGCTGCGGCTTGATATACACGCCTTCTTTGGTGGTCATATCCACCCGGGTCAGGTTACCTTGCTGCCACTGCGAATACATGATGTCCGGATTGCCAGGCTCAACAGCAGGCTGGTGGCCATCACCGCCCAGGGTCAAGAACCAGTCTTTGTTTTTAATGCCTTCGGATTTCATGGTGCGCGACGGCCCGCCCTGGGTAGAGTTATCCTGCGCGCCGGCATAAATCTTATAAAACGGCTTGGAGTCGTCCGGCGCCACCTTATAAAACTGGGTCAGCGGTAAGTTGGCCATATAGCGCCAGTTGGCCATTCTGTCGTGAGACATATAAATGCCACCGTCAGAGCCCATCAACACAAAATCCGGATCGGTGGGGTGGAAGGCCATGGCATGGTCATCGACATGCTTGCGCTTGGTATTGATGGGCGTCCAGGTTTTGCCGCCATCGTCAGACACCTTGCTGTAATTACTGGCAATGTAGACCCGGTCAAACTGATGCTGGTCGGCAAAAATTTCCTGATAATAGTGAGGGCCGGTACCAGCGCCGACTTCGTCAGACATCATGCTCCAGCTAGCGCCCTGGTCGGCAGAGCGATAAAAGCCGCCACCGCGATTGTCCGTTTCAATGGTGGCGTACAAAACGTCAGGATTGATGGGGGAAATGGCCATGCCGATCTTACCCATATTGCCTTCGGGCAAACCGGTTTTAAGTTCTGTCCAGGTTTCACCGCCATCGTCAGATTTGTGAATGCCAGCACCTTCGTTGGTGCCAACATAGGCGGCGATTGTGCGCTGACGCGCCCAGGTGGCAGCGTACAGTTTGTCAGGGTTGCGCGGGTCGATAAGTAAAGAGGTCACGCCGGTCCACTTGTCGGACGGCTTTAATACCTGCTTCCAGGTCTCGCCACCGTCGGTGGTTTTGTATAACCCGCGCTCGCCACCGTCACTCCACAACGGCCCCTGGGCAGATACCCACACAATGTCCGGATTGGTGGGGTGGATAATAATGTCAGAAACGTGCTCAGATTTTGAAAGGCCCATATTTTTCCAGGTCTGGCCGCCATCTGAGGATTTATACACGCCGTCACCAAAGCTGATATGACGGCCCCCGTTATTTTCACCGGTGCCTACCCAGACGATATTTGAATTGCTCGGTGCAATGGTGACATCACCAATGGAATACACCGGCTGGTCATCAAAAATCGGCGACCAGGTGGTGCCCGCGTTGGTGGTTTTCCAGACCCCGCCAGAGCCCACCGCGGTGTACCAGGTAGAAGGGTCGTTTTGGTCAATGGCGATATCCGCAATGCGCCCCGACATATAGGCCGGCCCAATGCTGCGCAGCTCCATGGCTTTGAAGGTTGAGGTACTAAAGGGCGCGTCTTTGTCGGTGTTTTTTTCGGTGTTATCTGCAAAAGCGGGCGTGCACGACAGTGCCAGCGACACAGCAACAGCTGCTTTAAGAAGCTTTCTCATTATTATTATCCAGTGTGTTGATGAGGGCACGCAGCCCTGCTGAGTGTGAAGCGGTATTTTCTATAGCATTACTTACAATTACCTGCAGTTACAATGATGTAAACGACCAACCGCCCAATACAGGCGTTGAAATTTTCAGCAGGTGGGGTGGGTGGTTGAGAGTTTATTTTGTTCGAAATAGCATAAAAACTGGGTTTCAATAATTGCTGTCACCATTAGGGGATCAAGTACGACTGGAAATTATCTAGGTTAGTAGTGGCGATTCACGGCTACTATTTTTTATTAAGCGTTGAGAGCTACTGGTCACCGCTTTTGTCATTAAACAAGGGCATTCACTCTGCCGAGTGCGCTTCAAAGAGATTGTCTTCAACCACACGCCTGATTATCGGGTATTCTATCAGGTGGGAAACATGAAGCGCAGAACACAAATATGTGTCGTTCAACCGGATAGCCCTGCGCTTGGAAGTGCTGAATCAAGTCAATCATCGGAGGGCATTGGATTTTATGCACCACACTATGTATTGCGGTAAACGCTTCAGAAAGTTGAATAAGGTGGATGAGAGACCACGAGAGTGCTTTGCCATCGAAGTTGATACATCTTTACCTGCCGAAGGCGTGGTATGCGCGCTCGGCCAACTCAAGGATCAGCACCGATTGTTCACGCAATAATTGTCTGTGTATTCATCGCGCAGATAGGGTTACACCGTAACATGGTTTTCTTCTAGATAATCAAAGGGTAACGTAACCGCGTACTCCGAAATTAGAAAGTCATGAGGTTGTTCATCATACTTCTAAATCACAGTCGTGCTGTCAATCATCAGGCGGTCAGTGAACTAAAAAAAAGTAGCAATAGCCACTGAATCGCTTTCTAGGTCCCGGTTCCCCTTGAGGGTTGCGGACGGACTAATTTACAGTGGTGATGACTCAATATGCTGATTATGATCTTCTCGCGGCTTTAATTGCAGCGTATGTGCCTGTAACTGCACTTTAATTGCAGCGTATGTGCCTGTAACTGCACTAAGAATGAGTATTCATAAATAGTTCGGTCTACAACCTTAAACCGCTTCAAACGTTGTTTTGTCTCTTTCTGTAAACTTTTTACGTTTTCTTCGTTGTCATCCTACTTTGCTCCTGCTGCGTATTTTTGTTGTTGGTGATAAAAAACAACAAGGCCATTCCTATGGTCGCTGAGAACAAGGATGCGGAAAGGATCCCTAGCTTGGCAGCGTTAATAAGGTCAGGCGTGAAAGCCAGGTTGGCAATAAATATTGCCATTGTAAAACCTATACCGGCGAAGATGCCGGATGCGCCGATTAACCCCCATGATAAGTCTGAGGGGCGCTCGGCCAGCTTGCACGTCACCGCAGCCCAACTGAATAGGCAAACCCCAACTGGCTTTCCAACGACAAAGCCAATAAATATTGCCACTGTCACTGGCGTAGGCATTTCATTAACAGTGAGTGGTATGCCAGCATTAGCGAACGCAAACAGTGGCATCACCACAAAACCCACCCAGGGATGAAGCAGCGCTTCCAGCCTTTCAACTGGAGACAGTGCTTCACGAGCCGCGGACTCGGCAGTTTTGAGCATTTTTGAATGGGCTTGCCCTGTGACGGTCTCACCCTTCGTGTGGACCCAAAGGGAATTAACGATATCATGCAACCGCTCCTCGCTAACCCATCGTATAGTTGGCGTCATTAACCCAAGCACCACCCCCGTTACGGTCGGATGGATCCCTGATGCGTCTACCAACAGCCATACCAACGCACCAATGACAAAAAACAGCAAGATACTACGAACGCCAAGTAGTGCCATGAATCTCACAGTGGCAATGCCTAGCAAAGCGGCCGCGACAAAAAACATATCAATGGCATCACCATAACCGAGCGCAATCACGAGGATAGCGCCTAAGTCATCTACAATGGCCAACGACAGCATGAATACCCGCATGCTTTTGGGGATCCGCTTTCCAAGCAATGCTAAACAGCCAATTACAAAAGCGGTATCCGTCGCCATAACGACACCCCATCCCTGTTGCCCCGGCTCGCCAAGCTGTAAGGCGAGATAGAGGCAGGCCGGGACCACCATGCCACCAACGGCTGCAGAGACAGACATCATGGCAAGCTTCGGCTTGCGTAACTCACCTAACACCAGTTCACGCTTAAGCTCTAGCGCAATAACAAAGAAAAAAAACGTCATAACGGCGTCATTTATCCAATCGTGTAAGGAATGCTCAAGTATTATTGGTCCGATCTTAAGACCAATGGGTATCTGCCAGATAGCCGCAAAGTGTTCACTGAACACTGAGTTGGCTAAGTAAAGAGCCATCAGCGTAAAAAACAACAATACTAATCCCGCAGCGGCTTCTATTTGCATGAAGCGTGATAGAGGCTGAGTTATCCAATCTATGGGCGATTGGGGTAGCTGTTCCGCATTGCCTCTTCTGTTAGCGAGTAACGATCGAATGATTTTTTTTACTTTCACTCGCCCAACTCTCCTAATTCATTGGTAGTCGCCTTGCGCAATCGTTCGTCGCCCTGTTCACTGATTCTATTCGCGCGAATCAGTACTTTTGCGCTTATTATTCATACGGCACGAGTTAATAAATCACCAAGTGTACGAGACTACCAGACGGGACCATCTGTGTATGTTCGGTATCGAACGTTGCCACTGTTGATCAATGAGAACTGCCGAGGTTTGCTGGGCGGCGTGGCGGGGTGAGCGTGCGCACGTACTCTTGACCATGTCATAGGCAGACAGTCTTAATCATAGGCATAGCTTTCCAGCCTATCCGTTTCCGACTTCACCACGGCGTAACACTCACAACAGAGCGCTTCCAGCTTTGCCCGGTTAGTTACGGTGATATGGCCGCGTTTGTAGGTGATCACGCCAAGTTTTTGTAATTTGCCTGCAGCCTCGGTAACCCCCTCGCGTCTGACACCCAGCATATTAGCGATGAGTTCCTGGGTCATGGTCAGATTGTTTGTTGACAAGCGGTCTAGTGACAATAACAGCCATCGGCAAAGTTGTTGATCTATAGAGTGATGGCGGTTGCATATCGCGGTTTGAGCCATCTGCGCAATCAGTGCCTGCGTATACCGTAGCAACAAAGTGCGAACATTCTGTTGATCATTAAATTCTCTGCGCAGTAACGTTGATGGCAATAGGTATGCTAACCCTGCACTCTGAACAATGGCGCGATTGGGCGCACTTTCTCCGCCCATAAAGACCGCAATACCGACAATCCCTTCATTACCCACAACCGATATTTCAGCTGTGGAGCCATCTGCCATGCTGGACACCAGTGAGACGATACAGTCCGTTGGGAAGTACACTGCTTCAATACCCTGGCCAGCACTGTATAAAATCTTTCCTAATGGCAACTCGCGTAACTTAAGATGCGGGAACAGTCGGTTTTTGCTCTCTTCGGGCAGCGCCTTAAGCAATTTATTTTCTGTTGGAGCTATCATGGTTTTCTGCCGCTTTATTCTCCTTTTTGTAAGGATTAACTCAATGGCCTGACGTGAATGGTTGCCGAAGAGTGTCTGCTGAGCGCATGTTAATCGCACTATTAAAAGGCGCAGTACCGACATCGCTAATACCGGGTATTCCATAGTGCCAGAGCCCGCGTAACGGCCCAGTGTCTGGTGTACGTGTCGTTATTTACTTCAAACATTATACGTTGCTTGTCGCTCTGCTTATCGCAATCAAGTGTTTGTTGGGCATTAAATTCGCTACCGTAAGTAGGAAGTTCTTTACAGTTTACGAGTGCTTTGGGCCAGTACGGATTAACCGGCGGTGCGACAGCGCTGTTGTAACTCTGCCAACTGCCGTCACATCTTCGCCGAATACAGATTATATTCATCACTAAATCGACAGTCATAAAGGCAGGCCTGTTTCAGAGTGTAGTTGACGATAAGGCTAATCGCATCCTTGACGGCTGTATGTTCGACAACAAACATAGGCAGAGCGGCAATGAGCATAGCAATTGTGTAGTCACATCGACGATATATAAATAAACACGAGTTATGCGGGCCAGCGAACAGACTGTTGCCGCCAGTGCGGTAAGATCCTAGTGTTCGCCGTGTTTGTCGCGTGGCGGGCTGAGTATCAAGAAGCAGGATACGACACCGCAGCAACCAGCCATGGCATACTGCTTTGATTGGACTGCACTACCGACACTGGAGAATTTTATGACGCTCTCTGCCACTGAAGCAAAAACAACGAGTACGGTGACTAACGCAGTTTCTGAGTTACAGTCAGTAAACGATCTGATTAAAGCTGAGGTACACAATAAAGCAGGCAAAAAACTGGGCACGGTAAAAGATCTGATGATAGATACGCTAAATGGCCAATTGAGTTACGCTTTGCTTTCATTTGGCGGCTTTTGGGGAATGAGGGAAAGCCTGTCTGCAATCCCCTGGAACGCGCTACGCTTTGACTTAGCCGCAAAGCACTATGTACTTGATATCGACATGGAGAAACTGAAAGCTTCCCCTTTGGTAAGCACCTGCCACTGATTATTTGCAGTAAGGAAAATGGACGATTATTGCCATTTTTAATCGGGAAATACCATTTACCGTTTTGATACCTTTTATAAATGACATCACTTCTAAGCGGTATCAATTATTAAAACGTTATCTTGATTTGCGTTTGTCTATTGCATATTGAACGGCCATTCGAGCAAGTCCGGCACCAATGCCTGACACTACCGCCCATGTTACTGCCTCTTTAAGGTCTGTATTTTCACTAACCTTGTCTTTTGGGGCTGGCTCATTGGTAACCTTTTCCCATGACTTTTGTAATGATTTCCGTGCTAGCATGCCCGCAGATGCAGCGGCAAGTCCAACACCTATAGTCGTAATTAGTTGTTTGTTACTCATGTTATTCTCCACTGATTAATAACTGCCAAGCTGTCCCTTTGTTACACTTAAAATTCGCAAAGGTTTAACAATAACTACCTAGCAATTTATGTTCCGATAACACCCATGCCAGCGGGTAATAATCATTTACTTAAGTGTAGTGGTCAAAAAAACGAACATCATTTCAGTGGTAAAGTCATCGCCACGCAAGAGGTGTTCAATGGCAAGAACTAGGTCGTTCGTTTTCAACAGAATCTAAATTAGAAGCTACGAACCAGGTTTTGAAACAGGGAGTACTCTACCCAAAAACCTCCAGGGCTTTGGATGTAATGAAATAGCAACTCGTCGCTAGGTAAGCCAGTTATAAGAAGAGTGAGAAAAGTAGGACAGTCATTTTTTATAGACACAAAAAAACCGACTTGCGTCGGCTTATTGTTTCTTCTTAAATGAAGATGGTACCAGTGGGCGGACTTGAACCGCCACGCCCGTGAAGGCAACGGATTTTGAAAAAATTGCGCTTAAATTTTACTTTTAAATTCAATTTGTTACAACAATTTTTGTGCAGATTTGCAAATCCTTTGCATGCTCTGGGCGATTTTTGGCAGGGCCTGATTTTCCTAGACATTTTCTATGTACTTAAAATACTGCCTGTCATATTTTATTGGTGACGTATGCCCGTTGGCAGTATGACGATGTTTTAGATTGTAGAACATTTCTATGTAATGAAACATCGCTTGTCGCGCATCATCTCTGGTCTTGTACTTGATACGACTAATTTTTTCTTTCTTCAGATTGCTAAAGAGGCTCTCCTCTACCGCATTATCTCAACAGTTGCCTCGTCGACTCATTTTGGGTTCAACATCCTTCGTATTGAGTAACTTTCTGAAGCTGCGGCTACTGTACTGAGAGCCTTGCTCGGAATGAAGTTAGACAGTATCAGACGGTTTTCGTCGCCAGTAGGCAGCGATAAGCGCGTCCATCACCAGCTCTTCTGTCATCCTGTCACTCATCGACCAATCAACGATATTCCGGGCGTACAAGTCCATTACAACAGCTAAAAACAAAAAGCCTTCATGGGTATGGACATAGGTAATGTCGCTGACCCACCACTGATTCGGCGCTGCGACGGTAAAATCGCGGTTTAGCGTATTGGCAGCAGCATTGTCTGGCTTTCTGTCATAGCCTCCCTTGGGTGCGTTGTATCCGCGCTGGGCTTAAATACTGGCTTGTTGCATCAGCCTTAAAACGCGGTCACTTCCGCACGGAATATTCGCCTCAAGTAAATCCAGATGAAGGTTGCGGTAACCATGATGGCCACCGCTTTCCAGCCAGAATCGTTTGATAGCGCCGAGCAAGCGCTTATCATCTTTATCACGCTAGCATTCAGGACGTTGTTGCCACTCATAATAGCCACTGGGATGCAGCTCAAGTGCCTCGCACAACAATCTCACCGGATAATCGGTACTACGAGATTTTAAAAACGGATACCGTTTTTTGACTCGCCGACAAAGAGCACCTCGGCTTCCTTTAGTATGCCTCTTTCTCCCTGAGCGCGCTTTAGCTCACGTTTCAGTCTGACAACGTCTGTACGTAAGTCTTCATCTACTTTACGCTGCGTGGTTGGCTTTGAGAAGGATTTTATCCTCTTGGTACTAATATCGAGCCGCGCTGCTACGTCAGCAAGACTGTAGCTATGCTCCACCACTTGATTCACTGCTTCCTGCTTAAATTCGTCTGAATGACGAATGCCTTTACCCATGATTTACCTCTTATGGTTTGAGTTACATTCTTACTATAAAAAGTGTCGAGAAATCTCAGGTCTTACCATCTCTCCTCATTGTTCAACCATGATTGGTGCACTTATTATCTGAATTCGAGCGTGGTCTGAATATATGAATATTAAGAAAATGAAAAATATTCTTGACTATTATTTGCTCACGATGATAGCTTGATTTCAACATCACAAGGGAGTGACGGTTTACATGGAAGTGAGAGATTTTCTCTATAAACACCCGCGAATAAAGATATTACTTTTTTTATTGGCAGTTGTTATAGCTTCTCCTTTTGCAATGGAATTGCTTATATTCCTTCAGTTCGGCGGTATAGAAGTTGCATTTTTGTGCATGCTCGCTACCTTCAAACCTTACTTCAATAAACTTCGTGATTTTGTACAAAGTGTTAAAGGATGCATAAAGCTTGTTAAAAGCATTTTGGCTTCTCACCAGATAACATCTGCAAAGTCAATCACGTTTAATGCTTCTTTTTCACTTGCAACAATTTTTTTTACCGGAAGTTTCACTTTCTGTTTGGTAGGATGGATTATCAGTTTGGCACTACTAAACTAGAAAATGATGAGTGAAAATCTTTCAGAAAAGTATTGTAAGTTAGTGCATAAAAACGCTGATTTATGATTTGCCTATAAAGGCAATATGGCACTTAGTGCAAGAGTGGGCAGCATTTGCCAAGCTATGTGGTGTAGACAAACAAATGCCGCCCTTTTAAAACCTAAAATGAGAAAATAACTATGTTAAATCAAATCAATAATATCAATTTAGAAACGAACTCCATTTCGAGTGAAGCAGGCGTCAAAATTGTTCATCCTGCATTTGTTCCAATTCTTCTGATTACTGCTGCGATAGCATAAAAAATAATGGGAGGTATTACCTCCCATTGTCTTCATTATCAAACAGGAGTTAAGGTAATGGATAGTATTAAAAAACTTATGAGTTATGCCAACTCACTAGATTCGGAAGAAGAATTTTTGAACAATGCTGGTGGCGCTCTAAAAAACTTCGACTTTGCTTCGATAAGTTGGAAATCTCTCATCCAGAATAAACTAGAAAGCCTTACTGAGATAGATTATAACAGCAAATCAACTAAAGAGGAATCATCTTTTTGGATTAATGTTAACAATCACAGGGTTCCTCTCGCAGGTGGGAGCTTAGACGACCAGTTCGGTTCGGATTATTCATTAGATTACATGATAGTTGGTCTACAGTCTATAGACTATACAGGAGCAGGTTTTTTTCGTTTCGATCTAAGTTCAGGTTCTGAAGTTGCATCTTCAATAAATTCGCAAGTTATGCTAGTTGTCGAAGGCGAGTGCCACTATACGGAATATAGATTGAGTACACAAGTACCATCTATAATAGATTCACCTTCAGCTATATCGAATTTAAAAATAATTGGTAGTGAGCAAAAAATTGCTAAGCGTGGTGATATTATTGTGCGAGATAGAACCTCGGCTTTAACAATAATTGATACTAGCGTGCGCTGTGTATTACTTACTCTTACCGCAATAAAGTATACATCACTATTTCAGTTTAATTTTGAAACGAAATCCGGTAACGTCAAAAAAATAATCGATAACGATATCACTTCGAGCAGAAAGCGCAAGTTACTTAATGTGCTTCAAACTTACGGTAATAGAGAATCACTACCGATAATTAAAAAGTTAATAAGCGATCCTCACCATGGAATTAGATGGCAAGCTCTAAAAGCATTGATGAATATTGACCAAAAAAATATTGAGAAGTATCTGAGGATTGGGCTTAAGGATAAAAGTAGCGAGATAAGAAATATCTGTGAACATTTTCTGAATTTGGATAATAAGGAAGTAGTCTAAAATGACAACGTTTTACGAGAAAACTACCGATCCTTCTGCTTCAGTGTTATCGGAAGTGTTAGAGTATCTTGACGAAACTGTAGATTTTTTAGATGAGGAATCTATAAAATCTGCAGCGCCGATAGCACAAAAACTTGCAAATGATCCATCGTGGTTCATAGATATTCTTAACGCAGAAATTAAAAATAATTTACTGTCAGATGGTAAGTTCAAGAATGTTTATACATCTAATTCAACTCTTCTAGGGCGCTCAAAAAAGGGGAAACCTTATTTTTTGCGAACGAATGTATGGTTGCCTGAGTCAGATCCACTTAGACAGGGGATGGATAAGCGATTTTTCGCTGAAGATCTTTTCCATGACCATAGTTTTGATTTGCTAACAGTAGGACTACTTGGTCCGGGCTATAAGACCAATATCCGTCACTATAACCATGATACGACTGTTGGTGTTGTAGGTGAGAAAGTTGAGACTTTTAATAACGTTGATTTTCAACTTGAAAGAGGCTCAGCGTTATTTATGCGCAAACATGAAACAATACATCAACAATTACCACCTGATGAAACGTCTGTTTCTTTCAATATTATGCTAGATAATTTAATGAAGCCACGTTCTCGCCAGTATGAGTTTGATATAGTTGATCAAAGTAATATGAGAATTAATTGTGTTCATTATAATGGCTATAGATTCAGTCATAGTGCAGAATATCTTATAACTATGGCAGCATCATTTGAAGATGAGAATACGATTGATTACTTATACGACTTATATTTAAAGCTTATTAAAAACCCCCTTCAATATGAACCCACAATAATAATATTGTATAAGTGGTTAGTTAAAGTTGGGGTGCAGCCAAAAGCAATCGCATTACCACATAATATTACAACTGAGTGTTTACGTTATCATATGTCGTAGTTGAAAGTTAAGTGGATGATTTAAAATAGAATAATGGGCCTTTTTATGTTGGAAGATTTATTGCAGTTTACGCATGTTTTTATCAATGACAATTTGTTGGCGTTGTTGTCAGTATACATAATAATTAATGTGTGTCTTTTGCCGATAGGATTGAAAATTTTGAGTCTTAATAGAAAAATCACTAATCATTATCACGAGATTAAAAGTCAAAATATTTCAGGTTCTATAGTTAAGCTTCTGTTTAAAAAGGTACCATTAAGAACTTCTTTAACTTACTTCCTTTTTTTTACAATTCAGATTGCAGTTTCCTTATTTGTTTTATTAGGTATTAGTGACTTGTCATTCACTGATGATATCAATTCAATGTGGTGGTTCTCATCTCTTTCACAACCCGATCCTCTAATGATATTTCCTTTGTTTCTCCTACTGGCATTGCTTTGGCATTTGAGGTTAAAAGCATCTCTTAAGTCTGAGAAAATGCATAAGTCTTCGTATGTTTCCATAGTCATTTTTACTTTAGTAATGTGCTTTTTTTCAATAAAGTTTGTTTTATATTTAAGTATTTATTTTCTTTTCAAGATTTTAGTGGTCTTGACTTACGAAAAGAGATTTATCCTAGCTAATCTCTTTAATGGTGTCCGACTAAATTCATGATATGTGATTGTGAAGACTAGACAGGCATTGTAAGCTATCCAGTCGCATATCTGGCAAGTCAAGTTTTGTCGCGCAGACTTCTACGCTCATGGGCTTATAGCGGATAAACTGAAACGAACAATTTCTTCGTGAATACATACTCATGTAGGAGCAAGGTCCGGCTGAACCCGGATTGTGATATCCAATCAATGGGGTTGAGAATGGCTAAAGAGGTTTTCATGGTACTAGATAACTAAAGAGAATATAGGTCACGTTAATGTGTATTAACGTGACCTATTATTTTCTATTGGGATACAGATAGATATTTTCATTTAGCCGTTTATACTTGTCGTAAGCGCAGTATTTTTTCTTTGCAAGCGGACGGCTATGGCAACACAAATCGCACGACATAATGTAGATGACTCTCTCTACGTATTTCTTCAAGACAACAGCAAGAAGTGGTATGCACGCTTTCAGCTATTTGGGACTTGGTATTGCAAGTCAACGAAACAGGTAGATAAAGATGAAGCTATCGCGGCAGCGCGTCTGCTGCGTATGGAATGGAAGATAAAGGTCGAAAGCGGAACGCTGACGAAGAGTAAGCGGTTTCGAGATGTCGCACACCTTGCGATTACTAATATGGAACATGCGTTGTTGCACGGCGGCGGTAAAGTTAGCTTTAAAGATTACATCGGCGCTTTAAAGCGCTACCACATCCCATTTTTCGACAGAATCTATGTCACATCGATAGACCAGCAAAAAATAAAAGAATTTGAAATCTGGCGGATCAAGAAAGCCGGTCGGCTACTCAACAAGTCAACACTGCTTAATCACAATGCCGCATTGCAGATGGTCTTCAAGGAAGCCGTTGAAAAACAATGGATGTTAGCAGTACAGGTACCGGTGCTGAGTGCCACAGGAGAGCAAGGCGCAAGAAGAGCGGCTTTCACGCGCGAAGAATACGAGCAGGTATTAGAAACAATAGAATCGATGCGTGATAACAGTCGAAAAGATAAGACTCGCCAGATCCGTGAGCTTTTACTGGATTATGCGGAAGTTGTTGTCAATACAGGTATTCGGCCTGGCACTGAGATGGAGGAACTGACCTGGGGTGACATTGAGATGACACGCCAAGGCCATCAAGTAATATTCAAAATTAAAATTCGCAAAGGCAAGACCACAAAGCATACTGGTACACGTACTGTCGTGTGTAAAGACGATATCGTGTATCCGCTCATGGAGCTTCGTGATCGTTTTCCAAACCGAAAGCCCAGTGACAAACTGTTCAGGCTTGCTGATGGAAGCACTTCACGAGAATTGGGAAGAACGTTTAGCACTGCCCTTGATGAATGCGAATTGAGAAGTAGCTCTGAAGGCCCCAGATCGCTTTATTCACTTCGACATACCTACATAACTTGGCAATTACTGAGCCGTCAACTGCGAATTGATGTGCTTGCAAGGCAATGTGGGACGAGCACAGCAATGATTGAGCAACACTATAGTCACGTGGTACCGAGCATGTTCGAAGAAGAACTGTCGGGTGTGACATTCGACAAGCAATCTACTAAGAAGAAGAATAAACGAGCACTAACACGTGAGCAAAAAACTAAAGATGTGCTAGCGAAACGTTTTTCTGAATGGGAGAAGGACTATAGGGCACGTGGCTGTATTTGAACTGCGATTATTGTCCGTTCAAATATATTAGCTGGACTAGCTCAGACCTGATCTAACAGTTACCCGTTATCCGGTGCCCGTGTCATTTTAGATTTGAGCTAAATTCTTCTCAGCTGTTCGAATAAGTTTTAGCTTCTTCTCTACAGTTAAAGTCAACCAGAATCGTCACGCCACTCGGCTAGGTAGTCTTCGTGCTTCATTTCGTTATATTCATTAGAATATTCTTCAAACGAGTCGTAATCATCATACCTTTGATTGCTGATGCCGGAAAATTCTGAACTGTTTGCATGCCACCAACCATCTCCTTTTTTTAAACCCTGTCGTCGTATAACTTCAATTTTTTCATGTACTGTTACCCCAGTTGTATTTACACTTCCTTTCGAGAGGTCTTTAATGATGTCATAGTCAGGTTTTTCATCTGCAGATATGTAAACTTTAAATCGTTTGAATGTTTTCATATCTTTATCACTTATTTTGTCAAGTCCTTTTAGGGCTGGCGTGACAGATCTTATGAAATCTTCTACCTGATAATTTGGCTCTACCACATGTTCGAATACTTTCTTTTCTATCTTTGGCGGTAACGGTGGAGCAGTGCTGCTGAATACTCTATTTTCTTTCGTTGAAACTAGTTTTCTTCTTATCTCAGGATTTACTTTTTGATGATGATTTGTTTTGCAACTATACTCACATTTTCCACAATAGTTACAAATAAGCCAGTTGCATTTGCTACACTGTTGGTTTTTCGTCGAAGACAAATGGCTTCGGCAGCCATGACATAATGCAGTTCTTACTCGGTCGTTATTGTATATTCTATTGCCTTGCCAATTATTTTGGCTGTATTGTCGTGATTCTTTCTTTCCATCCAGCCATATGAAAACACCAACCGCAACCAAAAACAAAAGTAGTGCCAACTTAAAATCCCTTTGCAGCTCTATAAATAGTAATAAGTGTAAAAATAATATAAGGTAAGATAAGACTTAATATCAAGCTTTTAGTAGGATGTGATGGCCAATAAAACCAAAACACCTTTTAGGCGATTCTTCTGCTATACTCTGCCGATACGGTGTAATCAAACGACCAGCAGTCGATCCCTACTAAAATCATCTCTTCGGAGAGGGGGGCGTTCTTTCAGTAAACTAGATTCATTTAGATAAATAGCTGCGCGGCTGTTCAACTAAGCCATGTTAAAGCTCCAAACCAAACTATCTGTTGTGAGAATTTCGTAAGCTCTACGAGGCCAGATATGCTATCTCTGCCTAAGCAAGTCCAACGCAGTTTCGAGTGTCACGACAACATCATGAAACGAGATAGTAAATTTATCCTCACCAGGATGCTTCAGTGCCAGCAAGTTAGAGAGTAAAACCTCCGCTCGCTCATTATGAACGTGTGCTGCCACTGCATTCTCGAAACAATCTTCTTCTGCAATTTGTGCCATATTCTCTCTACTCACCAAAAATGACAATAATAATAATATAAGGGTGAATGACAACTGTCTAAAAGGCTAGGTTGTGCCTGACCTGTAAGTAAAAGCCGCTCAACAGATTGAGTAATAGCTTGTTCAAATTATTTGCTGGGAATAGCTAATCCGGCATCATTGAGTAGCTCATCGACCAGGCGTTTATATTCTGATAATAATTTTTCCTTCGGAAGGACAATAGTGTCAATATCTGCTGTAATTCTATCAATACTTTTGGTCGACGCTAACTGGCATCTATCTTCGTGAGACAGCTTCCTGAAATGCTCTGGAGAGATAAGCTGTATATTAGGCATATCAAAAGGAACATCTTTGATCTTTGTTAGTGAAAAACTTTTTGCTGTGCCTGAGTCTTGATATTGATACCTAGACTCAATCCTTGCAGCAGGAACCACCGAAGTGAGCAGCTCCTCAGCTTCCTGCACGGAGTAAGGTTTATTTTTAAACACTTTGTTTAAGAAATTAGAAACAGGGCAATATGTTATGTTTCCCAACTTCATCCCTGAGCTAGATTGAACATTATAGTGTGCTTGGACAAAAAACTTACCTTTTCCGTTGTACTGCCAGTAATAGACTGAGGGCTTACTTGTTGTACAAATCGAAATGAAAGGTGAAAATATGTTATGGAGCTGCAAGCCAATATCTAGCTTTGTAATTATAGAACCTTTGATTGCCGTGTCTTTTTCATTGCCAAAGGATTTGAAAATCCAGCTAAAGAAGCTCTGTTTTTCATCACTCGTAAAGTAGCTTGGAGAAAAATCCAATCTGAAATTTCTATAGCGAGTCGAGTGGTTTTTATTGAGTATTGAAATGTGAATCTTATTTCCATTTTTAAATTTTGCTTGATAATGGGAGTTGTAATTCTTACTTATACTTGTGACTTTTTTGTGCTTCTTTAATCTTTTAAATTTCCAAGTGTCATTTACTCTGAGCTTATCTCCTAGTAAGTCTATAATTTCTCTACTCTTATGCTCACTAATATCAAAACTAACAACTAAACTATCAAAGTCTAACTTCAACCAGCGCCCATCTGTGTATCGGCACATTAAGTCGGACTGTCTCAATATAAAATCGTCATCATCAGCTATCTCGGCTAGAGCCTTCACTCGTTCAAATACAGTTGTTGAAGAATGGTAACGACGCATCTTGTCAATGTCGGATACGGGCAGTCGTAGTTGAGAGCTAACCCTACTTTTGAGTTTACAGTGTCTCTGCTTAGTCTGTATGGATGTATTAGTCATAGTGTGTATCTATATTGTTACTGATAGAGGCGCGCACCTGCGCGTATAATTACAAATTACTATTTTCATCTTAAAATCCACAAAAAACGCAAAATCAGTAAAAATGCGGTTTAGCACCTTAAATCACGCTAAAAATGTCTAATCCATCCCTATTTCCGTATTTTTTACGATGAGAAATTGCACACAAAATACTTCCGCAAGAATTGTAAGTGATTACTAACATTTTTCACATTTTCGGCTTGGCATTATGTGAAAAATCGTATGACTCACGTTTTCTTTGACAAAAATAATTCGTATGACTACGATTGTGAAAATAGTATGACTACTATAAGAGGTCCAACATGTCACGCAAAGCAGTTACCGCTGAAGTATGGAGACAGCACGGAGCTAATCTGATAGCTCACGGCAAAGCTGATGCAACGAAACGTAGCAGAGACGCGCTAACCTCAATAGCTGAGCAATTAGAAAATTTAGAAAATATTGACGAGCCATCTGGCATCAATAACACTGTCAAAAATATAAATTCTCATATTAATGATATTGACAGCGATATTTGGAATAAATGGAAAAGTAGGATAAGAAGTAAGAAAGCTTCCGAAAACTCTAAGAGAAGAGATATTACGGAAGCAGCTTTAAAATATATTGAATATTACGCTTTAAAAAAAGACAGGGCAGTAAAGGAGATATTTAACGGAATAGGTAATGGCTACGTTTTAATAGATAGAGAGGAAAGTGATAAAATAAAGAGGATTGTTAAAATGCTTAAGCAAAATGGTGGTTCTGAAATGTCTGAGATTGATATTTTAAACATGTTGCATAGCGGATTGATGAATAATAACGTTACAAATAATGAAAAACTTAAAAAATGGATAGGTACGGTTTATATTCCTAAAATTTGAAACAGTACCTGACTACAAAAGTTTAAAAAAATTATTAGGCAGTGTAGTGGTAGCTAACAATTTTAAAGGTTGGGCTTCGCTGAGGCCAACAGCACTTTCCCATCGAAGCCTGCCAGAGTTTCTTCTAGTCGCGCATAGCTATTTGTCAGGCCTAACCCAAACTACCAGTAAACTATCAGGTTTGACAAAGTCCACCAAAACTAAGCCACTTTGGTCATCATCCACTATTTTCGTCTTCTGGATAGTTGAATTCATTAAGTCGAATTATAACCTTCCAAATTTGGCCACCGCCTAAGTTGTACTTCTCTCGTTCAATACTTGTCGACTCTCGAGGATATAACTCTTCGATAAGTCCGGCCTCATGAAGCATGTTACATGCTTCACGAATACGGTTACTAGGTGGGTCCTGTTCATGTCGAATTTTCGCAAATTTGCTGTAATCTTGCGCAATTTCGTTTAGAGATTCGTATATAAGCTCAAATTTTGAGTTCTCCTTAATGACCTTGCGAGAAATGATGGAGATAAAAAACACACCTAACTCAACGGCCAATTTATTCAAACGGTAACCTTTCCCATCTTGTTTTTTTTCATTTGCCCAACTGAGTAAACATGAGAACATTGTTTGCTGTAACCTTTGCATGTTGAAAATTCCATCTAAGCCTTTGTTTTTAAATTGATTTTTTAGGGTTGTCGTCTCGAGTGCACGAGAACATTAAAATTGCTTTATTAGTATAGGGAAAATTTGTTGTTCGCGATTGCTCGTGGGCAATAAAAACTCCTGTACTTGAACTCAGTGGATATGATTTGCATTGTTTTAATCAACAGGAAAGAGCAATGAAAATACCTACAGATAAGTCAATAAATCAGTTTGACCAGTACACACTCAATAGCATGATTCTTGTATTAACAAGGCACAAGCACCCCAACCTTATAGAAAGGGAGTTAGGAGGCTCTGCAAATACTAACATAAATCCCTCCTTTGCCCTCGGAGTTGCTTTTGAGGCTATTATGGCGGTTATCAGAAATAATGTTTTCAGCCAATTGTCAGTGCCCTTATTTAACATGGAAGATATTGATGTAGACACAATCATTTCTGATACTGGTTTAGACTTATACCTAAGTAGAGAAAATGCTGAAACTCTAGTGCAACGTGCACTATGGGAGGGATGTTTATTTAGCGCTCTCGGCGTCGAGCAGGCCACCTATACCCCAGATGACCTGGTTTTGTTCGGTGCACTGGCTCATATGTATGGGTTTAAAAAAGTGAAAAAGATCTATAGACGAGCTTTGAAGGGTGAACGGGTTTCAAACTGTCCCAAAGTCCCTTCACAAGAAGCAGTGAGGAAGGCTCGGCTGCATTTTATAAAGAAAGAAAAATTATAGATAGTTTTTCTGGGGGCTTAGCCCCCCATTCTTATTATTTTGGTACAAAATCGCCGTATATTTGCTCAATACCCACTGCTATTCTAGCTAAAGCTTATTCAAGCAACCTTGTATTTCGCATTCGTTTTAACATCTCAGTCGGAATAAACACATGAATACAGCATGTCCTTACACGCTGTACTTAGGGCGACTTGCGCCCAATAGTCAGCGCTCCATTGCGTCACAACTGAATAGCATTGCAGAACTTCTGAATTGGCCTGAACAAGGTAGGGCAGGATTGTTTGCTGCTATCGACTATCAGCAAGCTAGCCATATTCAAGCATTGCTGCTCAAGAAAGGCTGGTCGGCACGCTCAATCAATAGAGCCATGGCTGCGATCCGCAATATCGTAAAAATTGCGGTTATGTCTGGCAAAGCATCTGAAATGCAGGCGCTACAACTGCAATCGATATCAAAGGTAAAACATGGTAGTCACCGTGGTACACCATTATCCGTCATTCAGGTTGAAAAACTATTCGATACGCTTTGCCGAAATGAATCGCTTATTGGCATTCGTGACAGTACCATTTTCTCGGTGCTACTCGGCACTGGACTAAGGCGTAGTGAGTTGGTTGCACTTGCTTATGCCGACTATTCACCAGAGAACAAAACGCTATTCATCCGCCAGGGTAAAGGTAACAAAAGCCGGATCGTGTATTTGCCTGACTGGGTGAAACGGTCTGTCAGTAAATGGACAACCATCAGAGGTACTGGGCGAGGCCCACTATTCGTGCGTATCGCCAGAGGCGGTCATGTTCAGCAAGAAAGCCCGCTTTCAGGCAGTTTTATCTACTCACTGGTACGAAAGACTTTGAGTTCTATTGGCGTAGAAGGTGTATCTCCGCATGATCTACGCCGTACTTATATCACCCGACTTCTCGAGCAAAATGTTGATTTGAACACTGCTCGCCAGATGGCAGGTCATGCTGATGTATCTACTACCGTGGTGTATGACAAACGGCATGAAAAAGTGATGAAGGCTGCTGCGGCCAATCTTGCATACGTCAGCAATGGTGATAAGCATGAATAGGTTTCGAGAACGGTATAAGCTCAACTATCTCGCGTGCTCATGGGCAAAAAGGCTACTCGAGTATATAGATGAGCCCGACAGCGACCTGCTGAATGCTAACACGCTTTGCGCTTTAACCGGCCAACATCGACTAAGCGGGAAGCAGCTAAAAGTGAGCTCTAAGCGCAGTGTGGTTAACTTCTTTTCTATCACTGACAAGCGTCCTGCAATCACACAGCTTTGCATCAACAATTGCCAGTTTATTGAAAGAGAATTGGCATTAGCGAAAAATGCCGCGCGTATCATTGAGTATATTGTCGTCGCGCACGCCAACCCTGCTTTTCTTCAATTTTCAGACCTATTGATTGGGCAGTTACATTACGAACAGGTTGGCACGTTACTACAGGATATATGTAAGCTTACCTCTGACGATTACGAGCGCACACTCAAGCAACTGACCAGAGCTGGCATATTACGAAAGCCTAGTCTGAACGTCCTGTATGGTGATGAATTACCGGACCATCTGTTACATAGCCTGCTCACTCAAAAAGTTGAAAACAAGCAGCAGCTCATCGCACCGTTACTACATAAAAGCCACACTGCGCAATTTAGCTTAAGTGCGTTTCCACAAGTTGATGGATTTCGCATAAGGGACTATCTCAAATCGGCCGTGAAACAAGGACTCACAGGCACCAATTTATTGCTTTATGGTGAATCCGGCACCGGCAAGACGGAGCTTGCTCGTACACTGGCCGAAGAGCTTGGTCATGTACTTTATGAGGTTAGGTCTACGGCACTGACTGAATCAAAAAGTACCGACGACTTTGAGGCAAAGTACCCAGATAAGGAGCGTTTGCGCTACCTATCAATGATCAGTAACTTGCTATCAAGCAGCTCGAGGTCACTGCTACTGATTGATGAATGCGAAACGATTTTTGAACATGCCTGCTACCAGTACAGCAAAGAGCACCTCCAGCGTTTAATCGAAGATAACGATATTCCGTGTATCTGGATAACCAATCACATCGATTATCTGGAGCCCAGCTTTATTCGGCGTTTTAAGCTTATCATTGAAGTACCACGACCAACGCCGGAAGATATCGCCGCCATTTGCCAGCCACACTTCAAAGGCTTGTCGTTGTCAGCGAAATTCAAACGAACGGTAACGCGTGTGAACAACGTTTCGCCTGCCGTAATAGCGAATGCTGCACATGTAGCGAAAACCCTGCATACAGCGCGTACCGAAGCGGAGAACGTTATATATGAAACCATTGAGGCAACACTGCGTGCAGCAGGGCAGTGGGAAAGCAAACTTCAGTTTCAACTTGCTCAGGAGTTCGACCTTTCACTGTTTAACATTGAGCAACCCAAGAGCTACCTTGATGACATCCAACAAGCGCTAGATAACGATTGGTCAGTTCGCGTGTTGCTGTCGGGGCCGCCTGGCACAGGTAAAACAGCATTTGTTCATCACCTCGCAGAGCGGCATCGACGTGAGCTTATTCATGTGAAAGCATCAGATGTGCTTAGCAAATGGGTGGGCGAGAGTGAGCAAAATATTGCCGCCATATTTGAAGAAGCGCATACCGACGAAAAGATGATTCTTTTAGACGAGGTAGATAGCTTACTTACTAACCGTGAGTCGTTGAATGCTCATCACGAGCTGCAATTGGTGAACGAATTACTCACACAGATTGAGTCGTGCGCACAACCGGTTTTCGCAGCGACCAATCTTGAAAGCCGACTAGACCATGCCGTGCTCAGGCGCTTCGACTTCAAACTGCAATGTACTTACCTATCGTTCGACCAAGTACTTCAGTTGTACAAGCAGTCACTGGGTATCAAAACGGTTAAAAAAGCTGAGCAACAGGCATTGGCTGAGCTAACCCAACTCACGCCTGGCGACTTTGCCATTCTGGCAAGACACAAACAGTTCAGCACCAGACAAAATCACAAACTTTCTGCCATCACCCTGTTGGCAGAAGAAAACAAACGCAAGCAAACTAAACCCCAAATGGGCTTTATTCGCCCGAACTAACCCAACGAGGTAAACAACATGACTACATCAGTATTGAGTTCGCTCAAGGTCACCGCTCGCCCAAAACTTGAGTCCAAGCCGCCTGTTATCGGCAAACGCATGAAGCTCGTCGAGAAGCTGGAGCAGCAGCAGGAAATGGCAACATGCATGATCGAAAGACGGCCTTTCGAAGCCTATCGCGAGAAAGTAGTAAAAGATCCAGAAACTGGTGAGCGCAAAAAAGAGCGCCGTCAAATCACGGTTCGGCCTTGGTACTACGACAGTGATGGTCACTTTTACTTAGAAGTTAAGGTCAACAACAAACCGATAGAGTTTGATACCGGCAAGCCTGCAATCGATGTCGGTGAAGCCAGTAAGCTCCCTGAAACAATCGCAACAGTGATTCAGGCGGTTGAAAAAGGGGAGCTTGATAAATATTTGCTTGCTTCGTCTAAAGCTTCGAAACAATCTGCCAAATCCAAAGGCTAGTTTTTCTCCTAATAGGCTTCTAAAGTTTTATTACTATTTAAACAGTTAATTCTTAAGGGGCCTTTAAAATTAATTAGGAGTTATCGATCTGGAGTAATACATGAGAGTTGGCAAATAATTTAGAATTATAGCTCTTAATTTCTATATTTAGCTTTTGCAGTGAAAGGGGAGATAGAAAGCTTACATAAAATTAAATTAAATCTTATGTATAGTATTCATTAATGTAGTGAAATGTGTATACTTATCCAGTTGCCTGTGGGTGCTATAATGTCTCTACCTTTAAAGGTTCCTATATAGCTTATTGATTGATATTCTTGACTCTTACCTTACAAGGAGAGCAAGGATGACATTCAACCCTGGTAACCATAAGCTGCATGTCGATACAGTACTAGAGCCACTACTTGACAAATTTTGTAACACAAACCTGATGCCACTGACCACAGTCCCTGACTTTGAGGGAGCAGGAGTGTATGCACTCTATTTGATAGATTGCACAAACACTATTTATGAAGGCATGGTTCATCCAGAACAGCCAATCTATGTCGGTAAAGCGGTGCCCGAAGGTTGGCGTCAGGGTAAGGCGTCTAAATTGAAAACTAAAAAGCTGAAGTCTCGTGTTAACGAACACAAGAGAAGTATTGACTCTGTAGATCTCAGTTCTGCAAGCTTTTCGTTTAGATTCGCCATTATGGAGAAAGCAGGACTAGATCTAATATCCGCTTTAGAATCCAGCTTAATCAGGAGATTTACCCCTTTGTGGAATTCGTATATAGACGGATTTGGTAATCATAACCCCGGTAGAGGGCGTTACGAACAGGCTCCATCTGAGTGGGATACACTACATCCAGGCAGAAAATGGGTTTCAAATCTTACGGGAGAAGCCCCTTTGATAACCAATATTAAAGCTAAATTGAAAAAGAGAAATGAAGTCAGTTGAACTATTTGCCGGTGGCGGTGGATTAGCCATCGGCCTTGATAAGGCTGGATTTAATCCAGCAGCAATAATTGAATACAATCGAGATGCATGTCAAACGTTAAAGGCTAATTATCTATCAAAAAAAAATGTTACGATTTTTGAAGGGGATATTAGAGAATTTAATTACGCTCCTTATGTGGGGGATGATGTATATTTAGTATCAGGTGGACCGCCGTGTCAGCCTTTCTCAATGGGGGGCAACCACAGAGCTCATAATGATGAAAGAGATATGTTTCCCGAAGCTGTTCGAGCAATAAGCGAACTCAAACCTAAAGCCTTTATTTTTGAAAACGTAAAGGGATTACTAAGAAAATCTTTCGCTGAGTATTTTGAATATATATTACTCAGACTTCAATACCCCTCAATTAAGTCATCTAATAACGAACCATGGCTAGAGCATCTTAAAAGGTTGGAGAAGCATCATACGTCAAGTTGTGAAAAGGAATTAGAATATAAAGTTGTTTTCAAACTTTTAAACTCAGCGGATTATGGAGTTCCACAAAAAAGAGAAAGGGTATTTATAGTCGGATTCAGGTCAGATGTAGATGCAAAATGGTCGTTTCCTAAACCGACGCACAGCAAAGATTCGTTGTTATGGAGCAAATGGGTTACTGGAGACTATTGGGAAAAGCATAAAATAGTAGCCCCTGAGCCTGAAATTGATGTAAATAAATTGCTTAAAAAATACGGTTTATTTTCCCCACAAGAAACTCCTTGGCAAACTGTTAGGGATGCTATAGGCGATTTACCAGTTCCTTCGAGCTCCGGCATCAGTATAAAAAATCACATATTTAAAGGGGGGGCACGCAGTTACCCTGGCCACACAGGAAGTTACATTGATGAGCCCTCGAAAACACTTAAAGCTGGCACACACGGAGTTCCGGGGGGGGAGAATATGATTAGATATGAAGATGGAAGTATTCGTTATTTTACTGTGAGAGAAAGCGCTAGAATTCAAACATTTCCAGATTGTTATGTCTTTCAAGGGGCTTGGGGAGAAGCAATGCGACAGCTGGGTAATGCAGTTCCGGTTAAACTAGCTGAGGCAGTTGGTTCAAGCGTATATAAATCATTAATGAGACATTCGTAGACAAACGCGAGTTAACTAACTCGCGTCTTCAGTAAGGCTATCTAAAATTAGTGACAGGCGAAATTCAATTGACGATGAATCATTTGGTGATTGGACTAGTCTGTCAAACTCCAACAAATCGTAATTTATTTCATCGTTTTGCTCATCATTCTTCGCTAACTCTCTATTGTTTCGCCTTTCTTGTTCGAAAAGTTCTAACTTACGTCGGGTAAAGTCGCTCTTGTCGGTTAGTCGTGAGTATGCGAGAAAATGAACGGGAATTATGCCTGTAGATCGAAGCAATTTATCCTTGTCTTCGAATTCTAGCGAAGCAAAATCTAAGTAATCTAATACTTGACTCTTTATCTTAGCTATTACACTTGAATCTTCTTTCGTAATCTTTCTGGCAAAATTGTCTAGATGTATTTTCTTTGTGTCAACAACTTTTTCGCTGTAAGCTAATAATAATAATTTTCCAAGAACATCATGATGCTTAAATCTTTTGTCGGAAAAAGGTACTTTTTCCTTAAAAAAACTATGCTCTACTAACTCTCTAATTAGAACCGGGTAGGGACCGCCAAAGCTATTTCGCTTTTCAGCAGCGTTAAGTGGTGCAGCTTCATTGAGCCGGAAAAACATTTCATCGATTAGCTCATGTTCGCGTGTTCTAATAACATAGATCGGGAGTTGTTTTGCATCAAAGTTAGCTTTGAATTTTAGGCCAAATTCAACGAGGTCACTGTATTTTTTTCCCCGTAAATCACGACCTTCTCCAGAAAGGTCGTCAAAGTTTTCACTAAGTTCAAATTCATCATTTAAAAACGAAAATATCGTTTCCAGCCTCTGTTTTCCATCAACGACAGCATATTTGTAAGGGTAATTATCTGTTTTCTGAACTTCATGGAAATATATTTTAGGGATGTCGATGTTATTGAGCAAGGAGTCGATAAATAACTGCTTTTTCGAAAGAGGCCAAATATCACTATCTCGCTGGTAGTCAGGGTTAAAATCAATATCATCTTTTAATACGCTGAGATAAAGTATGTTATTTTCTCTTAATGGATCTACGTTTATCACTCGACCGTCTCCTTGATTCTGGAAGCTAGGTTATCAATTTGAGGGTAGATTGAATATCTGTCCATCATCAATAAGCGAAGCTCCTCTAATATTTGACGCTTATCACTCGCAGGTATTATATGCCTCCAGCCCCACCTAGTAGTATGGAATGATTCTTCCATCCATACCTGATCTCTATGATGGGCAACGAATACCCCTTCTTGTGCTTGAATTCGGCTAGAAGTCTTAGCGCCAATTACAGCCATGGGAGGTATTCTTGCTTGTGCATTGGTTGCACATACTTTTGATACATAGTATTCGCTAGTTTCTGTATCTATTCCAAAAGCGTATACATCTTTTTGGTTCAACGCAGAATGATGACCTGCTGCATCATTAAAATTGGCTGCTTCTAAGAAATAGAATGCGCCATCAGTATCGTGCCGACTTTCGTCCTCCACCGCAAAATAAAGGCCTACTAGAGGACTTTCAGTCCAGTCCATAAGGTTCGTTGGAAGGCCAAAGTGTTGCATGTGTGCGATCCACTCATGCTCCTCATTCGGTAGGTGGGACATGTGTTTAATCGCATTTTGGACAAACTTCTTATATTGGCGAAGTGAGGTGCCAAATGGGTCTTGATAGCCGCTTCGATTTAATGAAGGTTCAAGTTTCCAATCTTTATCTGCGTGTCCTCTAAACCAAGTCACAGTCTGCAGATCAGCTTGCTCACGGAGATGCTTGATTAAGTCGTTAATACAGGTAATAGTGTCTTCTTTGTGCTTCGGCATTCTTAAATCCTTTTAATCCTACTTTTACAATATCGTTTTATTAGCGTAAAGAATAGACCGTAATCCATTGAAACAAGAACGAATGCTACCCAATGCTAGTAAATAGAGCGATTTTGTAGGGTTAATTCAGCAAGTTTGTTATAGACTTAAGTGATTTATGTCATTAATCCTGAGCGGTCGAGCTTTATTAGAACAAATTGACTAAATTTCCCAAATGACTCAAAAGCTAACCCGAGTTAATGATATGAGTGCAACAATATACTCTAACAAATAGGTACGAAAATTTTTAGAGTGCACCGAACATTCTCATTCACAAAGCTTCAAATTACCTTATGCTCTAAAGGCGAATTATTACATGAAGGCAATTTCAGATACTACAATCAAGAGTTCAAAAGGTTTAGTGGAATTATTAAAGAAAAGAAGGAAGTAATGTAGGAGTATTATATCGCTTTTCTAAAATTAGATGGTACCAGTGGGCGGACTTGAACCGCCACGCCCGTGAAGGCAACGGATTTTGAATCCGTCATGTCTACCAATTCCATCACACTGGCATCTAACTTTACTATTTGCGTAGCTTAAAAACTTTGCAAATCTTTGCAAGCGTATTTTTGCTTGTTTGAGTCAAAAGGTACTTACCTTTCAGTGACTTTGCCGTTGAGGTTGGCTAGGCGCATTCATTTTTGAATCCGTCATGTCTACCAATTCCATCACACTGGCATCTAACTTTACTATTTGCGTAGTCTAAAAACTTTGCAAATCTTTGCAAGCATATTTTTGCTTGTTTAAGTCAAAAGCTGCTTACCTTTCAATGACTTTGCCATTGTGGTTGAATAGGCGCATTCATTTTTGAATCCGTCATGTCTACCAATTCCATCACACTGGCTTAGGTCGATGATGTGCATCAATCTGTGGGGCATTATAGCGAGATAGTCGGGCGGTACAAGCCTTTTTTTGATTGGAGGTGGCTGACTGCCGGATTAGTGCACAATCTGTTGCATGAAGCGGCCACTGTGGCATAGTGAACCTACGCTAACCAACTGACAGCGCTAATGAAAGCAAGCCCGGTTCAAACCTCTCCTGACGCGCCTCGCGCTACCTTTTGGCGGCGTTTGCTAGCCATGGTTTACGATACGCTGGTCGCCATTGCGGTGGGGATGTGCGCGGCCATGGCGCTAATCGTCACCCTAGTCATCTTATTGGTTAACGAGGTCCTGAGTCTGCAAGGCTTTGGCACGCCGGCCGAGTTGCTGCAGGCCTCCTTGCTGTACAAAACCCTGATCCAGGTATGGGTGGGGCTGTGGGTGGCAGGCTTTTTTCTATGGTTCTGGAAAAAAGGCGGCCAAACCATTGGTATGCGTGCATGGCGGCTGCGCATTTTTTCGACTACCAATCAGCCCATAACCTGGCGCCGGCTGACATTGCGTCTGATTACGGCGCTAGGCGGGTTGGGTACTCTATTGGTGTTGATTGACCGGCGCCAGCGCCTGGCCCTGCAGGACAGGGTGGCTGGCACCGAAGTGTTACAGCTATCGCCGAGCCAGAACGACCATAAAAGCTGGTAATTATTTTCGCAGCAAAAAGCCGGCTACTGCCGCAAACAATAAGCTGGGCAGCAATGCGCCAATCACTGGGGGTAAGTTGTACACCAGGCTGAGCGGGCCAAACACTTCATTAGTAATAAAAAAGCCAAAGCCGGTCAGCACACCCATGATTACCCGCGCGCCCATGGTTACACTGCGCAGCGGGCCAAAGATAAACGACAGCGCGGTCAGCAGCATCACACTGATGGACACCGGCTGCAGTACCTTGCGCCAAAACGCCAGTTGATAGCGGCTGCTGTCCTGGTCGTTATTATCCAGATAGCGGATATAGTCGGTCAGGCCCTGAATTGACAGCGCTTCAGGTTTCACCGTCACAATGCCCAGTTTATCCGGGGTCAGTGAAGAGTCCCAGCGTGCCTTGCCTTTTTCGGTCACGGTCACCTGGCTGTCGGTAAAGCGGGTAACAGTCACGCCTTCTAAATACCAGGTTTTACCGTCATAACTGCCGCTGTCAGCATAGGTAATATTTTCCAGGCGCAGGTCGTTGTCAAAATCAAACACACTGATATCGCGCAGTAACTCCCGCGAAATAACCTGACCAATACTGACAAAATGCTCGCCATCTTTGGCCCACACCAATTGTTCGGAGGAAAACAGTGAACCGCCGGAGATGGCTTCGGTACGGATTTCTTTGGCTTTGGCTTCGGAATAGGGGGTGATCCACTCGCCAATGGCCATTACAATCAAAATCATCACCACCGCGCATTTCATGGCCGAGCCAATGATATTCCAGCGACTTAAGCCGGAGGCCTGCATCACCACCAGTTCACTGTTACTGGCCAGCACGCCCATGCCCACCAGGCCACCTAACAAAGTGGCCATGGGAAAAAACAATTCCAGATCTCGGGGTAGCGACAGCAGAACATATAAGCCTGCCATGGTGATGTCGTAATCGCCTTCACCCAGCTTGCGCAGCTGTTCGACAAATTTAATCAGCGCGCTTAAGCCAATCAGAACCGACAGGGTAACAGCAACAGTGCCGAGCAGGGTCCGGGCAATGTACAGGTCGAGAATTTTAAACATCATTTTTTCCTCAACAGCCAGGCCCTGAATTCAGTACCGGTTTTGCGGTCCCGGAATATCAGGCCTATCCCGATGATGAGCATGATCCCATGCACCCACCATAAGCCCAGCTGAATGGGCAGCTTGCCATCGGCCAATACCCTTCGCGCTGCCAGCAATAGCAAGAAGTACCCCAGATATAGCAGAATAGCCGGGAACATGCGGCCAAAGCGCCCCTGGCGCGGGTCGACGGCACTAAGTGGTACTGCAATCAGGGTCAAGAAGGGGATGGATAGCGGGATCGCAATACGCCACTGCAGCTCAGCCCGGGCCTCGATAGAATCATCGTCCCACAACTGACTGGTAGGCAGCACACTGACCTTGCGGCGCGGCTCTTCAGCGGATTCGTCGGCAATCTGGATTTGATACTGGTCAAACTCGACTTTGCGGTAATCACGCTGTTGTTGAATGCCTTCGTACTGCACCCCGTCCTGCAACACCAGGCTGCGGGTGCCATCTTTGTTGCGCTGCACAAACCCTTCGTCGGCGTACACCACGCGCACCGCTGCCTGATTATCATCCGGCTGGTTCTGCGACAAAAATACCCGTTTTAAACGGTCATTCTGCGAGTCGATATCGTGTACAAAAATCACCGCTTTTTCATTGCCGGTTTGTTGGAAACGGCCGGGGATAAGCGCAGAGATCCCCGCTTCGTTACGGGCTTTTTCGCGTAGTAAGTATTCACTCTCAGCAGCGGTGGGCGCCAAATAAAGAGTGATAAACCCGGTCATACACATGATAAACACCGATAAAAACAACATCACCCGGGCGATATACCATTCGCTGATCCCGCAGGCCCGCATAATGGTCATTTCGCTATCTACATAGAATCGCCCGTGGGCCAGCATGATCCCCAGATACGCACTGATGGGCAGCACCAGTGAAGCCAGAATTGGCGCATACAGGCCTAAAAATCCCAACACCAGGCCGGCTGGGATATCGCCGTCAGAGGCATCGCCAAGCACCCGCACAAAGCGTAAGGTAATGAAAATGGCCATCAGGATGAAAAATATCGCCAGCTGTGACTTCAGCGTTTCCTTTATCAGGTAGCGAAATATAAGCATGTCAGCCCTACTGGAATAATTGGATTTATAGTGAAAGAACGCACAATTTTGAGTAAACTAACCGTTTTTACAAGTTTTGCCTGAATTTGTGTACCCGTTTGCATGGATTTTGACCATAATTATGTTACACAAGGCGATATTCAGCCACTTTGCGACATAGCCTCTGGCCATGCAAGTTTGGCTGCGTATTAAAACACAGATGCAGTGCAAAACGTTATGTGATTTTGTATTTGTGCAAACACAATAAAGATTAAAGCGAGGTGTCATCGTGGAGTTTAGTGTAAAAAGTGGAAGCCCGGAAAAACAACGCAGTGCCTGCATCGTGGTTGGGGTTTTTGAGCCACGTCGCCTGACTGCGGTCGCTGAACAGCTGGACGAGATCAGTGACGGCTACATCAGCAATCTGTTACGCCGCGGCGATTTGGAAGGCAAAGCCGGCCAGATGCTGCTGTTACACCATGTACCCAATGTACTGAGCGAACGCGTGCTGCTGGTTGGTTGCGGCAAAGAACGTGAACTGGATGAACGCCAGTATAAGCAAATCATCGCCAAAACCATCAAAACACTGAATGAAACTGGCTCAATGGAAGCCGTGTGCTTTTTAACCGAGCTGCATGTTAAAGGCCGCGATACCTACTGGAAAGTGCGCCAGGCTGTAGAAGCCACCCAGGATTCGTTGTACACCTTTTTGCACCTGAAAACCAAAAAAGGCGAGCCGCGTCGGCCGCTGCGCAAAATTGTATTCAATGTGCCCACCCGCCGTGAACTGACCGTGGGTGAGCGCGCTGTGGATCACGGCCTGGCTATCAGTGCCGGGGCCAAGGTCACTCGTGATGTGGCCAATATGCCGCCTAATATCTGTAACCCGGCCTATCTGTGGGAGCAGGCGCAAAAGCTGGCCACTGAATACGACAGTGTCGAAGCCGAGGTGGTAGACGAAGCGCAAATGGCCGAACTGGGCATGCAAGCCTATCTGGCTGTGGGTCGCGGCTCTGCCAATGAATCCATGATGAGTATCATTACCCACCGCGGTGGGCCGTCTGACCAGGCGCCCATTGTCCTGGTGGGCAAAGGATTAACCTTTGATTCTGGCGGTATCTCCATCAAGCCCGGCGACGGCATGGATGAAATGAAATACGACATGGGCGGCGCTGCCGGCGTGTTGGGTACCATGCACACGGTGGCTGCACTGAATCTGCCCATTAATGTGATTGGCGTACTGGCTGGCTGTGAAAATATGCCGGATGGCCAGGCCTATCGCCCTGGCGATATTTTAACGACCATGTCGGGCCAGACAGTTGAAGTGTTGAACACTGATGCCGAAGGTCGCCTGGTATTGTGCGATGCACTTACCTATGTAGAGCGCTTTGAACCCGAGCTGGTGATCGATATCGCCACTCTGACCGGCGCCTGTATCATTGCCCTGGGCCACCATGCCTCAGCGGTCATGAGCCAGCACAACCCGCTGGCCCACGAGCTGGTTAATGCCTCAGAGCAAAGCTCGGATCGCGCCTGGCGTCTGCCGCTGTGGGATGAGTACCAGGAGCTGCTGGATAGCCCGTTTGCCGATATGACTAACTTGGGCGGACGCCCCGCGGGTTCCATCACGGCTGGCTGCTTCTTGTCACGCTTTACCAAAAAATACACCTGGGCCCACATGGACATTGCCGGTACGGCCTGGCGCAGTGGCAAAAACAAAGGCGCCACCGGCCGCCCGGTCCCCATGCTGTCGCAGTTTTTGATGAACCGCGCTGGCATCAACCACGAGGACTAACGCGGCATGCCGCACGTCACGTTTTACCAGCTGACCGAGTCAGTCGATGCAGGCCCCCAGCGGGCCTGTGAACTTATTGCCGATGCCTTTGCCAGTAAACAGCGCATTGCGGTGCTGTGTGCCAGCCAGCAACAAGCCGAAGCGCTGGATGATTTGCTCTGGCAGCTACCGGCCGGGCGCTTTGTGCCGCATAATATGGCCGGTGAAGGCCCGCCTGCCGGCACCCCGGTGGAGCTATGCTGGCAAACCGCACAATTAGGCCGGCGCCAGTTACTGGTAAATTTAAGCCAGCAGTTGCCGCCGCAGCTACAGGCCTTTCAACGCATTATTGATTTTGTGCCGGCAGAAGCCTCTGCCAAACAAGCCGCACGGGATCGTTATAAACAATTTCAGCAAGCTGGCTGCCAGATGCAGTTTAAATCAGCTTAACCCTTGAGAGTAAGTATGGACAAAACCTTCGAACCGAAATCCATTGAGCAGCAGTGTTACCAGAAGTGGGAAGCTTCGGGTATGTTCAAAGCATCCGGGCACGGAGACCCTTATTGTATCCTTTTGCCACCGCCGAATGTGACTGGCAGCCTGCACATGGGCCACGGTTTTCAGCAAACTATTATGGATGCGCTGACCCGTTACCGCCGCATGAAGGGCGACAATACTTTGTGGCAGGTGGGCACCGACCACGCCGGTATCGCCACTCAGATGGTGGTGGAGCGTCAGCTTAACGCCGATGGCAAAACCCGCCATGACCTGGGCCGTGACGACTTTGTCAAAAAGATCTGGGAATGGAAAGAGCAGAGCGGCGGTACCATTACCCAGCAGATGCGTCGTCTTGGCACCTCGCCAGACTGGGATCGCGAAGTGTTTACCATGGACGATAATCTGTCGGATGCGGTTACCGAAGTGTTTGTGAAGCTGCACGAAGAAGGCCTGATTTACCGCGGCAAGCGCCTGGTAAACTGGGATCCGGTACTGCACACCGCGGTGTCTGACTTAGAAGTATTAAATGAAGAAGAAGCCGGCCACATGTGGCACATGCGCTACCCGCTGGCCGATGGCAGCGGTGAGCTGGTGGTAGCCACCACCCGGCCAGAAACCATGCTGGGCGATACTGCGGTAGCCGTGCACCCGGAAGATGAGCGCTATGCTCATCTGATTGGCCAGCAAATTCGCCTGCCTATCACTGAGCGCCTGATTCCCATCATCGCCGATGATTATGTGGATCCCGAATTTGGCACCGGTTGTGTCAAAATCACTCCGGCCCATGATTTTAACGATTACGACATGGGTAAGCGCCACGATCTGCCGATGATCAATGTGCTCACCGCCGATGCCAAAATCAACGATGAAGCGCCTGAAGCTTATCGCGGGTTGGATCGGTTCGATGCCCGTAAGCAAATTGTGGCAGACCTTGATGCCGCAGGCCTGCTGGTCAAGATCGACGACCACAAGTTAAAAGTGCCCCGCGGCGATCGTACCAACGCGGTTATCGAGCCGTTTTTGACTGACCAGTGGTATGTGGCAGTGGAATCACTGGCCAAGCCGGCTATTGAAGCGGTAGAGTCCGGCGAGATCCGTTTTATCCCGGAAAACTGGAACAAAACCTATTATCAGTGGATGCACAACATTCAGGACTGGTGTATTTCACGCCAGCTGTGGTGGGGCCATCGCATTCCGGCCTGGTATGACGATGCCGGCCAGGTGTATGTCGGTCGTGATGAAGCTGAAGTGCGCGCCAAGCATCAGCTGGCTGACTCAGTCGTGCTGCGCCAGGATGACGATGTGCTGGATACCTGGTTCTCTTCTGCGCTATGGCCATTTGCCACTTTAGGCTGGCCTGAGAAAACGGAAGAACTGGAAACCTTCTTGCCGTCGTCGGTACTGGTTACCGGCTTTGATATCATTTTCTTCTGGGTGGCCAGAATGATCATGATGACCAAAAAGTTCACCGGTAAGATCCCTTTTAAAGATATCTATATCACCGGCCTCATCCGTGATGAAAGCGGCGATAAGATGTCCAAATCAAAGGGCAATGTGCTTGACCCCATTGATTTGATTGACGGCATTGAACTGGAGTCGCTGGTCGCTAAGCGTACCGCCGGCATGATGCAGCCGCAACTGGCAGAAAAGATTGCCAAACGTACCCGGGCCCAGTTCCCGGACGGTATTCAGGCTTATGGCACTGATGCGCTGCGCTTTACCTTTGCTGCCATGGCATCCACCAGCCGCGATATCAACTTTGATATGGGCCGGGTAGAAGGCTACCGTAACTTCTGTAACAAGATCTGGAATGCTTCTCGCTTTGTGCTGATGAACACCGAGGATCAGGACACTGGTCGTGATGGCGGTGAGATGGAGCTAAGCCTGGCGGATCATTGGATAAAAGCCCAGTTCCAGCAAACTCTGCAGGAGTTTGAGCAAGCGCTGGCGGATTATCGCTTCGACATTGCTGCCCAAACAGCCTATGAGTTTACCTGGAACCAATTCTGTGACTGGTATCTTGAGCTGACGAAGCCTGTGTTAAACAGCGATGCCAGCAGTGAGGCGCAAAAACGCGGTACTCGGCACACTTTGATCAATATGCTGGAAAGCATGCTGCGTTTGTTGCATCCGTTTATGCCGTTCATCACCGAAGAAATCTGGGCAAAAGTGGCGCCGCTGAGCGCAGTGAAAGACAACACTGACAGCATCATGGTACAGCCATTCCCAGCGCAAAATACCGACGAGCAAGACAGTCAGGTGCTGGCCGATATTGAATGGGTCAAACGCTTTATTGTCGGTGTGCGCAATATTCGCGGGGAGATGGATATCTCGCCTAACAAGCCGCTGGATGCCAAGCTGCGCTTTGTGGGTGAAGACGATGCCCGGCGTATTGATATTGCCCGAGTGTTTATCGACCGCCTGGCACGCCTGCAGAGCATCACCGTATTGGGTGAGGGCGACGAGGTACCGCCTAGCGCCACAGCCATTGTGGGTGATATGGAGATCCTGATCCCCATGGCTGGCCTGATTGATAAAGATGCCGAACTGGCGCGCCTGAACAAAGCGCTGGAAAAAGCACAAAAAGATCTGGACCGGGTGACCGGCAAGCTGGCTAACGACAAGTTTGTTAGCAATGCGCCAGAGGCGGTGATTGCCAAAGAGCGTGCTAAGCAAGACGAAGCACAAAAGCAACTGACTAAATTGCAGGAGCAACACGCTACGATTAGTGCGCTGTAATCCCTGTCACCGGTGAGCCAACGCCATAGTTTGTGGGCGCTGGCCACTCTAAGTTGCTTAACGCATCAAAAAAAGCCCCGTTGAGAAGCGGGGCTTTTTTATGGGTAAGTGTTTTGATGCGTTAAGCAATGAGCAAACATACTCACCACTCCAGTTCAATTTCCAACGGGCCATTATCACTGGTTGAGCCGACCATTTCTTCATAAGGAGTAATCTGGCGCAACCACACTTTATCGAAGTCGGTATTTTCAAAATAGGTTCTTACTTCGGTCAGGCAGTGAAAAGTTTTCGGCTTACCGTCGGACTTCATCACGGTTTTGCGTGAATCGCCGTCGCCGGTTTCCACTACATAGTTACCGCCTTCAATTGACTCGATGTACAAATTCATAAATAAATCCACATAAAAATGGTATGAATTAATAGTATAGGCGGTATTAAAATGATCATTAAGCCTGTGCAACACAAAACCTTTGTTTTTGCGCTGAAAATACCGGTGACTGAGAGGCCGGATTGGCTGGCTACTGGCCCTGACGTTTGCGCGCCGGCTGCAGGTAAACCGCTAGCTGGCGAGCCAGCGCCTCACGCTTCACCGGCTTGGTAATGTAGCTATTCATACCAGCTTCCATGGCCATCCGCTTGTCGTCTTTCATGGCATTGGCCGACAGCCCGATAATGGGCAACTGGGTAAAGCCTTCATCACGTAATGCGCGGGTGGCTGCATAGCCATCCATGACTGGCATCTGAACATCCATCAGCACCAGGTCATAGTCGGGAGAGTTTTCCACCTTGGTGATGGCCTGTTGGCCATCCTCGGCAATGTCATAGCTAATGCCTAAGGTACGCAGCATCTCACCGGTCACCACCTGGTTAATGGTGTTATCTTCTACCAGCAGCACATGACCCTCAAAGGCATCCTGCGGGGTGGGTGGGGCGCTTTCCGGCACTTCAGGCAAGGCGGCTCCGGTCAGCTCACGGGCAAAAATGTCCAGTTGTTGCGGAGTAAACGGGTGCACCAACAGTGAGTGCGGCCAGCGTGCTGTGACCTTCTCCACCAGCTTGCCAGGCTGGGTATTGAGCACCAGGCCGGTTTTAACCCCGCCTTGCACCAGCGCCTCCAGCGTCTCCACCAATTCCTGAAAGGTGCTGTAGTTTTCTACTTCCACCACCACACAGGAGGGCGCACCAATTTCGGCATTCAGATCCGACAACGGTTGAGGCGCATCTGGCAGGCGCAGCACCGACCGGTACTCTGGCGCCAGCAGGGCAGAATCAGAAAAATACATGCTGCCAAAAGGGAGAGCGGGGGTATTGGTCAGCATGCCAGGCTGATTTTTAAACACGCGCAACGGCAACGACACATGAAACACCGAGCCCTGGCGCGGCACCGAATTGACCGCCAGCTCGCCATTCATTAAATCTACCAGCTGGCACACTATGGCCAGCCCCAGCCCGGACCCGCCAAACTTGCGATTGGTGGCTTCATCGGCCTGGGTGAAGGGGGAAAAGATTTTTTTCAACTGCGCATCGTTCATGCCGATGCCACTGTCCTGAATTTCAATGTGCAAGTTCAATCGATTACCAGCCGGCGACAGTTCACCATCAAAGCGTATACTGACCTCACCTTGCTGGGTGAACTTTACGGCGTTACTGCACAAATTCAGCAATATTTGCGATAAGCGCAGTGAATCGCCGATGACTTTGGCTGGTAGGTGGGGGGCCACGGTCATTTTGACACTGAGGTTTTTTTCCTGGGCACGCAGAGCAATGACCGCCAGCAAATTATCGAACACCGAGTGCAGGGAAAAGCTGATCTCTTCTAATTCCAGTTTGCCGGCTTCAATTTTGGAAAAATCCAGAATATCGTTAATGACGCTCATCAGGATGCGCCCGGAGTAGGCCGCCTTGTTCAGGTAGCCGCGCAACAGCGCCGACATGGGCTGATGCTGCGCCAGCTCCAGTAAGCCGATAATGCCATTCATGGGGGTACGAATTTCGTGGCTCATATTTGCCAGAAAAATACTTTTCGACGCGGTGGCGGCCTCGGCTTTTTGTTTGGACTCCTGTAACGCCTGGTTCAGCTCTTCCTGCTGTTTGTTTAACTGCTGCGCTTCTTGTAGCAGCAACTGGGTTTGCTGGTTTTTATCGCTGAACACTTCGGCGGCGCGGGCCAGTTGGCCTATTTCATCATTGCGGTTGCGCCCGGGGATCGCTTGCACATTTTGCTCTACGGCCAGGCGCTGGAATACATTGGTGATGCCTCGGATGGGCCCCAAAATTCGTACAAAAGTAAAGATGGCAGCGGCCAGCGCCAGCAGCGCAGCAAACAGGGTGACCAGATTTAAATTACGTTGCGCGGCTTCAGCCTGAGCATGGGTCTGGGCTTTTATATTGGTGTACTGCCGATTGACCTCTTCGGCCAGTTCACTGCTTAAATACAAAAACTCGTTGGCCGAGCCAGCCATCACCACATTGACCAAAAACAGGTTATTCTGGATGATTTGGGTCAAGGCTAAAAAGCGTTCTTCCACCGCGAGCAGCGGGGCGGTGTCGGCACCGGTTTCCTCGCCCAGCAAGGCTTTGGCCTGGCCCATGGCGGTCAAAAATTGCTCGGTGTGTTGGGCATCGGGGTCGACCACATATTGCAATGCTGCATTTTCTGCCTGGCTCAATAACAGTTGCAGCCGGGTGGCCTGCTCCTTGACACTGACTTCATTGCCATCAGCGGCAGGCAACAATGTCTTGCTGTCCAATTGGCCAAATACACTGCGTACATCCAGCTCATTGCTGCGTTGCAAGCGGGCATCCACGACTTGTTTAAAATTTTTATCGTAGGCTTGCAGGTGATGTTGCATACGGCTCAAGCGGTCATTGCTTTGCGGGCTGGGGCGCTGGCGCAGGCGTGAAGAAGACAGCGCGTCCAGCTTTTGATTAATGGATTTCATCAACCGTTCAAAGCGGTTTACTGCTGAGTCACTGGCGGTTTCTTTGAAGATCAGTACATTACGCTGCAAATCCAGTACATCGCGCTGCAAGTCGCCCACCAGCCCCACATCCATAACCGCCTGGCCCGAGGCACTGATCCCCTCTTCCAGCACCTGCTGATTGGCTGTGGCAATCGTACCCTGCACTAGCAACAAGGCAATCAGAGCAATTAAAACAATAACCAGCTGTGTTCGAATAGAAGCAATCATAAAACGCGGCGACCTTGCAGGTTAAGAAGTCAAAAACTCATACCACTTTTGTAAACTGTATTCATAGGTGGGCATCACTGTATTCCACACCGCCACATTACTGAAACGGTCTTCATAGCTTCCGCCGGTGCGCTGTTCACCCGGTTGCACCACCTCGCGGCCATCGGTGCCGTGCAAAATCTGGCTGGCTGGTTTACCCGCGTACCAGTAATCCCACTCAGCCTCTGACAAATACGGCGCTGAGCGTTGCGGGTTACTGATGTAATAGCCCTGGCGGGCAATAAAAGCCCCCGGCCAGCCGGACAGCCACCAGTTCATATACTCGTAGGCCGCGTCTTTTTGTCGCCCGCGGGTGGCGGCCGATAAGCACATCACCCCATGCCAGCCGCGATAACCCTCCAGCGGCGCGGCAAAGGTGATCGGGATATTTTCACTGTTCAGCGTGGTCACAGCCGGCGAGAACATGCTTTCAATCACCGTACGCTGATTGCGCATAAACTGCACCGACTCGGGCACCGAAGTCCAAAAGCCGGCAAAATGACCTAGCTGTTTTAACTCCAGCAATACGCTGAATAACTGATCGAGCTCAGGGCGGGAAATGGCACCAATATCGGCAAAGTCCACCAGTCCTCTGGCCTGCGCAGCCAGGGCCAAATCAAACAGCCCGATGGTGGGGTCATTCACAATTGCCACTTTACCGGACAAGCGAGAATCTAACAGCCAGCCCCAGCTTTCGCGCTCGCTGCCAAAGGTCTGGCGAATCACCTCCCGGTGGTAGCCAAAGGAGTCGACGTTGTGCACGTAGGGCAAAAAACTGATTTGGCCGGTGGGGCTGGCCCCCAGGCTGCCATCGGCCTGCACGTTTAGAATCTTGTGGGGAGCATCACCGGCGCCCATGCGTGCATCGGGCCGCAATTTGCCAGTTTTGGATAAAGAATTGATTTCGTCCCAATAGGTCAGACGTCGCACATCAATTGGCGCGATGGCGCGGGACCGCCATAGCACATTGATGCTGTTTGACCATTGTTCATACAAGTCAAAGCTTTGCGGCTGCATGGCGGCTTTTTGTAGCACCGCGGCCGAACCATTGGGCTCAAAGGCCAGCTGGATCCCCAGATCTTCCATGGCGCGCTGACGCAGGGTTTCCTGCAGGGTGACATGGGTACCCATGACCCGAACCAGGGGTTTTTCGCGACCGATAGCAAAAGGCGCCACTCCGGCTGTAAAGGTGCCTGCCAGGGCGCCTTTTACAAATCGGCGGCGTGTGCAATCGTCAGCAGAATCAACCATGTGAGAGGGGTACCTTCCCTAGTCAGCGTAATCTGTTCATTCTGGCACTAAAACCGCCAATCTACCAACCAGAACAGCAAGATAATCAGGTGATTGCGACCAGTTACATCATGCAATAGGCGAGCGGGTGACAAGGCGAATGCCGCGTCACGCCACCGGGTCGGTTACTCGTCGTCGTGGTCGTCGCTGTCGAGCTCTTCGCCGCGCGGCATAAAATAGGTGCCCCAGCCGTCGTAGACCACATCATGCTTATCAGCGATATGCAGCAGGGTTTCTACATCTTTATCCAGCGCCGGGCGCTCCAGCTTGCGCTCCGCGGTGGCATCAAAACAAAACACGGTGCCGCCATCATCCAGCGGCAGCTCTTCAGCATCGGTCACTTCAAAGCCGGCTTTAAACGCATCAACAGCGGCTTTTTCCAGCTGGTCAAAATCCTGGCTGGCAAAATGATGCTCAATTTCATAATCGGCATCGGCCTGGCTGCCGTCTTCTAACAGCGCGTCGATGGTGTCCTGGTTAAATTCCTGCCATTCGGCAAATTCTTCAATTTGTTTCATACGTTCAACAGTTACGAAATGTCAGCGCCAAGTTTAACCGGTTTTTTCCAGCGCAGCGACTTCTGCATCCAGTTGCTGTTTCTTTTTCAGCATCGCCGCGTGAAAATTGTCGGTCCATTCGCGGACCGATTTGGAACTGTCGACCACCTGCGGCGCCGACACATCAATCAGTACCGTGCCATTATCCCAGCGGTTCCAGCGTACCTTGTTGTGCAATTCACTGGCAGTGACCATCACCACTGGCTCGTTAACTGCCTGAGCGAGGCGAAACGCACCAGATTTAAAGGGCAGTAAACCACGGCCATTGCTACGGGTACCTTCAGGGAACAACCACACCGAGGTGCGGCGCTGGCGAATCTTTTTGCCGGCCTGCATCAGGGTATCGCGTGCCCGGCCGCTGTTTTTTCGATCAATCATGATGTTGCCGGATAACCAGTAAATCTGCCCGAAAATAGGGATCCACTTGAGGCTTTTTTTACCCACGGTGACCACCCCTGGCATGGCCGCCTTGCAGATGGTAATAATATCAAAACTATTTTGATGATTAGCGATATACACATACGGGGTGTCACGCTGGTGCGCCGGGTCAACCCGCAGCTTCAGGCGCAAGCCTACAATGGGTGCCATCATGGCGTAAGCATTGCCGGCAAAATGCACATTATTGCGGTTAAACGGCCGCGCGATACATACCGCGAAGACTACAAGATTGATAAGAATGAAGGCGAAAAACAGCAGAATAATTCGTAAAAACGCGAGCACTCAGTTTCCTTTTGTCAGCTTTGCGGCGCAGTATAAATGATTCGCCCGGTGATTGATGTCCGATCAGTAAGATAAAATTTTTAACCTAAAGAACTAAAGAAGGCAGCAGGTAAAACCGATAGCCTTATAGCTCACCCACCCTTAAATGACCCTGCGGTAGATTTTAATGCTCACATTTGTACCCGACGATCTTGAAGCCGATATCCTGAATGACCTGATGGAAGAGATTAATGAACTCTATGAAGCCAGCGAGCAAACGCTGATAGAGTTGGAACTGCGGCCACAGGATAATGAATTGCAGCGTTCGTTATTTCGCTCGGTACACACCATCAAAGGCGATCTGGGACTGGTGAATTTTACCCCCATGATCCCGCTACTGCAGCGGGTCGAGGATTTGCTGGATTATCTGCGCAAAGGCCATATTCAATACACCAGTACCATGAGCGATCTGGTATTGCTGACCATGGATCGGGTTAAATCCTTTGTCCAGGCAGTAATGAATGACGGCCAGGCCCGCTATGATGACCAGCTGCATCAACAACTGGTGCTGGCGGTGGCCCGGCTGACGCCGGATAATCAGGCCGAGCATGAACGCTTATTGTACGAAGCAGTATTGTTGCTAAATCCGGATCTGGATGCGCCAGGCGATGACACCGGCAGCGGCCAACCGGCCACTTTATCGAAAACCGGTATTCCAAAAGCGTTAAGTGCTGAAAAGCAGATGGATATGCTGTTTTTCAGAGAAATGATGCAAACCATCGAACATCGTTCTAATTACTGGGCCGGGCGCGGCGATCGTATAGCCAAATTAGCGCTTTATATCAACCACCTGGCGGGCAAGCCGGTGGATGATGACCAGTTGGCGGTGGCTTGTTACACCCACGACTTTGGCATGGCGTTTATGCCGCTGCATCTGCTCAATAAAACCGATCCGCTCAGCGACAATGAATTTAATCTGATGCGCTCGCATGTATATAAGAGTGCGCGCTTACTGGAGCATCTGGATCAATGGGATGAGGCACGTAAAATTGTGATGCAACATCATGAGCGCCCCGATGGCAATGGCTACCCGCTTGGCTTAAAAGACGCTGACATTTGTGACGGTGCGCGGCTATTGGCTATCCTGGATACCTATGATGCACTGACTCACGCCCGCGCCCACATTCGCGATCGCCAGATCACCAAAAAGCAGGCAGTGGTCAAAATGAATCGGGAAGCAGAAGGGCAGTTTTGCCCGCGCTGGATGCACCATTTCAACCATGCGATGGCGGCACTGTTAACCAAACAGGCCAGTTAGGCAGGGTTAAGCAACGCGCTGGCATGGTCAATGAGCTTGCGTGCCAGCCGATTGTCGGCCTGATTGTGTCGGGTCAGAGCAAAAAATTGTTCTTTGAGGGTGTCGGCAGTGCCGATCTGGCGCACCTGATATTGCGCCTGCACATGAGCACTGATACAGGTCGGCGCGCAAAAAATGCCAAATCCTTCCGAGCCAAATAATTTTAGCAACGCGCTATCGTCAAACTCGGCCACCTGGCGCACAAACACCTGCCTGTCCTGCAGCCACGACGCCAGTCCATGGGCAATGCCCGAGCGCACCCCCGGCATCAGCATGGGCGCCTGGTCGAGACAGTCAGGAAAGGTGCCGCTCAATTGCTCAGTGACCTCGGCACTGGCAAAAAAACTGACACTGGACTCACCCAGCTTATGACTGATGGCAGACACTGTAGCCCCGGGAGCCACCCCGCGGTCGGCTAATACAATATCGATCCGATTCACCGCCAGCTCACTAACAAGATGGTCAAAGGTGCCTTCTTTGAATTCAAAGCGCACCGTGGGGTTAGCGGCCATCGCCTGATGAATAAAATCAAAAGCCAGCACTTTGGGGATAGCATCGGTCAGGCCTATCGTATATTCACGATGGGCCTGGGCATCACCGGCGCGTAAAAATTCGGCTAACTGATTGCCTTTTTTAAAAATCTCACTGGCCTGGCTGAATACCCGTTTGCCGACGGGCGTCAGTTGCAACCGTTTACCCACCCGGTCGAACAGGTTAAATCCGCAATGCTGTTCAAAAGTCGCCAGCTGGCCGCTGACTGTTTGCGGGGTAACATGTAGGGCTTTGGCCGCTTTGGCAATACTGCCAAGTTTGGCGGTCAGATAAAAATAATACAAATGATGGTAATTTAGGTGGTGCATTTATCAGTTTTTTCCGATGTTTGTGATCGATATTATCAGATTTTAACTGAGCTAAGGGTGTTGTACACTTTTTCTCACTATTTCAAGCAGGCGTTTGTACTATGGCAAAAATGGTCAACCTGAAAGCGGTTCGGACCACCTTATTCGGGCTGTTAAAACCCGACCGCAGTTTTTTCTCCGCCGCGATAGTCTATGGCCTGGCCATTGGCTTGTTGACACTGGCAGTGCCATTGGCAGTTCAAACCCTGATCAATAGCGTGGTTAATACCGCGTCTGTGAAAGCCGTCGTCACGCTGGCGGTGGTATTGTTTATCATCTTGCTGGTGTCGGCCGGCTTCAGTGCCATGCGTATGCGGGTGATGGAGTATTATGAGCGCAAAGTCTATGCGCGGCTGACCTCCCAGTTAAGCCTCAAAACCATTTTTGCCCCACACAGTTTTTTTGAAGGGCGGCGCAACACCACTATCACGCAGCGCTACTTCGATATCATGACCTTTCAAAAAAATATTCCTTCGCTGATGATTGATGGCTTTGCGCTGGTATTGCAGATGTTGGTGGGCTTTACTCTGGTCAGTTTTTACCATCCGGCCTTTTTTGCGTTTAACCTGTTGATCCTGCTGGTGATGCTGGGTATCTGGAAGATCTGGGGCGGGCGCGCCAAAGCCACTGCCGTGGCGTTGTCTCAAGCCAAATATGACAATGCAAAATGGCTGAATGATATTGCTTCGGCCCACGAGTTTTTTAAATCTGGCCGGCATCTGGATTACGCGGCGACCAACACCGAACAGCATATCGAGCAGTATCTTGGCGCCCATTGTCAGCATTTTCGCTTTACCTTTACCCAGGCGGTGATGTTTTTACTGCTGTATGCAATGGCCAGTGCGCTGCTGCTGGGCATTGGCGGTGTGTTGGTGGTGCAGGGGCAGTTGTCGCTGGGCCAGCTGGTGGCAGCTGAGCTGATCATGTCGGCGGTCTTTCTGGGCATCTCGCGGTTTTCTATCTATCTGAAACTGTACTATGAACTATACGGTGCCGCTGAAAAACTGGGGCGGGCACTGGATATGCCTCAAGAGCAAACCCCACCGGCACGCTATGCATTGCCGGCCAATGGTGCGCTGCGTCTGGACCAGGTGCGTTTTGCTCACGGTGAGCAGGCCTTCAACTTATCCATGACCCTGCGGCCGGGGCAAAAATGTTTTGTGATGACTCACCAAAGCTGGCTGCAAAGACAATTTATCAGCTTTTTGAAACGCCATGAAAAACCGGCAGGTGGGACGTTGTTTTTGGGTGACCAGGCCTTGCAGGACTATGATGTGTTTGAATGGCGGCAAAATGTGATGACCCTGGATCGCGCGCTGATTGTGGAGTGTACCATCGAGGACTACCTGGCCATGGCCGCGCCGGCGGCGGGCAGCGGGCAAATTTACGATGCGCTGAAAAAAGTGGGCCTGCTGGATGTCATTCAACATCTGCCTGATGGCATGCGCACGACCTTGTCGGTGATGGGCAGCCCGCTGCAGCCATTGCAATTCCTGTTGCTTAAACTGGCGGCCACCTTACTGGTACAGCCAAATATTGTGATTATCAACCAACACTTCGATGCTATCCCCCAAGACATGCGCTTACCGCTATTAGGGATCATCGAACAGCTGGAGGCCACTGTGCTGTACTTTACCAACGCGCCCCACAGCGACTTTTTTGACGGCATCATTGAGCTGGAACAATTGACCAGCCAACCAGAAGGGGCCGGCCATGCGCGATAATCAACAACGCTATTTAGAAAAAATCACCGCTTTGCGCACGGTGGGTATGCCCAGGGCTTATCGCATCTTGATGGTGGTGGTGCTGGTGCTGGTGACCTTGAGCGCCGCGCTATTGTGGTTCACGCCGTGGGTGCAAACTGCCTATGGCACCGGCCAGGTCGACTCGCTGGATCCGGCAGAACGCACCCAGCCTATTTCGGCACTGGTTTCCGGGCAAATTAAACAGTGGCATGTGGAAGAAGGCATGTCAGTGACCAAAGGCCAGCCAATCGTGACCCTGATTGATGTGGACGAAGAGCTGGTGTCTAAGCTACAAGGCCAGTTGGAAGCTGCCGAAGCGGTCAATGTTGCCAACCAGAGTGCAGTGGCCAATGCCCGCAACAACTTAAAACGGCAACAGGCGTTGCTGGAACAGGGCGTGGCCTCCACCAAAACGGTGGAAGCAGCGCAAATTAAGTTGCAGGAGCTGATTGCCAAGGTTGCCAAATCACAGTCTGAAATTAATAAAGCCAGTGTTGAGCTCTCGCGCCAGCGCACCCAGACCAAAGTGGCGCCGGCTGACGGGGTCATGGTCAAACTCAAATCTGGCGGGCCGTCAACCTATGTGAAAGCCGGTGAAGTGCTGGGCGAATTCATCCCGGCGGAAATCCAGCGCACAGTACGGGTGTCGGTCAGTGGGATGGATGCTCCGCTCATTGAGCCGGGCCGTGAAGTACGCCTGCAATTTGAAGGCTGGCCGGTATTTCAGTTTTCCGGTTGGCCGGATGCCGCCATTGGCACCTTTGCCGGTAAAGTGATTTATGTGGAGCCGGTGGCCGATGCCCAGGGCAATTTTAATGTCTGGATCCGGGCCGACCAGAGTGCCACCCCATGGCCCCAGGAAGCGGTGGTGCGTTTTGGCAGCCGGGTAAAAGCCTGGATATTGCTAGAAGAAGTTCGTTTGGGCTATGAAATGTGGCGTCAGTTGAATAACTTCCCGCCGCGGCCGGTGGTGGAACCGTCGGCAAAATCAGGGGGTAAATAATGCGCACTAAGGGATTTTTGTGTGCGGCGCTGGCCTGGGCCGGGCTGGCTCAGGCTCAGCAATACGCCGACAGCCGGGCACAGACGCCCGCACGGCCTGCGGTCACCCTGGAATCGGTGTTGCAAATTATTGCTTCGCAGCATCCGTATTTACAGGCTCTACATGAAGAGGGGCGTCAGCAGTCGCTAGCGGTGGACAGTGCACTGGCTGATTTTGACCCGTATCTGTCACAGTCGGTCAATAGCCGGTTGTCAGGCTATTACAGTGGCGATGTGGCCACCACCAAGTTTGCCAACCCGCTGGAGTCGATTAACGGCGAATGGTATTCGCAATATCAGATAAGTGATGGCACTTTTCCGGATTATGAAGGCCAGTACGATACCTTAAGTGCCGGCGAGACCAGCCTGGGGGTGAAACTATCATTGTTGCGTGGCCGCGCTATCGATGAGCGGCGTACCGGGGTGGCCAATGCGCGGCTGGCGATCAACAGTTTTGAAACTGAGTATGCCCTAAGCCGTAATGAGTTGTTGTTTGCCGGCGCCAAAACCTTTTTAGACTGGTATGAAAGCCATGCCAAGCTCACCCGGCTGGCGTCGCTGCGCCAGGCTTTAGAAAAACAGCAGCGCTTGCTGGCTAAACGGGTGGAGCAGGGCGATGAAGCCAGTGTGACCCTGCAGGCCTTTGAAGCCAACCTGCTAGAAGTGCGCTTGTTACAAGCAGCCGAAGAACAAAAGCGGCTGGCTGCCAAAACCAAGCTCAGTTACTTTATTGGCCAATCGCTACCTACCCGCAGTGAACCGGCGTTAGAGCCAGCCAACTGGCAGTTCGGGGTCAGTGATACTCTGCTGCCGTCACTGCGCGCCACCTTGCATCAACATCCCAAGCGGCAGCAGGTGTCTATTGCCTTATCCCAGCAACAAAATACCCAGCGTCTGGCCCGCAACAATCTGTTGCCCAAGCTGGATGTTAAGGCGGAGGTGGCCCGCGACTGGGGTAATGGCTCGCCCACGCTGGGGCAGACTGATACCAAGGTCGGCTTGATGTTTAGTTACCCGCTGGGCAACCGCAAGGCAGAGGCTAAACTGGCCAGCAGCCGGGCCAAGATTCGCCAGCTGGAATTTAAGCTGCAGGATGTGGAACAAAAGCTGGCGCAGCAATTTGATACCGCGGTGGCCAAATGGCAGCAAAGCACTGAGATGCAGGCGCTACACCAGCAGGCCGCAACGCTGGCAGACCGCTTACAGCAAGTAGAGCAAACCCGGTTTGAAGCCGGCGATACTGACATCTTTGTGTTAAATGCCCGCCAGATCGCCTATATCAAAGCTCAATTGAAGCTGGTTGCTGCCCGGGTGGAGGTACTGCACAGCCAGCTGTATCTGTACTATCTGACCACCGAGCTTAATGATGCCGTGTAGGCACTAAAACAAGCTGGCCTGAGGTTTGAAATTCAACAGGCAGCCGGCAAAAAAACGCGCCAGATCATGCTCTTTAAATAAATCACCGCTGCCGGGCTGGTTAGTTGCCAGCTCCGGGAACACCCCGTAGCCGGCCAGCAAACAATGCCAGGAGGCTGCCGAGAACTGGCTTTCTTCTGGCTGTTGCTGTAACTGCGCTGCCAGGTCGCCGCGCCGGTACCACACATCTAAAATTTTCAATAAGGATTCTGGCAACGCCTGGGTATTGCGGTTGTCCTGCCAGTACTGGCTGTCGCTACGCGTATTGAGCACATAATGCGCCACAATATAATCGCGCACATTATCAAACAGGGCATTGATTTGGGTGTTGCACTCACCCTGATACTGGGCGCTCAGCCGGCCTTTTTGGTAGGCCTTGGCAAAGTGGCGGATAGACAGTTGCACCAAATGCAGCGCGGTGGCTTCCAGCGGTTCGATAAAGCCCTGGGCCAGGCCCAGCGCCAGGCAGTTGTGGGTCCAGTGTTGTTCCACCCGGCCGACTTTCATGGGTAAAAAGCGCGCCGGAGTCGGGTCATCCAGCAGCCCTAAATGGCGCCGCAGCTCGGTTTCGGCGGCATCGTCAGACAGGTGGGCGCTGCTAAACACATAGCCGTTGCCGGTGCGATTACGCAGCGGAATCGACCAGGTCCATCCGGCGCTTAATGCGGTGGCCTGGGTTTCTACCGGGCGGCTTGCATCGGCGGTGCCGGGCAGCACCACCGCGCGATCATTAAATAAATTTTGCTGGTAACTGCGAAATGGCACCTTGAGGGTTTGCTGGGCCAGCAACGAGCGAAAGCCACTGCAATCAATAAACAGATCGCCGTTAATCATCTGGCCATCGCGGGTATGCAAGGCCTTGATTGCGCCACTGGGGTGTTGCGCCACTTCTTCAATATGCACCTGGCAATACTCCACCTGGCGAGCCATGGCTTTATGTTTTAAAAACTCACCCAGTTTGGCCGCATCAAAATGATAGCCATATTCAATGCGAAATGGAAAATTATCCGGTGTCACTGGCGCGCACTTGTTGGCCGCCAGATAGCCATTAAATAAAAAGGCTTCCGGGTGAGTGGTGACATCCAGTCCCAGCCGACGGGTCTGGCAATTGACCGTGAACGGGCGCTCGCTGAAGGTATCCAGCTGGGAAATAAACGGGTGGCGATAACTGGCCGGCCCGCGCTGTGGGCTCCACTGATTAAACTGAATGCCCACTTTGTAGGTGGCCTGACATTGCGGCATCCATTCGTGCTCGGCAATGTCCAGCTCAGCAAAAAAACGCCGCAGGGTCGGGGTGGAGCCTTCACCCACACCCACGGTGGGCACATCCGGAGCCTCTACCAGCATGATGCGCACCGGCTCATCGCGCAGATAATGCGCCAGCAGGTTGGCTGCCATCCAGCCGGCGGTGCCACCGCCCACAATCACCAGTTGCTGGGGTGTCATAATGGCTTGGTATAGCGGGTTAAAAAGTCGTCATGGGCCAGCATCTGGCTCAGAGGCTGTTGTTTGGCCGAATGAATTTTTTGCATGATGTCTAAGATAGCGCCGTTGGTATGCACATTGGCTGACGGATGATAATCTGCCGGCATGATGCCCTGGCCCATCATCACCTGCACCCAGGACGCGTCGCGGAAAATATCATTTTGTTCGTTAAAGATGGTGGCGGTATCTTTAAACGCCTCAATCTTTTGCGCCAGACGGTCTGGCAGCGACAATCGTTGCATATCCTGCCAAAAATCCGAATCGTCCCGTTCGTTCAGGTAATAATGCAAAATGATAAAATCGCGAATAGTTTCAAATTCTTCCTGCGAGTCGCGGTTGTACAGTGCCTCGGTGGACGGGGTCACCGCATTGTGCGGGAACATTTTTAACAAGCGGATAATACCGGACTGGATCAGATGAATACTGGTGGACTCTAGCGGCTCCAAAAAGCCGCTGGACAGGCCAATGCCTACCACATTTTTGTGCCATTGCTTTTCAGTGCGGCCGGTTTTAAAGCGGATGGTACGCGGCTCGTCCAGCGCCGGGGTGTTCAGGTTGTCCATTAAGGTGCGATAGGCGGTGTCTTCATTCATGTAGGCAGAGCTGAACACCAGGCCATTGCCGTTGCGGTGGGTCAGCGGGATCCGCCATTGCCAGCCAACCTTACGGGCAATACTGCGAGTGTAGGGGGCTGTTTCGGTGTGACGCTCAGACGGCACCGCCAACGCGGTATCGGCAGCCAGCCAGTGCGACCAGTCTTCGAAACCTACCCCTAATGCCTGTTTAAGCAGCAGGCCGCGCATGCCGGTACAATCGATAAAAAAGTCGCCCTGGATCTGGCGGCCGTCGGTCAGCTGCAATGCCTCAACAAATCCGGTTTCAGAGTGGGTGGCTACATGATCGATGGTGCCTTCGGTACGTTTGACGCCAGCCTGTTCGGCCAGACGGCGCAAAAACTGGCCGTACAACGTGGAATCAAAATGATAGGCATACCCCATGGAGTACACCGGGTTGTCGGTTTGAATTTTGTTGAACTTGCCGGCCTGACAGGCCAGGTAGTTTAAGTCAAAATCCCAGATAGACTGGGTCATGCCGGCCTTTTTGGCCCGCAGCCAGTAATGCTGGAACCCACAAAAGCCCAGTGTCGCGCCGGGCGCGCCAAAGGTATGAAAATAATGTTCGCCCTGTTTGCGCCAGTTTTCAAAAGCAATGGCCAGCTTGATGGTGCCATTGGTTTCGCGCAAAAAGGCTTTTTCGTCTAAGCCCAAAAATTGATTAAAGGTCTGAATGGGCGGGATAGTGGCTTCGCCAACCCCGATGGTGCCGATGTCGGCCGACTCAACCAGTTCGATATCCACCTGGTTTTGTAACACTTTTTTGAGTAATGCGGCTGCCATCCAGCCTGCGGTACCGCCACCGGCAATAACGACTTTGCGAACCGGTTTTTGCATGTGCGAATCCTTTTTTTACCCCTTAGCAAAAGGATGACTGTAGTGAAACTAAGATCAAAAGCAAGACAATTGTAGTGAATGTGCCCTGCCTGAGGACCAGGCAGGGCGGTAGTGCTTAGTAGAACGAGTAATTCAGGTTGAGCAGGTACGAAGGCCCGAACTCACGGCGTAAGGTAACCAGGCCGTTGGCATCGCGGGTTTCTTCTAATTCGTCAGTCAGGTTCTGGCCCTGCAATGACACGCGCAAGCCTTCCAGATACTGAATGCCGCTGTCGGCAAAATCATAGCTGATTTGCGCATCGACCTGGGTGATGGCATCACGGGTGGCTGCATCAATCTTGTTAGAGCCGCCGCGTTGATAGGTCAAAAACTCTGACCGGTCGGTGGCTGCAACCCGGAACTCAAAGCCACCATGCTCATAGTAGGCAGTAACAGAGTAGACCCGGTCAGACTGACCCGGAATGGCAGTACCATCCTCTAACTCGCCATCGATGTAGGTGGCAGAGCCGGCCAGGCCAAAGCCTTCCAGAAAATCAGCCACCTTATTAAGTGGGATCTGAGCAGTGACCTCGGCGCCTTTGACTTCGCCTTCCAGGCCATCTTCAAAGAAGGAGAAAGTGCCTAGGTCTGGCGGTGTCAGGTAAGTGCCCGGAGCGTATTCGGTACCATCCGGGCCAACCAGGCCGTCGCTACCGACGATACGATCGTGGAAGCCAGGAATAAAGTAGTTGGCGCCATTGTTGGTCGGATCGTTGGTAAAGTCGATGGTCTGGTTACCATCGCGGGTCCAGTTAACCAAGTCTTTATAGAACAAGGCCAGTGACACATACCCTTCGTCTTCAAAATAGTTTTCAAACGACAGGTCGAAGTTGTTGGCTTCCAGCGGACGCAAACGCGGGTTACCCTGCGATTTAGACCATGGCGTGCCATAGGTTTCCACCGCCTCTGCTGTGTTCGGGATGGCGATCAGGTTGATGTTTTGGTCAAACTTCACAAACCCTGATGCTTTCATCTGGTCGATACGGGCACGACTGATGGTTTTTGACGCAGCAAAGCGAATATAGCGTTTTTCATCCAGCTCAACGTTGACATTTAAGCTAGGCAGAAAATGCGAATAATCATCTTCGATGGTAGTGATACAACTGGTATCAACCATACCGTCATCATCGGCATCACACACTTTGAAGTTAGACCCTACCACACCGATAAAGCCGGTGGAGCTTTGGTCGGTTTGCACATACTGGGCACCAAAGTTACCGGTTACGAAAAAGCCGGCGACATCGGTTTCAAAGTCAAATTTGGCGAACAGGGTGGTGGTTTCTTCTTCCACACTGTAGGTGTCACCTAAACGATCCGGCTCCAGCAGGCCCGCATCATTGAGGGTATATTCGCCATCGTTATAGGGAGCAAAGCCGTCGTAGGCGACAACCTGACCCAGGCCAGCCCAGGTCAGATCTGCCAGGCCGTTGTACAGGTATTCCTGCGGAATGGCTTCAGAGAACGGGTAAGACGAAGCGGTGGCAAAAAAGCCTTTGTTGTCTTTACTCTTGAAGCGATCGGAATAGCGAATACCAAAGTTCACTTCATTCACAATGCCCCAGTCAACCAGACCAAAAGCTTCAAAACGTGCGGTGGTCAGCTCTTCTTCAAAGTCAGCAAAGTTTAAGAAACCATCCTGAGCATTAAAATAGTCGTAGGGTTGGCCATCGGCGCGCAGTACATCGGTTTCAAACTGGTCGGCCAGGTTGGCCAGACCGCCACCCCAGGGCTGCGGACCGGTCAGTTGCAGTAAGCTGGGATCAGCAAAGGCTTCCAGGCCGGTGCTGCCGCTGAACATGATGCCATCCGGACTCATGGTAAAATTCCGGGTGCGCTGGTCACCGGGTGCCAGGGCTGCGCCGTTACGCACTAAACCAGCATAGGATTCACCGCGCAGATCGCGTTTGCTGGACTCGCTTTCGGCCACATCCAATGCCACCGACCAGGCGTCATTCAGATAGTATTTTACATTCAGACCAAAGGTTTGCAGCTCGCCGTCCTTTTGCGCCGGGTCAGTCCGCAGTACCGGATTCACGTTGGTTTGAATACCGGTGGAGTTGGCACCAGTGCCGGATAAGGAGGCAGTGCTTAATTCAAAGGGTTCGATAAAGCCACGGATCACGCCTGAATCGGAGTAATCAATGTCCAGCACATCGACCACGATGTCCCAGTTTTCATTAGGGCGCCATTGGAAGATGCCGGAAATGGTATCACGCTCCAGCACCCGACTGATGGCCTGGGTATCCAAACCAAATGGGATCAGCGCGCCATTGTTGTCACCATAACCCCATACACCGTACTTACGTTCGTTACGCGGTGATTCAGTAGAGGCAATGGCCAGGGCCAGACCCACTGTTTCGTCAGCAAATTTTTCGACAAAAGACAGCGCGTAGCGGTGGCCTTTATTATCAAATTCCGGATTGTCTGAATCATTCCCGCCGCGCTCGAGTACGCCGGTCAGGGTCAGGGTTTCCTGAGCGGCCAGCGGACGCACAGTTTGCAGGTCAACGGTACCCCCCACTCCTTGCACCATCAGTGAGGCATCCACCGATTTATAGATGGTGGCACCGGTCATGATTTCGGCCGGGTAAAGGTCAAATTCCACACCCCGGTTATCACCGATACCAATCAGTTCACGGCCGTTAAGTGAAGTGCCGATAAAATCTTCTTTAAAACCACGTACAGAAATACCGGAGGTCCGGCCGCCGACCCGCTCACCGGCCAGGCCGGGCAAACGTGCCAAGGATTCAGCGATAGAGGAGTCAGGCAGTTTACCGATGTCTTCAGCAGAGATGGCCTCAACAATGGAGGAGTTGTCCATCTTCACTGCCTGAGCGCGAATTAGCGAGCCGCGGATCCCTTTAACCGCAATAACTTCAACATCTTCGTCTGTATCAGGATAAAGCTCTTGTTGGGCATATGCCTGGCTGGCAAGCATTGCCGAACTGACGGCAAGGGACAGCAAAGCGGGTTTAAATAGTTGTTTTCTCTTCATTTCTGCGTGCCTTTTATCGACCTTAATTTTTGTAACATCTGTTACATCGCATTAACAATAACCACTATTTGTACAATGCTCAAGCAATTATTGGAAAAAACTTAATCAATTAAGTTTTTGTATGCGCTGTCATAAGGTGGGGCAGTTTGGGCGGCTAGCGGTTTGCTTAATAGATTCAGAGAAAAAGAAGGTTGCTATAAAAAGCCCGCAAGGCGCGGGCGTGAAGGTCAGGCGTTGATATTGAGCTCTTTAAGTTTGCGGGTGAGGGTGTTGCGGCCCCAGCCTAGGCGCCGGGCCGCATCCTGTTTGTGGCCATGGGTGTAGGATAACGCACGCTCTAATAGCACCTTTTCAAAGGTGTGCTGCGCGCTGGTGAGAATATCGCAATGCTCGGCATGTAATTGCTGGTCGGCCCATTGTGCCAGCAGATGGGGCCAGTCTTGCTGACCGGCCGCCTGGCCCGTGGGCTGGCTGGTATCTTGCTGGATTTCCGGGGGTAAATCTGCCGGTAAAATATCCTGGCCGCTGGCCATCACAGTGAGCCAGCGGCACACATTTTCCAGCTGGCGCACATTGCCTGGCCAGGGCAGCTGGGTCATCACCCGGATGGCGGCCGGGCTCAGTGATTTGGTTTCCACATCGAGTTCGCGCGCTGCCTGGCGCAAAAAATGCCGCGCCAGCAGGCCGATATCCTCGCGCCGCTCAGCCAGCGACGGCAGATGTACGCGGATCACATTTAAGCGGTGAAACAAATCTTCGCGAAATTTGCCCTGGTGTACACGCTGTTCCAGATTTTGGTGAGTGGCGGCGATGATGCGCACATCTACGGTGACCGGCTGGTGGCCGCCCACCCGGTAAAACTGGCCGTCAGCCAGAACCCGCAATAGCCGGGTTTGCACTTCCAGCGGCATATCACCGATTTCATCTAAAAACAGGGTGCCGCCATTAGCCTGTTCAAAGCGTCCTTGACGAGCACTCTGGGCCCCGGTAAAGGCGCCTTTTTCATGGCCAAATAACTCCGATTCCACCAGATCGCCGGGGATCGCCGCCATATTCAGCGCCACAAACGGGTTGTTGGCCCTCGGGCTATGGCGATGCAGCGCTTGCGCCACCAATTCTTTACCAGTACCGGACTGGCCATTGATGAGCACGCTGATGGATGAGCGCGACAGACGGCCGATGGCGCGAAATACTTCCTGCATCGCCGGTGCTTCACCGATGATTTCGGTGGCGGTCACCGGCTCGGTTACGCTGGCGGTTTGGCGCTGTTCCCGTGCATGGGCCAGGGCACGCTGGGTTAAGGTGACGGCTTCATCGATATCAAAGGGCTTGGGCAGATATTCAAACGCGCCGCTTTGATAGGCATTAACCGCACTGTCCAGGTCTGAATGGGCAGTCATGATAATCACCGGGATCGCTGCATCAACCTGATGCACTTCCTGCAGCAAAGCCATGCCGTCCATTTGTGGCATGCGAATATCCGAGATGATCACCTCCGGTGCCTGCCCGCTATGCAGCTGGCGCACTACATCTTCTGGGTTTTCAAAACAGACACAACTGATTTGGGCGGCCTGCAGGGCTTTTTGAATCACCCATCGAATAGAACTGTCGTCGTCGACTATCCAGACCGATTCACTGCTCATTGATTGACTCCTTGCGATCGATTGGAAGATACAGCGCAAACACAGTGCGCCCCGGATGGCTATCCACATCAATGCGGCCGCCATGATGATTAATCAGGGTCTGGGCAATGGATAAGCCCAGCCCACTGCCATGATTTTTAGAGCTGACCATGGGATAAAATAGGGTGTCACGCAGGGTGCTCGGGATCCCCGGGCCGTTGTCCTCAATCAGAATTTTGGCTACCAGCGGATGGCGCTGATTTTGAATGGTCATCTGCCGCTCCACTCGGGTTTGCAGGCGGATAAATGGTTCGGCGATATCGGCTTCCTGCAGGGCCTGCACACTGTTGCGCATAATATTGAGCACAGCCTGCTGGATCATATCCTGATCGACGCGCACATCCGGGATACTTGGATCGTAGTCACGGTACAGGGTGACTGGTATGGGCAGATCTGCACTGACCAGGTTGCGGACTTTTTCCAGCGCCTGGTGCAGGTTGCTCCATTGCAAGCGAGGCAACGAGTTAGGGCCAAGCAGGCGGTCCACCAGATTGCGCAAGCGATCGGTTTGCTCGATGATCATTTGGGTAAATTCGCGCTGATCAGGTTCGGGCAGTTCTTTTTCCAGCAGTTGGGCGGCCCCGCGAATACCTCCCAGCGGATTTTTTATTTCATGGGCCAGCCCGCGCACCAGCTCCCGGGCAGCATAATGCTGGGCATTTTGCAGATTTTCCCGGGAGATCCGTTTTTGCTGATCAATCTTACGGACTTCAAACAGCAAGCGGGCATTATCGCCGTCGCGCAGATTGGTGACAGTCAAATCGGCCAGCACATGGCGATTCTCCCGAAACACCAGGCGCACCTCATTTTCGGTAAAATCCTCGCCTCGTCGTAAGGCTGCTCTTAAGCGAGCCTGTTTGATGGAGCCCGGCTCAAAAAATTCGTACAACGGACGGCCGTACAATTGTTTGGTGCCGGTTTCAAACAGCGCCTCACCAGCGTGATTGGCATAGATGATAACCAGCTTGTCATCCACCATTACCAGCGCGGTATTCATATTGTCCAGCAAATTAAGCGGGGAAGGGGCACTATCATGCATGCTTGGCAAATCTCCTTTGCACCAGTTTGGTGCATTATAGCGCAAGCAATCGGTCGGTGATACTCGGGCCGGACCGCAATACCAGCCTGACCCGTGGGGTGTGGGGCCTACTGGCCGGCCGGTGGGTTGATCAACGCCGATGCCTGGTGCATAAAAAAGGTCTGTTGAGCAGACGATGCAAGAGTCTTGCCCTTATTATCGATTAGCCGAACTTGCAACTGGTGCGCGCCACGGTGAATGCCGGATAACGCAAATTGGCCGGTGCGACTGGTGCCCATTACCTTGCCGTCAATCACAACCTGCAATCGCCCTGCGTTGGCCGGGCTGGCCTGCGCCACCACCTTAAGTTGCCCGCGATTGCTGCGAATGGTGGCTTCCGGGGCCGGCTGTAAAATGGCTAATTTGTAGGTTATCTGTTTGGTATCGCCGCCCGGGGCAGCCGTGGTGGGGGCTGTCGGGGTTGGCAGCGCTGCAGCAACATTGGCGGTATTAGCATTTAAGGTAATCGGCTGGCTATTCGGTGCCGGGGTGTCGGTGAACAAGACCGAGCCATCGTCACGTTCGATTTTGTACACCGGGTTGCCCGCGTCCGCCGGGGCCGGCTGGCGGGTCTCGCCGCTGGCAGTCAGCGTGTCTTGCGCGCTGGCCAGGCCTGCGGTAAACAGCAAGCCGATTAAGAGCATCCATCGTGAACTGTGGGTAAACAAGGTCGGCATATTCATAAGCAATCTCGCTAACAACAAGCGTGGTTTCTTTTAGTATGTCGCAGTGGCAAAAAAAAAGCCCACAAAAATGTGGGCTTGATTGTTATTCGCTACCAGCTTATACGCTGTAGTACATATCAAATTCAATCGGATGCGTGGTCATGCGCAGGCGCGTGACTTCTTCTTCTTTCAGGCCAATGTAAGCATCAATCATGTCATCAGACATAACACCGCCGGCTTTTAAGAATTCACGGTCGTTATCCAACGCTTCCAGCGCCATTTCCAGCGAGCTGGCTACGGTGGGGATATCCTTGGCTTCTTCTGGTGGCAGGTCGTACAAGTCTTTGTCCATGGCATCGCCAGGGTGGATCTTGTTCTTAATGCCATCAATACCGGCCATCAGCATGGCGGTAAAGGCCAGGTATGGGTTAGCAGTCGGGTCTGGGAAACGAACCTCGATGCGGCGCGCTTTATCGCTCGATACATGCGGGATACGGATTGACGCAGAACGGTTACGGGCAGAGTAGGCCAGCATGACCGGGGCTTCAAAGCCTGGGACCAGACGCTTGTACGAGTTAGTTGACGCATTGGTAAAGGCGTTGATCGCACGGGCGTGTTTGATGATACCGCCAATGTAATACAGCGCTTCTTCAGACAGACCAGCATATTTGTCACCGGCAAAGACGTTTTTACCCTCTTTGGCAATCGACATATGCACGTGCATACCAGAGCCGTTATCGCCTACCAGCGGCTTAGGCATAAAGGTGGCAGTCTGGCCATAGGCATGGGCCACATTGTGCACAACATACTTGTAGATTTGCAGCTCATCGGCTTTTTTCACCAGAGTGTTGAACTCACAGGCAATTTCGTTTTGCCCGGCAGTGGCCACTTCATGGTGATGCGCTTCGATTTTCAGGCCCATTTCTTCCATCACCAGACACATAGCTGCACGGGTGTCGTGGGCAGAGTCTACTGGTGGTACCGGGAAGTAACCGCCTTTTACTCCCGGACGGTGCGCCAGGTTACCGCCTTCAAAATCAGCGCCTGAGTTCCATTTGGCTTCAGCCGAATCGATCTTATAGAACGAGCCGCTCATGTCGGTGTGAAAACGCACATCGTCAAACAGGAAGAATTCTGGCTCAGGGCCAAAGAAGGCTGTATCACCGATGCCGGTAGAGCGCAGGAAGTCTTCAGCACGGCGGGCTACAGAACGAGGGTCACGCTCATAGCCTTCCAGCGTTGTTGGATCAACGATATCACACCGCACATTTACCTGGGTTTCTTCGGCAAACGGGTCTATTACCACAGAGGTGGAGTCGGGCATCAAGACCATGTCAGATTCGTTGATACCTTTCCAGCCGCTGATTGAAGAACCGTCGAACATTTTCCCTTCTTCGAAAAACTCTTCGTCAACCAACGCCGCAGGGATAGAGACGTGTTGTTCTTTACCTTTTGTATCGGTGAAGCGTAAATCGACAAATTTGGCTTCACATTCTTGAATCAGCTCTAATGCCTTTTCTATTGACATCGTGTCCTCCAGGTATTGATGTAAAAATGCAGGGCGTTCGCAGCGTCCCTGTCAGGTGAATTTTTAGAAGCGATATTCGTGCCATCTGGCAGTTAGCGCTACAATGCGCCATCGCAGCACATAATCGTGCACCGTACTGCATAATTTGCACGATTTTAGTGCAGCGCTGCTTCTTTGTAGTGCAGTTCAGCTGGTGAACAGCACCCGCTTGGCGTTTTGGCAGGACTATCAGGCCCTAGTGCCTGCCCTGGCAAGTGCGGTGCGCTGCCCGTGCAGGCGTACATACAGTAGCTACGCTGATTAAGATTACTGCGCAAAAATAAAATAAGCGAAAAAAGAGGCGCAAACGGCCAGGAATTTCTGTACAATCCGCGCAAATTTTCTCCTCTGCAACAATTTTCCAATCCATAACCGGTCAGACATAGTTGCACCGGGCAAGGTAATACAGGCTCTTAGTTAATGAACAGTTACGATATTTCAAAGTTAAGAAACATTGCGATCATCGCGCACGTTGACCACGGTAAAACCACCCTGGTTGATAAGCTGCTACAGCAATCCGGTACGCTGGAGAGCCGCGGTGAAGCCCAGGAACGTGTTATGGACTCGAATGACATCGAGAAAGAACGCGGCATTACTATCCTGGCCAAAAATACCGCCATCAACTGGCAGGATTATCACATTAATATCGTCGACACTCCCGGACACGCCGACTTTGGCGGTGAAGTAGAGCGGGTTATGTCGATGGCAGACTCTGTACTGCTGTTGGTTGATGCGCAGGAAGGTCCGATGCCACAAACTCGCTTTGTGACGCAAAAAGCCTTTGCCCAGGGCCTCAAGCCTATCGTGGTAATCAACAAAATCGACAAGCCTGGCGCACGCCCTGACTGGGTGATGGATCAGGTGTTTGATTTGTTTGACAATCTGGGTGCTACTGATGACCAGCTGGACTTCCAGGTGGTGTATGCGTCTGCCTTAAATGGCTGGGCGTCAAATGATGCTGAAGTGACCGGCACTGACATGACACCCCTGTTTGAAATGATTGTGAATCAGGTTGAAGCGCCAAACACGGACCCAGACGGCCCGTTCCAGATGCAGATTTCGCAGCTGGACTATAACTCCTATGTAGGGGTTATCGGTGTAGGTCGTATCAAGCGTGGCCGGGTGAAGTCGGGTCAGCAGGTTACTATCGTTAATGCCGAAGGCGAAAAGCGCAATGGTAAAGTGGGCCAGGTACTGACCTACCTGGGTCTGGACCGCCAGGAAGCCAGCGAAGCCAATGCTGGTGATATCATTGCTATCAGCGGCTTAGGCGAGCTGAAAATTTCTGACACCGTATGTGATGTAAACGCAGTTGAACCACTGCCGGCGCTGACGGTTGACGAACCTACCGTTACCATGACCTTCCAGGTTAATACTTCGCCGTTTTCTGGCCGTGAAGGAAAATATGTTACCTCGCGTAATATTCTGGACCGTCTGAAAGACGAGCTGGTACACAACGTGGCACTGCGGGTTGAAGAAACAGAAAACCCGGACAAGTTCCGTGTATCAGGCCGTGGTGAACTGCACCTGGGTATCCTGATTGAAAACATGCGTCGTGAAGGTTACGAACTGGCGGTATCGCGCCCGGAAGTAATCCTCAAAGAAGACGAAAACGGCAATATCGAAGAGCCGTTTGAAACACTGACCATCGACTGTGAAGAAGAAGATCAGGGCTCGGTCATGGAGCAGTTAGGCTACCGTAAAGCTGAGCTGACCAACATGTCACCGGATGGCAAAGGCCGTGTGCGCATGGACTTTGTCATTCCAAGCCGTGGCTTGATTGGCTTCCAGACTGAGTTTATGACGCTGACCTCTGGTTCTGGTCTGCTGTACCACACATTCGACCATTATGGTCCGTACAAAGGCGGCAAAATTGGCCAGCGTAAAAATGGCGTACTGATTGCTAACGCGCCAGGTAAGGCCCTGACCAACGCGCTGTTTAATCTGCAAGAGCGCGGCCGTTTGTTTATCGGCCACGGTGTGGATGTGTATGAAGGTATGGTTATCGGTATCCACAGCCGTGATAACGATTTGACGGTGAATGCCCTAAAAGGTAAGCAGCTGACTAACGTCCGTGCCTCAGGTACTGACGAAGCACAAAATCTGGTGCCACCCATTGTGATGTCACTGGAACAGGCGCTGGAATTTATCGATGACGACGAACTGGTGGAAGTAACCCCAGAAAGCATTCGGATTCGTAAGCGCTTCTTAACCGAGAACGAGCGTAAGCGCGCGTCACGGGAAGGCAAAAAAGGCTAACCTTAAACGGTAGCAGACAAAAAACGCTGGCTTAGGCCGGCGTTTTTTTTGCCTGTCATTTCACCAAACTATGTTGGACATCTTGCGAAATGACGTTAAGCTTAAGCCTAGACCAGTAAAACGGATGGTTGACCAATGTCGCAATGGTCAGTAGTCGTAGTGGACGACGATATCATTACCCAGGAATTAATTTGCCTGGCAATAGAAGATCATTTTGATGCCCAGGTATTTCCTTTCAATAGTAGCCGCCTGGCTCGGGATTTTTTGCTTAAACAGGATGATAATGCAATCACACTGGTGATCAGCGATCAAATCATGCCCGGCTATGATGGCTTATCCCTTCTTGAATTGTGCCGCAAACGAGGCTGGGAAATCCCGTTTATCATGCTTACCAGTGATGCCACCCGCGAGACCGTACTCAAGGCCAAGCGCCTCGGCGCAACCCAGTTTATGGCCAAACCTTTTCGCGCGGAGAATCTCATCAATACGGTTAAAAAAGCTATGGCGTAGGCCTGTAGCCCCCTGCAAGCGCCTCACTTAAGTTATATTCGTTTTCTTCCATCGCCGTCATCCTGACAGCACGAATTTTCGTCCCGACAGCACGAATTCTGTTATCCCGACAGCGCCAATACTGTTATCCCGACGAAAGTCGGGATCTTCCTGGGTTATCACCTTAGTAAGCAACCCCTACCTTAGGTAGAACATAGTGGGAGATCGCGGCCTGCGCCGCGATGACCCAGAATGGGCGCGATGATTAAATGCGGAGCCGCGAAGACTATAAAGCGGCATCAACAACCCCCGTCATCCCGACGCAGGTCGCTGTCACCCCGAAACCAATAATATTCCCGTCATCCCGTATATGGACTCCTCCTGTTAAGCAACACGTTTCTGACCCAGTAAAAAGTTTGATGCGTGCGTATATTCGGACTCTATTTGGGTAGCTAACCCTGTCCATGCATGTATTCGCACCTTCATGCCTATTCGCGAAATCAGTATCAGCTTACTGCCGGGA
>NZ_JBUZOV010000007.1:0-135322 GCF_055326825.1 Alteromonas sp. WD8-37
AGAACTCTTTGCAAGGTCGATAGCAATTACGTTAGATTCAGCCATGTATGGACTCCTTTTAGAGGTTGTTTGGCGATAACCAAAATACTCCTCCGGGGGTGGAGGAGTCCATACATCGCGAAACTCTGGATCTCCCACATATTCTGAGCAGTTTCAACATTACGAGAAATCCATGGTGATCGCGGCCTGTGCCGCGATGACTCAAAGTTGGGTCACTCCGCCTTCGGGTATTTAGTCATCGCCAAGTACCCCGTCACCGCCAATTAGACCGCCAATTAGACAGTCATCCCGACGAAAGTCTGGATCTCCCACATATTCTGAGCAGTTTCAACATTACGGGAAATTCATGGAGATCGCGGCCTGCGCCGCGATGACTCAAAGTGGGGTCACTCCGCCTTTGGGCTCTCAGTCATCGCCAAGTACCCCGTCACCGCCAATTAGACAGTCATCCCGACGAAAGTCTGGATCTCCCACATATTCTGAGCAGTTTCAACATTACGGGAAATTCATGGAGATCGCGGCCTGCGCCGCGTTGACTCAGGGGTGAGTAGGCCTGCGCCACGATGACCCGGGTAGTGTCACCTTCGGCTCGATAACCAAACAAGTCTGTCATTTTCCCTATAAATAAGGGGAACCCCCTATAGGCAAAAGTCGTAAGCTACGCCATTGTTAAGTCATTATGTTCATGGATGAGTGGTTATGAAGAAGTGGTTAATTGCACTGTCGCTGATTTTGGTCTCTGCCGGAGCCAGTGCTCAGTTAATTCGGTATGACTTTAGCTCGTTAACGTTGTCTGACGGCCAGCCGGGCACAGCGCAGATCAGTGGCTTTATCAGCTATACCGAGTCTTCCAGTGGCAACTTTAATGATTGGGCGGATTTTGAATTTATTTTAGAGACCGACTCGCAGCGTGTGTTGTTTACCGATGCGCATATCAACCAAATTAATATCGTCGATCTTGACGATGGCGTATTTGGTGACGAGGGCGATGAGGGCTTAGCCCTGGCGGCCAGTCCGGATATTGAAGTTTTCACCGGTGAAGCTGCTTACGGGGCGGATACCTGCCTGTTTGATAGCAATCGACAGCGCTGTGCCGGCGGGCTGTTTGCCGTTACCCGCACGATTATCGGCGTGAACGAGCCAGCCGCAGGCATATTGTTCATTCTGGCTGGGCTGATGCTCACCCTGTCGCGGCGCCGTCGCCGCGCCTGATACTTGTTCCCATACGACACTTGGCGCACGGATGCGCATTTTTCCCTGGTATATTCACTATCCCCCCGAGCACGACCCTTTACGCACGGAAGCGTTTTTTTATGTAAACAAATCTGCATGAAATAGGGGGAACCCCTCATAGTCTGACGCCACTTGATTACGGAATACTCAATACTCAATACGTCCTATTAATGAGGTGTTATATGAAATTATTCAAACAACAAACAGTTCTGGCTGCTGCTGTCGCTCTGGCACTGCCTGCCAGCGCACTGGCAAAAACCTTCGATCAAACGCTGGCCGAAGCGCTGGATGCGGCACCCAATGAATTACAACAAGTGATTGTGACCTTCAATGGTAAAAATGGCGTTCTGCCTGACCAGCTCAATGCCTTAAAAGCACTGGGGATCCAGCAAGGCGTCAGCCTGCAGAACCTGCCTATCGTGGGGGTGCTGGCCACCAAAGCGCAGGTCGAAGCGCTGTATCAGCGTGATGATGTAGTGTCGGTCTGGCACAACGATAAACTGGTTCTGGAAAACCACGAATCCACACAAATCACCGGCGTGCAGGCGCTGCGCGATGACCAAAATCTGCGTAATCAGGGGATGCCTTACTCTGGCCGTGGCATTGGGGTCGTGGTCAACGACTCTGGTGTGGATGGCACCCATTCTGATTTGGCCTTCCCTGACCATGTCGTACAGAATGTCTCTGCGCAGCTGAACCTGGCTAGCTTCTCGGATCTGCTGCCGATTACTTATCAGGAAAATGTGGCCAATACCGACATCGCCGGCGGTCATGGTACCCATGTAGCCGGTACGGTTGGCGGAAATGGCGCCAAAAGCAGCGGCTTGCATGCCGGTGTTGCACCGGGGGCGGATATCATCGGCTATGGCTCCGGCGCAGGTTTATTTATCCTGGATACCCTGGGTGGCTTCGACTACGCGTTAACCCATCAGTATGACTACAACATCCGGGTCATTTCCAATTCATTCGGTAATACCGGCGATGTGGGCACCGAGTTTAACCCGGATGACCCGACCAACGTAGCCACCAAGGCACTGGCCGACCGCGGCATTATTACCGTCTTTTCAGCCGGCAACTCTGGCCCGGGTGAATCTACCATTACCGGCAACTTTAAAAAAGCGCCGTGGGTAGTGACCGTGGCTGCAGGCAATAAACGAGGCGAGCTGGCCGATTTTAGTTCACGCGGTGTGGATGGCAAAGGCGGTGAAGCCATGGTCGATGGCGAGGTGTACACCTGGGTGGATCGCCCAACAGTGACCGCCCCGGGCGTGGATGTCATTTCGGCGCGTGCTTCTACCTCCAGCCTGGGCGGTTTAAGTGCCAGCGATGATGCTGATATGATTGAGCCACAACATTTGCCGTTTTATACCGTGTCCAGCGGTACCTCGATGGCGGCGCCCCATGTATCCGGTATTGTGGCACTGATGCTTGAAGCGGACCCGTCACTGCAATGGCGTGATGTAAAACGTATTTTACAGCAAACTGCCACGCCGATGAGCGGGATGGATGCCTGGGAAGTGGGTGCAGGGTATGTCAATGCGCACGCGGCGGTCAACGCTGTGGTCAATGGCGAGCAGGTTTATGGCGACACCGTCAAACTTAACCGAGATTTTAATGCATTTGCCAATATCAGTGAGGGCGACAGCTTTACTTTAACCACCACCTACCTGCCAGCTGGCGAATCACCCACCGAAACTTTTACCGTAGGGCCAGAGGTGTCGATGGTTGTGGCCAGTGCGTCGATTGAAACTGCCACTGCATTTGTATTGGAAGATCCGGCCGGCAACCGTTACGGCAGTGGTATTGGTTTACCGATTTTAGGCTCTTCTGTGGGTACCGCAGCACCGGGCATGCCGGGCGAGTGGAAGCTGTACAGCCGCGGAATCGGTAGTATCAGTGGTGTATCGCTGGATCCCCTGGGTGTTACCAATGGTGTGGGTGTCCCAGGTTCTGCCGATGTGAATATTCGCTTACTGGAAACCTCTGGCTATACTGGCATTGATGATACGCAAGGTCATCCTTCGCAAGCGTTTGTCGAGTATGTGGTGAGCAATCACTTGATGGATGCTACCAACGACGGCTTTGCTCCTGATGCGCCATTAACCGCTGCGCAGTTAGCCGATACCTTAAGTCTAAGCGCCGATGTGCGTCAGGCGCTGGCGGGTAATCAGGCGCTGTTTCACGATGTCGCAGCGAAAGATGCGGCAGCGGTGAACAGTGTCACTCAAGCTGGTGCGGTATTGGCCGATTTGACCATGACCGATGCGCCTTTGATGCAGGCTGAGAGCGGTGAGTTCTTTGGCGCTGACAGCGCGGTGTCTCGCGAAGCCATGGCGTATTCCATGGTTCAGGCATTAGGTCTGCAACAGGCAGCCGAAGCCTTTAACCCGAACGATGACATTGTAGCGGTGGTGTTTGGCCAGGCGGTCACAGTAGCAGACACCCAGGAGATTGCTCCGGCCATGCGTGGTTATGTGCAACAGGCAGTGGCTTTAGGCATTATGCCAGTGCAGGTCGAAGTTCAGCAGGGGCCCTTCGATATGGAGCCTACGTTAGTTGCCTATTTCAACCCAGCAAATACGGTCAGCCGCGGTGAAGCAGCTCTGACAGTGACTCTGGTCGACCAACTATAAACCAGGCTCTATCAGGCAGCCGCCCGGCTGCCTGGGTTATTCCAACAGGCCGGCTTTGCCGGCCATTCTTATCAGCTCAGCCGAGCTTTTCAAATTCAGCTTTTTATAAATATTACTGCGATGGTTTTCGGCAGTTTTCAGGCTCATGTCCAGCAGTTCGGCAATCTGCCGACTGGTGTTACCGGCGGCAACCAGAAAAAACACCTCGCGCTCACGCCGGGTCAGCATGCGAATCGGATTAATATGCGCCACCGGCTCGGCCGGGTGGGTTTCATTTAAATGAGGGAACACAGTTTTGCCCTCGGCCACCTTATTGATCGCTGCAATCAGGGTGTCCTGGGAGGATTCTTTAAGCACATAGCCCTTAGCTCCGGCATCCTGCATGGCCTCTACATACTCAATTTCATTGTGCATCGACAGCACCAGAATTTTGGTTTCACTGCGTTGTGCCAAAATTTTATCGATGGCGACCAGCCCGCTCATTTTGGGCATGGAGATATCCATAACTACCACATCCGGCTTATGGCGCAGCACCAGGGCTAATAGCTCCACGCCATCGCCGCATTCACCCACCACTTCCAGGTTCTCACAAGCTTGCAGCATGGCAGAAATGCCCTGGCGCATCAGCGCGTGATCATCGGCCAATACCAGTTTTATTGTCATAAGGGAACGCTCACTATTACTCGGGTGCCCTGATCGGGGGCAGTATCTATCTGGACTGTTGCGGCAAACGCTTTGGCCCGGTCGGCCAGCGACATTAGTCCCACCCCGGGCTCTATTTTAGCCTGTTCAAAGCCACAGCCATTATCACTGATTTGCATACGCACCACATTGTGATGGGTCAGCACGCTGACATCAATGCGGCTGGCCCGGGCATGTTTAACCGCATTGACCAGACTTTCCTGGGCAATACGAAATAATACTACACTGACCTGACGGTCGAGATTTTCAGGGAGATGAATATCACACTGGTATTCCAGCGGCTCGGCGGCTAACAGACTACGGCACAACCATTTTAATGCCGGCTTAAGGCCTAAGTCATCTAAAATAGTGGGGCTCATGAGGCGTGACATCTGACGTACATCTGCCAGCGCCATTTCGGCTAACTGATGCAATTCGGCCAGTTCCGGGTCTTGTTCGCTAACTGCTTGAAGGCGGCGGGTCAGGCCGGTCAGCAGCTGACCGACGCCATCGTGTAAATCCCGTGACAGACGCGCTTTTTCGGCTTCCTGCTGAGCCCATAGCCGTTTGGCCAGGCCAGCAAAGGTGTCCTGTTCTTCATCCAGCCGGGTTTTTAAATCATGCTGCAAGGCGCGAATTGCTAGCAATTCGTCGCTTAACAGATCAGTCAAAATACGTCTCCTGATAGGCACCGGCCTGTTGTTCATTAAGCTGGTTGAGCCATGCTTGCCGTAACTGGCGGGCCTTGGCCTCAGCACCGGGCACCGCCTGATAATAGATATGATTTCGCCAGTACTGCGGATGTACCGCCAGTTGCTGGCGCAGGCGCTCCTGGTATTGGGTATCGCCGCGTTTGGCATGCAAATAAAGCCAATGTAAGTAGGGCTGGTACAACACCGGCTGATTGAGCATTTCCGCGCGCTGCATCGCGTCGCTGTCAGGGGGCAAGGCAAAGCGCTCCTGCATATCCAGCATGATCTTTAAACTGACCAGCGTGGGCAGATGGTCATTGGCCACCAATTGCTGGTACACCGGGTGCTGCTCATCTACCGGCGAGCCTCGTTGATGTTGCAACGCCAGCGACAGCCAGGCATGGACAGCCTGTTGCTCGAGGCTGGCGTCATTGATCTGGCTATCGGTTTTCGCCAGCGCCTGCTCGCTGCACTGCCAGTCGGCTAGCTTCAGGCATACCTCGGCTAACCACAAGGCGCTTTCCACCTGAGCCTTCACATCGTCGGCAGCCGCAGCCATGGCGTTGGCATTGTGCACCTGGTCCAGCGCCTGTTGCACATTGCCGCGACTAAAGTGCAGGTAGCTAAGCAACAAATGCTGATACAACTGTTCTTGTTTAAGATCGCTACCCAGCTGTTCACTTAGCTGGCCAAGCTGCTGTGCGGCGGCGGTATTATCGCCTTTGACCATCGCCAGATGAATGAGGTTTTGCTGAGTGCGCAGCCGGTGGGTTTCTTCTTCGTTGCGGCTGAACAAGGCCAGTGCCTGTTGCCAGTAGATTTCGGCCAGCGCCATATCGCCAATAAGAAAATGTGCGTACGCCACATTGCTCATACTCAGTGGCTGGGCTTTGACATCACCGGTTTGTACCCGTAAATCCAACCCTTCTTTGTAATAGTTCAGCGCCGAGGTGTAGCGACCTTGTTCTTCATGCAAAAAGCCTAAGGTGTCGAGCACATGGGCTTCTTCTTCCTTATCGCCAATCGTCTCTAAAATGACTAATGCCTCCTCAAGATTCTGTTGGGCGCTTGCAAAGTCTCCCTTTATAGAGGCCACGATGGCTAAATTCGCTAGGGTTTTAGTACGCTCTGCGGGGTATTGTTCGCTGTCCAATAGCTTTAATGCATCATTTAGGTAACTGGCTGCAGAATCATACTGAGCCAGTCTGAGATACGAGACACCAAAAGCATTGAATACCTGGCTTTCGCCAAAGCGATTCTGGTTGCGCCGGTAGGCTACCAGTGCTTCAGTCAGCGTCGATTCCAAAGCGATGTCAATATCACCGGAATTAATCTGAATTTTTGCCAGCTCAAACCATAAGTCACCATTATGCGGCTGCAACTTAAGGGCGGCGTGCAGATCATCAGCAGCGGCGGGCAAATTGTTGGCCCACTGCTTTATGCGAGCACGTTCGGCCAGCAGCTCTGCGCGATCCGGATAAGCAGCGATAAGTGCATCGATACTTTGCTCTGCCAACGGCAGATTATCATCCAGCCGAGCCCGAACCAGATTGCCTTGCAGCTGCCAATAGGCCGGCAGATCGTCAAACGAAAATAACGTGGCGAGGGCTTCGCGCGCCCAGGCGATGTCATTTTGCTGTAACGCCAACTGGGCGCTGGCCAGCCAACTGCCCGGGTAGCCGGGCGCCGCATCCACCAGGGCTTCCACTGCGGCCTGCGGATCCCGGGGTTCTCCTTGCTGGTTGAGCAGGCTGAGCGAAGACAGGTAACTGACATCCGGTAGTGCCACCTCGTAATCCAGCGCGGAAAATAACTGGCTCAGCAGGCGCTGGCTGAAATTCTGGATATCTTGATCCAGGCTGTTTAATGATACGGTCTGGCTCAGGCTGAACGCCGCTTTGTCCGCCGGCATCAGTAAGCCACTGGCGGTTAATAAATAGGTATCGCCGTTGGCCGGTGCAGCATTGAGCATCAGCACCATGTCGGCGCCGGTGGTGGTGGCCAGATCGATGCGATGACTGGGATTGGCCACCGGGGCCAGTGCCAGGTTGTCAATCAGGTTGTGGCTGGTGCTCGCGGGTACCAGAGCCAGGCCGGGGTGCAGTGCCAGCGGGTAGCGCAACAGCCGGGCGATAGTGGCAAGCAACGGAAAATCCGGATCTGCAATCATCACCACCTGTAAGGTTTTATCTGGCAAAACCGGCGAGTCAGTTTGCGGTGAACGCAATAACAGCACGGCCAGCCCCACTGCCACAATAACCAGAACGCCGGCCCAGACTGGTGACCATCGACGACGCTGGGTAAGCAGAACTGACAGGGCAGGGCGCTGGCCGGGTTGGCGATGAGTCAGGCGCGCCAGGCGCTGCTGCTGGCGTAATCGCCACCAGGCGTGACGCAGCGATAATTTAGACAATGCTACGGCAGCCAGCACATCTTTAAGCACCTGGCCGGCACTGTAAATATCAGATTGTGCGGTGGCGGTCCCGCTGGTGAGCACTTCCGGGGCAGCATAATGCTGGTGGCCGCTGGTTTGCAAACGGGACGACATGGCCTGACCGATGCCAAAATCAATCAGCATCAGGGTGTCATCATCGGTGATCAGAATGTTGTCAGGCTTGATATCGCCATGATGAATATCGGCACCCTGGCACGCCTGCACCGCTTCGAGTAGTTGTTGTTCCCAACGCTGATAAAGCTGACGGCTAACCGGCTGGTGCAGCCGTTGTTGCAGCGGCTGGCCAGGTACAAAGGCCATGGTGAAAAAGACATAATCCTGGTCACAAAAAATATCGTGAACACGAATAATATTAGGATGTTGGATCTGGCGCGCTACCACCACTTCGTTGCGCAGATTCTGCAGGGTTACTGCATCGGTATCGGCCTGACCAAGTACTTTGAGGGCAACATCCACTCCCAGCATTTCATCAAAGGCACTGTAGACACTGGCCTGCGCGCCGGCACCCAACGCTTCAATGATGCGAAAACGAGAGGCCAGCAGTTGACCTGGCCTGACAGCATTGCCGGCATGCAATTGTGTGGTTTGTAATGACGATGACTCACCCGGCGATGGCTGAAAGCCGCTCACATAAATACCCCGTTACCCCTGGCTGCTTGCTAAGGTGCCGGCCGCCTTCCATGCGGGGCTGATCAGCTGCGTTTATCCATGCTGACTGACTAGCAGCAAAACTAAGCAAATGTCTTTATTTTTAAACACCTGCACTGACTAATGAAGATGAGTCAGTGTCTTAATCTTGCGTTCAATCGTGTGATAAAGCAAACGCAAAGACAATAAATTTGCCAGTTTGACTGTAAAAGCCACGTCTGCGTCAGCAAAGTAGCGGCGGCCTTGGGTGGAGTCGGCGTAAAGAACACCTAATGTATGCTGGTCGACCGCCAGCGGCACGGCAATGGCTGCCTGAATTTGATTGCGGATCACACTGGCCTGGCTGGCCAGGTGGGCATCTCCTGCAAGGTGGCCGATGGCCAGCGGGGCGCATTGATCTAAACATTGTCGAATAAAGGTGCGGCTGCCGGTAAAACCAGCGCCCTGTAGCCAGTCCGGGTAGCCTACCGGGGCGTGCTGCTCACCGGTGGCATCGACCAAGATCACCGCAGCGCGCTCACAGCCCAGCGCCTGCTGCAGGCATTGCTGGGCAAGTGCGATCAGCGCCTGGGTATTGCTGCATTGTTGTAAGCGTTCACGATGATAAGCAAGCTGTTGCGCCTGCCATACACGCTGGCTGTCCAGTTGTACCACTTCTGTAGCAGTCATCGGGGTCAGCTGGCAGGCCACCGGGCCCAGGGAGACCAGCTGCATTTGGCCAATCGTAAGGGACTGAACCGGCTTGCCCCGGCTGTAACAGCCGGTTGAACTAACATCCTGCAGCGCCCACTGATTATCTGGTAAGGCAGCCACACAGGCATGGCGGCGGGAGACCTGCGGATGTGCAATACAAATATCCGCCTGATCACTGCGGCCAATGGTGTACTGGCGCCCTTCATACAAAAGGTGCTCCTGCACACTGCCATTGGCCTGATTCACCGCCAGCTGTAATGGCATGATTTACCCCTGGGTACGCAAGCTGTAACGCAAGGTATGCAGGCGGCTGAGCAGCTCGCCTTTAACATTGTAAATACCGTTACCGGCGCGCCACACATCGGGCATCAGGTTGCCGCTGGTGCCTTCAATCAGGCTGATAAGCTGATCAGTAAGCGCCAAAGCCATTTCAGTATTGCCAACCAGTAAGGCTGATTGCAAGCTGCCAACTAGCGTGCTCAGCTGGCTGCCCAAAGCGGCTGGCAAATCCTGCTGGTGGGTATACAGGGTATCCTGTAACAAACTGACTTTTTCTGCAGTGATCACCGCATCGTCGCGCTCATCCAGTAAAATAACAAAGTCTGATAACCGGCCAGTACTGCCACGGGCCCGGTAGCTGCCAGTGGTGGTCAACGTGGTGATATCCTCAAAGGTTTCACCTTCATGTGACGTGAATAAGCGCCATGGCACCGCCGGGTCAAAATGCAGGGCGCGGGTATAAAATTCTACTTGTGCTACACCTTCAAAGGCAAAGCCTCTGTCAGCTTTAGGCTCGATGGTAACCAGCACCGGGAAGCCTGAAACACCGCTCACCGCGGCATCTGGCAGGCGATCCACAATGCGCGGATCGGTGGGTAATACCAGCTCGGCAGTGATATCGATATTATTAGGATGCAGACCCACCGCATTATCAAGTTCCATTGACAAGGCCAGGTCGTAGTCTTGCGCCAGCACAAAACTGGCTTCTATTTTGTTATCCTGCATGGTTAGTGTGGCGGGGCTGACCGGCTGGGCATTGGCCCGGGTCGCCACGCTGGTGGTCAAAACCATGCTAAGCAGCACTGTTACTACCAGATTTTTCATATTGTTCGCCTTTTTGTTGCTTGCCTAAAAAATAAACGAAAGCGGTGAGCGAATCAATCGTAGTGGCACGCTCACCGCCAAACTTAACGTTTATTCAGCAAGGTACTGGCTGTAAAGCCGGCTTGCCAGTACAGCATAGTGGGCCCGGGTGATGGTGGTGTCAGGCTCAAAGCGGGCGGTCAGCTCCGGCGTTAAGTCTAGCGGGCTTTGCTCCACCCCAAAGGCCACATTAAGTAACGACAAATTCAGGGCCAGTTGCACATAACCTTTACGTTCACTGGCGATGTCATTCTGGTCAGCCAGCACAATCTCTTCGCCCCGGTAATTTACCACAATATCATCTTCTGGGTTAAAAGCGGTGGCCGCTTCTTGCAGGCCTAAGATCTGCACCAGGGCGTAAGCCATGTCAGACTTGTCCATGCGACCAAACGGGTCGGCGCCCTGACCGTTATCGGGCAGTACCGGGGCTTGCTCACGCAGGTTGTCTTTTAACGCTCCGCCTGACACTGCCACCGCTTCGATAAAGGCTTTATCAAACTGCGGCACCTTGCCTAACTCAGGCTGCGGATCATTGAGCAGGTCACGGTACTGGCGCACCGCGCCGCCCATTACCGCATAGCGGGCAAAATCCTTGCGCTTCAAACGGGCATCGGGCAAAAATTTGTTCTGGTTCATACCGTCCATCAAGCGCTCGCTCACTGCAAACTCAATAGCCCCTTGTTGCGGATGACCAGCAATATCATCCAAACCATTGTAGCCACCACTTTGCTCAAAACTTACTGTAACATCAAAAGATTCTGGTACGCCCGGGCCATTGGTCAGCCCCAGCGGATCAGCCTGGACACCCGACAGGGAAGTTAAACCATATACATAAATGCTCCAGGTACCGGGTTGCGCAGGGGCGGCCACGCGCATAGTCTCTGTTAAAACCGGGGTGCTAAGGTTGCCAAAATATTCTGTACCGTCCGGTGCCACCAATACCAGTTTGGTCAGGTTAGCAAAACTGTTTGCAGAGGCTTTAACTAACACATCCTGCTCGCTCACCTCAAAGGTCTTCATTTCTGGCTCACCGACCGGTGCATAAAACAAATCAAAATTTTCTACCCGGTCACTGGTGCTGACCAATGCATTCGCTTTGAAGGTTTTGTCGGTCAGATTATTGACTGTAACCCGATGATCCATGTCGTAGTCCAGCGCTGCAGCCACTGCTGAACGTGCATTTACATAGCCGCCGCCCACTTCCCAGCGCTCATAGCCTGGCATATTGGTCGCAGTTTCCTGTAGCAGTTTTTTGATAGTCAGATTGTCCAGATTCGGGTTAGCTTCCAACATCAATGCGATAATGCCCGACACATGGGGGGTAGCCATGGAAGTACCTGAAATCATGGTATAAAACGGCAGGTTTTCGGTTTCAATAGCATCCACGTCGGCGTCCCCGCCGTTGGCGGCCAGGTTGGTGGAGGCGCGGGTTGAGATGATATCCACACCCGGGGCCACGATGCTAACCTCATTGTTGTAGGTCCATTCGCTGCCATCCGGCATGGTAAAGTCGCCACTTTCTGATTTTAGTCCGCGCGATGAGAAGCCGGCCAGGTTGCCATTTTTATCACCGGCGCCCACTGATATGCCCCACGGAATTTGCGCGTAGGGGTTGTGCGAGTCTTCGCCCGGACCTGAATTACCCGCAGCAAATACACTTAAAATACCCAGTTTATGGGCTTTATAGGTGGCCAGTGACACCGGACCGAGCGGCTCATATTTTCCACTTGAGCCCCAGGAGTTGCTGATAATACGGATAGGGCTGTTGTAGCTGTATAAATTATTGATGGCAAAATCAAAACCGCCAATAGTGTCGAGCAGCAGAACACCACCGCCTGAGCCGTAGCCAATCAGATCGGCGTCGGGTGCCGCACCCACATATTTACCCTGGGACATCATCCCGTTACCGGCAATGGTACCCGCTACATGAGTGCCGTGGCCGGAGTTGGTGTCGGTGTTAACCTGGCCGGTCAGCACGATACCGTCGGTCATGCCGGTAATGCTGATAGCTGAGGCATGGGTTAGCGCCTGCACATTTTCTACCACGGTATCGCCAAAGAAATGATCCTGGTGCGAGGCATCTACACCGGAATCGTTAACCATAATCGTAACGCCCTTACCGGTATAATTAACCCCGTTGCGGCTCTCAAAATCCGGTGTTTGCAGGTCGGCCACGCCGGTGATCTGGCGAGCATCGGCATTAAAATAGCGCATCTTGCGGTTGGCAAAGACCGAGCGCACATTATCCAACTGGGCAATGGCTTCAATTTGCGGTTTGGTCGCCAGCACCCCGATGATGGGCAGAGATTTAAATTGCACGCCCTGGGAAATGCCCAGGTTCAGCAATTGCTGAATTTGTGATTCGGCCAGCGGGGCCATCTGATCAAAGGTCACCACCGCCATAATGGGCTGGTCTACCGGCAGGGTCGTTAAGGTCGAAGCCAGTTCATTTCCGATATAGGCATCTGCCAGTGCGTGTTGGGCCGGCGCGGCAAGCATGGCAGCGGTTAAGGTCGATAGGGCAAATTTTTTCATGGGTATCTCCCGAGAACTGGCCTGCACGGAGTCGTAGAGCCAGTGTGTGATTTTTGACCTTGCTACTATGCGCAGGTTAAGTCGCCACCGGCTATAGGGGGTTCTCCCTATATTGCTGCAATAGAAATTTCATAATTTTTGGCTAGGCTTGAGGTTCTCTCGTTAAATCTGGTGACCCTGATGAAGTTTGCGTCGATAAAATCCCGTCTGTTACTGATGCTGGTGGTATGTATGGCGGGCATGGCCCTGCTGGTGGCGAGTCAGCACTATTTTACTCAGCAGCTGGTGGGCTTGCATCAGCAGCGCGATACCCTGTTACGACTGGGCCAGGACCTATTACAAATGCGCCGCCATGAAAAAGATTTTTTGCTGCGTCATCAGCTGGATTATTTTCACCGCTTTAACGCCCAGGCTGAGGCGTTCGAAAAAGATTTGGCGGCACTGGAAAAAAACTACCAGCTGGCAGCCCAAACCGACTCGCTGGCCGGCAGCCAAACCGCCTATGCACAACTGTTTGGCCAGGTGGTGCGCCTGCAAACTCGCATCGGGCTGCATGCTGAGCATGGTCTGCGTGGCGAATTGAGTCAGATTGAACAGCGCTTGCTGGCGCAGGTCGGGTCATCCGCAGCGCTGGCCCGAACACAGGCTGCATTGCAGCAATTTTTGCTGAGCCGCACACCGGCCAGCCAGCAGCAATTTGAGCAGGCAGCGGCTGCCTTGCTCAAATCCAACCAAGAACAGCCGATGCGTACTCTGGTGGAGCGCTATATCACCACCTTTGATGCCCTGGCTCAGGCTATGCGACAGATGGGGCTCACCCACACCGATGGCCTGCACGGGCGTTTTCGCCAGCGGGCGCACCAAATGGAAGCCGCGCTGGGCCAGATTGATGAGGCGCTGGGCCCGGTCATTGCCCGCCAGGAGCAGCATGTTCAGCGGGTGAGTATCAGTATCGCCTTAGGAACATCTGGCGTACTATTGCTGTTGCTGGTCAAAAGCTTCGCTACTTTTCATCAGGCTTTTGCCAATTTTGTAATGTTTTTTTACCGCTGCAAACGCCAGTATCAGCCGATTGACGCCCGCCAACTGGGCTTTGCCGAGTTTCGCTCACTGGCCGAGCTGGCCAACGAGATGGTGGAGTCCCGGCGCGATGCCGAACGCCGACTGGCAGCGGCCGAAGCGCAACTGGCGCAGGCCGGGCAGGTGTCATCGCCGGGCTCATCAGGCAGCACACCATAAGGAATAACTATGCAATATCACCCGTTGGGTAACTCCGGGCTGCAGGTGTCAGAAATTTGTTTAGGCACCATGACCTGGGGGATCCAAAATACCCAGCAAGATGCCGACGCCCAGATGGCTATGGCGCTGGATGCCGGTATCAATGTGTTAGATACCGCTGAGATGTACCCGGTGCCACCCAATCAGCCCACCTATGCCGACACGGAACGGGTGATTGGCCACTGGCTGGCTGCCAATCCACAGCAGCGTGATAAGCTGGTGATCATGACCAAGGTCGCCGGCAATGGGGTCAGTTGGATCCGCGACGGCGCTGATATCGATGCCGCCGCCATCCATCAGGGCATTGATGCGTCGCTGGCGCGGCTGAAGACTGATTATATTGATGTGTATCAGTTGCACTGGCCCAATCGGCCCACGCCGCATTTTGGCAAACAATGGCCGGCTAAAGTGAACCCGCTTACGTTGGACCGCAGCCGCGAGGTGGCCGGCATGCGCAGCATGGTCGAAGCGCTGGGCAGCGCGATTAAGCAAGGAAAAATCCGCCACTGGGGCTTATCCGACGATACGCCCTGGGGCATTCACACCTTCTTACGCTTATGTGATGAGACCGGCGTACCGCGCCCTGTGTCTATTCAAAACGAATTTAGCCTGCTACACGCCAAAGACTGGCCGTATCTGATTGAGCTGTGTGCATTGGAAAATATTGCCTATTTGCCCTGGTCGCCCTTAGCAACCGGCTTGTTAAGCGGCAAATATCGCGATGGCGCACGCCCGGCCGGCGCGCGCTGGAGCTTCGACCAGCGTCAGGGGTTTTTCCGCGACACACCGGCCGCGCATGCCGCGACCGCTGCTTATTGCCAGATTGCTGAGCAAGCCGGCATGACCCCAGCGCAACTGGCGCTGGCCTGGGTTAAACAGGTACCTGGGGTGACTTCGACCATCATCGGAGCCACCAGCACCGACCAGCTGGCCGACAATATTGCGGCGTTTAGCCAGCCACTGAGCCCAGAGCTGATGTCGCAGATCGACAGCATCTTTAAACAGTACCCGCAGCCATACTGATCAAGATTGACCCGCCGCTGTGCCGGCGGGTACATTTACCTATCAATCAATTATTTCAACCCACCAGAGCAGCATGACCGCGGACACCCAAATCATAGCTTTTAATTCTGCTGAGCCAGCCCACAAGGAAGCATTTTACCGGCTGAATAAGCACTGGATTGAACAACATTTTGTGATGGAGGCGGCAGATTATCGGGCACTGGAGCAGCCCGAGAAGATCATCGAGAATGGCGGGCATATCTTGCTGGCCAAGCAGGCCGGCAGCATTTGCGGTACTTGTGCATTGATTGCCATGGCGGACGGGCGCTTCGAGCTGGCCAAAATGGCGGTCGCAGACAGTCATCAGGGGCAGGGGATAGGCCGGCGTTTGGGCCAGGCGGCTATTGATTATGCGCAACAGCAGGGCGCACCAGGTCTTTATCTGGAAAGTAACCGTTCGCTGACCTCAGCCATCAATTTGTATCGCGCGTTGGGATTTGAAGAAGTTTCCGGGGTGGTGTCACCCTATGCACGCTGCGATATCCAAATGGCCGTATGGTTCGCCCGTACACAGGGTGAGAATGCGGGTTAAAACGCGTATTTAGCAGAAAATTGCAGGCGATTCATATCACCGCTTAAGCCAGACTCTACTTCACGCTTGGCAAAGCCGTACTCGGCACCCACTGTGAGTGCTTTAAACGGTGAATACAAATAGTTGATTCGCGCACTGTACGAGCGCTGGGTCACATCAAAGCCCGTTAATGCTGTATCGTTATCGATCTCCATGGCCGACATCATCACAGTAGTCCGCGCTTTAGCGCTCCACAAGTGCCGGTAAGAGATGGCAAAACCGTACGAATCAATGGCTTCTAAGTTGTTGGTCGCCGGATCAATGACCGCGTCGTTGGCATTGTTCAATGCAGTATACCGCCCCATACCGGTACCGGCATTGGCCATCATGCGTACATCATCGCCATTGGCAAATTTAACTTTGCTCGAGACAGCCACACCGTAGCTGGTTTCATCATCATCCACCGTGGTGCCGTTGTCGTAGGACAACTGGCGCAGTAAACCGGCTACCTTGACATGGCCCCAGTCGCCGTCCACCTGGTAGGCAGCAATCAAGTCGGGCAATGCATTATCATCGGCCACAATGCGGCCATTGCCACCCACCGGCGAGATGGTTGATTCCGGGTTTTCCAAAGCCAGTTGCAAACCGCCATTGGTATAGCGCACCATGGTCTGACGCCCGAACGTGATGCCATCGGTGATACCGATAAAATCCAGCGATTCGGGTAAAATAGACACATCCATCATGGTGGTCCAGGTCTGACCCACTAGCCAATTCTGATATTCCAGATACGCATGGCGGACCCGCGGCTGGTACGAGTTACTGATGCGCTCATTACCACCGGTGGTCACGATAAAATCCAGCTCAAGCACACCTTTAATCGCATCACCATTGGCGGTGGGGGTGGCGGTGGCAAAGCGAAAACGTGACTGGCGGATATGGGCATCAAATTGAGTGCCTTCATCAGGCTGGCCGACCGGGGTCAGTGCCGGGATATAAAAATCCCGGCCCACACTGCCGGTGGGGATGGTGCCATCTGAGTAATTGCTGATCAGGGCATCGGTTTTGATGTAGCCAGAAAATTTGACCTGGGTGTCATCCAGTGCAGCGGCACTGGCCGCACTGCTGCCCAGCGCCAGGGCACAGGCCAGCGCTGTGGTGTGTAATGTGTGTTTCATGATGGTCCTGTCTTTTTTGTTTTCGTAAACGGCATGTTAAAAATAAATGAATGCCTGTAGAGTGAACGAATACTAGTATTTTGCAAATAAGCGGATAGTCTCATAAAGCCTGCGGCGCTGCCAGCGTCGTAGAGGCGCGGCGCAGTAACCGGTTGGTGGTAAGACCAAAGTCGCATTTTGGTTTAAACGAGACCCGCTACATTGATGTACCTATACCTTATCGGACAATTTTTACATCGGAGGCGCACTATTATGACTGCCAGTAAAACCTATCCTGTTCCAGAGCATATCCAGCAAACCACCCACCTGGATGAACAAACTTATAACAAAATGTATCAGGAGTCGGTGCAAAACCCGGAAAAATTTTGGGGCCAACATGCCGACTTCTTAGAGTGGTACACCGCGCCCAGTAAGATTAAAAATACCCGCTTTGCCAAAGATGATGTGTCGATTAAGTGGTTTGAAGATGGCGAACTCAATGCCAGCTACAACTGTATCGACCGCCACCTAGCCAACAATGCCAAAAAAACTGCGCTATTTTGGGAAGGTGACTCACCAGAAGACAGCGAAGTTATCACCTACCAGCAACTGCATTATGAAGTGTGCAAGCTGGCCAATGGCTTAAAAAAACTCGGGGTGGAAAAAGGCGACCGGGTGGCGATTTATATGCCCATGGTGCCGCAGGCGGCCTATGCCATGCTGGCCTGTGCTCGGATCGGCGCGGTGCATTCGGTGATCTTTGGCGGCTTTTCGCCCAATGCGATTGCCGACCGAATCAATGACAGCGCCGCCAAGGTGGTGATCACCTGTGATGAAGGCCGCCGCGGTGGGCGCAGTGTGCCGTTGAAGCAAAATGTGGATAAAGCACTGGCCAACGATGCCTGTCCGTCCATCACCCATGTGATTTGCCATAAGTTAACCGGTGGCGATGTGGCCTGGAATGATAAGTTGGATGTGGTATGGGAAGAGCTGGTGGATGACTGCTCGGCGCAATGCGAGCCGGAAGTGATGAACGCCGAAGATCCACTATTCATTTTGTATACATCGGGCTCTACCGGCACGCCCAAAGGCGTGGTCCACACCACGGGCGGTTACCTGCTGTATACCGCCATGACCTTCAAATATGCCTTTGATTATCAGCCGGATGATGTCTACTGGTGCTCGGCCGATGTGGGCTGGATCACTGGCCACAGCTACATGGTGTATGGCCCGCTGGTGAATGGTGCTTCTCAGGTGTTTTTTGAAGGTGTACCCACCTATCCGGATGTGCGCCGTATTGCGCAGGTCATCGAAAAATACAAAGTAAACAGCTTTTATACCGCACCGACCGCGATCCGGGCACTGATGGCCCATGGCGATAAACCGGCCGAAGGCTGCGATCTGTCTTCACTGCGGGTACTGGGCACGGTAGGCGAACCCATCAATCCGGAAGCCTGGGAATGGTACTATCGGGTAATTGGCCAAAGCCGCTGCCCAATTATGGATACCTGGTGGCAGACCGAAACCGGTGGCCATATGATCACCCCGCTGCCGGGCGCCACAGCGTTAAAGCCCGGCTCGGCAACCCGGCCGTTCTTCGGCATCACACCGGCATTGTTTGATGCTGATGGCAAAGAATTAGACGGCAAGGCAGAAGGTAATCTGGTAATCAAAGACAGCTGGCCCAGCCAGGCGCGTACCGTGTATGGCGACCACGAGCGCTTTATCAGCACCTATTTTAGTACCTATGAAGGCGTTTACTTTACCGGCGACGGCGCGCGTCGCGACGAAGATGGCTATTACTGGATCACCGGCCGGGTAGATGATGTGCTTAATGTGTCGGGCCACCGTTTAGGCACTGCCGAGATTGAAAGTGCGCTGGTGGCACATTCCAAAGTGGCCGAAGCCGCGGTGGTAGGCTTCCCGCACGATATCAAAGGGCAGGGGATCTATGTGTATGTCACACCTAACGATGGGGTGGAAACCAGCGAAGCACTGACTCAGGAGCTGCGCGACTGGGTGCGTAAAGAACTCAGCCCGATTGCCACGCCGGACATGATCCAGTGGTCGGCTGGCCTGCCCAAAACCCGCTCAGGTAAAATAATGCGTCGCATCTTGCGCAAGATTGCTGCCAATGAGCATGACCAGCTGGGCGATACCTCAACATTGGCGGACCCGTCGGTTGTTGATACACTGATTGAGCAAAGGCTCAATAAATAAGGAACTGCATGATAACGCTGCTGATCGCGGATGACCATCCGCTCTACCGGGATGCCCTCAAAGGCGCGTTATCACTTAATCTGCCGGCCTTGACCCTGCTTGAGGCCGGTGATCTCACCTCTACCGTGGCGCTACTACAGCAACACGATGTCGATTTACTGCTGCTGGATTTACACATGCCCGGCAGTCATGATCTGTTTGGCTTACTGCATATTCGCAAATTGTTTCCTGAGCTGCCGGTGGCAGTGGTGTCAGGCACTGAAGATCCGGCGCTGATTGCCAAAATTGTCGGTGTGGGTGCGCTGGGGTTTATTCCCAAAACCGCCAGTTCGGCGGATATTGCCGCAGCGGTGGAAGCGATTTTAGATGGCGATATCTGGCTGCCTGAAGATTTAGGTGAACAGCTTGAAGAGGTAGATGCGCAGTTCAGTGAGCTGGCCGATAAGGTGGCCACCCTGACGCCATCCCAATACAAGGTGTTGTGTTATATGCGCGATGGCCTGCTCAATAAGCAGATTGGTTTTAATCTGGATATCGCCGAGGCCACGGTCAAAGCCCATGTTACGGCGATATTTAAAAAGCTGGGGATTAACAACCGGACCCAGGCGGTGCTGATTGCCTCGCAACTGGAGCTGGAGCCACCAGCGGCGGCCCCTGAGCGTTAGCGGCTGGTCGCTGTTTCCGGGCGGGTTAGTAGATAATCAAATTCCGGGTCGACAATAAAACGCCCTTGCATAGCCTCGCGGCCCAGTAACATCAGGTAAGTCATCTCAGAGCGATCGGTCAGGGTCAGCTGAATATCCCACTGCTGGTTGTCCATCTTAATCGGTGTTTGAATCACATAGCGGCGCTCGCGGGTGGCGGTGGAGCTTTTCACCCGCTTTTGGCCCAGTACCGGCGCCTGACGCCGGATCACCTTAGACACATTATGAATATCCGGGTGAATATCAAAACTCACCCAGAGGTCGCCCTCCTGCTCGAACTCTTCAATATTGTCCACATGCAACGATGATGTGGCTGCGCCTGTGTCTACGCGCACATGTAAGTCAGTGATAGCCAATTTAGGCAGATCACATAACTCCAGTGCGCCGACGACGTGCTTTTGTGATGTTGTCATCCTGTAGTCACCTATTCGGAGGTTAACGGTTCGCCAGGCAGCAAGCTGTCCTGGTAAAGTTCTACATGCTCGGCCACTGTTTCAGCTTTGCTAAAATAGGCCACGTGATAGATAGCTTCGCCTTCCTGGACCAGCGGAATATTTTGCTTACCAATGACCACGCCTTCGGCCGGGGTGGTGAGCGTGGCCAGCGGCTCGCCAAACGGGTCGGCGATGACGGCCAGCCGGTCGCCTTTTTCTACATGATCACCCAGCTTGGCCAGGTGATTCACAAAGCCACTTTCCGGTGCCCGCACCCAGCCGCTCTGGTCAGAGATAAACGGCTGAACTTTATGACCTTTGCTCGGCCGCTGATTGAGCATGCCTAAATGGCGCAGCACATTGATGCAGCCTTTAAGCCCCGCGCGAATTGAAAATTCATCGTAGCGTAAGGCCTGACCGGCTTCATACAGCAACATTTTAACGCCTTCATCACTTGCGGCTTGGCGCAGAGAGCCATCGCGGATATCTGCGTTAAGCACTACCGGCACACCAAAGGCCTTAGCCATTTCCATCACCTCAGGATCATCCAGATTGGCGCGGATTTGCGGAATGTTGCTACGATGAATGGCACCGGTGTGTAAGTCGATGCCCACATCGCATTTGCACACGATTTCGGTAAAAAACAAATGGGCCAGGCGCGCTGCCAGCGAGCCCTTGCGGCTACCGGGAAAACACCGATTCAAATCACGCCGATCCGGCAGATAGCGAGATTGGTTCAACACCCCGTACACGTTCACCATAGGAATGGCAATCAGGGTACCGCGCAGCCGCTCGATGGATTTTGAGCGGATCAGCCGGCCCACGATTTCGATGCCATTGAGTTCATCACCATGGATGGCGGCGCTGACAAAGACTGTGGGCCCGGGCCGTTTGCCGCGTTTCACATACACCGGGATACTCATGTTGGTGGCCGTATACAGCGGTGGCATTTCCAACTGTATTTTCGCCGTTTGTCCTGGCGCAACAGCAGTGCCGCCAATGACCAACTCAGCGTGTGTCACTAGCCCTTACCTCGTGTTTTGGTATTGTTTGGAGTGGCATTTTTTTCTAAAAATTCGATGATGATGCCAGCTACATCTTTACTGGTGGCCGCTTCGATACCTTCTAAGCCGGGCGATGAATTCACTTCCATTACCACCGGGCCGTTGTTGGAGCGCAAGATATCCACCCCGCAGCAATTTAAGCCCATGGTGCGCGCGGCATCGACCGCACATTTACGCTCTGCCGGCGACAACCGGGTCAGGCTGGCAGACCCACCGCGATGCAGATTAGAGCGAAATTCGCCCGGAGCAGCCTGGCGTTTCATCGCCGCCACCACCTTGCCACCCACTACAAAGCAGCGAATATCCGAACCGCCGGCTTCTTTGATATATTCTTGCACCAGAATACTGGCGTTTAAGCCCATAAAGGCTTCGATAATTGATTCGGCAGCCTTGGTGGTATCGGCCAGCACCACACCAATCCCCTGGGTGCCTTCAAGCAGCTTGATCACCACCGGCGCGCCGCCGACATTGGTAATCAAATCATCAATTTTGTCCGGGTGGTGGGCAAACCCGGTACGCGGCATGCCAATCCCTTTACGCGACAACAACTGCAGCGAGCGCAGTTTGTCGCGCGAGCGGCTGATGGCCACCGACTCATTGATGCTGTAGGTGCCCATCATCTCAAACTGGCGCACTACAGCGGTGCCGTAAAAACTCACCGATGCGCCAATACGCGGGATCACCGCATCATATTTGGGCAGGCGCTTGCCTTTATAGCGCACCGACGGCCGGGCACTGGTGATGTCCATATAACAATGCATGGTATCGATAATGTCGACTTCATGACCACGTTGCTGGCCAGCTTCTAACAAGCGGCGGGTGGAATACAATTTGGAATTGCGGGAAAGAATCGCGATACGCATCGCAGGCGTCCTTTGTTTGGCATGTGCGTGTACATATAAGTATGTTTCACCACGCGAAAAGATTAAAGGTAGCACGGCATAAAAAGAACACGAAACAAAAAAAAGTTGTGGTGACGACGGCAAAATATGGTGCTGACCGGAAAGAATTTTTCCGACCAGGCCTAAGCCTGGTCAGTGTGTGCGGTTTTGATATAACGGGTCATACTTTGTAGCAACGCCCGTAGCTTAGCCGGCTTTAGTGGTTTGCTTAAGTAATTGACGCCGTGTTCTTTAGCCTGCTCCACCAGAGCAGGGTCCTGCTGGGCAGTAAGCAAGGCGGCTGGTAACACAATATTCAGCCGACTGCGGATCTGTTCAATCAAGGCCAGGCCGTCAGTGTCGTCGGCCAACTGATAATCCATCAGCAGGATTTGCGGGGCAAAAATCTCAGCCTGGCGCACGGCATCGGTGTCATTGTCGGCCAGCACCACATTGATACCCCATTTTTCCAGCACGGTTTTCAGCGCATCTAAGTTTTCCTGCTGGTCATCCACACACAATACCCGCAGGCCCTGAAACTGCGCGGCACGAGCCGGGCGTGCGGCTTGCTTGCGCTGGCGGGCACTGGCCCCTGGCAGAATCAGCGAAAAACAACTGCCCTTACCGGGGGTGGAGGCCACCTGAATATCGCCTTTGATCTGTGCGCTGAGCCGGCGCACCACACCCAGCCCCAGGCCCACACCATGGCCCTGGGTATCATCGGTACGATAAAAATCACTGAAGATTAACGCGCGTTGTTCAGCGCCAATGCCTACCCCGGTATCCTGCACCCGCAATACCGCACCATCGGCTGTGCGCCGGACAGAGAGCACCACCTTACCGGTAGGGGTATACTTAATGGCATTAGACAGCAGGTTTTGCACAATGCGGTACAGGTAGGTCTTGTCGGTCATGACCCAGCAGCCATGAACGCGGGCGCGCAGTAACAGCCCTTTGTCTTCTGCTCGCATGCGCTGTTCGCTAATCAGTGGGGTTAACAAGTCGGGCAGATAGACTGGCTCCAGGCTGGGTTTAAGCTCACCTTGATCGAGCCGGGCAATATCCAGCAGGGTGGCAATCAGCGTTTCACTGGAGCTCACACTGTGCGCCAGTTTTTGCACAATATCCTGCACTTCTTGCTCCAATGGGGCTTCGCGCAAGGCGCTGACATACAGCTTGGCAGCATTGAGGGGCTGCAACACATCATGGCTGGCCAGGGCCAGAAAGCGAGTTTTATTGGCATTGGCATCCTCGGCGGCCTTGCGCGCCCGGATAAGCTCTTTTTCAGCTTCTGAACGGCGTTCAATCTCCAGCCGAAGTTCGGCATTGATAGAGTGCACCTCCTCGGTGCGCTTTTTTATCCGCGCTTCCAAATCTACATTGGACTCTTCAAGCGCTTGCTGAATTTCTACATGGCCGGTGACATCATTAAAACTGGTAACAAAGCCGCCGCCGGGTAGCGGATTGCCCACCATTTCAATCACCCGGCCATCGCGGCGCTGGCGGGTAAAGCGGTGCGGGGTGCCGGCACGCAGATGCTCCATGCGTTTTTCCACATGCTCCTCGATGTCACCCGTGCCAAATTCGCCGCGTTCGGCGTTGTAGCGGATCAGTTGTTCGATAGGGGTACCCACCGCCAGCAGACTACCCGGGTAAGGGTAGAGCTGTGTGTACTGTTTGTTCCAGGCCACCAGATTAAGATGTTTGTCCACCACGCTGATCCCCTGGTCCAGATTTTCCAGCGAGGTCAGCAGGGCGGTCATATTAAATTGCATGGCCTGAGTGGTGTCGTCAAAAAAATTGATGACTTCGGCAAAATCGAGTTTTTTGCCACGGGTAATACTGTCAATCAACACCTTAGCACTGGCAGCGCCGATCACGCCGCCTAATGCGCGTTCACAAAAGGCCATAAAATCATCATCGGGCAGGGCACTGCGCACCACCCGTTGTTGCATGCGCTGCTGATAATCATCGATCAGCTGCTCGCACCGGGCGCTGCCCATGAAGGTGCCTAGCAGGGTAATCAGATCATCGGCGGTGGTGGTCACTGCTGGCTTGCTGCGGGCACGGGTGTGGGTGTCGGCCGGGGCCACAAAGCCTTCAGCCTGGATACGGTCGATCAGACGCGGAGTGGCCAGCAGGCTAAATGCGATATACGCCAGCACATTGGCGGTCAGGCTGATCACCGCGCCCTGGCTGTGTAGGGTATTTTGCGCCATGGTACTGGCCGGGTTTTCCAGCAGCGGCAGCAACAACCATAGGATCCAGGTGACGAGGCCGGCCAGCAGCCCGGCATAGACACCGTGCGCATGGCCGCGTTTCCAGTACAGGCCGCCGACAATGGCCGGTAACAGCTGAATTACCAGTGAAAAGGCAATCAGGCCAATAGAATGTAAAGAGCGGCTGGTAGCCATTTGCTGGTGGTAAACAAACGCCAGCAGCAAAATAAACCCAATCACCAGCCGACGAATAAGTCGGATGCGTCGGCTGTAGTCCTGGCCGGCCTGGCCCGGGCGGCGGGCTTGCAACACCCGGGGTAACACCACATCGTTAGTGAGCATGGTACTCAAGGTCAGGGTCGCCACAATGATCATCGCCGTGGCTGCCGATAACCCTCCAATAAATACCACCACCTGCAGCAGCCAGGAGTCCGAAAACAAGGCCAGTGATAACACATAGGTATCCGGCTCTACCTGACCGGGCGCAAACAGAGCATTGCCGGCCACAGCAATCACCGGGATCACCAGAGCGATAATGCCCAGATACAGCGGGAACAACCAGCGCGCGGTTTTAAGATGCGATAGGCTTAAATTATCCACAATGGCCACATGAAACTGGCGGGGCAGGCAGATGACAGCGGCGGCCGCCATTATAGTTTGCGCAATAAAACTAAAAGACGAAAACTGGGCCATATCGGCCTGGGCAAAAAAGGCCTGTGAGATTGCTCCTTGCTGCGCCTGATGCCAGGCGGAGTAGCCCGCAATGGCCACCAGTACCAGCGCCAGCAGCTTAATACTGGATTCAAACGCGATGGCCAGCATCAGCCCGCGTCGGTACTCCGTCACATCGGTTTGTTTGGTGCCAAAATAAATGGCGAACAACGCGATAAACAGGGTGGCGACTATGATGATCAGGCGGCTGTCGGGCTGCTGGGTCAGTAGTTGGAACATCGCGCCAATGGCTTTTAGCTGCAACGCGATATACGGCACAGTTGCCAGCAGAGCAATCAGGGTCACCAGCAAAGCTACAGTCTGGCGCTTGCCGTAGCGCGAGGCGATAAAGTCGGCCACCGTAGTAATATGCTGTTTTTTACTGACCTGTGTCAGTTTGTAGATAAACCGATAGCCAAACACATAGACCAGCATAGGACCCAGTAATATCGGCAGATAATCCCACGAATACTGACTGGCCTGACCCACCGCGCCAAAAAACGTCCAGGCGGTGCAATAAATGGCCAGCGCCAGCGAATAGATGGCCGGATGAGAGGTAAGCCAACGGGCGGTGGGCGAGTTTTTATCTCCCCAACTGGCTACGTAAAACAATCCGATAAGATAAAACAGTGCCAGGGCTATCCAGCCAAATGTCATAATGGTGTCTTTGCTGCGTCGTTCAGCCAATAGCATAACAAGATTGCCGAAAGGCTGGCTATGGCTGTGTATTAGCAGCATGGGAAGACTACATCGGTGGAAAATTGTACGTGTCGATGCTTGTTTGAGCAGTTGAACCGCGAAATTGCAAAAAATACAAAAAAGATGTCATTAGTGTTTGACAAACCCCGGCATCATGCGTAAATTGCGCCCCACAACGACGCAGACAGATGAAGCCCTTCATCAACACGTTTGCTGAGAAATGTTGGCCCAGGTGGTGAAATTGGTAGACACGCTAGCTTCAGGTGCTAGTGACCTCACGGTCGTGGCGGTTCAAGTCCGCCCCTGGGCACCATCTTTTCTTTGATATATCCAATCTTTTTTATACAAAACTTCAAAGCATTTAACAGTACGGCGGACTATTCCAGCCAAAAATCATAGATTTTTGTCGTTCAGTTGCACGCGTAGATTGCGCTCCTAAATTTGTCCTTAAATTGTAATGTCAAAAAATTGACAGCGACGGTGTCACTGTGATCATAATGGCGAAAACTCACAAAAGGACTTGTTATGAAAAAACTTTTCTTTGCCGCACTTCTTTGCGTATCTACCTCTGTCAACGCTTCGGTGGTAAAGCTTGGTACAAACTTTGGCATGATGACCGAGTTTGATGAACCGCAGCTTATATTGGAGGGATCTTATCCAAATAGTATTGGTGGCACCGGTGACTATCGTGCTTCTTGTTCCCGGTCCTATACCTCTGGTTGCTCTGACATAGAGGCCAGATATTTTGGATTCAGATTTGCACTTACCGACACTTTTATCTGGAATGATGGTGGGTATATTGATGGCTATGATAACGCTCTAAAAGGAGACTTTTACATCAATGCTTTTATCGGGGGCAAAAAGTTCAGTTACCTGGTAGAGGATACCGGTGAGCGTTGGCTGTTCGGCAGCTTTTATACAGAAATCCCTTCTGAGATGCCTATTAGCAGTGTTAACTTTTCTCTGGCAAGCGCCGAAGGGGACCCTGAGTCTTATGGAGGCACGTTCGTGTTTGATAAAAACAGAACGGGTTTCTATGTCGGTGCCAAACCTGTGAGATTCGTACCGGAAACCAGCACATTGGCACTGTTCTTCATCGCCACCCTTGGTCTGGGTTGGCGCCGCCGACTACAACGATAGCATTCTGCTAAGAGCGCCTACCGTCACGCTCTAATCTTAAATGCGGTAGGTGCTTGCTCGATTCATGAATGCCCACAGGACAACTAAGAAATTTTTAATTCACCTTCGCGACCATCAAATAACACTGAAACTGGCTTGACTGGCTTCATTGTGCACCCTGCTAACCTCCTGCTAGCTAAACCACAATATGCGTTTTCGCTGCAAAACGCGGCTTATTAAGATCTTTAAGATGCACAGGTTTATTGTATGGATAGGTATACCCAGTTTGCCTGCCTGATACCTAAGTTTAATCTTCGCAGCTTCTCATTTGGCCAGCAGGCTTTATATTTACAGCGTAATACAAGCGAAGGCCCCACCATGCAAATAAATACAAACCTAACTAAACATGATTACGTTAAAGCGTATAAATCCATGCTCGCGTTTTGTGCCAAAAATCCGCTGGCACTTAGCCTGGTGGTTGGCTTGTGTGTCGGTGTATCTTTAATCCCCTTTGCGGCGTTCCCGCTAAAGATGGCCACCTATGCGTTGGCCATCTGCTTGTCAGTTAGCATTATCACCACGCAGTATCGAACCGGTTCGCTGGCCGGGCTGGGCCAGGAGCTACGCTTTCAGCAGCGCCTGATCATGGCTGTTACGCTGGCTACCTTGGTGTTGAGCTGGGCTGGCTATGCCGCGGCTGGGATCATTATTGATGCGCTGCCGGGTAATGCTGTGGGCTTAGGAGGGCAGTGGGATGCTACCGCCGTAGGTGGGCTAATCATGGCAGCCAGTGCTTTGTGTGTGATGCAGATCATGCCATTGGTGCTGATGTTTTTTTGCCATGGCCTGCAGCTGTCTCGCCAACAAGGTGAACAAATCTGGTACAAGCTGGCATTTTCTCACAGTGCCTTTTTGGCGTTCGTGCCGCTGGCCCAACTTATCCCACTTGGCGTATTGGCTGGCTTTGACACCAGTGCCTTATTTTTGATTGGCGCGGCTTTGTACGCCACTTTTGTGTTTTTTATCGTGTTTAATATTCAGCCCAGTGCACCGCAGCGCCAGCGCACTTTCACGCTGGCCGGGCAATGCTAACCGGCCTGTCTTTCAAATAGCTGATATTCATCTACAACCTGCTGATATAAGGCAAGGGCGTTGCGGGCATCGCGCGCCAGCGCTTGCTCTAGATGATGTAAATGATAAAACAGGCGCATTGCGCCAACATCGCCGGCACTGCCCTTCAGGCCGTGCGTAGTGGCGCGGGCTTGCTCGGTTCGGCCCATCTGAATATCTTCGCGGATGGTGATCAGGCGACTCTCGGCCTGGCTGAAAAAAATGGATAAAATTTGCGCTAGCAAGGCTTCATTGTCCATCAGGCGTTTTAAAGTACCAGGTTTATCCCACACCGGGTGGTCGTTACTCATGAAGGCGGATCTCTTATTCTGCAATAACCAGGTTTCGACCGCTGCGCTTAGCCTCATACAAGCGTTCATCGGCCAGCTGCACAATATCGGTCACCTTATGCGGGCCATCCGGTAAGTACATCGCCAGCCCGATGCTAATGGTTACATTGCTAAACGGCGAATGGATGTGTTCTAACTGCAATGACTCCACAGCATTGAGTAAGCGGTCGGCTACCAGGCGGGCTCCGGGCAGGGGAGTATTGGGCAACAATACTAAAAATTCTTCGCCACCGACTCGGATCAGGCGGTCCATGGGTCGCAACAGGGCTTGCTGCACGGCTGCGGTGATCTGGGTTAAACAGTCATCGCCAGCCAGATGTCCATATTCATCGTTGTACTGTTTGAAAAAATCGATATCAAATAAAACCACAGCCAGCGGATGTTGCTCGCGGCGCGCATCCTTGACAATAAACGGCATGCGCTCATCCAGATAATGCCGGTTTAACGCGCCGGTTAGCCGGTCGGTGTAGATCAGTGTTTCCAGTAAATCGGCTTTAAGTTTGTGGTTAAGTTGCGATTTGACGCGGTTACGAAAAGTAGTGGCGTTGATGGGTTTGCTCACAAAATCCACCCCGCCAGCGGCCCAGCATTTTTCCTGATCTTCATCACAATCAGAAGCGGTCACAAACATAACCGGAATTTTAGCGGTACTGGGAGAATCGCGCAGCGCAGAGCAAAGCTGATATCCGCTCATCTCGGGCATGGAGACATCCGATATGATCAAATCCGGGGGCGATACCTGGCATGCCTCCAAGGCCTCACGCGCACTGGCCACTGCCTCATTGTGGGTGATATCGGCTAGCAAATTAGACATTACCAGCCGGCTGGTGGGTTGGTCATCCACGATGAGCACCCGGCAATCCTGAATGCGACGCGCTGTACCTTGATTGAGGTTCACCGTCATTTTTACCCCATATGACAAACATCATTTAGCCTGATTTACCCGCCTGGGCAGGTGTTCAGGGACTTATTATAGTATCACTTTAATCAAAAAAGCGCTGGATATAAAGCATTTAGCATAAGATTAAGGGTGTGCTCGCAGGCGCTCTAGCCGATCAGTTGCCAGCCGGTGACAGCAAAAAGGGTGGCTGTGGCCAGCCAACCAATCAGATAAAAATAGCTTCTGGGACTGGGGTTTTGGTTGGTGGCTATCGCATAATACAATACCATGTGGAGTAAGCGTGCCAGCGCGTACACCCAGACCAGAGCGGCTAGTAGTCCTGCATCAACATCAATCAGCATAGCCAGTATCACCGGGAAGGCAAATGCTGGCAGATTTTCCAGCGAATTATGAAAGGTCCGGTGCGCTCGAAACTCAAAAGATTCGTGGCCTAAATCATCGTCCATTTTGCCAGGCACGGCATTATCTGAGCGCGCATGCGCCATTGCTGCCACAAATCCCTGAACAAAAACTGTCGCCACAATGAGCCAAAGTCCGCTCAGTGCCCAGCCGTAGGTTGCCAGCATCGATCATGTTCTCCTGTCACTCATACTGCACGCTCATCGTACAGTAATGTGTTGGTCAATACGGTGATCTCATCCAAGTAGGTACGTTGACGCTCAGTCATGGCAATATCTTTAACAATAGTCAAATTGCGCAGGGTGGGGAACACCATCACATCGGCTTTAGTCAGGGTATTGTCGCGCTGTGAGGGCAATTCCAGATCCGGCAGGTCAGCCAGCATTTTTTCCACCTGCTGCTGATACGTTCGGGTTTGTTTGAGCGCTTCGGTGAAGCGCATGCCCAGCTTGTCTTCTTTTTGCCGCTGGTAAAAATCTCGTGCTGACTGGGTGGAGAACTCCGGTTGCTTAATCTTAATATTGCGTGGGAGCACCAGCCCATTAATGTGCTCGGCATATTCTTCGAAGGCTGATAAGTAACTGGCATAGTCCGGCCCGTCTAACATGGCGGGATGTTCTGATAACCCTTCCAGACGCGCCACAATATCCAGGCTTTCATTCATCGCAGTACCGTCTTCAAGCTGAAGTATAGGCACCACTTTTTTGCCCACCAGGCGGTAACCGGTATTTTTGTCATCGCTAAGCAGGTACACCTTTTGATGGTGAATGCGATGGTAATTAGCGGTCATATCTGCACGTAGACAAAACGGACAATGCATATATTGATAAAGTGTCAGCACACGTTTCTCCTGTAGACTTGTGCACGAAAATAAAGGTATGTGATGCCTACGCCTTAACGCACAACAATGAACAACTTAACAGGAAAGTTAATGTTTGTCGGCCGCTTACTGATAAGTATGCATGGGGCTGAAGACCGTCAGCCCCGAATAGCTACAAGATTAGTATGATGAAGATGAGTCAGATTCTGTTGGCATGATCACTTTATCAATAGCATGGATAACGCCATTTGACGCCATAACATCAGCTTTGATCACTTTTGCATCGTTAACCATCACTGTTTCACCTTCTACTGTGATGTTGATCATACTGCCTTCCAGGCTTGCCGCAGAATCCAGTTTCATGGCTTGTGAGGCTGTTACTTTTCCTTCCACCACATGGTAGGTCAGAATATCGATAAGCTTGTCTTTGTTTTCTGGCTTTAACAGCGAATCCAACGTGCCAGAAGGTAGTGCATCGAACGCATCATTGGTGGGGGCGAATACTGTCAGATTACCCGAACCGCTTAATGTATCGGCAATGCCAGCTTGCTGAATGGCTGTCGCCAGAGTAGAAAATTGCGGGTTGGCTTTGGCGGTGGCAAGAATATCTTTTTTCTCACCTTTGGCATGGTGTCCGGCAAGGGCTGGGGCAGCCAGCAAACTTAATGCAGCAAAAGCTGCGCCGGCGATATAAGCTGTTTTCATCAGTGTCTCCAAATCAGTAAAAAGTAGTGTTTGTTCACGGCGTCGGCAATTATTACGCTGCCTGTCAGACGAAAGATTATGAACATTTATTAATCAGTAGCGTCTATACTTAGGTAAGTGTTAATAATATGTTGCAGTTGGCTGCTGGTGGGCCAGAGGGGGCATAAGGATGGTTAACAGATCAGTGCTTAGCGGGTGGGCTAGTATATTTTTGGCGGCGTGGTTAGCGGGTTGTAGTTCTGCTATCGCACCGCTTGATGATCCTCAGGCCACCAGCTTGTTACGGGATGATCTTTACCCCAGCCATCATTTGTTCGCGGTTGAATCTCCTGAAGATATTTTTAGCCTGGATGAAAGCGCGCAGGATTTTGCCCGGCGTTCACAGTCAGTGCACAACACTGTACGTGATAATATTCAAAACCTGGTGAAACAAATTTTTGACCACACCGAATTGGGGCTAACCTACCAGAACAACGCCAATACCATCGCCAGTGAAACCTTTGCCAATGGCACGGCCAATTGTCTGTCGTTGTCTATTATGACGTATGCCATGGCTCAGTATGTCGGCCTATCGCCACAATTTTACGAAGTGAATATCCCTGAATACTGGACCCGTCGGGAGGGTGCCAACCTGCTTAACGGCCACATCAATATGCGTATCAACCCGCCGCGAGACCTGCAGGACATCGTGTTTTCGTCAGCATATTCTGATGTGGATTTTGACCCGCAGGAAATGCGTAACGGTTTTCGGCGCGACCCCATTCCTAAGCAGCGGGTCGTTGCCATGTACTACAATAATCTGGGCGCAGATGCCTTGCTCGCCAACAGTTATTCTAAAGCCTACAGCTATTTTAAAGCTGCTTTGACCAGTGATGAGAGCCTGGGCGAAGCCTGGGTCAATCTGGGCGTGTTATATCGCCGGGGGGGGCACGATGCTGCAGCCGAACAAAGTTATCTGCGCGCCTTGCAGGAGAACGAAGAGCATCTTACGGCGTGGGAGAATTTGGCCATCTTATATAAAAATACTGGCCGGATGGAGCAGGGCGAAGCCATTTTGACCCGCGTTGTTGCCATGCGCGATGCCAACCCGTTTTACCATTTGATGCTCGGTGAAGAAGCACTGGATAATGGCCAGCCAGAAGCCGCGCTGGACCATTACAAAACAGCACTGCGCCGCGACCGCAATCAGCATGAAGTGTATTTTGGGATGGCCAAAGCCTATGTAGAAATCGGCGACTATGTTAAAGCCGAATTTGCCCTGAATCGGGCTGCCGCACTGGCCCCCGGGGAGGGCCGCAAACGCTATCAAAGCAAGATTTTAGCCCTGCATGCCGGGCAGCAAGCTGGTTATCAATAACGCCAGCCGGCAGGTATAAAAAAAGGCCGCGTTATGCGGCCTTTTGGTATTTACGCCAGTATCTTAAATCACACCCAGTTCGCGCAGGCGTTCCTGCAGATATGATCCGGCAGTATGACGCTCTGACAACACCACATCCGGGCGCGGATGCAAAAACAGTGGCAGCGAGATACGCGATTTGGTCATGTCCGCATCTTCCGGATTTACCACGCGGTGGCTGGTGGACGGAAAATAATGCCCAGAGGCTTCCTGCAGCATATCGCCGATATTGACGATGAGATTACCAAAATCACACGGCACATCCAGCCAGCTACCATCGGTGCGCTGAACCTGCAGGCCCGGCTCGTTGGCTGACGGCAGGATAGTGATAAGGTTAATATCTTCGTGGGCGGCAGCGCGGATCGCTTCCGGCTCTTCTTCACCGCTTAATGGCGGATAGTGCAGCACCCGCAGCAGAGTCTGGTCGCTGTCTTTGATCATGTCTGATAACGGCTGGCTATACAGCTTGCTGACCGCTTGCGGTGAGTATTCTTCAATCCACGATAACAGTTCCTGCGCCAGCTCGTTGGCTGCTGCATAATAATCGGCTAACTGTTGGCGCAATTCCGGCGGGCACTGGCCCCACGGATAAAAATGAAAATACTCTTTAATGTCTTTTTTGGTAAAGCCCTTGGCGGTTTCCGACACACTCTGCGGGAAAAAGCCATCCTGCGTACCTTTATTGTAAAGATACTGGTGCTTTTCTTCGCTATCAAAAAATGCCTGCCAGGCATTATAGATGTCAGTTACCATAGACTGTTGAATTGGGTGATTTTTCAGTACCCCAAAGCCGGTCTCGCGCAGCGATTCAACAAACTCTTGCTTGGCATTTTCTGACGTGTAGTCAACAGCAACTAATTGCATAACTGTATCCTGTAAAAAACGTGGGAGCGTCTTATAGTGTACTCCAAAATGCAGCAACAGGAGAGGCCTGCTGCTGCGCGATGGCGGGTACTTTATTAAAACCAGACCATTCAGTCCAGCGCTTTAACTTTGTTTAACCCAGTGAGAGATAAAAGCCAGCCAGTGCGGCGCTCATCAGGTTGGATAAGGTGGCCGCGATCACTGCTTTTAACCCCAGCGAGGCGATTTCTTTGCGCCGGGTGGGGGCCATGGCACCGATTCCACCCATCAGTATTGCGATGGAAGAAAAGTTGGCAAAGCCGCACAGCGAGAAGGTGACAATGGCCTGCGAGATAGGCGACAAGGCGTCCTGATTCGCAATGTAATCCAGATAAGCCACAAATTCATTCACCACAATTTTCTGGCCGATAAAGCTGCCTACCAACTGAGCTTCATTCCAGGGGACCCCTATCACCCAGGCCAGCGGTTGTAATAAATAGCCCAGGATCAGCTGGAAGCTCAGGTCATTATACCCAAACAAACTGCCACCCCAACCAATGATGCCGTTTAGCATGGCTATCAAGGCGACAAAGGCCAGCAGCATGGCGCCGACATTTAAGGCCAGCTGCAAGCCCGCCGCGGCGCCGCTGGCGGCGGCATCAAATACATTGGCGTAATCGGTATCTTCGGCTTTGATTTCATTGAGCTCATCATTAGCATGCTGGGTTTCAGGCAACATGATCTTGGCCATCAATAAGCCGCCGGGAGCGGCCATAAAGCTGGCGGCCAGCAAGTATTTAAGTTCAACGCCCATACTGGCATAGCCTGCCATAACCGAGCCGGCGATGGAGGCCAAGCCGCCGACCATAATGGCAAACAGCTCGGAACGGGTCATGTGGGGAATAAACGGGCGCACTACCAGTGGGGCTTCGGTCTGGCCCACAAAGATATTGGCTGCTGCTGACATGGACTCCGGCCGGCTGGTTTTAAGCAGTTTTTGCAACAAGCCGCCAATTAACCGAATCACCCAGCTCATGATGCCCAGGTAGTACAACACGGCAATCAGAGATGAGAAAAAGACAATGACCGGCAACACATTAAAGGCAAAGATAAAGCCTAGACTTTCATCGCCCAGTGAGCCAAAAATAAAGTTGATACCCTGCTGGCTGTAGCCAATGATGTTGCCTACAAACTTGGTGGCGCCATGCAAAAACTGAATGCCTGGTTCGAAATACAGAATAAATGCACCGATCAACGCTTGCACCGCAAATGCGCCACCCACGGTGCGCCAGCTAATGCTGCGCTTGGCCGACGATAACAAAAATGCGACGCCGAGCAACGACACAATGCCCAGTAAACTGACCATAGCAGGGTTCCTTTATTTTCTTTTTATAATAGGGCTTGCTGAATGTGCGACTTGATCACATCCAGGGCAATCTGATTTTTGCCGCCCTGGGTGACCACCACGTCCGCAGTGAAGCGGCTTGGCTCTATGAACTGATGATACATAGGTTTCACCGTCGCTTCATATTGTTTAGCCACCGATTCGATGGTCCGGCCACGCTCTCGCACATCACGCATCATGCGCCGCATGAGGCAGATATCCAGTGGAGTGTCGATGAAGATCTTTACATCAAATAATGGCAGCAATTCCGGCCGAGCCAGCAACATGATGCCTTCTAAGATGATCACCGGAGCCGGGGCCAGGGTTTCAGTCTCTGGCAAGCGGGTATGCGTTTTAAAGCAATAATGCGGATAATCGATGGGCTCTCCATTGCGCAAGGATTCCAGATGCGCTTTTAACAGCTCATGCTCGAATGCGTTGGGGTGGTCATAGTTGTTCTTTTCCCGTGCCTCCATGGGAAGATGATCCTGAGCGCGGTAATAATGATCCTCGCGCAAAATTTGCACAGGCTTTCCCTGCACCGAAAATGCTTTAAGCAAATTTTCGGTAAAAAGTGACTTGCCGGAGCCTGAAGCACCGGAAATAGCAATGATTAATGGAGACTGCATAACAATAGGGGGCTGATTTTCTTGACGCAAAGATACGCAATTGAGCCTTATGAATCAATCTTAAGTTGCGATAAATCTCACGAAAACACCGGCTTGTGCTGCCTAGTTGCCAATAATTTCAATATCTTGCATACAAAGGTGTGGTAGTGCAAAAGAATGCTGTTTAGAGCGCGATCCTTCGCCTTGCGCCCGGGGCGGGTAATATTTTTCTTTTTGCGCAGCAAATTCGGCAAACACTTCTTCCAGCGCAGAGCGAATTTCGCTCAGGGTTTTGTCCAGATTGGCATTAAAATCAGGCCGCTTGCGTTTGGTATGGCCCAGTTCAATCAGTCGGCCGAATACCTGGTTGGCCTGGCTGATTAACCCGGCAGGGACATCGGTGTGGTGCATCAGCTGGCAATCAGGGTGCTCAATGCAATAGCGCACCAGCGCCACATAAAAACAGAACGGCTTATTGTGCATGGTGACCCGGGTATCGTTCACCCCATTACCCAGCGTCTTGCTGGTCAAGTCAATCACCAGATGCGGAATACGTGTATCTACCTGTGGCTGCAGCGCCGCCAGGCGTTGCTTTTTCTTATACTGGATTCTGGCCACCAGAGGCGCTACGCCCAGGCCCAGTAACAGTGACACATGACTCAGCGACCAAGCCTGCCACCAGGGCACACTGGCAATGTGCACCGATAGGGTTTGCTCGGCAGACTGCATGGTCAGGGTCGCCGCGGGCTGAAAATGGGCAGGTATTGACTCGGGGCTGGCCACAGTTTGCATCTGGCTGATGCGCAGCGGGTAGGTCTGAGTATCCAGCTGCCGATTGAGCTTGTGTAAGTAAGCGCTCACAGCAGCCTCATTGACTGGAGTGTTCAGGGTTTTATTGCCCACATCAAGATACGCCGAGTCCAGGCTAATACGCCGCTCTACGGCATCCAGCGCCTGATGATAGCTTAGCTGATAACCTGCCATCTGGCCTACGGCGATGGCAGTTTGAAACGCTACGGTCAAAACAATAGCAATGAGCCCGGCGCGCAGCCATTGCTGAGCCGGAACGCGATTAACCAGCATTATTCATACAGTCCTGGGTTAACGCCAGTTTTTGGTAATAGCTATTGCTACTGGCGGCAGTGGCGGTGCGAATCACTTTTTGCATAGCACAGCGCAAATCGGTGTTCTGAGTTTGCATTTTTAAATACCAGCGCATGCCACTGACATCTTTTTGCAACGCCACCGTATAATTTTTAGATAACCGCGCCTGGTCTTCTTCACTCCAGTACGACGAAATCAAATCTACCTCCCCTGCCAGCAAAGCCCGGCGTAACTCACTATGCGAACTGTAGTAGTGCAGATTAACATTTGTTTCGTTAAGCCCGAGAGTTTGCAGCACCATTTTGGGCACAATGTGGCCGGAACGGCTGCTGGGGTAATCCAGAATACCTATGCGTTTGCCCAATAAATACTCTTTAGACAAGGCCGGTTTCTCGCGTAACGCGATAAAAAAGGCGCCGTAATCAGCATGCGCAGCGATTTCGTCATAGTCGTAAATCATATTGGCGCCAAACGCCTGGATTACGTTACTTTTGACCAGGGCTAAATCTGCCACCCCATGATTAATGTAGCGAAAGGTGTCGTAGTCGTTTTGGCCAACCACCACCTGCACATCACCAAACTGGCGGGCCACGACATCGTTGGCGCATAAGGTGGTCAGCAGGGATTGGGCAACCGCGGTTTCGGTCAGGTACACTTTGAGTTCGTCTTTATTTGTCGACAGGGGTGAACTGCAGCTTAAATATTGACCGATTTGCGGCGTCAGGCCGGAAAAATGCGAGTAAGTCTGAAAAAAGCCGACTAAAAGTGCCAGCGCCAGAACTGTCCATATTATGGTCGACTTGCCAACTTTCATCATGATCTCAACGGTAAGATGTGTACAACACTTAGTTTTATTTATAGCCGCGATTTCACCAGTTAAGCTTATTTATTGCAACAGGTAATCTTACTAGTAAAAAGTAAGTTTATGAATTTTATGTGTTTTATATTAAAGATTCTGAATCAGGATAAACGCTGTTTATTCAAGCCAAAACACGAAAAAATAAGCCCCGCGCTGAATCAGAGCAGCAGAACGAATTTTAAGCAGGTCGGGTTGGATCAGCAGCGGCGGGTAAAAAAACAATAAAAAAAGCCGCATCTCATCCACTTATCACATCATTGCGATAAGACTGTCATAAAACTGCAACATAAATTTCTAACAATCTGCCGCGTAAATTTTCAGCACACCAAATGAAAACAGCTTTGAATTTGCATTTACCTTTTTATACGGGATAAGGGAAACACACAATGATCTCCAAATCTAAGATCAGTCGCGTCGCGATGGCCGTAGCGCTCTCCGTGGGCCTGGCGTCTACCGCGATGGCACAGGAAACCTCCTCTGCGATGCAGGGTACAATTACAACTCCAACGGGTTCTCCGGCTGCTGGTACTAAAGTAACAGTAATTCACGTACCTTCCGGTACCTCACGTGAAGTTACTGTAGGCGAAAACGGTAAATTCAACCTTCGGGGCTTACGCGTTGGCGGTCCATACCAAATCATCGTGGATTCTGATGAGTATCAGGACACCACCATCAACGATGTATTTGTTAACCTGGGCGACCCGTACGGTCTGAACCTGACCTTAGAAAACCCGTCAGACATCGAAGTCATTTCGGTTAGCGGCAGTGCCTTGTCTGCGGTTCACTTTGGTGCCACCGGCCCGCAAAGTATTTTTGATCTGGAGTCGCTGGAAAACGCACCAGCCATCAACCGTAGCATCACCGATATCGTTCGTGCTGACCCACGTGTATTTGTTGATGAAAGCTCAAACGATGCCATCAGCTGTGGTGGTTCAAGCCCGCGCTTCAACAGCCTGACGCTGGACGGTATTCGCATGAACGATGCGTTTGGTCTGAACAGCAACGGTTACCCCACTGAGCGTATGCCTTTTCCTTACGATGCTATCCAACAGGTAGCCGTGGAGCTGGCCCCGTTTGATGTTGAATACGGCGGTTTCACCGCGTGTAACATCAACGCGGTAACCAAATCAGGTACTAATGAAGTATTCGGTGGTGTGTTTTTCGATTACACCAACGATTCTATGCGTGGCGACTCCGCCGGTGGTGTTGAGCGTGATAATGGAAACTACAATGAGCGTCGTTATGGCTTCAATGTAGGTATGCCGCTGATTGAAGACAAACTGTTCTTGTTTGCCACCTATGAAAAACTGGAAGGTGCTGAGCTGTTTGACTACAACGGCCTGAACAACCGTATTTCTCAGGAAGATGCTGACGCTGCTGCTGAAATCGCCCAGCGCGTATACAACTATGATGTGGGCGGTCTGCCACCATCAGCACCTATCGAAGATGAAAAACTGCTGGTGAAGCTGGATTGGAACATCAATTCTGCCCACCGTGCGTCGTTGGTGTATAACTGGAACGAAGGCTTTAGCATTAGCCAGTCAGACGCTGACTCTGATGAGCTGCCGTTTAGCAACCACTTCTACAAGCGTGGCGCTGAATTGGAAACTGCAGTAGCTTCTGTATATTCTGACTGGACGCCGGACTTTGTTACAGAACTGCGTATCGGCCACACTAAGCTGGAAAACTTGCAGCAATCTATCGATGAAGCCTCGGGCTTTGCTGAAGTACAGATTGATACTGTAGATGGCGGTACCATTTACCTGGGCCCGGATGACTCTCGTCAGTCCAACGAAATGAACTACGATGTAACCACGCTGAAGCTGGCCGGTACCTATTATCTGGGTGACCACACTTTGACAGCCGGTTTTGAATACGAAAAAACAGACGTATTCAACTTGTTTATGCAGCACACTGTGGGTGAGTACCGTTTTGACAGCCTGGCAGATTTTGAAGCCGGCCGTCCTGACCGTATCTACTACAACAACTCAGCCGGTACTAACGATCCAAATGATGCCGCAGCATCGTTTGCATTCGATGTAACAACTTTCTATATTCAGGATGAGTTTTACGCCACTGACGACCTGAAAGTACTGGTTGGTTTACGTTATGATAGCTATGGCTCTGACGATCGTCCTCGCCTGAATGAAAACTTCCAGGAGCGTTATGGGTTTGCTAACACTGCCAACGTTGATGGCATCAGCCTGCTGCAACCACGTTTAGGCTTGACCTACACAGTTAACGAAGACTTAGAACTGCGTGGTGGTATTGGTCTGTACTCTGGCGGTAACCCGAATGTTTGGATCTCTAACGCCTACTCAAACGATGGTGTAACTAACATCGGTACCCGTGAAGACGATATCCCAGGTTGGGTAAGCGGTGAAACTTCACTGTTTGACGTACCATTGTCTGGTGCGGGTCAGCCTATCTACAATATCCCTCAGGCGTTGATTGATGAAGTTGCAAACACCAGCCTGACCGATGGTGATGGCCAAACCAATGCTACGGATCCAAACTTTGACATCCCGTCTGAGTGGAAATATGCCTTTGGTGCCACCTACCTGGCCCCGTTTGACTACATCGTTACCGCCGATGTGGTGTATACCGACCGTCAGGATTCTGCACTGGTACGCGACGCGGGTATTCGTTACAGCGGTGCGACCCGTTTTGACGGCCGTCCGATTTACGAGCAGGTTGATGCGGATCGTCGTGTAGGTTCTGACTTTATTCTGGGTAATGTAACCCAGGGTGACGGTGACTCCACAATCTTCTCACTGGGTGTGACTAAGGATTGGCAGAACGGCCTGCAGGGTACTTTATCTTATGCGTATGTTGACGCCCAAGATGCCAACCCAATGACCAGTGCCGTAGCCTTCTCTAACTATGTGAACTTTGCCACTACGGATCCAAACAATCCGCAGGCAGCCACGTCAGATTACGCAGTAGGTAACCGCTTTAACCTATCGTTGAGCTATACCCATGAGTTCTTCGATGGCTACAACACGCGCTTTAGCTTGTTTGCCACTGCCAATGAAGGTAAGCCGTTCTCGTACGTATATGGTAACGATGATGCCTTCCCGTGGGATACAGCGCGTTCTCGTCAATTGCTGTACGTTCCTGAGCTAAATGATCCAAATGTGGTCTTCGTAGACACTGTGGATCGCGATGGTAACGTGGTACAAACCGCCGCTGAAGCAGAAGCTGGCTTTAATGAGTGGGTTGATGCAAACGGCTTGGCACGTGGTCAGATTGTTGACCGTAACAGTGAAAACGCTGACTGGTGGGTTAAGGCAGACATTCGTGTGTCTCAGGAACTGCCAGGCTTCACCGATGAGCATCGCGCTCAGGCCTTCATCGTAGTGGAAAACTTCACCAACATGTTAAATGATGACTGGGGTGATTTCCGTCAAGGTTCATTCGTAGGTGACTCTGTAGTAGATGCAGACATCAATGAACAGGGTCAGTACGAATACAGTGAATTTGGTGCGCCTGAACAAAACCTGGTGCGTGCCCCTTCTCTGTGGGAAGTCCGTGTCGGTATCAGCTACAAGTTCTAAGCTGAGCTACAACACCAACTCTTAAGAGCCACCCTCCGGGGTGGCTTTTTTTTGCCCTGGTGCCGGCCACTGATCCCACCATAGTAAACTTGCCGGCGCGGTGGTCAGTATTAAACACACCCATGTTGAGCAAAAAGAGAGAATATATGAGCAAACGTATCCTGATGGTAATGACTTCCCACGACAAAATGGGTGACACCGGCAATAAAACCGGCATCTGGCTGGAAGAGTTTGCCTCTCCCTACTATGCCTTTGTCGATGCTGGCTACACGATTACGCTGGCTTCACCGCTGGGCGGGCAGGTGCCTATTGACCCTATGAGCTTAGAAGAAGATGCGCTGACTGACGACACCAAGCGTTTTTCCGAAGACAGCCATGCAGCGTCGGCCCTGGCTTCGACCATGGCATTGAAAAATGTCAGCGCGGATGAATTTGACGCAGTATTTTACCCGGGCGGCCACGGACCCCTGTGGGATTTGTCAGACAATATTGAATCGCAGACCCTGATTGAAAATATGCTACAAAATGATAAGCCGGTGGCAGCGGTATGTCATGCGCCGATTGTGCTGAAAAATGTAAAAGACACTAACGGCGAACCCTACATCAAAGGGCGTGATGTAACCGGCTTTACCAATTCTGAAGAAGAAGCGGTGGAGTTAACCAACGTGGTGCCCTATCTGGTAGAGGACGAGTTGAAAAGGCAGGGCGGTGATTTTTCCAAAAAAGGCGACTTTGAGCCGCATGTGGTGCAGTCGGGTAAGTTGATCACCGGCCAGAATCCGCCTTCATCCAAGCCGGCGGCCGATGCGCTTATCAAGGCGCTTCAATAAGTTAGCCAGAACTTACTCAGGTGGGCGCTGAGCTAGCTCAGCGCCTGTTCGTTACACATTATCAAATAAATCTTCGACGCGCTGACGCAGTTGTTCAATGCGGCTCACATCAGCCGGGGCGATAAAAATGGTATCATCGCCGGCGATGGTGCCCAGCACGCCATCTTTTGAGCTTAACGAGTCCAGCAGCCGTGCGATAAGCTGTGCCGCGCCCGGGCTGGTGCGAATGATTACCATGACGTTGTTGTGTACAATGTCCAGTACCAGTTGCTTAAGCGGGCTCTTAGCCGTGGGCATGCCTAATTCCGGCGGCAGGCAGTACACCATATCGCCCCGGGCGTTACGGGTACGTACCGCGCCGAATTTACTCAGCATCCGGGATATCTTGGACTGGCTGATATTGTCGTGACCCTGGGCTTTAAGGGCATCAACGATATCGCCCTGCGAGCCATAGCTTTCGGCTTTCAGAATGTCTTTAAACGCTTTGATTAGTTGTTCTTGTTTTTGGTTTGCCATAGCGCCTACTGTTGTTTGGTGTTGCGGTGAGAAAGGGCTATTATTGTGCCGCAGAGCTGGACTTTAAGCAATTTAATTGCATAATCATGCAACCAAATGAATACGACACGAACAGAATGCGGGTGTTTTCGTCTACGACGATTCGCTAATTGTGTTTTGTCCGGCGTTGCTTTAGGGTGACGCAGTCGTTAACAAACGTAAATTTCCATAGGAGAAATCAAATGAAAGTAGCCGTGTTAGGTGCTGCCGGTGGTATTGGTCAGGCGCTGTCGCTGTTGTTGAAAACACAACTGCCAGCGGGTTCGGATCTTGCGCTGTATGATGTAGCGCCAGTTGTTCCGGGGGTTGCCGTTGACCTTAGCCACATCCCCACCGCGGTGAAAGTGACCGGCCATGGTAAAGAAGACCTGGGCGAAGCGCTAAAAGGCGCTGACGTGGTGCTGATCCCTGCTGGCGTTCCGCGTAAGCCAGGTATGGATCGTTCTGATTTGTTCAACACCAATGCCGGCATCGTAAAAAGCCTGGTAGAAGGTGTGGCTGAGCATTGCCCAAGCGCTTGTTTAGGTATTATCACCAACCCGGTAAATACCACAGTGGCTATCGCAGCAGAAACCCTGAAAGCCAAAGGGGTTTACGATAAGAACAAACTGTTTGGTGTGACCACGCTGGACGTGATCCGCGCTGAGACCTTTGTGGCAGAGCTAAAAGACCTTGATCCTGCCAATGTGCATGTACCGGTAATCGGCGGCCACTCAGGCACCACCATTTTGCCCTTGTTGTCTCAGGTAGAAGGCGTGAGCTTCAGCGATGATGAAGTTGCCAGTCTGACCAAGCGTATTCAAAACGCCGGTACTGAAGTCGTAGAAGCCAAAGCCGGCGGCGGCTCGGCCACCCTGTCTATGGGCCAGGCGGCAGCACGTTTCTGCCTGTCTTTGGTTGCCGCAATGCAGGGCGAGAATGTGGTTGAGTACACCTATGTACAAACCGACGACAGCGACGATGCTGACTTTTTCGCGCACCCGGTACGTCTGGGGCCAAATGGTGTAGAAGAAATTCTGCCTTACGGCGAGCTGAGCGACTTTGAAGAAAGCGCTAAGCAGGACATGCTGGACGGCCTGCGCAACGACATCAAAATTGGCGTTGAGTTTGTTAACGGCTAAGTTTGATAGTGCATAAATTAAAAAACCGGGCCTGAAGCCCGGTTTTTTTGTTTTCGGCGTCTGTTAATTTTTTAACACAATGCGGTAATGCGCCTTGCCGTCGCGCAGTCTGTCCAGTGCCTCATTCACATCCTCAAAGGCAAAGGTTTCGGTAACCGGCTCGATATTATGCAATGCAGCAAATTTCAACATCTTTTTAATGGTCGCCGGGCTGCCCACCGGTGAGCCGGACACAGACCGCTGGCCCATAATCAGGCCAAACACATTGATATCCAGCGGCTCTAAGGTGGCGCCGACAAAGTGCAGCCGGCCTTTAGGGCTTAGTGTGGCAATGTACTTGTCCCAGTCCAGTTTGACATTGACTGTGGAGATAATCAGATCAAAACGGCCTTCTGCCTGTTCCAGCTCCTCGTCGCTGCGGCTGTTAAGCACATGGTGTGCACCCAGTTCTTTGGCTTCTTTTTGCTTATCTTCGCTGGAAGTGAACGCAGTTACCTCGCAGCCCCAGGCCCGCAAAAATTGCAGCGCGATATGGCCCAGCCCGCCAATGCCAATGACCGCGACCTTGGCCGTGGGCTCGATGGCAAACTGAGTGAGCGGGTTAAAGACGGTGATGCCGCCACAAAACAGCGGGCCAGCCACATCCGGGTTGATATCATCGGGCAGGGGGATGACGGCAGTGGCCTGCGCGCGCACCTTATCGGCAAAGCCGCCATGACGCCCGGCGATGGTCATCTGGGCATCGCTACACAAATTATGGTCGCCCTGCATACAGGTGTTACAGGTGGTGCAGTAGGATGAGTGCCAGCCCAGGCCGACCCGCTGACCGGGTTTTAAATCGGTAACCTGGTCGCCCACCTGGGTAATTTTGCCGCTGACCTCGTGGCCCGGCACAAACGGATACTCGGTCATGCCCCATTCGTTATCGAGCATGCTCAAATCGCTATGGCATAAGCCACAGGATTCCACCGCGATTTCAACTTCATACTGGCCCAGTTCACCCGGGTCGTATTCAAACGGCTCCAGTTTGCCGCCGGGCTCTTTGGCTGCGTATGCTTTAATCATATGTCACTCCTGATAATGGCAGAGAGTATTTTTACCCTGCAAAGCTCTGGCTGGTTCAGCGCGCATAAAAAAAGCCGGCGCACAGGCCGGCTTGATTTATCATGGTATAGCGGGTTACCCGGTGTTACGCATACCAATCGCGATACCGGCGATGGTCACCATCATGGCGCGTTCCAACGCGGTGTTTTGCGCATCATCGCCGGCTTTACGGACCCGATCGAGCAACTCAATTTGCAGATAATGCAGCGGCTGCAGATAACCGGCACGGATATTCATCGACTCTTTACCTTGCGGATCCTGATACATGATTTCAGGCTGGCCGGTCAGTTTTAGCAGCGACTCCACACTTTGCTTGAGCTCTTCACGCAGCGATTTACCAAAGTGGGCCAGCTCTTGCGGCACCAAACGCTCATCATAGGCTTCACTGATGCGCGGATCGGCTTTATGGAACACCATGTCCAGCATAGATAAGCGGGAGCGATAAAACGGCCAGTCATTGAACATTTCGCTGACTACCTTTTCATCCGACTCGGCTTTGACCTCATCGATGGCGCGCATCACCCCCAGCCAGGAAGGCAAAACTAACCGGGTTTGCGCCCAGGCAAAGATCCAAGGAATTGCGCGCAGGCTTTCAATGCCGCCTTGCGGTTTACGCTTGGACGGCCGGCTACCTAATGGCAGCTTACCCAGCTCTTGCTCTGGTGTGGCTACCCGGAAATAGGGCACAAAATCTTCATCCTGGCGCACGGTATAGCGGTAATTGTCCCGCCCTTTGGCCGCCATTTTAGTGATGAGCTCGCGCCATTCTGGTTTTGGCTCTGGCGGTGGGAACAACATGGCTTCGATAATGGCGCTGGCATAAATGCCTAAACTGCGTTTGGCCAGCCGTGGCATGCCAAATTTATAGCGAATGGTTTCGCCTTGTTCGGTCACCCGGAAGCCACCTTCCAGGGAGCCTGGCGGTTGTGAATAAATCGCCGAATGCGCCGGCAGACCGCCGCGACCGATGGTGCCACCCCGGCCATGGAACAGAGTCAGGCGCGTATTAAACTCTTCGGCCACTTTAACCAGCGCTTCCTGCGACTCGTACTGTGCCCACCCGGCAGCCAGAGCGCCGGCATCTTTGGCCGAATCAGAATAGCCGATCATCACATACTGCTGGCCTTTGATATAGCCACGATACCAGTCGATAGACAACAAGCGGCGCATCGCTTCGGGTGAGTTGTTCAAATCGTCCAGCGTTTCGAACAGCGGGGCCACGGGCATCGGCCAGCTGACACCGCTTTCCTGCAGCAACAACTGCACCGCCATTACATCCGACGGCTCACTGGCCATGGAAATAATGTAAATGCCAAAGCCGGAGCGTTTATGCTTGGCGATGACCCGACAGGTATCGAGCACTTCTTTCACTTCATCGGACGCATCCCACTGAGCGGGGAACAGTGGCCGCTTGGACGACAATTCGCGCAGCAAAAAGGCTTGCTTGTCGGCTTCATTCCACTGGCCATAATCGCCTAAGCCCAGATAACGGGTGATTTCGCTTAATACATTGGCATGGCGCTCAGAATCCTGGCGGATATCCAGACGCAACAGATGCACACCAAAACAGCGCACCCGGCGAATGGTATCCATCAGCAGGCCATCAGCGGTGACTTTCATACCGCGTTTGCACAAGGAGTCGTAGCACATCAGTAGCGGCTCAAGCAGCTCGCTGTTGTCGCTGATCCAGTTTTTCTGGCTGACTTCATTACCCGCCAGATAGTCTGAGATCCCATCGCGGGTGGCAGCCAGGCGGCTTACCAGCGGGCGTAACAGCGCGCGGTACGGTTCATTGGCATCGCCCACGACCGCACGCATTTCGTCACTGCAGTCGTACATCGACAATTCAACCTGCAAGCGATCAAAATCCTGCGCAAACAATTTGGCCGCGCGTTTACGCGCCAGGTACAGCACCTGTTCGGTGACCGTCGCGGTCACATTAGGGTTACCGTCGCGGTCGCCGCCCATCCAGGAGCTAAACTGAACGGGTGCGCTGTCCAGCGGCAGATTAACGCCATAATCTTTTTGCAGGCGCTCATCCAGCTCGCGTAAAAATTCAGGCACAGCTTCCCAGAGTGAGTTTTCAATCACTGAGAAGCCCCAACGCGCTTCATCCACCGGGGTGGGGCGCTCAGAGCGAATTTCTTCGGTGTGCCAGGCCTGGCTGATCAGATCCGCAATGCGGGTTTCGATGCGCACGCGGTCATGATCGCTCAAATTTTCCTGATGCACTGATTGCAGGCAGTTAGCCAGTTCTTTGTGCTTGTGAATCAGCGTGCGGCGGGTCACCTCAGTGGGGTGAGCGGTCAACACCAAATCAATGTTGAGCTTACTTACTGCTTTGTGCACATTGTCGGCGGTCAGTTCAGCCTTATCTAAATGCTCGAACAGGGCATCTATTGATGCGTCCACATTCATGGCACTGTTATATTCTTGTTCGGCAATATTGCCCAGATTCAAAAACTGAGCAAATGCCCGGCCGACGGTCAGCAAATCTGTATCCGAAAGTTTTTTGAAAGTTTCTTTCAGATTTTCACTACATGCGCTGTCGCCTTGGTAAGACGCCCGGCCATCTAAACGGATCTGTTCAATCCGTTCCAGCCATTCTTCGCCAAGCTCGGCCTGAATGGTTTCACCGAGCACTTTGCCCAGGTATCTCACGGTATCTTTTAGTTCTGAATCATAGTGTGATTGCATGGCATCCTCCTGCTTGCATGCTTGTCACCTTACTGCTAAGCGACACGCTTGTCTAACGCCTTAAGGTTATAAACGGCGATAAGTTAAACCGATCAAAAACCATAATCTATCCGCTAAGGCAAGTAAATAGAGGGTATGTTACACTGCACAGGGTCAAATTAATGGCGCTTAAATAAACCGCAGGGTTGCGCGCTATTTAAACAATATTTGTAATTTAGTTACAGGAGACATTGTGTCAGAAAAGTATTCAACAGTAGAAACGCAAGCCAGCTACGGTGTTGGCTTTCAAATGGGTGAACAACTGAAATCCAACCCGTTCGACGGGCTGGACATCAATGCGGTTATGGCAGGCTTAAGTGATGCCTTTACCGGCGAAACTGCCCAGGTAGACAATAATACCCTGCGCAATGCCTTTGGTGAGATTCATCAGCGCATGCAAGCGGCCAAAGCCGAGCAAAGCAAAGCGCTGATCGAAGAAGGCGAAAAGTTTCTGGCCGAAAACGCTCAGCGTGACGAAGTAACCGTCACCGAGTCTGGCCTGCAATACGAAGTGATCGAAACGGGCGACGGCCAGTCACCCAATGCTGATAGCACCGTGCGTGTGCATTACCACGGCACACTATTAAATGGCAAAACCTTTGACAGCTCGTATGAGCGTGGACAGCCTGCAGAATTCCCGGTAAATGGCGTCATCAAAGGCTGGACCGAAGCGCTGCAGCTGATGGCCGAAGGCACCAAGTGGAAGCTGTATGTACCGCACGAGCTGGCCTATGGCGAGCAAGGTGCCGGTGGCGCCATTGCCCCGTTCAGCACCCTAGTGTTTGAAGTTGAGCTGCTGGATGTTCTGTCCTAAGCCAATCACCATATAAGCACCCCACGGGGTGCTTTTTTATTGCCGGTTGTAAGCGATCAGTAGAGCACCGGTGGGCGATGTAGCTGCTCCGAGTTGTTAAAGCCGTCGTCATGATTACAATACCGCCATTACAAGCAAAAGGGTTTTACTATGATTATCAAGCCAAAAGTACGTGGCTTTATCTGCACCAATGCGCATCCGGTTGGCTGTGACGCTGCGGTGGCAGAGCAAATTAATTATATTCGCAACCAGGACGGTTTTGGCGAAGGGCCAAAAAATGTGCTGGTGATTGGATGTTCGACCGGCTACGGCCTGGCCTCACGGATCACGGCTGCTTTTGGCCATGGGGCCAAAACCCTGGGCGTGTGCTTTGAAAAAGCGCCTACCGAGCGTAAAACCGGCACCGCCGGCTGGTACAACACCGCGGCATTTCACAAGTATGCCGAAGAAGCAGGACTGTATGCTCATACGCTTAATGGGGATGCATTTTCGCTGGAGTTAAAAGATGAGGTGATTGGCCGTATCAAACAGGATATGGGCAAAATTGACCTGGTCATTTACAGTCTGGCCTCTCCACGGCGTACCGAGCCACACAGCGGTGTGACTTATAAATCGGTGTTAAAACCGGTGGGTGAATCCTACACCACCAAAACCTATGACACCGACAAAGACAAGGTGCATGAAGTGACGCTGGATGCGGCCACCGACGAAGAAATTCTTAACACCATCAAAGTCATGGGCGGTGAAGACTGGGAAATGTGGCTGGATGCGCTGGCCGAGGCTGGTGTGCTGGCCGAAGGCTGCAAAACCACCGCATACACCTACATTGGAAAAGAGCTAACCTGGCCTATCTACGGGCAGGCCACCATCGGTAAGGCCAAAGAAGATTTAGATCGGGCCGCCGCGGCGATTAATGGCAAGCATGCCGATCTGTTGGTGGATGCTCATGTCTCATCACTTAAAGCGCTGGTCACCCAGGCGAGTTCGGCAATCCCGGTCATGCCACTGTACATCTCACTGATGTATCAGGTGATGAAGGAAGAAGGTACACATGAAGGCTGCATCGAACAAATCAGTGGTTTGTTCAAGCAGTGTCTGTATGGCGACACGCCAACCTTGGATGAAGCCAACCGCTACCGCATGGATGGCATCGAAACCAATCCTGAGACCCAGGCCAAGATCAAACAGCTGTGGGATCAGACTACTCAGGAAAACTTCCATGAAATCAGTGATTATGCGGGATACCATCACGAATTTTTAAAATTGTTTGGCTTTGATATCGACGGCGTAGATTACGAGCAGGATGTGGATCCGCAGCGCGCCTGGTAAGCCAAGTTGACGACATCTTAAAAACGCCGTCTGTTCAGACGGCGTTTTTGTCTGCGCCGGAATAATGTATACTCTGTGCCCGCTGAATTTTGTGCTTTATTGCACAAAATTTAAGGTTTATCCCTGATTTGGATAGCGAAACACCGGTGGATAATGTTAAAATCCCGGAATTAAGTGGGGGTGTTCTATCACCACTTCATAGCCGAGATGCCAGTGTTTTGATTTTTCTACGCTATCAGCGCGGGACCGGCTCAACAAACAATAATTATCAAACACAAGAGCAAGAACGCGGGCATGACCATGCCGGCTGCGCAAGCCTGCCAACACGGCAGCATGCCAGCGGGAAAACACAGCCAGAGTTTTTTTGCATGCAGGCCATGGGCCAACATTGGCGGCCATGCAAAAGAGTTCTTCTATTAGAGTAGTGCGATTACATATGATTAAAATCAAGAAAGGTCTCGACCTCCCGATAAAGGGAGCGCCTGAGCAGACTATTTCCGATGGGAATACTGCGACGCGCGTTGCCATTCTGGGCGAAGAATATGTAGGTATGCGGCCTACCATGCACATCCAGGTTGGCGACACTGTGAAAAAAGGCCAGGTTCTTTTTGAAGACAAAAAGAACCCCGGTGTTAAATTCACAGCGCCAGCTGCCGGTGAAGTGGTAGAAGTAAACCGCGGTGCCAAACGTGTTCTGCAGTCTGTGGTAATTAAAATCAACGGTAACGACAGTGTTGCGTTCGACAAGATTGCTGCTGACAAGATCGCCGGTAGCAAACGCGAAGAATTACAGGAGTTGCTGGTAGAGTCAGGCATGTGGACAGCGTTAAGAACGCGTCCTTATAGCAAAGTGCCTGAGGTGGGCAGCACCCCGCATTCTATTTTTGTGACCGCGATGGATACCAATCCGCTGGCGGCCGACCCGACGTTAATTATCGGCGAACGTGAAGACGATTTTGTTAATGGTCTGAACGCGCTGACAGCCTTGACCGACGGCAAGGTGTTTGTGTGTAAAGCACCGGGTGCAAACGTACCTACCGGCAGTGCCAAAGTTGATGTCGAAGAGTTCGGCGGCCCGCATCCAGCCGGCTTGCCAGGAACCCATATCCACTTTTTGGACGCCGTGGGCAATGCCAAAAAAGTCTGGCACATCGGTTACCAGGACGTCATGGCGATCGGTGCCTTGTTGACCAGCGGTGAGCTGGACAACCGTCGCGTTGTCGCGATTGGCGGCCCGGCGGCGAATAAGCCACGGTTAGTGCGTACCATGATTGGTGCCGACATCGAAGAGCTGATCGACAACGAAATCGCTGATGGTGAAGTGCGGGTTATTTCCGGCTCGGTTCTAAATGGTACCACCGCCCAGGGCGTACATGCCTTTTTAGGCCGCTATCACACTCAGGTCTCAGTATTAAAAGAAGGCCGTGAGAAAACACTATTTGGCTGGCTGGCGCCAGGCAAAGATAAGCATTCGATCACCCGTGCCTATACCGGGCATATCACTGATCAAAAGTTTGCTATGACAACAACCACCAATGGTTCCGAACGTTCAATGGTTCCAATTGGTAGTCATTATGAACGCGTTATGCCTCTGGACATTCTGCCCGTGTTATTGCTACGGGACCTGATTGCCGGTGATACAGACAGTGCTCAGACGTTAGGTTGCCTCGAGTTGGATGAAGAAGATTTGGCGCTGTGTACCTATGTATGCCCCGGCAAATACAATTATGGTCCGATTCTACGCAATGTATTGACCACTATTGAGAAAGAGGGTTAAGTCATGGGTTTGAAAGCGTATTTAGAAAAAATCGAACCAAACTTTGAACCGGGCGGTAAGCACGAAAAGTGGTATGCGTTGTATGAAGCAGCCGCCACCATCTTCTACACGCCGGGTAAAGTCAACAAGGCCAGCACCCACGTCCGTGACAGCATCGATCTGAAGCGGATCATGATCACGGTATGGGCGTGCACCTTCCCTGCCATGTTCTATGGTATGTACAACATTGGTAATCAGGCTAACCAGGCGATTGTTGCCGGTGCTGGCACACTGCCAGATGCATGGCAGGCAGCCCTGTTTGCCGGTCTGGGCGGTCAGTTAGGGCCGGATGCCGGTTGGGCCACCCTGATGCTTTATGGTGCCTGTTTCTGGTTACCTATTTATGCGGTCACCTTTGTGGTGGGCGGCTTCTGGGAAGTGTTGTTTGCTTCGGTGCGTAAGCACGAAGTCAACGAAGGCTTCTTTGTTACCTCGGTACTCTTTGCCCTGACATTGCCTGCGACCATTCCATTGTGGCAGGTGGCGCTGGGTATCACCTTTGGTGTGGTCATTGCCAAAGAAGTCTTTGGCGGTACCGGCCGTAACTTCTTAAACCCGGCGCTTTCAGCGCGGGCATTCCTGTACTTTGCCTACCCGGCGCAAATCTCTGGTGACCAAGTGTGGGTAGCGGCAGATGGTTATTCCGGTGCAACCTGGTTAAGCAAAGCAGCGTCTGGCGACATGGATTACGGTAACACCGAATTGTGGTGGGACTCGTTCTTTGGTGCCATTCCTGGTTCGGCCGGTGAAGTGTCAACCCTGGCTATCATTTTAGGCGGCCTGGTGATCATGTACATGGGTATTGCCAGCTGGCGTATTGTGGCCGGTGTCGGTCTGGGTGTGGCGTTTTTCTCCACGCTGTTGAACCTGATTGGCAGTGATACCAATCCGATGTTTGCGATGCCGGTGTACTGGCACTTTGTTATCGGCGGCCTGGCGTTTGCCACCTTCTTTATGGCCACCGACCCGGTATCTGCGTCTTTTACCGACAAAGGAAAGTGGGCATACGGTATCTTCATTGGCTTTATGACGGTTCTGATCCGTGTGCTGAACCCAGCGTTCCCTGAAGGGGTCATGTTAGCCATTCTGTTTGCTAACCTGTGGGCGCCATTGTTCGATTACTTTGTCGCACAAAGCAATATCAAGCGGAGGATTGCTCGTGTCAGCTAAAAAAGATTCTTTAGGAAAAACAGTCGGCGTTGTAGTTGCTGTCTGTCTGGTGTGTTCCATCGTGGTTTCTGGCGCGGCTGTTGGCCTGCGTCAGATTCAGCAAGCGAACAAAGAGCTGGATAAGCAAACCAACATCCTGACCGCCGCAGGTCTGTATAAAGCAGGCATGAGCAGCGATGAAATTCGTAGCACTTACGATGACAACATCGAGCGTCGCTATGTGGATCTGAAAACTGGTGAATTTACTGAGCAGCCCGCGCCGGATTACGATATGTACAAGGCCGCCAAGCAAACCGAAATGAGCCAAAAGGTCGTTAACAGCAATGTTGGCTTCCAGCGCCGCGCCAATGTGGCCAGCGTGTGGCTGGTAAAAGATGACAGCGGTGAGGTTAACCGCGTGATCATGCCCGTTCACGGTAGTGGTTTGTGGGATCTGATGTATGGCTTTTTGGCGGTGGATGCCGATGGCAAAACCATTCGCGAACTGATCTATTACCAACAGGCAGAAACGCCGGGACTGGGTGGCGAAGTGCAAAACCCGAACTGGCAGGAAAAGTGGGATGGCAAAAAATTGTACAAAGATGGCGAAGTGGCTATCGATGTAACAAAAGGTGCGAACCCAACCGACCCGTATGAAATCGATGCGTTATCTGGTGCAACACTGACCAGCAACGGCGTTGAAAATACAATTCAATATTGGGCTGGTCCAAATGGCTTTGGTGAGTTTCTGAAAAACCAAGCCTGGCGGTCATAAGGGGTATTATCGTGGCAGACGTAAAAGAAATGAAAAAGGCCCTCTTTGGGCCGATTCTAGACAACAACCCGATTGCCTTACAGGTATTGGGCATTTGTTCCGCCCTGGCGATTACCACCAAGCTGGAGACAGCTTTGGTAATGTCATTGGCACTTACCAGCGTAGTAGCATTTTCCAACTTGTTTATCTCGCTGATTCGAAACCAGATTCCGTCTAGCGTACGGATCATTATTCAGATGACCATCATTGCCTCACTGGTAATCGTGGTAGACCAGATTTTGCGGGCTTACACCTATGAAATCTCTAAGCAGCTGTCGGTTTTCGTCGGTTTGATCATCACCAACTGTATTGTAATGGGCCGGGCTGAGGCCTATGCCATGAAGAGCCCACCGCTGATGAGCTTCTTAGACGGTATTGGTAATGGTCTGGGCTACTCGTTCATCCTGATCTGTATCGGTGTGATCAAGGAACTGTTTGGTTTCGGTACCATCCTGGGCTTTGAAATTTTACCAGTGGTGCAAAACGGTGGCTGGTATCAGGGCAACGGTCTGTTAATCCTGCCGTTTAGCTCATTCTTCCTGATTGGTGGTATGGTGTGGTTTATCCGTACTATTCGCCCAGAGCAAGTAGAGCCTAAGGAGTAAGACATGGAACATTATATTTCTCTATTTGTTCGTTCTGTTTTTATCGAGAACATGGCGTTATCACTGTTTTTAGGGATGTGTACGTTCCTGGCAGTATCAAAGAAAGTTAAGACAGCCATGGGTCTGGGCGCTGCGGTTATCGTGGTACTGGGCATCTCAGTACCGGTAAACCAGGTGATTTATGTCAATGTATTAGCTCCTGGTGCACTGGCGTGGGCAGGCTTCCCGGATGCTGACTTAAGCTTCCTGAACTTTCTGACCTTCATCGGTGTTATTGCAGCATTGGTACAGATCCTGGAAATGAGCCTGGATAAGTTTTTCCCTGCGCTGTACAACGCGCTGGGTATCTTTTTACCGTTGATTACCGTGAACTGTGCCATCTTCGGTGGTGTTGCCTTTGCGGTGCAGCGTGAATATAACTTTGGCGAAAGCATCGTCTATGGTGTGGGCTCCGGTGTGGGCTGGGCACTGGCGATTGTGCTGCTTGCCGCGGTTCGTGAGAAGCTGAAGTACGCGGATATGCCTGACGGTGTACGCGGACTGGGCTCTGTCTTTATGATTGCAGGTCTGATGGCACTGGGCTTCCAGTCGTTCACCGGTATTGCGCTGTAATCTGGCTAAGGAGCATTAGTAATGAATATTGAGATCTTCCTTGGCGTCGGCATGTTTATTGTCATCGTACTGGCGCTGGTTTTCATTATCATGTTTGCAAAATCACGCCTGGTTCCATCCGGCGATGTGCAAATTCTGATTAACGATGATCCGGACAAAGCTATTAAGACGCAGCCAGGCGGTAAACTGCTGGGTGCGCTGGCCGAAGCGGGTATCTTTGTATCATCTGCCTGTGGTGGCGGTGGCTCATGTGGCCAGTGCCGGGTAGATGTAAAATCAGGCGGCGGTGAAGTACTGCCGACTGAGTTGGACCACATCACCAAGCGTGAAGCGCGTGAAGGCTGCCGCTTGTCGTGTCAGGTGGCTGTGAAGCAAGACATGGAAATTGAATTGCCAGAAGAAGTCTTTGGTATCAAGAAGTGGGACTGTGAGGTTATCTCGAATAACAACCAGGCTACCTTTATCAAAGAATTGAAGCTGAAAATTCCTAACGGTGAGAGCGTACCGTTCCGCGCCGGCGGCTATATTCAGATTGAAGCGCCACCGCACCATGTTAAGTACAAAGACTTTGATATCCCGAAAGAGTATCACGGTGACTGGGAGCGTTTTGGCTTCTTTGACATCGAATCAAAAGTGGATGAAGAAGTGATCCGTGCTTACTCCATGGCTAACTATCCGGAAGAAGAAGGCATCATCATGCTAAACGTTCGGATCGCCACGCCGCCGCCAAACAACTTAAGCCTGCCAGCCGGTAAGATGTCTTCTTACATCTGGAGCTTAAAAGAAGGTGACAAGGCAACAATCTCCGGGCCATTTGGTGAGTTCTATGCCAAAGAAACCGACAATGAGATGGTATTTGTTGGTGGTGGTGCTGGCATGGCACCAATGCGCTCGCACATTTTTGACCAGCTGCGTCGGATTAAAACCGACCGTAAGATCTCATTCTGGTATGGCGCACGTTCATTGCGTGAGATGTTCTATACCGAAGATTTTGACGAGCTGGCCGAAGAAAATGACAACTTCCAATGGCATGTGGCATTATCCGACCCGCAGCCAGAAGACAACTGGGAAGGGTACACCGGGTTTATTCACCAGGTATTGCTGGAGAATTACCTAAAAGACCACCCCGCTCCGGAAGATTGTGAATTCTACATGTGTGGTCCGCCGATGATGAACGCGGCAGTCATCAACATGCTCAAAGATTTGGGTGTGGAAGATGAAAATATCATGCTTGATGACTTTGGCGGCTAAGCCCGCAACATAATTACAAAAAGGGGCGGCGACGCCCCTTTTTTTATTGATAAGGAAAGGCAAGGTGAACAAACAATTGAAGGCTTGGGCCGGGTTGTGCCTGGCGTTGCTTGCCCTGGTAGCCTGCAGCGAGCAGCCTGCGCCGGTGGTGCATCTTAGTGGCAGCACCATGGGCACCACCTACAATGTCAAATATGTGGTGGCCGACGGGGCAGAACCGGTAGCTGATCTGCAGCAAAAACTGGACAACCGGCTGGTACGCATTAACGAACTGATGTCGACCTATGATCCGCAGTCACAGTTATCACGCTTTAACCAGTATCGGTATACCGATACCTTTGCGGTAGACGATGAAGTACGGACTGTGGTGGCTGAAGCCAAGCGCTTAGGAGATATGAGCCAGCAGGTGCTGGATATCACGGTGGGACCGCTGGTGAATTTGTGGGGCTTTGGGCCCAATAAAAGGCCGGAAACCATACCTAGTGCCGAGCAAATCACCGAGGTTCGAGAGTATGTCGGGCTGGATAAAATTGCGGTCACAGAAAAAGGGCTTAAGAAGCAGCACCCGATGGTGTATGTGGACTTGTCGACCATCGCTAAAGGCTACGGTGTGGATGAACTGGCCCGTATGCTGGAAGCCCACGATATCCATGATTTTCTAGTGGAAATCGGCGGCGAAATGCGGGTCAAGGGACAGCGCGGTAATGGCGACCCCTGGATGATTGCCATTGAAAAGCCGGTATCAACGGAACGTGCAGTACAAAAAATTGTCTCAGTGGGTACCAATGCCATAGCAACTTCTGGCGACTATCGTAATTATTTTGAACAAGACGGCGTGCGTTATTCGCATTTGATTGACCCACGTACCGGTAACCCCATCAGTCACAATCTGGTGGCTGTGACCGTAGTGGCGCCGTCTTCTATGACCGCAGATGGCCTGGCCACGGCTCTTATTGTAATGGGCTGGGATGAAGCCAAAGCGCTGGCAGAACGCGAAGATCTTGCGGTTTTGTTGATTCGTCATCAGGACGGCGAATTTGAAGAATACACATCACCGGCGTTTGAGTCGGCGGTGACCATTTACAATTAATCAGGTGGTGTTATGACAACCTTTATCTTAGCCTTTGTCTTTTTTCTGGCCATGGTGTTAGCGATGGCAGTGGGGTACTTGCTGCAACGTAAGACCATTTCTGGCAGCTGCGGCGGCTTAGGTGCCCTGGGCATCGAAAAAGCCTGTGACTGCCCTGAGCCGTGTGATCGGAAAAAAGCGCGTCAGGAAAAACAGGAAGCGCGTGAGGCCAAGCTCAAAGAGTGGAAAGAAAACCAAATCCTGTAAGACTGAGGCGCACCTACGGAGGTTCTTAATCAAGCCTGGCAGCTGCGGTTGCCGGGCTTTTTTTATGACCAGGTAAAGTATTGTCCCAGGCAGGTTAAAAAAAATCCAGCGTGAGCAATACGCGCCGATCTGATATGCTCAATCACTGGTATCATAATTGATGATGCGCAGTGCTGGTGACGCAACGCTACTGGGACACTGCATCACAATTGGAAAGTCACATGGACTAGTGTATACGCCTGGTGCTGAGTATGGCAGGGTGGGCGCATAAAGATAGTTACGACCCCTAGGAGCCACTAATGGCTACGCAACCCATTGTTCCGCATGAAGAAGCCCGGCTGGCAGCATTGCACCGGCTCGGTATTTTAGACACGCCGCCCGAAGCGCGTTTTGACGTGCTCACCGCGGTAGCACAGCATGAATTTGACTGCAAAACCTGCCTCATCAGCCTGGTCTCGGAAGACCGTCAGTGGTTTAAGTCCCGCCAGGGCATGGATAAAAAAGAAACCCCGCGCAATATCTCGTTTTGCACCTATGCCATTGCTGAAGAAGAAATGCTGGTTGTGCCTGATACCCATGACGATTTTCGATTCAAAAACAACAAGCTGGTGCAGGGCCCGCCGTATATCCGGTCGTATGCCGGAGTGATTTTGCATTCGCCCGATGGCTATGAAATTGGCACTTTTTGCCTGATCCACGATGAGGTGCGCCACTACAGCAAAAGCCAGTTGCAGCGCTTAAAGCAATTCGCCATTGCGGTGGAGTTGGAAATTGCGGCCAATCCTGAGTTTGACCGCAACTAGTCTGGCTTGTTTACTGGCTTAGCATCAGTAACGCGCCGCCTACCATAAATAAGTTTTCAGTGAGTGACACAAAGCCTAACGGCACATTGCTATCGCCACCCACGCAGGCGCATTTGAGCGAGCGCTTATCGATATACACCGCTTTAAACACCGACACAGCCCCGATGGTCCCAATGAATAAGCCCACTGGTGCCACCAGCCAGGCTGGCCAGGCAGCTACCATGCCCAAGCCGGCGTAGGCTTCTGCAAACGGGTACACATAGCCGTATCGCACATGGCGCATGGCCAGCAAATCATAGGTGATAAACGAATTTAAAAAGCTGTCCAGGTCACGCAGTTTTTGCACGGCCAGCAGCACCATTGCCATCCCGATAAACAGCATCAGACTGCGGACGCTGATAATTGCCCCACCAATACCAAACTGCACCGCCAGGGCCAATAATAACGCCACTGCAAAGATCACCAGCACTGGCGTATAAGTGGTGCCGCTCTGGCCTGCTTGGCCTTTATTAAAATACTCGCGCAAGGCGTCGTAGCCCCCCACGCGCTCGCCATCAATAAAGGTTTGCGGCGTAGTTTTGACCCCGTGTTTTTCTTTAAAGGTGTCAACTTCGTCACGGCTGGTGAGGGTGTGATCTTCCACCGTGAAGCCGTTACGCTCAAGCAGATCCTTGGAGCGCAGCCCAAACGGGCAAATATGATCGTGCATGGACATGCGATACAGTTTTGCGGTTTTTGCCATTGTCGCCTCCTGTGCTGGGTAAGTTTTAAGCTGGGATGCTGTGTTTTAAACCAAGCCATTGTAGAATCAGATCATTACTGAGCACAGTCGGGCATAAAATGCTGTCTCAAAAGCTGTGCTCTAGCATTTTTCAATAAGGTAAAAACAACGGAATGAAAAAAGATATTGCCCCGCAAACCGTGTCGGCCACCGAGCGCCGCTTTGAGCATTTTTTATGGAGCGCCCGGCTGCTGGTGATGCTGGCGGTGGTGCCCAGCCTGTTTGGCGCATTGCTGTTATTTGTGATTGGCACCGTGGATATCATCTCGGTGATGATGACCTCGGTCAAATATTACTTTTTCGACGGCGCAATCGACATTCACGATACCGTGGTGCCTAATATTATTATCGCCATTGATATTTATCTGATTGCTGTCGTTTTGCTGATTTTTGGCACCGGCATTTACCGGCTGTTTGTGTCGCCCATTGACCAGGCGGAGGAACATGCGCCTTCACACCCGTTTAATGTGCATTCCTTTGACCAACTTAAAGACAAAATTGCCCGGGTGGTGATTTTGGCGGTGATCATCGAATTTTTCCGCGCAGTGGTTGATATCAGCTTTCAAACCCCGCTGGATGCTATCTACCTGGCTGTATCAATTTTAGCCTTGGCGGCGGGCTTATACCTGATGAGCCATGCCCATCGCAATAATGATCACTGACGGTTAAGGCCGCCTTAGCGGGTGCATTCATAACCAACTCGGTTTACAATACTGGCTATGTGTACAGGTAAGGTAAGCCCTGGTGCGTAAAATCATTCATGTGGACATGGATTGCTTCTATGCCGCGGTGGAGATGCGGGACAATCCCAAGCTGCGTGATGTGCCACTGGCCATCGGCGGCAGTTCAGACCGTCGTGGGGTGATTTCGACCTGTAATTATCCGGCGCGCCAGTATGGCGTGCGCTCAGCCATGGCCACCGCCTACGCCCTTCGCCTGTGCCCCAACCTGGTGATGGTGCGCGGGCGCATGGAACTGTATGTTAAAGAATCGCAGCGCATTCGTGAGATTTTTGCCGATTACACCGATCTGATAGAGCCGCTGTCACTGGATGAGGCCTACCTGGATGTTACTGACTCTACGCTGTTCAATGGCAGCGCGACCCTGATCGCCCAAGATATTCGCCAGCGCATCGCCCGTGAAACCGGGTTAACGGCCTCAGCGGGCGTAGCGCCGTGTAAATTTGTGGCCAAGGTGGCCAGCGATGAAAACAAGCCCGACGGGCAGTGTGTGGTCCCGCCCGATCAGGTGGATGAGTTTGTGCGCGCCATGGCGTTGGAAAAAATCCCCGGGGTCGGTAAAGTTACGCTGCAAAAGCTGCACCGGATGGGCCTGACCACTTGCCAGGAAGTGCGCGAATATCCGTTTGAGCGTATTCAAAAAGCGCTGGGCAAATTTGGCACTGTATTGTGGGACCGGGCCCACGGCATTGATGAGCGGCCGGTCAATGTAACTCGCGAGCGCAAGTCTATCGGCGTGGAACGCACCCTGCACGAAGATATTCATAGTCTTGCCGAATGCCAGGAGATATTGCCACGGCTGCTGGAAAAACTGCAGGAACGGATTGAGGCACACCAGGTCAAACACACCCAGGGCAAGCCGGTGCGGATCCGCAGCCAAGGGGTTAAACTTAAATTCAGCGATTTTCAGCTGACCACGGTCGAACATCGCCATCATCAGCTGGACAGTGCCTTTTTTGATGAGCTACTGCGCGAAGCCTTTTTACGTGCCGATGGCCGGGGGATCCGGCTGGTCGGTGTGCACATCGGGCTGGCTGAAGCCAGCCCGGTGGAACAATTACGATTACCCTTTGAGGAGTAGCTTATGACAGCGACTGTAGAGCCGGGGATTTATTTGCATTATAAAGGCCGTTATTACCATGTGTATGATGTGGCCCGTCATTCCGAGGATGAAAGCGACTATGTGGTCTACCGGCCGGACTATGGCGACCAGAGGCTATGGGTGCGGCCGGTGAGCATGTTTAGCGAAACCGTACAGGTCAATGGTGAAACATTACCCCGTTTTAAGTATATCGGCCCGCTGCCGGCAGAGCACCAAACTGATCTGAACCTTCCTAACACGCATACTGGTTAAATCGACTCTGATACAGGTACTGCGAACGTGAACAAAGGATGGGTGACGCCGCTGATAGGCGGGCTGGTAAGCATGGGCTTAAGTATCAACGTCATGGCACAGGATCGTTTTGCCGATGTGAAAATAAGCCATACCGCGCTGTCGGGCTCGGTGCACATGCTGCAAGGGCAGGGCGGTAATATCGGCGTGTCGGCGGGCGATGATGGTATTCTGATCATCGATGATCAGTTTGAGCCTCTGGCAGAAAAAATTGCTGCTGCCCTGGGCGAATTGGGCAGCAAGAAGCCTAAATTTATTATCAACACCCATTTTCACGGCGACCATACCGGCAGTAATGCCTGGTTTCACGAGCATGCCGACAGCACCATTCTGGCACATCAAAATGTCCGAGTGCGGCTGGCCGGCGATGATCAGCAGCCGGCTTCTGCACTGCCGGTAATCACCTACCAGGATGGCATCAACATTCATTTTAACGATGAAACATTGCATGTGTGGCATTTAGGCAGTGGCCATACCGATGGGGATTCGGTGGTGTGGTTTGAACAGCCAGATATTTTGCATACTGGCGATTTATTTTTTAACGAACGCTTTCCGTTTATTGACCTTCAATCCGGCGGCACGGTGGATGGCTATATCAAGGCGGTAAAAAGCTTATTGGATAAAGTCAGTGACACCACCACCATCATTCCCGGGCACGGGCCGCTGGCCAGCAAGCAGGATTATCAGGCGTTTTTGGATATGATTGAAACCACCCGCGCATTTGTGCTGGAGCATAAAAACCAGGGTAAACCGGTGGACGCCATTATCAGCCAGGGCCTGCCGGCTGAATTTAAATCCTGGAGCTGGGGCTTTATCGACGAAGCCAAGTGGATCCGTACACTGTATAACGGATAACCGCGGATGCAGTGGCTGGCCTGCCGGGGCGGTGAATGAGAGCCTTGTGGATTGTGGCACTGGTGGTGCTAAGTCTGGTCGGCGCGGGCTGGGTGCTGAATCAGTGGCTGGTGACCCCACCGAACGGCCCTTTTGAGACAGCCAATTATCAGAATGGACGCTTTGTAAACCAACCTGCAATTACCGAGCGCGCTTCTTTTATCTTTTTACGCATTGCGTACAAACGCCTGACCGACGAGCGTACCGCTGCGCGCCCGGCTCAGCCTTTGCCGGTAAAGCGGCTCAGCCGACAGGCGCTGTTAGATTTGCCCCGTCAGGGGATCTTTGTGGTCAAACTGGTGCATTCCACCGTGCTGCTTAAAGTAAACGGCGAGTTTTGGCTGGTTGACCCGATCTTCTCTGAGCGCGCCTCGCCGGTTAGCTTTGCCGGCCCTGAGCGATTTCATCCGTTGCCCCTCGACCCGGTAGATTTACCGCCCATTGACCGGGTCCTGATTTCCCACAATCATTACGATCATCTGGATAAAAACACCATTGCTCTGCTTGCCGCCCATACCCCGCAATATTATGTGCCTTTGGGCGTAACCGCGCAGCTTTCCGCCTGGGGCGTGGCGGCTGATGCCATCACCACACTAAACTGGCATGAGCAGGCTACCGCCGGGCCGGCGAAAGTAACCCTGACACCGTCTCAGCATTTTTCCGGACGCGGGTTTACCGATCGCAATAAGACGTTATGGGGCTCGTATGTGGTGGCCACCGCCAGCCAGCGGGTGTTTTTTAGTGGCGACTCGGGCTATTTTGACGGCTTCAAAAAGGTTGGCCAGCGCTACGGGCCGTTTGATTTAGCCTTTGTGGAAAGCGGCGCCTATGCCAGCCTATGGCCGCAGGTGCATATGACGCCAGCGCAAAGTGTGCAGGCTGCCAACGATTTGCAGGCTCGCTATTGGGTGCCGGTACATAACAGCAGTTTTGATTTGGCGTTTCACCCCTGGTATGCGCCATTAGAAGGCGTCAGCCAACATGTAGATAGTGGCGATGCCACACTGCTGACCCCGCAGTTTGGCCAGCTTATCAATGTGGCTAGCCCGCCTGCCACGTCGCGCTGGTGGCAGGCGGTCATGACACCTTAATCGGCGGTCTGCGAATATACCTTTTCGCCGGCCAGCCAGGTTTGTTGCACCTGGGTGCGCCAGATATCGGCTGGTTTTACCGCAAAAATATCCTGATCCACTAAAATAAAGTCCGCCCACTTGCCCGGTGTGAGAGTGCCCAGGGTGTCTTCCATATGGGCAGCATAAGCCGCATCCAGGGTAAAGCCTTTAAATGCCTGCTCAACGCTTAACGCTTCGTGCGCGTACCAGCCCTCAACCGGTTGGTTGTCCCGGTCCTGACGGGTGACCGCTGCATGAATACCATAAAATGGATTAGCGAGCTCCACCGGAAAGTCCGAGCCAAGCGGCAGTGCAATCCCTGACTCCAACAACGTCTGCCAGGCATAGGCACCTTCCATACGGGCTTTGCCTAAGCGGGCCTCGGCCATATTTTTATCGCTGGTAGCATGGGTTGGCTGCATGGAGGGCAATACCTGCAGACTGGCAAAGCGGGTCAGGTCCTTGGGCGCCACGACCTGGGCATGTTCAATCCGGTTGCGCAGATCCTGGCCGCCTACCTGTTTAAAAGTTTTCGCAAACTGGTCCAGTGCTAATCGGTTGGCCCGATCGCCAATGGCGTGGAAATTTAACTGAAAGCCAGCGCCGAGCACCTGTTCAAACAAACCCGGTAATGCCTCTGGCTGGGTCACCATTAAGCCTTGCTGATGCGGCGCATCAGCATAAGGTTCAAGCAATGCCGCGCCGCGGCTACCCAGGGCTCCGTCACCATAGGCTTTAACACTGCGAACAAACAGCATGTCCTGGTCGCCGCGCACCGGGCCATTGGCCAGCATGGCGGGCAGCTGGTCGTCGGTGGCGCTAAGCATGGCATAGATGCGCACCGGCAAGCGATTTTCTACCGCCCGGGCCAGATAAAATTGATAATCAGCATGGCTGATGCCGGCATCATGCATGGCGGTAATGCCCTGAGCCTGCAGATGCGCACCGGCAGCGGCCAGCTGGGCATCTCGCTGTGCAGTATCCGTGGTCGGCATGACCTTTTCCACCAAGGCCATGGCATTGTCAATCAGGATGCCGGTGGGCTCGCCGGCACTGTTACGCACAATTTGGCCACCCTTGGGATCCGGGGTATTTTTATCAATGCCGGCCAGCGCCAGTGCTTTGCTGTTGGCCCAGCCGGCATGGGCATCCACTCGCGTCAGCCACACCGGGCGTTGAGCAATTTTTTCATCCAGATCTGCTGCCTTGGGAAACGCTTTGTCTGACCACAGTTCCTGGTTCCAGCCACGTCCGGTGATCCATACATTGTCGCCATTGGCCAGGGCATAATCGGCGACTCGCTGCACGGCCTGGCTGGCACTGGTGGTATTACGCAGGTCTACTTCCAGCAAGTTGCTGCCCAGACCCAACATATGACCATGGGCATCAATCATGCCTGGCAGCATGGTGCGACCTTTACCATCCAGTACCCGATCCGCGCTTTGCTGACCTTGCGGGTCCAGCTCAGCCACTTTGCCATCGTCTACCAGTAAGCGGGAAAAGCGTACCAGCTCGCCCTGGTCGTTAAGCGTATAGCCATTAACATTTTGCACCAGCAGAGTGTCGGCTAGCGCGGTGCTGCTTAGCACACCAAAAACAGAGGCCGCCAGGGCCCGGGTCAGCAGGGTTTTCATTAGTCTTCTTCCTTTGCGGTGATCATGGGCGGTTGGAGTAAATAATCCTTTTGCCAGATTTTTTGCATAGTGGCCGCGCTGATGTTACCGCCGGATAACATCACCAGTGCGGTCTGGCCCGGTGGGTTTTCCACCGCCCAGGCCGCCACCGCCGCCATCGACATGGCGCTGGTGGGCTCTACATGCAGTTTCAGTAGATGTTGCAGCCACTGGGTCCAGTAGGCGATTTGAATCTCGTCCACCTCATAAAAATCATCCAGTTGCTGTAAAAAACCAAAGGTGTGCTCGCCCACACTGGGCGTCGCTGCACCATCGGCCAGGGTGTCGGGGGCCTGGGTTAACTGCTCAATCACCCCCGATTGTAATGACATCGCCGCATCGTTGGCTCGGGCTGGCTCGGCGCCAATAACCTTGGCGGTAGGGTTATAGCCGCGGGTGGCCAGCAGCGAGCCACTGAGCAAGCCACCCCCGCCACAGGGAGCAAAAACCGCATCAACCGCGTCAGCATCCTGTAAGGCTTCTAAGGTTGCTGTGCCCTGGCCGGTAATAATGTCCGGGTGATTAAATGGCGGCACCCACAAGGTCCCGGGCTGCTCGGCGGCGGCTGCCACAGCAGCATCGGCTTCCAGGCGCGTCTCGAACAGCGCCAGTTCGGCGCCGTAACTGCGAGTCGCCGCCGCTTTAATCGGGGAGATGGTATTAGCTGCAAAAATGGTGGCGGGTATCTGGTACTCGCGCGCTGCCCGCGCCACCGCCTGCGCATGGTTGCCGGAGCTGTTCGCCACCACGCGCTGCGGCAGGTTGCCAGCCTCGGCGCATTTGGCCAGCATGTTCAGCGCGCCACGAAATTTAAACGCCCCGATGTGCTGCAAACATTCGGCTTTAAAGATAATCCGATGGCCCAGCCAGCGGTTCAACAGCGACGACTCCATCAGCGGGGTACGCTGCACATGGCCGTCTAACCTGGCCTGCGCGGCCACAACATCATCATAGGTTGGTAACATCACACACTAATTATCCTAACAACTGTGTGACGTACCTTATCATCATGCTGTCGCCCGGGCGAGAGACTTAGCGTGCGTAACCGGCTGTTTATCGGGTGTGCAACAAAGACTGGCATCTGGTTGCCGAAACCGCTTATGATGAAATTTTCATCATCAGAAAATAGGATACACAGAGCATGGGATTACTGGATGCATTAATGGGCAACGCCAGCGAAGTCAGAGTTGAGGATGTGCAGGAACAACTCGCTCCAATGCTGGCTGATAACGAGCAGGTGGTGACTGCCTTTCGACTGGTGCGCGATTTAATTGTGTTTACCTCCAAGCGCATGGTACTGGTGGATAAGCAGGGCTTAAGCGGGCGCAAGGTGAATTACCACTCAATTCCGTACAAATCCATCACCCAGTTCAGCGTGGAGACTGCCGGGCATTTTGATGTGGATTCTGAATTACAGGTATGGGTGTCAGGTCAGGACGGGCCGGTGGAAATTGAGCTGAATAAAAAAGCCGCCGCCAGTGTGCAGCATACGCTGGCCAATATGTTATTTGGTTAATAAAAAAGGCCAGCACACTGCTGGCCTCTTTAGTCTACCCAGGTCTGGGATTTAGAAGGTTACACTTACGGTAGCCGAGCACACGTTGGTACCTGCTTCACACACTTGATAATCATAAGTGCCGCCACCTTTGGTGGTGATGGAGTCAGTATAGGCGCCATCATTAGCCGTGGTCACAATGACACTGCCATTGCGGAAGATATCCACATTGGTGCTGGTGGCATTGCCCCAGCTCAGGTCCGTGAACTTGGTGCCTTTTGACTTATAACCATTGGCGGATAAAGTCAGGTCACCGCCCACAGGGTCGCCGCCTGAACCGCCGCCGGCACATCCATTGGCTGTCAGGTAAGCATCAGCATCAGCCGCCTGCACAATGCCGTATCCGAAGTACACATCATTACCGCTGGCACCGGCATCGCGCGCTGTCGCTTTCAGTGCGTTACGAATATCTTCGCCGCTACATTGTGGATGATTTGACCAAACCAGGGCTGCAACACCGGCGACTGCCGGAGTGGCCATTGACGTGCCGCTCATAAAGCCGTAATCGCTGGCACCCACGTTGACAGTCATATTGGCTGCGGCCAACAAGGCACTGCGGTCTTCCTGCGCGGCACCGACGGCCGGGATGGTGGTGTCGTTGGTGGTGCCCAATGTACCGTACAGCATGCCTGGCTCATTGTTGATGATCACCGCACCGATACCGCCAGAGCTTTCACAATTGTTGACCTTGTCATAAAAGCTCACTGTACCACGGTCAATGACACACACTTTACCGGCGGCGTTAGCATCCACAGCGTCTGCTACGCCCATGAAATAGGTGGTGCCTGAAGCATTTCCACTGTTTTCCATGGCCGATGAGGCAAAACCGGTACCGTCGGCACTCAGTGATGCCATGGTCGCGCCACCGGCGGGGTAAGTAGATAATGTATCCACACCACCGGCGGTAGCTTCTACGCAAATGGTTTCATCGGTGGTGACATTTTTGCCACGGCCTGAAGTGCAGCTGGGATACTGAGAAAAATCAGCAATATTGTCGTTGGCATCATTAGCGCCAATCATCATCACTGCCGGATAGCCAGCAGGGTAGGAGCGAACATTGTTACCGTCATTACCTGCAGCTGCTACCACAAAACCGCCATTTGCTACAAAGTCGGTAAAGGCATTTTCTTCGGTGCTGTTAGCACCACCGCCACCTAAGCTCATATTGATGATATTGGCCCCGGCTTCGCTACATTTTTGCGCGGCGAACGCCAGGTCAGAGGAATAGCCCCAACCACTTTCGTTAAAGACTTTGATGATGTGCATATCGACACCGGGTGCCATGCCAATGACGCCAAAGCCATTATCGGCAGCGCCAATCGTGCCGGCAACGTGGGTACCGTGCGGCCCGCCATTGTCGAACCAGTTTCCGGTGCCCGGGTCATTGTCACCGGTGATACCTGACCACACAAAATCAGAGTTCGAGCTGTCCAGGCCCGAATCGATAACACAGACTTTCATGCCGGCACTGGCATTGAAAGGTACCTGGTTAGCTTGTGACTGATACACTGCATACGGGGTAATTTGCGTGGTGGACGGATCGCCGGCATCATCGTTATACAATGCCATGGGGCGACGTACCTGGTCGGTTTCAATGAGTTTTACATGAGGGTTGTTTAATAATCCTTTTACCTCAGCGAGGGATTTTCCGTCAAATGTCGCGGCTATAAAGCCATTGGCATCTACTTTAATCTCCCCGCCGGCCTGCCTGGCCAGTGCTTTCACAATCCCTTTACTATTGTTTTCCACCTGAATGATATAGCGATTCTCACTATTATCAGCCATTGCTGTAAAACTTAATGCAACCAATGAGGCTGCAAGGGTAGGTTTGATTGTTTTATTAAACATAAATTGTTCTTCTTCACTTGTTGAATTGCATTAAATGCTTGTGGCTTTAGCCACTATTGTTATTAAGGGCATTTAATTTCCCTGGGATTACTCCCTTATCCAACATATCTAAGTGTGAAATTTAAGCAAGGCAAAAGTGGTATTTATAGTCTAAAGGTTAAAATTGGCATAAAAAAAGGGTTGAGATAGCAAAATCTCAACCCTTTTTATTTTCCCGACGAAAGGTTTATTTCGCGGGCTTTAAATTACGGTTGAAAAAGTTCGTGATGGTTTTGTACAGGTGAATGCCGGTTTGTTTGCCGCGGATACTGTGCTTTTTGCCCGGGTAATCCATGGTTTCAAACGCGATAGCTTTGTCCTGTAAATGCTTGTACAAGCGGGTGCTGTGGGTAAACAGCACATTATCATCGGCCATGCCATGATAAATCAGCAGTGGGCCTTTGAGGTTGTCGGCATACGGGAATACCGATGACTGTGTGTAGGCGTCATCGTCGGTTTTCGGGTTGCCCATATAGCGTTCGGTATAGTGGGTGTCATACAAGCGCCAGTCGGTGACCGGGGCGCCAGAGACACCGGCTTTGAAATACTCCGGGGCTTTAAACATGGTCATCAGGGTCATGTAACCACCGTAGCTGTGGCCATGCACACCAATGCGCTCGGCATCCACATAGCCCAGGCTGCGCAAGAATTTGACTCCTTCAACCTGGTCATCCACCTCGATCGAGCCCATTTTTTTATAGATAGGATCTTCAAAGGCTTTGCCGCGATAGTTGGAGCCGCGGTTATCTACGGTAAAGACCACATAGCCCTGGTCGACCCAGTATTGCATCAACAGGCCGCGGTTGCCGCCCCAGGCATTGGTCACCATTTGCGCGTGCGGGCCGCCGTACAGATATACGATGGCGGGGTGCTTTTTGCTGGTGTCCAGATTTTCCGGTTTGTATAACCGGTAGTACAGCGTGGCCTCGTCGGCGGTGGTTAAGGTGCCAAATTCTGGCTGGGTCCAGCTATCCAGATAAGGATGCAGTGGATGATCTTCATCCAACTTATTTTGCTCCAGCCACGTTAGCTGTTCACCGCTGGCTGCATGGACGCTGACCTGGGGCGGTTGGTTGGCGGTAGAAAATTGATCCACATAGATTGAGGCATCATGGGCAAAGCTGATGTGGTGATAGCCATCGCGCGTGGATACCCGGCTGATATCGCCGCCTTTCAGACTGACCTGATACAGGTGGCTTTCCAGCGGGGTGTCTTTACGGCCGGTAAAAAACAGACGTTGATTGGCTTTGTCGATGGCCTGCACCTCATCCACCACCCAGTCACCCTCGGTGAGCTGGCGCACCAGGCTGCCATCATTGTTATACAGATAAAGATGCTTAAAGCCATCACGCTCGGAGGCCCAGATAAACTGGTCGGCATCGGCTAAAAAGTGCAGGTCATCGTGCAGATTAACCCAGGTATTGCTGGACTCGCTAAGCAGTACACGCTGTTTTTGACTGGCCAGCTGATAGGCGCGAAGCTCCAGTTGCTGCTGGTCACGGCTTTGCCACTGATAGGTGAAGGTTTGGCTGTCCGGCATCCACTGGCCGCGGGCCAGATAAATGTCGGTGTCGTCACCCAAATCAATCCACTGGCGCTGGTTGGTCTCAATATTGTGCACCGCCAGTTCCACGGTCACATTATCCGTGCCGGCCTTGGGATAACGCTGCTCAATCATCTTGATATCATCAGCGTAAATTTCTGAGCGGGTAATGATATCCACCGGGCTTTCGTCGACCTTGGTAAAAGCAATGTGGCTTTCATCCGGTGCCCACCAGTAGCCGGTCATGCGGCCCATTTCTTCCTGGGCAACAAATTCTGCCATACCCATCTTAACCGGGCCGCCACCTTCGGTGGTGATGGCTTGTTCTTTGCCGCTTTGAATGTGCTTGATATACAGATTCTGATCGCGCACAAACGAAATGTAATTGCCTTTAGGCGACAGCTTGATGTCGGTTTCAAAGGCTTCGGTGTCCAGCAATTGCTTGGCACCCTGTTGGCCCAGCTTGTGGTAATATACATCACCGCCTAACGGGAACAGCAGCGCTGAGCCGTCTTCGGACCATTCGTAACTTACGATGCCTGAGCCGGACAAACGCATCCGCTCGCGGCGTGCTTTTTCTTCATCAGATAAAGTTTGCTCGCCGGGCACCAGTTGCTCAGAATCAAACAGCATCTGGGTTTTTCCCGACTCAATGTGGTATTCCCACAAATCCAGCTGTTCATAATCTGAGGCTTTACCTTTTAAAAAGGTCACGCGCTGTCCGTCAGGGGAGACCTGAAGATTTCGCGGGGCGTTGCCGTCTAACGACGGCGATTCAAAAATCCGCTCGATAGTGAGCGAATCGGCCGAAACAGAGCTACTAAGCATAACGGCTCCAATCATTAAGGCTTTTTTCATTATTATCTACGCTATACGCTGTGAAAGAAGGGTTGATGCAATACAGGATGACACAAGGTGAGTAGCAATAAAACCGCTTTAGTACTGGGCGCAACCGGTCTGGTGGGGCAGGCGCTGGTGCGCCAGCTCTTATCCGATCCGCGTTACAGCACAGTGACCTGCATGGTGCGTCGACCGCTGCCAGCGGGATTTTTTACCGATCCTGACGACAAGCTCAGCCCGCTGGTGATCGACTTTGACCAGCTGCAGGATTATCAGGGCTATTTTTCGGTGGACCATGTGTACTGTTGCCTGGGGACTACCCTTAAAAAAGCTGGTAGTAAGGGGGCCTTTCGTAAGGTTGATTTTGAGTATGTGCACGTGGCCGCGCAACTGGCCCGGGCTCAGCGCTGCCAGAGTTTTGTGTGGATCTCATCAGTAGGCGCGGATGCCAGCAGCAGTCAGTTTTATCTGCGGGTAAAGGGCGAGCTGGAAAATGCCATCATGCGCATGCCGCAGTTGGCCCATGCCGCTGCAGTGCGCCCTTCGCTCCTGTTGGGCTCGCGTAACGAATCACGCCGGCTGGAGGACTGGGCCAAAAAGCTGGCGCCGGTGTTGCGCAAAGTGCTTATCGGGCGGTTTAAAAAATACCGTCCGGCCTATGCCAATGAGGTGGCCAGTAAAATGATCCTGTTACAGCGGTTTTAGCATGGCTGCTGGATTTCGCTGTAAGCAGTTCACCGTGGAGCATGCCCTGTGCGCCATGAAGGTCAGTACCGACAGTCTGATTCTAGGGAGCTGGCTGCCCCCGGGCAATGCCACCCGCGTACTGGATATTGGCTGTGGCAGTGGGATCCTGGCGCTGATGCAGGCCCAACACGCTCAGCCGGGCACCCATATTGATGCCATTGATGTGGATACCGGAGCAGTGGCACAAACCCGGCATAATGTGGCACATAGCCCCTGGCCGCAGCGGGTTCAGGTGCATCATAGCAGCCTGGCGCAGTGGCAGCCGGCCACCGGCTACGATGTGATCATCAGCAACCCGCCGTATTTTACCGACACCAATGTGGGCAAGCTGGCCCATCTGCAACAATCCTTGGCTCGCCAGGCTGCCCGCCAGCAACAGCAGCTGGCTCCGGCGGCGCTATTTGCCGGCGCGGCGAGGCTGGCGGGCGCCCACACCCGGTTTGGCTGTTTATACCCCACCGTGCAACTGGATGCGATCATTGCCGATGCTGCGCAGGCTGGCTGGTATTTGCAGCGCCAGTTGTGCGTGCAAAGCCAGCCGGGTAGTGCGTCGCATGTCAGTGCGCTGTTATGGCAGCGCAGCGCCACGCAGCCCGTGCGCGAAGAGCTGGTCATCCGTGATACCACCAATCAGTACACCGCGGCGTTTAAAGCGTTGTGCCAGCCGTTTTATCTGAATTTTTAAACTGAGGAATGCAGCATGCCCGAGTCGTTTAACTGGTGGGCCGAAAGCCTGGGCGCTGCCGCCCTGGTAATCAATTTTATTGGCTATCGTCAGGCGGACGCCAATCGCTACCGGGCGGTGTCGGCGGTGGCTTTATTGTGTGTTAGCTTGCATTTTTTTCTGTTGGGCGCGATGGCTGCTGGTATCGGCTGCCTGCTGGCCAGCATTCGTAATGTGATTGCCCTGCGCTATCGCAATGCGCTGGTGGTGTGGGCGTTTGTGGGTCTGAACCTGGCTTTTTTGGCGCTGGAGTGGTGGGTATTAGAGCATGGGCCATTGATTTTTATCGCCTATGCTTCTTCACTGGTATTCACGGTGGGCTCGGTGGTGCTTAATGATGCGCATCGCATTCGCCAGTGGTTTGTGCTGGCCGAAGGCCTCGGGCTTATTTATGCCCTGTTGGTGGGCAGTGTATTTGGGACGCTATTTAATTTAAGTAATTTAATCAGTATACTCACCAAGCTCGCCAGCTCTAGAAAACAATATTAACAAATTCAAACATTTGGCTATTAGTCAAAAGTCTAGTTCAGGTATTTACACCAATAAGCGAGTATCGGCGCCATCATTTAATCTGCTGTCGGCTTTTTCTACACTGGCAATAGATCCCCCAAGGAAGATTGTCGTGCACATAGAGCATCCACCCGCAAATGCCATCTATACTGATAGCCAAAGCAATGTCACTCCATTGTTTCGTCATCAGGTGGGCGCGCATCGTGCAGCGCCGGTACGCTCTGATCCCCTCGGGTCGCAAGCGCTGGAGCAACGCTGGCATGCCCGACTGCAACTGCTGCTGCGCGCAGAAGTGTCAATGCACCGGGCGAACCGGTTGCGCGCCTTCTGCTACACCATTATAGTAACAGCCGCATTATTGCTTGGGTTTTCTCTTTACCTTGCACCTGTAACAGCCCCCTGGGTATTAGGGGTTGAAGCCGGTTCGGTGCTGCTTGGCGGTGTATTGCTGCCGGTGAGTCTATTGCTGTGCCGTGAATGCCGTCGCCATCGTGATTACTTATCGCGTAAATTTTATGAAAGTAATCATGAAGTAGAATACACCGACGACGGCCTGGTTTTGATCAACCGCAGTTCTTATACTGCGGTCACACAGGTGCCATTTACGGACCTCTAGTTTGGCCACCACAATCAACCAGCGTCGTAGTTTTACACGCTTTAGTCTGTTCTTTATCTGTTGCCTGCTGATCCTAAGCAGCGTATTGCTGTTGCCGATGGATGCCATCAGCCAGATCGTGGCCTCGTTCAGTCTGGTCATGCTGATCCATTTTTGCGCCTCCGAAGCCGGCTTTTTTCACCGGCACCGGCAGTTTTTTCGTTTGCTTGCCTTATTGCTTGGCCTGGCACTCACCGTGCGGTATCTGATGTGGCGCGGTCTGTACACCATGGGTATGGCCGATATCTTTTCGCTCATAGCCATGTGGGCACTGTTTTTAGCCGAAGTGTACGCCGGGCTGACTCACATTATCAGTTGTCTGGTGAATGTGGCCCCACTGACCCGGCCGGACAAAGCACTGACCGAAGCCGATTATGCGCAGGCGCCCACCGTCGATGTGTACATTCCTACCTATAACGAGCCGCAGGACCTTGTAGAGGTGACCCTGCGCGCAGCGTTGCAGCTACATTATCCCAAAGACAAACTAAATGTGTATCTGCTGGATGATGGCGGCACGGTGCAAAAGCGCCAGCAGGCGGATCCGGCAGCGGCCCTGGCGGCGCGCCAGCGCCACCAGTCACTTACTGCGCTGTGCCAGGAGCTGGGTGCCCGTTATCTGACCCGCGAAAAAAATGAGCGTGCCAAAGCCGGCAATATCAATAGCGCACTGGCACATACAAACGGCGAGCTGGTGGTCATTCTGGATGCCGACCATGTGCCCACCGCTGACTTTCTGACCTACACCGTGCCCTGGATGCAGCACAACCCAAAAGTCTTTTTGGTTCAGACTCCGCATTTTATGGCCAATCCCGATCCGGTGGAGCGCAATTATTTTTCAGCTTTTACCCGCATGCCGTCGGAAAATGACATGTTCTACGGCACCATCCAAAAGGGCCTGGATTTTTGGAATGCGTCGTTTTTTTGTGGCTCTGCGGCAGTGTTGCGGCGCGCCCATCTGATGAAGGTTGATGGCCTGTCCGGCGACTCGGTCACCGAAGATGCTGAAACTGCGTTTGATTTGCATGCTCGTGGCTATGAGTCAGTGTATGTGAACCGGCCGATGGTAAGCGGGCTGGCCCCGGAAACTTTAAATGCGTTTATTCAGCAGCGCATGCGCTGGGCCCAGGGCATGACCCAGATCCTATTATTAAAAAAGCCGCACAATGCAACTGGGTTAAGCTGGTTTCAGCGCTTTGGCTATCTAAGCTCGATTTTATTCTGGTTGTTTCCGTTTGCCCGGATTATTTTTCTGCTAATGCCACTGGCTTATTTGGTATTTGGTTTGCAGGTTTACCGCGCCTCCCTGTTGGAAATTGTGGCCTACACCATTCCCCATGTGATAGCCACTTATCAGCTGTCCACCTTACTGTTCGGGAGAACCCGCTGGCCGCTGGTGTCTGAGCTATACGAAATTTTACAATGTGTGTTTACCCTGCGGGCGCTGCTCAAGGTGTTTAAAAATGCCCGGGCGCCATCGTTTGTGGTTACCCCGAAAGGCGAAAGTCTCGCCCAGCATTTTATATCGCCGTTATCCGGGGTGTTTTATGCGCTTATCGCATTAACTCTGGCTGGCACTGTGACCGGGCTGGAAAAACTGGTCAACGACCCCCTGACCCGTGAGCTGACGGTGGTGGTGCTGGCCTGGAATGTATTTAACCTGCTGTTGCTACTCAGTGTACTCAGTGTGCTGGTTGAGCGGCGGCAGATCCGCGAACAGGCGCGTTTGCCGGCAAGCGACGAAATCACCCTGCGCAGTGACGATGGTCGCAGTTGGGGCGGGCATATTGAAGATATGTCACTGGGCGGCGCCCGCGCCCGTATTCGTACCTTTCGCCAGGCACTGCCTGCCAACGTCACCTTGTCGGCCTGGTCAGAATCGGCCGGGCGCCATGTGCAGTTGCCCTGTGCGGTGTTATTTCATAATCCCAAAAGCGGCGTGGTTCGCTTTCGCTTTGAGCGCGCCGACAGCAAGGTGTGGGATGAAGTGATTGGGTTTACCATGGGCGATAGCCGCCGCTGGCAAAGTTTTCAGCGCCGCCGTATGCGTCGAATTACGTATTGGTACGGGGTGCGCCACGTGTTAAAAGTAAGTGTCAAACCGGTTGTGCAGCATGCACTGATGCAACTTACGCGTCTGTGGTCACCCAGACGCCAGGTCAAGGAATAATAATGAATATACGACGGGCAGCCATCGGGCTTATCTTATCACTGCTCAGCATGGCGACACTGGCACAGACCAGCCGTGAGCCGCTGGCCACCTATCATGCCGGCGAACCGGTATTACGCTTGCAGGGCAAACAGGCCGATGCCAGCCTGGCTATCCCACTGGCGGCCGGTCAGCGGGTCACTGCGGCAACCCTGCAATTAGATGTGGTCAGCTCGCGGGCGCTGGTCAAGCCCCGGTCTATTTTAAATGTTCGCTTTAACAATGCCACTGTGGGCCAGATCATGTTTGACCCCGACCGGCCACATTTACGCTCCAGCGTGGAATTGCCCGCACGGCTGTGGCGCGCCGGATTTAATGAGCTCACCTTCGCGGTGAGCCAGCATTATGCTAATCAGTGCGTAGAAAGCAGTGCGCCGGAATTATGGAGCGAACTGGACTTAAGCCAGTCAACGCTGGCGGTGACCACCGAGCCGGGCGAGCAGCTGGCTGGCTTACAAAGCTTATCCGGTTATTTTTCGCCAGGTATCGGTAGTCAGGCACAGGTGACGCTGGTGTCAGTAGACGAGCAGGACGCCACCCTATACAGCCAGGCATTGCCCCTGGTCGCCCAGGCACTGGCATTACGCAACCAGTACAAGCCGTTAAGCATCAATCATCAGGCGATTAACCCACTGGCTGAGTTGCCGCAAATCGTCACCCAGAGCGAGCAGGTTGAGGCGCTGGTGGACCGTTATCAGCGCAGTAGCTGGTATCTGGCCAAGGATGAAACTGCCGGTACCCCAGACCCGGCTGAGACGCCGCGCCGCGCATTGCATGTGCTTATCGGTACTAAGGACAAGCTGGCACCACTGCTGGATGCTGCCACTCGTGAACAGATTAACGGCCCGTTTCTAACCGTCCAGGCGACGCCAGCCGTACAGGTGCAAGACACTGTGGTGGTTCACCAATACCAACGATTGGTGGTGTCTGGCCGCACGGCTGCTGAAGTGCGTACCGCAGCGCTGACTTTGGGGCTGATGGATGATGCCTTAAACCCGGATGCCTCCTTAGTGGTAGCCGGGCAGACCAGCCCGACTGCGGCCTTTCTGGCAGCAGATATTGCCCAGCCGGGTGAAGACTATTCGTTTGCGCAGCTCGGTCAGTCGCACATTTTACTGCGCGGCGAGGATGCTTTTTCTAAAGATGTGAATCTGACCCTGCCGGCAGATTTTTATGTACCGGAAAACGCCAGTGTGCGGCTTAATCTGGATTTTGGCTATGGCGCGGCGCTGGGTGCCGGCTCTATGATGAATCTGTTGATTAATGATGAACTGGTGCATGGCCTGACCCTGTCTAATCCGGGTGGTCAGGCGTTTCGAGACTACCAGCTGGTGATCCCGGCGCGCCATTTTCAGGGCGGGGTAAATACCCTGACCTTTGATGTGACGCTGCGCGCGCCCATCACCGGCCAACAGTGCGACGAAATTGGCGGCTCCCACCTGATGTTTCAGGTGAGAAATACGTCTTCCATCGAATTGCCTGAAGCCGGGCAGGTGGCCAGCCAGCCAGATCTGGCATTGTTCCGCGATACCGGCTTCCCATTTGCCACCCAATCCGAAGAGCCGGTGGCTATCTATTTAACCGATCCGGCCATGACTGGCGCGGCGCTGACGCTAGCCGGCAAACTGGCGCAAACTGCCGGTACCATGCTGGCCAGTGTGCAAATTGTTGATACCCTTAGCCCGCAGGTCACTGCCAATGCGGTGGTATTAGCCACCCCGGATACCTTGCCAGCTGAGCTGTCAGCCGATTATGCCACGTCGCTGGCGGCGACTAAGCGCTGGCCCTACCGGTTGCAAAATGATTTACATAACCGCATCCGCGAGGCGGTGGATGACAAAGGGCATACTCCGCTGCAAATGCGCGGCACCACCGAACAGGTCAGCGGCTTAGACACCATGGCTGTGCTCATCGCCCAGCAAAATCCGCGTAGCCAGGAAACCGGCAATATGTATATTATCGCGGCGCAAACCCCGGCCCTGTTAAGCGCCCGCATCAATGATCTGGTTAGCCTGTCGTTGTGGGGGCAGCTGGCCGGGGACTTTTTCAGCTGGCGCGATGCCCGTCAGCCGCTGATGGCCATGCAGGTCGCCGAGACCTTTGAGCTTGGCGAGCCGGCCAGTGGCTGGTTGCGCCTGCGTCTGTGGATGTCCAATAACCCCTGGTACTGGCTGATAGCAGTGGCTGTAGTGGTCTTGCTTAGCGCCTGGCTGGCCATGGTGCTGCTTAAACGCCGCAACAAGGCAGTGACCGAGCAATGGTAAGGTTGGCGCGCCGCGGCCTGCTGCTGGCAGGCGTACTGTTACTGGTCAGTTGCAGTGAAAAAGCCAACACACCGTTTGGTCAGGACTGGCAAACCTTTGTGCAGCGTTTTTATGACAATGGCCGGATTGTAGATACCGGCAATGACGGGGTGTCACACAGCGAAGGACAGGGCTATGGTATGTTGTTTGCCGCTGTGGCTGGCGACAAAACCCGCTTTGATGCCCTGTGGCGCTGGACCCGGCAAACTCTGCAACGGGATGATGGATTATTCAGCTGGCGCTACCGGCCCTGCCCGGAACACAATACCGCCTGCGTGGATGATCCAAACAATGCCAGCGACGGCGATATTTTGATTGCCTGGGCGCTGTTGCGCGCGGCGCAGGTCTGGGACAGCCAGACCTATCGGCAACAGGCGGTGACCATTCTCAATGCCATTGAAGATAAACTGATTGTGGAGCGTCAGGGACTCACAGTGTTATTACCCGGCGCTGAGGGGTTTGTGCGCAACGGGTCGGTGCAACTGAATCTGTCCTACTGGATCTTTCCGGCCTTTAACGCATTTTATACCCAAACCCATCAGCCGGTATGGTCTGCCTTAAGTGAATCAGGCAAAACTTTACTGGCACAGGCGCAGTGGGGCGACTATGGCTTGCCGGCCGACTGGATGTGGCTGCAGCATGACGGCCTGTCGCTGGCCGATACCGTGAGCCCGGAATATGGCTTTAATGCCGTGCGGATCCCCTTGCATCTGGCCTGGCAGCGCTATCCGGATGACACTTTGTTAGCCCCCTTTATTAAATGGTACGCACAACCCACCGTGCCGGCCACGCTTAATCTGGACAGCGGTGAATCCGCCGACTACCAGTGGTCAGCGGGCATGCAGGCGATTGCCGAGGTGGTACGCTACCGGGCCAAGCTGGATGAGCGCCAGCCGCAATTGCGCCTGGGCAATGAGCAGGACTATTATGCCGCCAGTCTGATCATGCTCAGCCAACTGGTGCTAATGGATACCAGCTCTTGAAGGCGCGGAGGTCCTCGCGCCGGCGCCGGCTGGCACTGGCGATCAGTGTGTGTTTTGCCGCTCCCGGCACCGCGCAGGTAAGCACTGACTATCGCGATGACGCAGCGCCACTCATGCAAGATGACACTACGCCGGATACCACCGGGCTGTGGTATCACATCGAGCAGCACCAGCCAGAGCTGGCCAACCAAACTTATCAGCGTCTGCGCGCCCGTCATCCTGGCTGGCAGCCTGCTGCCGAGCTGCTTGCGGCGTTGAATCAGCTCAATCAACCTGCGGCTGAACCTATGAGTGCCGCACCGACGCAGGCAGCACCTTCTGCTTTTGAGCGCCTGGCCGAGCTGTCTGTAATACAGCGCCGTCAGGCACCGGCTGCACTCATCCGCCAGGCGCAGGCCCAGGCGGACGAGCAGCAACAGCCAGAGCAGCATCTGCTATTAGGCTGGGCATTGCACAGCCGGCAGTCCTATCCCGCGGCGCTGGACGCATTTGCCGCAGCAGCGCAAACCGGGCAGCCTCAGGGCGCGGCGACCGGGCGCGCAGCCGTGATTGACAGCTGGCTGCACCAGGCACTGGAACAGCGCGATACCACTACCTTACACCGCTTGATGGCACTGCCAGAGCGCATGCTGGTGGCCGAGCGTATTGATGGTGCCGGCTGGCAGTCGCTGGAAGACCAGGACTATCCGCTGGCAGAGCGGTATTTCAAGCTGGCCGATGATACCTATGGTCAGGCGTTAAGTCTGCGCCGGCAAGGAAAAAACGAGGCCGCGGCAACATTAGCCTGCGCCTCGCAGCAAAGCTTGCCCTTAACTACCTTATGCGCGGATATTTATGCCGAGCGCCAGCTGCTTGCCTATGAGCAGGCACGTTATGCCGATAGCCTGGCCGCCGCCGATGAAGTGGCCACCCAACGTCCATTGACTGCCAGCGAACAGGAACTGGTGGGCTGGGCGGCGTATCAGTTGCCGGATCCTGAGCGCGCACGCCAAGCTCTGGCTGCGGTATTGAAAGCCCAACCCAACCGTGAGGATATTGCCCAGGCACTATGGGCTATCACCCCGGAGGCCGGGCAGCACAAACTGGCCAGCCGCTTTGACGCAGTAGCCAAACTTCGCCAGCAACAAACCAGCCGCGCCGCCTGGCAACGCCAGCAGTTTGTGCTGGCTAAAGCAGACCAACATCCTAGTGCGCCGCAGCCGGATAATGCCTTTACTGTCTACACCGGCATGCATGGCTTACAGCGTTCGGGCGAAGCCGGGCAGGGCAATCTGGACATACTTAATGGCTATGTAGGCATAAGCGATACCCAGCAACGCTGGCAGTGGGATGTACGCCTGGATTATGAACAGGTGTACAGTGGCGCTGTGCCTGCCCAGCGCTGGTTTGGCCGTGGCCAAACCGGAGACACCTTTACCGGAATTACCGGCCTTGAGGATACCGGCATGCATGCCAGTGTGATGCATCAGCAAGCCAACACCAATGTGTATGCCGAAATCAATTACCGCTTGTTTGACCAGCCAGCGCCCAGCCGCTGGACCGGGCAACTGGGGGGCAGCTGGTTTGGCGACAATCATCTGCTGGCCTTGACCGCTTACCGCGAGCGGATGGCCGACAGTATGTTAAGCCTGACCGGGACCTTTTTTGAAAGGCCGGCCAGTGGCGAAACAGGCCCGCCCGAGGCTTGGGGGGGCGTACTGGCCAATGGGTTACGTAGCTTGTATGTCTACAATTTAGGCGAGCGCTGGGCGGCGGCGGTCAGCCTGGATCAGGCCTGGCTCGACGGCCTGTTGGTAGAAGATAATAAGCGTAGCCGGGTTCGCCTGGATCTTAGCCACAGTGTCGATGTATCAGCGTCTGAGGTACTTGACTACTGGCGCATTGGCCCGTATATCATTTGGGGCAGGTTTGGCCATAATGCTGCCGGCTTTACCCAATCCCAGGGTGGCTATTTTAGCCCACAGCGCGCGCTGGGCGGCGGGCTGTATACCGAAGTGCTCACCCACCAGGCGCAGCGCTGGCAACTAAAGGCGCGGTTAAATCTTGGCTACAATCACCTGCACGAAGACGCTGTAGCGCGTTTTGCCGGGCAAGTCGACAGTCCGGTACTGGCCGGCCAGACCCAGGCCGGGCTAGGCGGCCAGCTAGGCGTAGAAGGGCAGTATCTGATTACGCCTCGGCTGAGCGTGGCGGCGTTTATACAACAGGATTTTGCGGTGGATTATCGCGCCACCTGGGGTGGGGTGCAGCTGCGCTGGCAGGCCGGGCGTGCCCGGGGCCTGACCAGCGACAGGTTGATCTTAAGCGATCCGGCGTTACGCGGCTTTGCCTTGTAAGCGACGACGCTGCCAGCCAAGCAGGCCAATCAGGCCGGCTACCACCGTGATGCCGGTGGCCGGCTCATCAATCTGGCTAAAACCATTAAACTGATAATTATTGACCTGGCCGGTAAACTCACCGTCAGGTGAGCCTAAGCTGCGTACAAACAGGTTGCCGTCGATGTGGCCATTATAAAAGGTGGTCTCTGCCAATGGTGCCAGAATGCTGCCTTTAAAGCCGATGCCGTGCATGACCAGTGAAGTCGCATCCACAAAATTAAACAGCACATTGTTGGTGTAGCGGCCATCGTGGCGGCCGGCTGGACCGTCCTCGGGGCGATTATCAGATACTTTATCACCACTGGGTAATTCAAAGCCGGTTTCAAACAGGCTCACCATTTCGCCATACACATTAACAATCGTCAGGCTGTCTTCAGGCACATCAAACCGAATATGCTTACCCGGGTCGGACAGGGCAGCGGCATCCAGTGAAAAAATATTCAGCGCATCAGAGGCGGCAAAGGTTAAGCCCCAGATATCGCCATCATTGTGGCCAACCTGTACATCGGCGGTGTGATTTAAGCTGCCCCACAAGGCCGACTTGTGCATCAGCAGGCTGTTGACGGCGGCAAAATCAAAGCTGCTGTCCTGATAAAAATGATGGGTGTTGTTAAACGCCCCATCGCTGTACAGACCAACCGTTTCATCAATATCAATCTGACCGGCGGCTACGGCATCCCCATGGTAGATGCGTGAATTGCGCATGGTCACATCATTGCCGGCGACCACTACCGGCTTGGTATTATCAGCGGGTACTTGCAGACCCAGGCCGTAATCTTGCAGTGTCAGGTTGCCACCTACTGCTAAGCGGCCTTCCACATCGGAATTAGCGCCTTGCATATCTTCAAGTACATAGGCATTGAAGTCGGCCATGTCACCTAAATAAAAGGGCCCGGCCAGGGCAGAGACAGAGCACAGCATTAACGTGGCAGAAATAATCCCTTTCTTACATGCATGCATGGCAGATTCCTTGATCATTAAAAGCGCTGCACCCCCAACCAGGGTGCAAAAAACTGATGTAATTTTAATCGCTTGAAAAATTAAGTCTAGTCATACTTTAGAACAGGCAAAAAAAAACGTAGCCTGCGCTACGTTTTTATCAGCTTGCTGACGGAAAGGTTCCGTCAGGTATTAACCTTGTTTAACCAGCACAGATACCTTGTCGATACCGGCGATTTTCACCTGGTTCATTACCTCTACCACAGTACCTTCTTCGGTATCTTCGTGAGCCTGGATGGCAGCAGTATCGGTGTTGTTTTCAGCCAGAAACGTCTGCGCGTTCGCCACAACCCGACGAATATCCACTTCACGGCCACCCATAAAGATCTGACCATTGGCATCGATGCGAATCGACAATGCTTTTGACGGCTGATTGGTCTTGGACTGGTTATCTTCTGGACGGTTTACGTCAAGGCTTTTTTCTTTTACGAAAGACGTAGTAACAATGAAGAAGATCAGCATGATGAACACTATGTCCAACATGGGCGTCATGTCTACCTGAGCCTCGTCTTCAACAGAAGTATGCTTTTTTCTTTTCATCTTGAATTCTTTCTTCTCTACAGTTTAAGCCCAATAGTATACGCCTTGTGACAAAGATTTTTAACCTTTTTGTCGTAACTATTGCGCCTGATTAACACTTGTTGCTGGCGCACCGCTTGTTATTTGACCATTATGTTGCGCCGCAGGTTCTCTGATAGCAACCATTTTTTGCTGCTCACGAATGCTGCACAGCCATGGCGTTGCCAGCATATAGGACAATTCTATTAACTGCTGGTTAACCTGAGCATGCAAATTACCATGAGGATTCATGCCAAGTCTAGCCTCGGCGAATATTTTGTCGCTGGGGTCAAGGCTCCATGGCATTGGTTCAGGCGTTCACAACACACCGTGAGCGCCTGGTAGAGCCATGCAACAGCGGGATGGTGTTAAATATTTTCCAGGGCCTTACCCAGAGTGGCAAAGTACGTGGCAAAGTGGTGGCCAATACGTTGTCGTTCTGCCCCGGCGGGGTAGATACCCAGCTTGGCTTCCGTCGATTGTTTAGTGCCTTTGACCAGAAATTCGTTTTTGATCCGGTGATCCTGTACATAGGCTTCAAAGGCCCTCGCACAAAGTTCCTCGGGCATCGCGTAGTAGTAAGTGCCCAAAGCTTTGTCGGCCTGCATACTTTGTTGCAGCACCTGGCTGGGCGTGTCGGCATCCTGTTCAAGAAAAATATGCTGGTAGCACAATTCCAGTAAATGATTTAACGGGTGTTCAATAATGGTTTGGCGCTTTAACCACAACGCCGACGCAAAATCTTTAGGGCTGCTGCGGGTAAGAAAGCGTCGGGTGATAAAATGGTCAAACGCGTGAAAATATTCATGGGCCAGCGCGCCGGCCCCGGCATTTTTGGCCAGCGCCAGCGTGCGCGTCGCCGAATTATAATGCGCCGAGCTATGCCGGTTGCCGCCCTTGCCAAACGCGATGGACAAAGTGCCGCGTAACGAGATGACCTGCTCGTTGACCTGCAAAATAGACATCAGGTCACATAAGGCATCAAAAAATAAGTTGGCGGCGATTTGTTGCTCGGCTTTGCTAACCCAGGCACCCACAGTAGCGCCTTTGAAACCAAAAATTTTGACGATGTCGCCAAAGGTGACATCGGCGCCGTCCCGGTGACTGGGACCGTTGCGATAAAAGTCTCGCTGCAACCGCCCTGGCATGGCTGCCGGCGCGCTCATTCTTAGGCCAGCTCTTCTAACAGCTGAGCGCACCAGGTTTCGATACGCTGGTCGGTTAGATCATATTGGTTTTCATCATCCAGACTTAAGCCCACAAATTCGGTTTGCGCTTCGTTAAGTGCTTTGGATGCAGCAAACTCATAACCCTGATTGGGCCAGCGACCGATGATGCGACAGCCTGACGGGACAATGGCATCGTGCAACATGCCCAGGGCATCCTGAAACCAGTCAGCATAGCCAATTTGATCACCCATCCCATATAAGGCGATGATTTTGTCACCCAGTGGCAGCTGATGGACCTCGTCCCAGTGGGACTCCCAATCTTCCTGCAACTCGCCAAAATCCCAGGTGGAGATCCCGAAAATCAGAATGTCATACTGGGCGGTCTGGCTTAAGCTGACCTCCGCGATGTTATGCATTGAAACCACATCATCTTCAAAAAGGCTGTTCAGCTGGGCCTGGATTTTTTCTGCCGCCATCTCGGTGTAGCAGGTAGTGGAGCCATAAAACAGGCCGATGCTCAGTGCCGAATCACTCATGATAAAACCCTTGTCGATTACTCGTCGTGCGCAATGGGCGGAAATTCTACCGTGTCCTGGTCGCCGCACAAAGCTTTGCACGTGACAGTATGGTCATTTTGCCGCAAGACAAGCTGGCCCAGTGCGCTGTGATTAAGCAAAGTATGGCCGGCTTTGGCGCTGGCCGGACGGGCCTGCACCGACATGTTACGGCGCCGGGTGAACAAATTCAGCGGTGAGGTGGCCCCATACAGCGCCCGGTTGATGCGCTCTAAGTGGCGCAGCAGTGAGTTGGGGAACGTATTTTTCAGCCCGCTGCAGGTAAACTGGGTGATGTGCGGGCTGTTGCGGCGAAAACGCAGGCGTACATCGTAGACAAACGAATAATGCACATCCCCGGATAAAATTATAAAGTCCGGTGGGGTACGCACATGGCGAAAAATATTCAGCATCACCTGGGCGGTACCGCGATGGGCCATCCAGTTTTCGGCATCTACAGTGAGCGCCTTGCCCATAAAGGTAAACACTTTTTGAATGGTCTCAATTAGCTTGACCCCGTAAATAGGCGCAGCGGACACTACTATCACCGATTCTTTGCCGATGATCTGCTGCTGAAATTCGCACAGAGCTTCCCAGTCCATTAAGCCTGAAGGTTTGTTTTTGTTGGATTCCGAACGCCAGCGATGAGTGCGGGTGTCCAGCACACATACTGGCGGGGTGGTCTCCAGGGTAAAGTGCCAGTGGTCCACTTCAAACAGGCGATCCACCAGTGCATCATGCTCAACCAGGCCCTGGTTGGTAAAGCACGGCTGGCTAGCCTCATACAATTCATCAAAGGTCTGCGGGGCATTACCCCAGCCCTGGCACAGCCAGTAGCCGATCAGCGCGTTGCCCACCATGCGCCGCGACAGCGGGTGGTTATACACGGCTTCTTCCCAACCGCGGGTCAGGTTCCAGTCGTCGGTCACATCATGATCATCAAAAATCATATACACCGGCACATGGGCCAGCGCCCGCCGGATGGTACCCAACTGCGCGGCAAAGGCTTCTATTTCGGGTTGCTCAGCAGCAAACTGCTCCTGATAGGCGGCGCCGACCTTGCTGGCATCAAATACAATCTCGTCCCACAATGTGTCGGACCACACCAACATGTACATCGCCAGCACTTCTGACAAAGATATCAGATGGTTATGCGCATTGACTGAGGTGAATACCGGCTTCTTTTTGGCGCCGAAAAATGTCTTGGATAAAGCTGTGTTGAGCTCTACCTGGGGCAGGATCTGTTCGCGCTCATAATAATTGTGCGGGTGGTCGGCCAGCTCAGCACTGGAGCTGACCACCGCGCCTTCCAGCGGCTCGGCAAATAAGCCTAAGCGCGCGATCACCTGTTCAATGGCCTGCAACATCGGCCCGGCCACATCGTCACAATATACCTGGTCGCCGGTCATCAGCAGCATCTGCGGACGCTGGGCAGGTGCATCCAGGGTAGCGGCGATCTCACCGTCAGCGCGCAGTAGCGCATCTTCCACCGGATGATGGGGTTTGCGGCAGGAGCCATGCAACACATTGGTCAGGGTTGGCTGAAACACAAAATTCAGGCTGTGCTGGCCCGGATACAGCAGCGCCTCACGCTCCTGCTGCCACTGGTGGGACAGGGATTCTGGTGCAAACTGCAACGCATACTCGTAAACATGCCCGGCGCTTAGCGCGGTATCGGGGGTAAACACCGCCAGCTGAATAAACGCCTTTTCGCCCACCTGCACACAGTGGGTGTTTGTGTTACCCGGGCACGGCGCCTGGGCGGTGGCATCGGTCAGGCTGACTGACACCGGCTCTGCGCTGGAGGTCACCAGCCACACTGTTTGTTGACGGGCGCTGACCTGGCGCAACATAGGGCCGGCAATAACACATGGCAGAGGGGCGATAAGACAGGCTCCTTTCACAGCAAATAAATCTCAGCGGGTAAGCTTACTCTGTTGGGTTGGCTGCTGTCACCTGCCAAGAAGGGTTTGATTGTTACGAAATTTTTAATCCCGGGTCAGCCACCCGCGCCGGCGACTAAGGTTGCAGGCAAGACTTGTGTCGGTAAGGCAAGTACGCCATGATCGGGGCAATTATTATTGCGCATTGATATTGTTTGGTATGACTCACTCTTTGTTTGCCCGTTGGATGGTTGCCGGCCTGGCCGGGGTGTTATGTTTAGCCGGTTGCAGCGAGCCGTCTGTGGAATCTGCTGCGGCCGAGCCGGCACAGACGGATGTTATTGACGTGTCCGGACAGTGGATCACCGAAGCTGATGGCAGCATCATGCAAGATCCGCAACCCTCCGGCCTGACTGTCTGGCAGGGGCAACTGGTGTCTATCTCCGATGGCAGTGCCCAGGCTGACCAGCAGCGCCGCTTACATATGCTAAACCCGGCCACTGCGCGACTGGCGCCAAAAACCGAAGAGATGCGTCTGGGCAGCCGGGTTCGCCGCAGTTGTTTTTCTAATTATCTGGCCAATAAGCCGGATCTTGAAGCGCTAGTGGCCGATCCCCAACAACCCGGGGTGTTTTATACCGTCACCGAAGATGCTACTCGTACCGGGGCGTTGTCGGCGCGCTGCCAAAAACGCTACCGCCAAACCGGCTCCACCGATTACCCCACCTTGCTGGTCCGCCTGGAAGTGACCGACGATGGTAGCGTCTATATGTCGCGGGTGCGGCCGCTGCAATTTGATGCGGCTCTACAGGTGGGCGATTTTCCCAATGATGGTATTGAAGGCATGGCACTGGGCGCGGATCGCACCTTGTATCTGGCGCTGGAAAAAGACATGGCCGGCAAGCCGCGGATCTTTTCCGTGCAGCTGGATGACAGCTTTTGGGACAGCACTGATTTTGCACCAGTGAATGAACCGCCACTACAAATGCCACAATGGTCTGGCGGTAATCATCCGTTTAATGCACTGGCGGTGTACCAGCCGGTGGTCGACCAGCCAGGGATGTTATTGGCCATGGCCCGTAATGATGATGAACTATGGATATTGGATCTAAGCGCACAGCAGCCAGCGCGCAGCATTAAGATGCGCTTTTTAGCCCCGGAAGTGGGTGAGGACTGCCCGGCCTATACCGCCATGGACAATGCCTCTATCGAAGGGTTGGCGGTGCTGGGTGATACCTTGTATCTGGTGAACGACCCGTGGAAGGTCAACTATCTGAAAAATGTGCAGTGCCCGGCCACGCAAGCGCGGTATGCGGCCATGGCACCGCTGTTGTTTGCTACGCCGCTGCGCAGCGACTGGTTTGACGCTGCGCCGGTAGCTAAGCCCGCGGATTAACTGCGCAGGCGGCTGGCAAAGGTTTTTTTGAACTTGGCCAGCTTGGGGGCCACCACCATGGCGCAATACTGATTTTCAGGGTTATTTTTAAAGTAATCCTGATGATAGTCTTCGGCCTGATAATAATTATTCAGCTCGGTAACTTCTGTGACAATCGGATCCGGCCAGATTTCCTCGCGGGTCATTTCTTCAATGATGGCCTCGGCCGCGGCTTTTTGCTCGGCATCATGATAAAACACCGCGCTGCGGTACTGTGGCCCCACATCATTTCCCTGGCGGTTCACCTGGGTCGGATTGTGCAATGCAAAAAAGATTTCTAAAATTTCACGATAGCTGATTTTATCGGCATCAAAGTTCACCCGGACCACCTCAGCATGACCGGTATCCGCCTTGCAAACATCCTGATAAGTGGGGTTGTCCATATGCCCGCCGGCATAGCCGGAGACCGCGCGCTCAACGCCTTCGACACTGTTAAATGCTGACTCGATACACCAGAAGCAGCCGCCGCCTAAGGTAGCTTGTTGAATATTTGCCATAGTAGCTCTCCAAAACACAATATTGCACTATTTGGAGATTACGCTACGCCTTCTCAAGTCATCCAGCCAAATAATTAAATCGTATATCATGGTTCATCAAACGCTACCCGAGGTGAGTTTTATGATCATCTTTTACGATGGCCATTGTCCGCTGTGCCGAGCCGAAATGCGCCATCTAGAGAAGCATGACACTGAACAGCTGATCCAGTTTGAAGATATTCAGCAAGATGATTTTAGTCAGCGTTATCCGCAGCTGGATTGGGAGGCGCTGAATAACCGGATTCATGTGCAACAATCCGACGGTACCCTCATTAGCGGGCTGGATGCCACCCATGCCGCCTGGAAACGGGTGGGCAAGGGCTGGCTGTATGCGCCGCTGCGCTGGCCGCTGATCCGGCATGTGGCTGATGTTGCTTATAAAGGCTTCGCCCGCCATCGTTATACCTTGTCATACTGGTTGACCGGCCAAAAACGCGGCCCGCAATGCGACACCAGTTGCGCCCGCCCAGCGTCACAATCAAGTAATAAGAAAAAGCAATCATGAGTCAGGTGGATGTGGTAATTGGTGCCAATGGCGGCATCGGCCGGGAAGTGGTGGCGCAGCTGGCCAAACGTAATCCCGAGCGCAAAATTTATGCGCTGGCGCGCCAGCATGGCAGCCAGGACGGGCCGGACAATGTGGAAAAAATCGATTTACGTACCGACGATGCCACAGCCATCAGCACGTTTTGCCAGCAGCTGCGCGACGCCGATGAGCAGGTGGTTACCGCGATTTGCACCGTGGGCATTTTGCATGGTGAGGTGGACGGATACGAACTACAGCCGGAAAAAAAGCTGGAAGATTTAAACTCAGAGCAACTGCACCGGTACTTTCAGGTCAACAGCATCATCCCGGCCTTGTGGCTTAAACATCTGGTGGAGCTGATGAGCGATGAACCGTCGCAACTGGTGTGTTTTAGTGCCCGGGTCGGCAGCATCAGTGATAACCGTATTGGTGGCTGGTATGGCTATCGCGCGTCCAAGGCAGCGCTCAACATGCTGATGAAAACCGCGGCGGTAGAATATGGACGGCGCGCCAAGCAAACCACCTTGCTGTGTTACCACCCCGGCACGGTGGATACCGGTTTATCCGAGCCATTCCAGCGCAATGTCAAAGCCGAAAAGCTGTTCTCGCCAGAGTTTACTGTATCCCAGTTAATGGCGGCGCTGCCCATCCTCAAGCCAGACCAAAGCCCGTATTTTCTTGATTGGGATCATGAAGTGGTAAGTTGGTGATACGCTTTGCCCGGCGTATTTGCCACTTTAACTCAAGACATTTTGTGACACTGCTGTTACCATTTTGACAAACCTGGCCAAAAAGCACTCGCTAACGCGCTGAAACGCACGGCTGACGGGGGCTACAACAATAATCGGCCAGAGACTAACAATAAATAACAATAACGTTGAAGGGGAAAGCTGCGTATGAGCGGGGGCAGAGAACAGTTCGGATCGCGCATCGGGTTTATTCTTGCAGCAGCCGGTTCGGCTGTGGGTATCGGCAACCTGGTGGGGTTTCCGGTTGGCGCAGCCAAAAATGGTGGCGGCGCTTTTTTATTGATGTACGCCATCTTTGTGTTTGCCATTTGCTTGCCGGTGATGCTGGCCGAGATGACCGTAGGCCGGCAGGCGCGCAAAGATCCGCTGGGTAGCTACAATGCATTGAGCAACAATGCGTCGGGCTGGAAGGTGGCCGGGTGGTTATCTATTCTGACCCCGTTTATGATTGCGGTGTTTTATCTGGTGATCACGGTATGGATCTTTGGCTATCTGTATGAGGCGGTGACCGGCGATTTGGCGGTTCTGGCCGAACCCGACACCTTTGGTCTGTTTATCAATTCCGGGCACATCTTTATCTACATGGCCGCAGTGGCGGCGATTGTATATCTGATTTTGCAGGGCGGGGTGCGTCAGGGCATCGAAAAAGCCGCCAAGCTGCTGATGCCATCGTTATTCGTCATGCTAATACTGCTGGTGATTTTTGTCCTGACCCGCGAAAATGCCATGGCCGGGGTGAAGTTTTATCTGATACCGGACTTTGACAAAATTAATGCTTCGGTAATCAATGGGGCGCTGGCTCAGGCCTTTTTCTCGCTGTCGCTGGGTATGGGGATCATGATCACCTACGGTAGTTATATTTCCAAAGATGCCGATGTACCTAACTCCGCCAAGCTGGTGGCTATCACCGACACCGCGGTGGCGTTTACCGCTGGTCTGATGATTTTACCCGCCATCTTTTCGTTTAATCCCAATACCAACCCGGCGGAGCTAAGCGAATCTTCCATTGGCATGATTTTCACTTTCTTGCCGAAAATTTTCTTAGCGCTGCAAACCAGTATTGGCTATGTGGGCGCGTCAGTGGTGGCCAGTGTGTTCTTTTTGCTGGTGTTTTTTGCTGCTATTACCTCGTTGGTATCTATCTTTGAGGTGCCGGTGGCTGCCTTGATGGATGAAAAAGGCGTTAGTCGCAAAAAAGCGTTGAGCATCTTAGGTGTGTTGCTCATTGCACTGGGCTGTTTTTGTGCCTTGTCGTTTGGCTTTGTGGACTTTTTCACGTCATTCACCAGCTATGCCGGGGCCAGCAAGTCATTTTTTGATGTGATTTATGATGTGTTTTACGACACCATTTTGCCGCTCAATGGCTTTTTGATTTGTATCTTTGTGATCTATCGGTGGAAAAAACACAACTTCAATGCTGCTCTGCAGGAGGGCGCGCCCAACTACAAAGACAGTTGGTTTGAGCGCTATGTGGATTTATCCTTAAGCACCTTCATTCCGGTTATTCTGCTGCTGATCTTTATTAATACGGTCAGCCTGAAATATTTTGGCGTGTCATTGTTTGCCAATATTGCTGCGGCATTTTAACCCCTGCCTGCACACCCACGCCGCCCGGCGTGGGTGTTTTTTGTTCTAATTCCTCTTTAATTTTCAACCGTGCACATGTCATACGGGTCGGCATAACGCGGCTCAATACCCAGCATTGCCCAGCTGGCACGCGCATCAATCTGCTTGCCGGCCGGCGCTTGTTGTTCAAAGCCTGGCGCAAAGTGCGGAGCTTCCAGGCCCATCTGCTCGGCGCAATACGGATAATAATAGCCACGCTTCGGATGGCGCAGACTGCATAGATGCAATGTCTGGCCGGGCCGGGGCTGACGGATTAGGGTCAGCAATGCCTGGCAGATATCGGCGCTGTGCACCAGATTGACCACCTGCTCACCCTGCTCCAGCGAGCGCCCGGCCAGATACCGCGCCGGGTGACGCCCGGGGCCCACCAGCCCGGCCAGGCGCACCACACACGCACGCTCTGGATAGCGGCGCAACAAATGCTGTTCAATGGCCACATGCGCTTTTCCCGAGGCGGTTACCGGCGCGGGGGGTGTTTTTTCGGTGACAACTCCCGGCTGGTTGCCATACACCGAGGTGGTGCTCAAAAAAATTAGCTGGGTGGTCGGATGGGCGGCAAAGGCCTCGATCAGTGCCAGCATCTGCGGCAGGTAGGCCGGGTCTAGCGGGCCTTTACGGGCGCCCGGCGGAATATTTAGAATGACCGTGCTGCCCGCTGCTGCCGCTGCCAGAGCGGTGGCTGACTGGCCCAGGCTAAAACGCATCGGCGTGATGCCTGCTGCAGCTAGCGTGGCGGCTTTTTCTGCGCTTTTTTCGGTAAGGCGGCTGGTGCCCAGTACATGGTAGATCGGGTGGGCCAGTTGGGCTACTTGCTGGCCCAGCCAGCCGCAGCCACATAAGGTAATATCTGGTTTCATCGCATGCTCTTACAATTACAGGTTAAATTATCCTAGCATGCTTTAAACGCCGGCCTGGCCGGCATCGGATTATTTTAGATTTTTATGCCGATGCGACTGCAGCTCAATCAGGTTAAGTGTTTGCAACTCGGTCACAGACTCTGACAGCTGCTGCTCAGCATCATCGGCTTCGTGTAACACTTCACATAAGTCCTCGGCTTTATCTTCAATGCCTTCGGCCTGACGCTCGATGCGCTGCTCAAGATTTTCGCCAAAGCTTTCCATACGCTGTTCAAAATCGCTCATGTCACCATCACCGGATAGCATTTCTTTGCCTACTACCATGAGTAATTTACCGGTGGCTTCGCTGACCATGTCTTCGATGGTTTGCTCGAATTTTTGTTCCCACTGCGACTCCATCCAGCCATTGTCGCCGAAATCATCGCGGCGCACCCGCACCGAGCCGTCTTCGGCATAAAAATGCTGATCGACTTCCTGCTGCATCTGGGTCAGGGTTTGCTGAAAATCGGTGACCAGAGGGTCGTCGGCCCCCAGCAATTGGCCGAAGACTTCTGTAATGGCGGTGCCAGCCAGCTCAAAACCTTCGGCTACCAGCCCTAAGCTCATGGGCACAGCTTCGTTAATGGCAGCCCGGTAATCTTCCACCAAAGCCTGCTGGTCATCATTCAGGCTAAGGGTGTCGCCGTCCACGCTGACCCGGTTATCATTAAAAAATGTCACCTGCTGGTCGTTTTGCATAGTGATAGTGAATTGCTGTTCGGTAAAATCCAGATCACCCTGTAAATCAATGTCGCAATTGTTGTCGTGCGCCAGGACCGGGGTGGCGGCCAAACCCGCGCAGACACTGACAGCTACTAATAAACGTTTCATGCAGATTCCTTATTTTATAATGATGCACAGACACAGCAAGCAGGGTAGCAACCTGCGCGCCAAGTTTTTACTGCTTATTTTTCAATTGCTTAGTGCTTTCTGAGCATATAGTTAGTGTGTGGTCTAACTAAAATATAGCTAATCTGGCCAATTACTGCGCACTTTGTGTACGTCGGCTAACATTGTCAGGCTGGTAAGCCGGGCAGAATAATGCATAATAAACATACAGATACTCAGCACAGTTTGGCAGCTAAGGGCGTATGATGAATGAATGGTTTGGCGCGATAGGATTTGGCATTGGCCTGTTGGCCTTTGTGATAGGCGTAACCTGCCTGATCATGGGAATCACCGGCGCACGCACCGCCGGCATTCAGCAAAAAATTGAGTATGGTTTTTTTGGTGTAGCCGGGCTGGTGGTGTGCGGACTAATCACTTACGCGCTGAGTTGACCGGTCAGAGATTACCGGTCTGTCTCAGCGGCTCCCGGCTGACTGGCTTCCGGCTGCAATTTTGCCGGTACTGCCCGCTCGGAGCTCCAGGCCAGTAAATGGCTGTCACGCTGGTAAGCGCGCAAATCAAAAATATCCAGCATGGCCATCACATGGTCAAAAATATCCGCCTGTACCGCTTCGTATTTTACCCAGGCTTTTTCGGTAGCAAAACAATACAACTCCAGCGGCAGACCCAGTTCATTGGGCGGCAACTGGCGAACCATCACCGGCATGGTCTGGTTGATGTCCGGGTGCTTAGCTAAATAAGCATTGAGGTAAGCCCGAAAGGTACCGATATTGGTCAGCTTACGGCTGTTCAGCAAATCGGTTTCATCAATGTTGGCATCTTTGTGAAAGGCGCGCAGCGCTTCCAGTTTTTCTTCGATATACGAGCTGATATGGCGGATCTTGCCAAACCGTTCCAGCATCTCAGGATCGCACAAGTGAATGGAATGAATATCGATATACACCGCCCGCTTGATACGCCGGCCGCCAGATTCCTGCATGCCGCGCCAGTTTTTCACCGCTTCATTGGTCAGCGAATAGGTCGGCAGGGTCGAAATGGTCATGTCCCAGTTTTGCACTTTGACATTGGTCAGGCCAATCTCGCGAATCTCACCATCCACTTCAAACTTAGTGATTTGGATCCAGTCGCCGTTTTTAAACATCCGGTTGGCGGCAATCTGTATTCCCGCCACAAAACCCAGGATGGTATCGCGAAAAATCAGCAACAACACGGCCGCCAGAGCGGTGACCCCCGACAATAACAACATGGGATTGCGCTCGACCAAAATCGAGATACACAGCAGCACCACTATGATGGTGAAAATCAGCTTAGCGACTTGCACAAAACCGGTGATGGGCGTGCGATTGCCCATGTACGAGGCGTTGTACATCTCTTCTAAGGTCGATAACACAGCAAAGATGGTCAGCAGCGCGATAAACATCATCAACAGCAGAGACACCTTAACCAGTACATTGTGCGCCCAGGTATCCGGCGGCAACAGCACCGGAGTGGCGAGGTAAATCACCAGCGCCGGCACCAGGTGAGTCAGGCGGCGAAAAAAGCCATGCGCAAGCAGCGCATCATCCCAGCCGCTGCGGGTGCGTTTAACCAGCCGACCGATGTATAGGCGGGTAATTACCCGTACCGGCAAATACACCACCACTGCTGCGATAGCGATGGCACACACCGCCAGCAAAATAAAAATGGCATCGTCTGAGCCTACGCCGGGCAGCAATTTTTGCACGGCGGCTAAAAACAGATCGCGGGCTGATTCGCTCACATCCATCTAATTCTCCAACATGGTTTTAATGCGCTGGTCTTTATCGCGCCACAATTGGTTCAGCCAATGCTGAAATTGCTGGCGAAACTGCTCATCCTGAAAATAATCTCCGCGCGCTTGTTCAGGCAATGCCAGGATATTGACATCAATGATGACCTGGCGCATCTGCCCGCTGAGCATAGCCATCATGGGGTGCGTGCGGTTTTGCGGGTACAGCAGTGAAATATCGAGAATATTGGTAAACAGATCACCCATGGTGGCCATGGTAAAGGCAATACCACCGGCTTTGGGCGGCAGTAAACTGGTGAAGTCGCCACCTTTGGTGGCATGTTTGGCCGGGGTAAAGCGGGTGCCTTCGACAAAATTAATCACAGTAGTGGGGGTCTGGGTGAAACGCTGACAATAGCGTTTGGTGGTTTCAATATCTTTACCGGCCAGATGCGGGTGCTTGGCCACAAAGGCACGTGAATAACGTTTCATAAACGGCATATCCAGCGCCCAGGCGCCTAAGCCCACAAAGGGCAACCAAATCAGCTCCTGCTTTAAAAAAAACTTGGGCGGCGGAATGCGTCCGGCAGCCAGTTCAATTAACAAGATGATATCCAGATAACTTAAATGGTTGGCAATGATCAGATACCAGCCATCCGGAGCCACCGGAGCGGAAAAGCGCCGCTTGATGGTGATGGGGTTAAACAGGTAAATCATGCCGACACTGCATTTGCCAAAGGCAAACAAGCAGGCGTGCATAATACTGGCCAGCCCGCGGCGGATAATCGCCACCGGTAATACCAGCTTGAACAGGCCAAAGCCTATAATGAGCGAGCCCCATAGGGCTAAATTGGCGATTTGCAGCGCGGTATGCAACACAAAAATAAACGGCGCAAACAACAATCTCATCATGCCACCTGACGATTGTTCATGGTGGCCAGCTTGGCATCTTTTTGGCTCCAGCGGGCATTTAGCCATTCCTGGAAGCGTGCGCGCTGTTCCGGATCAGAAAAATAGGTATCGCTGAAAAAGCCACCCTGCATGATCTCACAAATGGGGGTGACCATGATGTCCACCCGAATGTTATCTACCCGGCCACTGACAAAATCCCAAAAGGTGGGCACCCCGGACGGATAATCGATGGTCACATCAATGAGTTTGTGCAACTGATCGCCCATGGCTGAAAGCACAAAGGCGACGCCGCCGGCACGCGGTTTGAGTAAATGATTAAACGGGCTTTGCTGGGCATTGTGTTTGCCCGGGGTATACCGGGTGCCTTCCACAAAATTCATAATGGAGACCGGCTTAGATTTGAATTTTTCGCAGGCGCGCCGGGTGGTTTCCAGATCTTTGCCTTTCATGTGCGGGTTCTTGGCCAGGTAGGTTTTGCTGTAACGGCGCATAAACGGAAAGTCCAGCGCCCACCAGGCCAGGCCCAGAATCGGTACCCAAATCAGCTCTTTTTTCAAAAAAAACTTTAAAAACGGTATCTTGCGGTTGAATACCCGTTGTAGTACCAAGATATCTACCCAAGACTGATGATTGGCAATCACCAGATACCAATCTTTTCGGCTGAGCTGGTCCAGACCGTTCACTTGCCAGTGGGTATTGCTCAACAGCCGCTGATTGAGATTGTTGAGGCCAATCCACGCAGTGGCGCAGCTATCCAGTAATACGGTGATCAGTCGGCGCCAGGGGCTGAAGGGCACCAGTTTGCATACCGACAATAATAAAATTGGGGTGGCCCACAGTACGGTGTTCACAAAATACAGTGTTACCGAAATTGCCCCAAGTAAATGATGGCCAAGGGTTTTAAGCATGGCGTTTACCTCGTTTATTTGGCGCTTAGTGTAATCGAACTTGAACCAAAAGCCGATAGCCCCTTTACTGTTAATACACATTTGCCAACCAATACCGGAGATTTCAATGCAAGGTCAAACCATATCCTGTAAAGCCGCTGTCGCCTGGGCAGCCGGCGACCCCCTGACCATTGAGCAAGTCGACGTCGCGCCCCCCAAAGCGGGCGAAGTGCGTATCAAAGTACTGGCCAGTGGGGTGTGCCACACTGATGCATTTACCTTGTCCGGTGACGATCCTGAAGGGGTCTTTCCGGCCATCTTAGGCCACGAAGGCGGTGGCGTGGTGGAATCGGTGGGCGAGGGCGTCACCTCGGTGCAGCCCGGCGATCATGTGATCCCGCTGTACACCCCCGAATGCGGGGAATGTAAATTCTGCAAATCCGGCAAAACCAACCTGTGCGGAAAAATCCGCGAGACCCAGGGTAAGGGCCTGATGCCCGATGGCACCAGCCGGTTTAGCCAAAATGGCAAGCCCATTTACCATTATATGGGTACCTCAACCTTTGCCGAATACACGGTACTGCCAGAAATTTCGCTGGCCAAGGTAAACAAAGAAGCGCCACTGGAAGAAGTGTGCCTGTTGGGCTGCGGAGTGACCACCGGCATCGGTGCGGTGCTCAATACCGCAAAAGTCGAAGCCGGCGCCACCATTGCGGTGTTTGGCTTAGGCGGCATCGGTCTGTCGGCCATCATTGGCGCGACCATGGCCAAAGCGGGCCGGATTCTGGCCATCGATATCAATGAAGATAAATTCGAGCTGGCCAAACAGCTGGGCGCCACCGATGTGATCAATCCCAAAGATTATGACAAGCCCATCCAACAGGTGATTGTAGAGATGACCGACGGCGGCGTGGATTACTCGTTTGAGTGTATCGGCAATGTAGATGTGATGCGCTCAGCATTGGAATGCTGCCACAAAGGCTGGGGCGAGTCGGTGGTGATCGGGGTTGCCGGCGCAGGCCAGGAAATCTCAACCCGGCCGTTTCAGCTGGTCACCGGACGGGTGTGGCGCGGTTCGGCCTTCGGTGGCGTGAAAGGACGCTCTGAGCTACCGGGCATGGTCGAGCAGTATTTAAACGGTGAAATACCGCTGAAAACCTTTATTACTCACACCATGTCACTGGAAGAAATCAACGATGCGTTTGATTTGATGCATGAAGGCAAGAGTATCCGCAGCGTGGTGCATTTTGATGCTGCTAAGGCCAGTGCATGAAGTGCATAGCCAAAAATAAAGCTTTTGGCGGCCATCATGGCCGCTATACCCATACAAGTCAGACGGTTAACTGTGAAATGACCTTTGCGGTTTTTTTGCCGCCTTTTGCCAGCCAGGATAACCCGGTACCGGTGTTGTACTGGTTGTCGGGCCTAACCTGTACCGATGAAAACTTTATGCAAAAAGCCGGCGCCATGAAGTTGGCGGCTGAGCTGGGCATGGCCATCGTGGCACCGGATACCAGCCCGCGGGGGGATGATGTGCCTGATGATGCCGACGGTGCTTATGACATGGGTAAGGGGGCCGGCTTTTATGTCAATGCCACCCAGGCGCCCTGGGACACCCACTATCAGATGTATGACTACATCACTCAGGAGTTGCCGGCGCTGGTGGAAAAGGAATTTCCGGTTACCTCAGAACGGGCCATCAGTGGTCATTCCATGGGCGGCCATGGCGCGCTGGTTATTGGGTTGCGCGAGCCACAGCGGTATGTGTCGGTATCGGCATTTTCTCCGGTGTCCAACCCCAGTCAGTGCCCGTGGGGCAAAAAAGCCTTCAGCCAGTATTTAGGCGAGGATACCGAGCAGTGGGCGCAATATGATGCTGCGCGGCTGTTAGCCGCCAAACAACATTATGTGCCGCTGTTGGTAGAGCAGGGCCGTGCGGATCAGTTTTTAACTGAGCAGTTGCAGCCTGAAGCGCTGGTCAATGCGGCGCAGCAATCCGATACGCCGCTAACCCTGAATATGCATGAAGGGTATGACCACAGCTACTTTTTCATCGCGTCATTTATCGATGACCATCTGCAATTTCATGCCAATCATTTAGGCCTGATTTAGCCTTTCAGCATGGCTTAACCAAGCCGGCCTAATGGCCGGCTTTTTCAATGGAGCGGCTCAGTGCAATCCAGCCTGCACGGTGGCGGGCAATAGCCCGGGCAATCGGGCGGGCCAGGCTGGCAAAATGAAAGGTTTTGACCTTGGCCAGACGGTCCATGGAATAATCCTCCGGCAGGCCGGCGGCATGCAAAAAGCTGTGCTTGAGCGGGCCGTCATCGGCCTGGCGACGGGCAAAGGTGGGCGTCATCATCAAGCTATATGCCTTGAGGCTGACGGTTTGACTGGCACGGCGGACCCGCGCCACTGCCGCCACATTGATCAAAATCAAACACAACGCACCAAACACATTAGGCAGGGTGGCAATGGCACTGGTGGCCGGATACACACTGCGCTGCTGGGCGTACAACACATCAAAATTGGCATAGGTATGCGCTGCTACCGCTGCGGTGATCAGCATCGTGGCTATCACGCAGATCAGTAATGCCCGGTTGGCTTTTTCACGCTGCTCCAGAGCAGCTTCCAGTTCTGTCATAATCATTCACTCAACACTATGAACACTCTATGGTAACGGCTGGCGCCGGGTGACTTCAAATTACAAACTAAAAATACAAGCCCACAAAGGCGCCGCGGTTACGCTTAGCCACTGCCTGCATAAAGGCAGCAAACTGCTGGGCATTGCCATTTTTGGGCCGGTTGAAGCCGATGCCATGAATGCGCACCCGAGCTTTGCCATCGGCGCGGCGATTTTTTTGTGTGATCTGGCTGACCACCTGATCTAAGTCAGCCGGCCGATAATCATCGCCAAATACATACAGGCTGACAGTACCTTGGGTATTACCGTACAGATCCAGCGCTTCATTGATCCCTACTTCCGGGGCACTGGCGCCGCCGCGAAAGCCGGCTAAGCGAGAGATAGCACGGTCACGCATACTTTGGCTATCGCTGAGCCACTTGCCTTCCTGACCCGGGTACAAATGACTGCCATCGGCGGCCATAATTTGAAAGCCCTTCATTTGCGGGTGCGAGCGAATGATGTCTTTAACCACATCGGTGACTCGGTTCCAGCTAAACCCAGAAGACATTGAGCCGGAATTATCAATCACAAACACCACATAGTCGGCGTCGGTGGGGATGCCGCCCACCTCATCATCCGGCTTGGCCGATGGGGTGGCAGCCTTGAGCCGGGCGTTGGCCTGGCGGATCTGCTCGCGTAGCGATTTGGCTTTATCCTGTAGCTGCGCCAGGGTTTGCTGAGCGCGGGGAATGGAGGTTTGCAGATTTTGTTGTTGTTCGGTGACCGCTGCCGAGCGCGCCTGGGCGGCGGCCAGCTCGGCTTGTTTGGCTGCCACCTGGCCGGACAGGCTTTCAACCGCGGCCTGCGCCTGCAGTACTTCCTTAATCATCACTGACACATCGGCCGGGCCGCGCTCGCTATCCTGCTCGCCATTTTTAGCCAGCAGCACCAACATTACCACTGCGCCAAATGCACAGGAAATAATGTCCAGAAACGATAAGTTGAACACTTCGATAGGGGGGCGCTTAATTCGTCGCATCAGGGCCACTCCGGTGCCGGCGACAAGAAGGTGCCGTTATTGCTGTTGGTCCAGCTCCAGTACAATGACGGAGCGTACGGGTCGCCTTCGATGGGCAGCAGGATGACATTGACAGTGACGCCGCGGGGGCCACGTTTGACCGTTTCTAAAAACAACAGCTGGCGGCACTCTGACGAGATGGATTTACTTTTTTTGATATAGCCGGTGCATTTGCGCGGTAAGCCATCGCCCAGGGTTGGCAGGCCATCGGTGATCACATACAAGTCAGTCAGGTTGGGATTAGCCGCCATCATGGCCTCTAAGCCTTTTTGCAAGTTGGTGCCGCCGCCGGGCACCACGCTCGCCAGATCGGTGACGATACGTTGCAAAGAACCGCTGGCCACGGTGTTAACCGCGCGCTGCCCCAGTACCTGGGTGTCTTCGGAAAAGGCCAGCATGGCCACCTTACTGGCTTGCGGCAGGCGGGCCAGTAACCATTTGGCTACCCGCACGGTGCGCTGCCACTTGGCCGAGGCTTGTTTTTGCCCATCCGTCAGGGCCAGTTTGCCCAGTACATCCAGCAGATTATCGCCCATCATAGAAGCGCTTTTATCCACTAAGATACCGATGTGGGCGCCTTCTACTTTGAGCCCGGTGATATAATTTTGCTCACCACTGCCGGCCAGCGCAATATTGGCATCGGGCGTGGGGATTTTGGCCACAGCAGCCAACTGCTTTTCCAGGTCAGCCACCACGGCCAGTTGAGTGGAAATATCCTGCAGCACTTTTTGTTGAGCTGAAGTGGTTTCGGCTTTGCCTTGTTGCGCATCCTGTTGGGTGGCGGCTTCTTGCGCCAGCTGCCGGGTAAGGCTGTCCAGCGACTGCTGTAATTGTTGCTGCGCCTGTTCGGCTGCCGCCAGTTCGGCTTCCAGCATGTTTTGTTCTGCCGCCGGGGTATCGGTAAATGCCTGAAAATCGATGAGAATAAAAATCAGGATCACCGCACCCAGCCCACAGGCCATCACGTCTAAAAAAGACATGCTAAAACCGTCTTCGGTGCGCCGTAGTCGTTTCATCAGGTAGGCAGGCGCTTAATGATGCAGGTGCGACAGCAGATGCTTTTCGCAGGATTCCTGAGTGCGCAGCACCATGGCATCCTGGCGGGCATTGAGCAGATGCATAAAAAACATCAGGATCAACGAGATAAACAGCGCCACCAGGGTCGAGTTAAACGCTACCCCCAGTGAAGCGGTCATGCCCGAGATATCGCCGGCCAGCGCCGCATCGGCCTGGGCCAGCGCCTGGCCAATCCCGCGCACCGTGCCTACAAAGCCGATGGAGGGAATGGCCCAGATGATATAGCGGATCATGTTGTTGCCACTTTCCAGCTGGGCTGCCAGGTTGTCCACCGACGACTCGATGGCATCGGCAGCGTGTTGCACATTGTGGGTATTGCGAAAGCGGCGGATGCAGTTAATCCAGGTGGCCATGGCCGGGTTTTCGCTGTACGAGGAGGCATTGAGTTCGCTTAAGGCTTCGTCCACATCCAGTGGCTGGCTCTTGTCATGCTCGTTTAAAAAGTCTCGGGTGTATAAGGGCTCTTCATCCACCAGGCGCCACAGCTTGAAGCCCATCAAAAAGATGCAAAAAAACATCAGCGACAAACAGATCTGTTGTTCTAAATCTTTCAGGATCACCCACAACGACATCAGTGACGCTGTACCCTGGCTGGCGATCACCGCTTCGGCAGCCGGGCGCACCACGCCGGCATAAAACAGATGGACCAGGGTAAAACAGGTCAGCAACACCAGGGTGCTGACCACCAGTTTGGGGTTCATTGAGGCATCGTTATTTTTTGTCATGAGGCGTTGTTCGGTTACCGGTTAAATATTGACAGGAAAATCCTGCGGCGCATCCAGCGACACAAAATAGGCGGTGGCGGCGCCGGTCAGCGCCAGTAATACAACAAGCAATAGCAGCTTTTTTTTCATCAGACTCTCCACACATCACTGATCGTATCGGGCGATACGAAAACCAATGTCATCCTGCGGCTCGGCTTCCCCGGTGCGCATGCCGGCGCGAATTCGCTTAAGCCGGCCAGTTTTAAATGAGGCGCCTTTTACCACATGGCTGGCGCTGGGCGCACTGCCGGTATAGTCGGTGTGCGTCTGGCTCAAATCCGGCGGTACTACAGTATAAAAATCGTGGACCCATTCCCGCACATTGCCGTCTAAATCGTAAAAGCCGCCGCGGTCAGCTTTAAAGCTGCCCACCGGTGCTTTATCGGCAAAGCCGTCTTCGTATTTGTCCAGCACAAAGGTTTGCTGGCCTTTGCGCGCGCTGTCGGCAAAATTACCCTGTTTGGGCTGCAGGCGATCCTGGCTGCCCCACACATAAGTGGTGGTCTGCGCCCGGCGGTACTGGCGCGCAACATATTCCCATTCGGCCTCAGTGGGCAGACGGTAACCGCGGGAGGCGGGGTTAAAGCCACGCAACCGACCTTGCTGAATAATATAAAACGGCGCCAGGCCCTCCTGAACACTCAGCCAGTTGGTAAACTCGGCCGCCTGTAGCCAGCTGATGCCTGTCACCGGTTGCTTGGTACCGCCTTGCTTGCCCTGAAACCGGGCAAACTGGGCTTCGGTTATCTCATGCCTGGACACCCAGACTGCGCGGGTAAACTCCACCTTGATTTGATGTTCGTTGCGCTGCCGGCCGGCTTCGTTCGGCGGTGAGCCCATGGTAAAGGCCTCAGGCTTCAGGCGGATGAGTTGGATCCCTAAGGTTTCAGCAAATAACGGCTTACCTTCGGCGCGGCGCGCATCAAACTCGGTGAGCAAAGTGGCATTGACGCTGCGCGTTTGGTCGGGTGAAGGGGTAACCTTGCGCGAGACCGTGCGATAGCCTTCTTTTTGCACTTCGATGACATGGGGCAGCGCCTGCAGCTGGGTGGTTAGCGGGGTGCTGCCGGCGGGTTTGCCATCAATCAGCACGGTGGCTGGCAGGTTCGCGGTGACAGTGACCTGGCCGGTTACCGGGCTTAAGGCAAATTCGAGGCTGTCCTGGCCACCCGGGGCCAGGGTTACTGTCTGGGTTGCCGTTGCATAGCCCGGTGCCTGGTAGGTCAGGGTATGGCGGCGGTTGGCTTCCACACTTAAGGTGCCGGCCTGAACCGGTTTGCTGTTTAAGGTCAAAATGCCGCCCACCGGCTGCACCGACACGGTCAGCGCCGCCTGTTCGGGTGCCAGTTGATAGTTGCGTTGCGGCGTTTTGTTGCTGGCAGTGATCTCAATGGTGTCGCGCAATTGTGCAAAACCGGCATGCTGAATTTCAATGTTATAAGTGCCGCCAGGGCGCGCCACCGTCAGTGGCGTGGTGCCGGCCTGCTGGCCATTGATATGCACTGTGGCACCGGCCGGGGTGGAGGCGATTTGCAGACTGCCTTGCACCGGCGTCATCGGCAGGCTACGGGAAATAGTCTCGGCGATCTCGGTTTGCAACGTCAACTGGGCGGGTTCATAGGCCGGGTGCTGGGCGCTGATGGTATGCTGCCCGGCGGGCAGGGCTAGACTCACGCTATCGCCCGTACTATGGGGGGCGCCGTTGACCGACCATTGCACATCGGCAATCTGTGGTTCGGGCGTGACAGTGACCTGTGCCGGTAACGGTTGCAGGGTAATGGTTTGGGTACTGGCTGAAGATGTATCCAGCGTGACATTGGCCGGCTGGTATTTATCGGCGCCTACTTGCACATCTACCGGTAAACCCAGCACATACAACTTGTTATCGATAAACAGGCCGCTGCCGGATTGCACGGAAAACCTGGCGCTGGCTGCTGCCTGGCTCGGATTAACAGTGAAGGTAAAGCCCTGGATCACAAACAGCCAGGCCAGATAGCTGACCAGTAGGACAGTCAGCAATACCGCACTGGCGATGACCACCAGACGATTTTTACTCTTATCAGATTCGATGGATGCATCGATACGGCTCAATGTAGCACTCCTTTACAACGTGTTGCCTTAAACCTGCTCGTCACACACCAGTGACACCACCAGGTCGGTCTGGCCAGCCGGCACTTCCACCGACACAATCTTTGACCGGTAGCCTTCTCGGCTTCCTTCAAACTGATAGGTGCCGGGTTTTAATGAGATTTGTTTTTCATCGACGGTGCCGACAATGCCCACTCCTAACACCCGGATATGGGTGCGGGTATCGGAGCGCACTGTTACCGGAACCGGGGCATTGTACTTATCAATGGCCTGCTCCAACTGATCTACTTGAGCCTGCAGCGACGGGCTTAGATGCGTGATGCTGTGAGTCTGGCTGATGGCGTTGACCGCTTTTTGGCGAATGTTGGCATCGGCCAGCCGATCAGGGCGCTGCAGATAACCGGTGAGTTGCTGGTGACTGGCCAGGATCCGGTCGCTGTTGCGCAGCGCATTTTGCAGCACCTCACTGGCCGGGTAAGCTGCCAGCCCTTTACCAGCCAGCAGTTTAACAGTTTGCCACTCGTCGGCCTGCGCGAAGGTAGTGACCTGTTGTTCGGTTTTAGCCAGCCCCTGGGCAGCCTGGGCCTGTTCAATCTGGCGACGCAGGGCGCTAAGTTCAGCACGTTGTGGGAACAGGCTGGCGGCTTCGGCGGCCAAACTGCTGGCCTGGGCCAACCGGCCTTGTTCCATGGCGTTGATAGCCTGAGCCAGCGCGCGGCTAAACGCGGCCTCTTTGCGCTGTGTTTGCAACGCCGTTAGCTGGTCTCGCGCAGCCGGCTGGGCCGGGTCCAGGTCCAGCAGTTGGGTCAATGCAGCGATTTGTTTATCCGGGTTGTTTTCCACTTTGGCGATGCGGGCTGCTTCATACAAGCGGGCCACCTTTGGGTACGCCGCGATGCGTGGTGCCAGCGCCAGGGCCGGCGCATAATCGCTGCGAATGGCCAGCGCACGGTGATTGTGGGCTTGGGCATTGTGCATATCTTGTTGTACAAAGGCAGCTTTGGCCGCCGCAAAGGCTTGTTCGTAGGCTTTTGTATAGTCTTGTTCAAAGCCATCCAGGTCACTATGCAACCTGCGCACAGCTTGCTGCGCCTTGGCGTAGTCGCTGTGGCTGTAAGCCCGAAACGCGGCATCACGATCGGCCTGCAGGCTGGCCAGGCGCGCGGGCTGCCAACCTGCCTGGTCGGCGTTTTGTTCAATCGCCTGCAACCATTGCTCGGCGTCATTGAGCTGCTGTTGCAACTGTTGCCGGCCGGCTTCACCCAGCACTGGCACCTTGGCGGTGGCGGGTGTTGCGGGTGCTGGCGGCGCGGCGGGGCCGGAAAAGTGAGGCACCAGCCAGATTGCTGCTACGGCTACCACCGCCAGCACCCCCGCACTGGCCAACAGTTTAACGATTCTGGCCTGGCGGGCCTGTTTGGCTTGGGCGATGGATTTATCCAGCTCGGTCACCGGCCTGGCTCCTGTTTATAGCTGTTGATCAGGGGTGGCTTCCAGCTGATAAATTTCGTACAGGCGCTGGCGAAGCTGCGCGTGCTGTTCGGTGGCAGTACCACTAAGCTCGATGTTCTGGTCATTAAACTCCACCACTTTTGGGGTCACTTTGATGTCCAGGTTTTCGCCTTTTTCTTCTAAGATATCGCGCACTGCATGCAGCTCTTTGTTGGTTTTCACTGCATCGACCAGCGACACTGCAGCGGCTACACCGGCTACCGCCGCGCCCACCTGGCCAGCGGTGGAGCCTGAGTTTTTACCCAGCAGCACAGCCGCTACTAAGCCAATGCCGGCAATGGCTTGGGCTTTAGTGCGTTCTTCTTTTTTACGTCGGATATCGGCGGCCAGCGGCAAGGTCTCGCGCTGATAGGTGCGATACTCTTCATGGGTTTCGGCATAAAAGGTTTCGTAGCTATCCTGCAGCGAGTCCACAAATTGATGATCTTTGGCCTGGATACGCTGGATGCGCTGGAACATAGGGTCCTGGGTCGACGGTGCGCCGGTCAGCTCAAAATGGGCTTGTGAGGAACCCCAGCTTTTTTTCTGTTCCAGGTAGGGGCCAAATGCCTCAGGCGAATACATTGCTGCGTAGCGCAGGTCGGCTATCTGTTCGATCTTGCGCTTTTCGCTTTCGGATTTTTTCATCAGTACGTCATAAACATGGGCAGCGATATTGTCAAAAATCGGCGCATATGGATTGCCATCTTTACGCAGCGCATCGCGATAAAAGCCTTCGCTGACCTGGTATTCAAATTCCTCTTCGCTCCAGATCTTATTGCTGGCATCCATGATGCGCACGCCAATCTCCACAATTTCGGTATCGGAATGATTGATCTTGCCCAGAATATAGACATCGGCACTGGCATTGGCATCCGGCGTCACATTGATAGAGCCAAAAGCATTAGTTTTTTCCAGCGCTTTTTTGGTATTGATGGCAAACCGGTTGGCTTCTAAGCGGCGCACCTGAGGCCAAATATCCTGCTCAACCACTTCTTCATCATCAATATGGCCGTACTTGTCTTTGGGGATACCCGGGTCGAAAACCGGAATAGCCACATCCAGATAAATATTGGAGGTGTAGGCATATTTTCGCTTATCGTTGCCGAGTGCTTTACCCGATGCCGGCCCGCCAATACTGGGGCCCACACTGGTCACCCTGGTTTGGGTACTGCTACAGCCGGCCAGAACCAGAGTGGCGGTAGCCAGTGCGATCCCTGCCTTAACGGAAAGTCCTTTCACAAATGTTGTTAGTTTCACCGGTATATCCTCATTGTGATCTGGTTAACTGCATCCATACTCTGTCTGCAACGCTTCAAAATGTTGTTTTTCGGCATCAGTGGTGGCCGAAGCCAGGCCTTGATTCACCGCATCGCACACTGCCGAACTGCCGGGGCCGCTCTGGCCGCCCTGGTGCGTTTTCGACGGATCGGCGGCTGCCTGTTGCTGGCTTTGTTGCTGGGTTTGTTCTTGGGCTTGGGCAGTTTGTGCCTCGGTGGGATCAGCACTGCCATTACCCTGACCAGCACTACCGCTGGCACCGCTTTGTGCTAAGCGCCCGGCACTAACCGACACCGCCTCATCCATGCATTGTTCGCTGGCGTTCAGGCTTTTTTCAAAGTCGGCATCCATGGCGGCTAACTGCTCGGCGCGGGTCATATGGGAGCTATCGATCTGTTCAAATTCGATATAGGCACAGTCACTGTAATACACCGGCCCCCGATCACCGCCGACCGTGGGCGAACTGATATTGAGAAGGAAGAGCCCTGTTACAGCGATAGATACTTGCTTCAACATAATAATTCCCTACTTCGATAAGATGAACATGCAGCGACACAGGTCAGATACCAGTAGAGTGTGCCACAGCAGCTTAACCTGACCTGAATGAAAGGTCAGGCATGTGGTGTTATCCATTATTGCAAGCTAAAGTTGGCGCCTAAGCGGCTGATTATTCTCATTTTCATGCGCTCTCAATAGCGCGTATGGCGCAGTTATACACTACTGATAAGAAAAATCAAAGCGCCGGTGAAAATCTTAGTCAGCCTCGCTAAGTAGCAGCTACATTGAGTAAAAGCAGCCGCAGGCACTTATCTGAACGAGCTTTCTGGCCGCCTGACTCTGAATAAGCTGGCAATCATAGACAGGCGTTCGGGGGGCACTTCGTTGGGCAGCCTGCCGGCTAACATTTCATGGAATCATCATGGGCAATGTTTATTGGGGACTGATGTTCTCAGCTAGTCTGGTGGCGCTGGCATCCTAGAACGGCCTGCCCGCAATCGTGATTTTGCCAGGTTGTACCCTGGTACCAATTGCCGCCGTTCGTTCAATAAGCTGTCAATGACAGCGCTGCGTCAATCTCTGCCTGCGTCGGTGGCGTTTGCACCCTATATTGCTGTTTACCTTCGTCAAAAGTGACCCAATGGCGTTCACAGAATGCATCTAACCATTTTCGCATGGGGAAATAGCCGTGTTTGCGGTAAAAGTAATTCGCATTGGTACAGATGTCCCCGATATAGTTAACCGGTGGCAGGTATTTGGTGTGGTACTGGTGCAGCACTTCATCATCGCACAATAAAAACTTTATGCCTGCCTGATGAAAGCGTTCTGCAAAATCGGTATCTTCGCCGCCATAGCCGGCGAATTCCTCATCGAACCCTTCAATTTGATCAAAGGTTTGCTTGCAAACAGCAAAAACCAGCGACCAAAACATCCGGTGCGGTAAAGCAACAGAATGCTCTAGCTGGGCGCGCCGTGGATGAGAAATGGCTTGTGAACAATGTTGGCTATACTCTCCAGTCAAGGGTAAATAGGGCAAATAACGTACCGCAGCAGACACGATGGTGCTCGGCGTAAGCTGGTTTAACATCTGTTCGCACACCGTGGGGCTACATATACAGTCCACGTCCAAAAATATCACTGTATCGGTTGAGGCTTCAGCAAACCCTTTATTTCGGGCGGCGGCCAGCGGCAGCGCTTCGCCTTCCATATACACCTGATGTACCACAAGCTGCGGGTGGGTGACTATGCTGTGAGGGCTTTCGGGCTCCATCCAAACGATGATCACTTCATGAGGCAAAAGGGTACTGTCAGCCAGACTGGCCAGCAGATTTTGCACCTGTTTTTTGCGCCCTTTAACCAATGTGACAACAGAATATGACATTACATTGCCTTATGTATCAGATGGGCAAATGACTCAGCCCAGTGGCTTAGTCTGGGCGTTGTGGTATTAGCCCGTGCCTTTTCGATTTTTGCGTGCACCCGGTCAGAGTACTGTAAGTCTGTCGCGTCCAGGTATTGCGCCCATCCCGCTCTGGCCAGACCTGCTGCTTTTGCCAGTTGTTCGTCGTAAGGGCGGGGTTCGGGCAATACCAACAGAGATTTGCCCAACATCATTAACTCTGAGATAAGGTTGTTCCCCCCACTACAGATCACGACTTTCGAAGTGATAGCTGCGGCGACATCCGCCACTTTGCCAAGCCACCTTACACCTTCAAGTGAAGGGCCTTCACAGCCAATCACAGTAATCTGAACAGACTGGGGATTGAGCAGTTCACACAGTTTTCTGACTAAACTGGCATCAGGGTGCACGATAGTGATGCCATTATCCATTGACGCTGTCAGCCGTGCGGACGAGGCGATGAAGCCCAGATAGCAGGTCTTATCAGCAAAAACAAAATCCGGGGCTTCGATTTCCTGAGGAAACGGCGCAAATAAAAACTCCGCACACTGATAAGCAAAAACCTGGGTTGGATCGGCGCCGATGTCGCCTGAATGGCGCTGCATCAAACACTGTACGCCGGCAGAACGGGCCTGAATGGTTAACTCGGCTGAAACATCACTGAGAAAATGGGTAATATTTCGCTCATGCAAAATTGCCGCAAACGAAGCCGCGCGCTGGCGGGCATTGCGGGTAAAGGGCATGCCTTCAAAAGCGGCATCAAAAGTGCGTTGCCCCTGAGTAGGCTGATCATCCCATTTGGAATTAAGCCGGTGAATAACGATATCAGGAAAGGCGGCCGCTACTGCTGGGTAAAAGGCCTCGCTGGCGATAACAATCTCTACCGTACAAGTATGTTGAACAATCGGTACCAGGAAGGTAGCGCGTTGCAGATGGCCATTACCGTGATGGTGGATATAGTACAGCAGAGTGTTAGCCGATTTGGGCATAAATCGCCTCATACGCGCTGATAGTGTTGGTTAAAGACAGGTGAGCGACCTGCGCTCGGCACTCCCCAGGAGAAATGCGCGCCACCGCCTGTACTGCTGCGGTTATCGCCTCGGGATGGTCGATATCAATGACGTGCGTACAAGGCGGAAAGCGCAACTCTGGGGGGATGGCAGTGGCCAGCCCGATAACCGGTATATCGCTGGCCAACGCTTCCACTGTGGCCAGGCCGAAGGGCTCTTGCCATAACGAGGTCATCAATAATGCGGTGCTGGCGGCAATCTCCGCGTGAAGCTGAGACTGAGTGAGCGCTCCTTTATATTGAATATCGCTATTTAAATAAGGTGCTACACGCTGTGCAAAGTAATTTTCATCTGTGATCTGGCCACACAACACCAGCGGCATGTTAACCAGTTCTGCGATCCTTATCGCCAGATGCGGTGCTTTATCCGGGCATAATCGCCCCGCCCATATCAGGCGAGCTTGCCGTGAAGACCTCGGACAATATTTGCTAAGCTCAATACCATTTGAAATAACCTTGACCGGATGATTCAAATACGGCTGCCATTCTTCCTGTAAGCGCTGGGACACAGCAACATAGATATCATCGCAACGGCTGCTATTAAGACGGTGGGTCAGACCTAATCGTTCGGTATAGGGGCTGTGCAGGGTAATCACATTGCGACGCTGATGTAAAAATGAAAATTCATACATGCAGTGGTAGTAGCTATGATAATGAATAATATCGTACGAACTGGAATCGAACAGCCCGAACTGTGCGGCCTGATACAGCTTTTGACCGTCACTTTCGCTCGTCACGCTATCTTCCATACGAAACGCAGACTCCTGAAGCATGAGCGTATTGAACGCATTATCCTCATCCGCATCTTTACACAATACATCAACCTGATGGCCACGTTGACATAGGCCATTTGCCAGAGCGACCACAAAGGCCTCTGTGCCACCGGCAAAAGGCTGGCGTAAACTAACGACGGGGCTGGTGACTAATAAAATCTTCATATGATCGCCGAGAGTTTTTGTAAATAGTCCTCACACATACGGTGCAACGGAAACTCGGCCGCTCTGGCGGTAACGTCATCGGCGTGGCAGTTGAAGGATTGTTCCAGCGCCACCGCCAGACTGTTTACATTATTGCCGGTAGCCAGACTACCTCCTGCCTCAGCCACAATTTCTGAAAATGCTCCGCGATTAAAGGCGGCCACCGGGGTGCCGGAAGCCATTGCTTCGACAGTAGAAAGGCCAAAAGGCTCATCCCAGCGGGGGGCGAAAATAGCGGCTTTGGCCTGGCGCAATTCAGCCTGTAATTGCTGATGAGATAAATGCCCCAGGTAGGATACGTGCTTGCCAAGAAGCGGCGCTATGACTGTTTCAAAATACTTATGATCGTAAATTGGCCCGGCGATTTTCAATGGAATATTGAGTTGAATAGCCGCTTTGGCTGCCAAATCAAAGCCTTTGGAAGGTAAGATCCGGCCGAATGAAAAAACGCACGACTGCTTGGTTTTGACGCACTGCCACTGGTGCAAATCGATGCCATTATAAATAACATCTATGCTGTCGTTGATGTAAGGCTGCCACGCGTCAGCCACAGATTGTGAGACCGCAACATAATGCACCCACGGTGACAGGGAGGCGAGCTCTGCTGAAGCTTTAAGGCGGCTATAGGGCGGGGTGTGCAAGGTGGTCAATAACGGCAGTTGATACTTGCAGGCCCATACCGGAGGAATAGGGCTGATAGCATTGTTATGCACTACATCAAATTTTTTACTGGAAATATCCTGCATAACTTTTAGTAGAAAATCGTTTTCTACTAACTCGGGATACTTTTTGTAAGCTTCCTCATCAATAGGAAAAGACACTAGATATTCGTGGAAATCAGATTCGGGGTGCGCGTACAAGGTGACTTCCCAATGCCTGGCATAGTGCGGAATCACAGAAGCGATAAACGCTTCCAGTCCGCCGGCAAAAGGGCTTTTTATAGGAAAACGCGGGTGGGCAATAATGGCTATTTTCATCTGTATTTATGCCTTTGCGTTTCGACCATGCCCGGCTTTATGGAGCACAGGCTCAGTGAAGTAGGCAGGAGGTGTAATCCCATAGGCCCGTTCGAGTAATTGCCAGTCGGCTGCCGGCATATCAGCAAAAGGCAGCAGGGAGGTTAAAAATGCTTTGGTAAAAATTGCTGTTTCAAGCGGTCTACAATGATCGCGGGGGTATTGAATGCTGTTGTTAAAATAGTGCGGGGTGACAGCCCAGCGCGCTGTTTTTTGGCGTAGCATTCCGGCGGTATTTTGCTCATTGAAGTAGTCATCATCGGTGCGAAAAAGCACATTGTCAGCATCCACCGCTGCCATGCCTGCGTTGTAGGCAGCAAAGCGAGAGTTGAGGTGATGATCAATGTACGTTATTCGGGCGTGCTGTTTGTCGGCAAGCCTGTAAAGAGCCTGGGATAGTCGGTAAACACGTTTGTAATGTTCAGAAGAATTATCTACAACAATAATTTGCGCGTCGGGAAGATAGCGAAGCAATTGAGTGACATTTTTAAGTAAGCCGATATTCATTTCATAAGTCACAAATATCGCTGCCAGTTTGGCTGAACCCCTCAAGAAAGCTGCCCCGACAGTTTTTTCAACTTTTTCAGCTTCAACTCATTTTTCATCACTTCCGAGACTTTCCAATAGGGCAGTCGCTGCAACACACTTTCTGTTTTTCGGATTTCGTACACTAATTGTTTACGGTCAAATAAGATCATAGAAAGCACCAGGAAATAAAGCAGCCATTTGGGAAAATAGTTGATAACAAAGCGAGACAAGACGGTGTGAAGACCCTTACGTCTTGTCAGATGAAAATGGTACGCAAGCTGAGACTTTCCAGTTTATTAATTTTGTGGTTCACATTTACAGGTTGCTAGTCACCTGAAATATGACCACGCGCATTGGCCGCGGGCTATTGAACTAACTTGCGTTAGATTTTGATAAGTTAATTACACAATTTTAATGTTGCACTGTTTACTTATAAGCAAATGTGAACCTCTGAGATTTTTTGCAGCGGGGGAATTTGGTATACTGCGCACCCTTTGCGCTAGCTGTAGCGTGAGTCATTGTTTTATTTGGCATAGAGGTTTGTGTTGTGTCCATCGCCCCGTTGAATCGAAAATTTTCTGTCGCCCCCATGCTGGATTGGACCGACCGCCATTGCCGCTACTTTTTGCGGCTGATGTCGCGCCATGCCCTGCTGTATACCGAAATGGTGACCACCGGGGCACTGATTTACGGGAAGGGCGATTACCTGGCCTATAACGATGAGGAGCACCCGCTGGCACTGCAACTGGGCGGCTGCGATCCAGCGGATATGGCCCGCTGTGCCGAAATGGCGCAGGCGCGTGGGTATGATGAGGTCAACATCAATGTAGGTTGCCCATCGGATCGGGTTAAAAACGGCAGCTTTGGCGCCAGCCTGATGGCCCGGCCCGAAGAGGTGGCTGCCTGTATCAAAGCCATGCAGGCAGTGGTGGATATTCCGGTAACCGTTAAATGCCGGATTGGCATTGATGATATGGATGAATACGCCGATTTTTCGCATTTTATCGAGGTGGTGGCCGATGCTGGCTGCGATACATTTATCGTGCACGCGCGCAAAGCCTGGCTGCAAGGATTAAGCCCCAAAGAAAACCGCGAAGTGCCGCCGCTTAACTATGCACGGGTGCATCAGTTAAAAGCTGCCCGACCAGACTTACACATTAGCATTAATGGCGGGATCAAAACCTTTGACGATGTAGCCACCCAACTGGTTGAGGTCGATGGAGTGATGATGGGCCGTGAGGTATATGCCAATCCGTTTATCATGACCCAGGTGGACACCCAGGTGGCTGGCGCTGCGCCATCCACATTAAGCCGTCGCGATATTGTGCTGGCCATGCAAAGCTACATCAGTCAGCAAACCGATCCGGGCTTTAAGCCCTGGCATGCCGCCCGGCATATGCTGGGGTTATATGCCGGCCAGGCCGGCGGCCGTATCTGGCGCCGTTATCTCAGCCAGAACGGCACCGGTAAAAACCCTGACCCGGATTTATTGATCAATGCGCTGGCTGCGGTGGAAGACGCTCAACGGGAGGTGCGTAGCTTTAACCAGCAGCAAGTTGGTTAATTCGGCTACTTACATCGTCAATATGACTAAAATTTAATCTGGCATATATCGCGCGGTCTGTTCGTAGGCCAGCGCGATTTTTTTATCGGTATGAAATAAAAGGGTTTTTCGATTTTTTCAGCGACTGGCACGCGCTTCGCAATAGGTTAAAAGCCAAGCGTAAACGCGACCGACAGGCCGCCTCTGATTAAATTAAGGAACCCTAGTATGAAAGCGCCAGTTGTTGTTTCCAGTCTTTTTGCCGCCGCCCTTGTTGCCACCCCGGTCTCTGCCCAGCAGTTACCCATCGAACAGGCTGTTGAAAATATGGTGAGCCAGCTTGCCGCTGCCACCACCTATGAATTAAAAGCCGAACTCGACCAGGCCATCGCCAACACGGTGTATTTTTTCCAGCCGGTGGATAGCGAAACCCGCACTGGCAAGATCAGTGTGACCGATTTGACCGCCTCGCGTGATACCGCCGGCGAGGTCGAAACCGCTGTTCAATAATCTTCTTTGTTGCTCCCTGAAACACCTTTTGCAGCGCCTCGGCGCTGCTTTTTTGTGCCTGCCATAACACGGTGGTCAAAACAGCGAAAAAGATTGGTCAAATTGACCAAGGCTTCTCAAGGTTGTTAATGCGCCGCGACTGAAAAAACAAAAAAGTCATAAATAACAACGTATTAAATTTTGGTACGCCATTTGTAATACCCAAAGGGTAGAGGCAGTTTTCCCCCGGTCCGCCGGGTAAGAGTACTGACACCAAGCCGGCTTGCCAGGCCAGGATTTTATCAGGAGAACAGAATGAATGTGTTAACCCGTATCAGCGATATTATTCATGCCAATCTGCACAGCATGGTGGACCGCGCGCAAGATCCGCATAAGCTGGTGCAATTGATGATGCAGCAAATTGATGAGGCGCTGGCGGAAGGCCGCACGGTTTGTGCTCAGCACCTGGCTGAACAAAAACATATCAGCCGGCAGCAACGCAATCTCACCACGCAAATGCAGCGCTGGCAGGAAAAAGCCGAGTTGGCGCTAAGTCACCATAACGAAGCACTGGCCCGCTCAGCACTGGCCCATAAACTTGGTTTGTCACAGCGCTACGAGCAATTGCGCCAGCAACATACCCATCATGCCGGCCAGTTGGCGGTGCTGGATACTGACCTTAGCCAGCTGCAACAAAAACGCAGTGAAGCGATGGCCAAAGCCCGTCAGTTAGCCAGCCGCGAACAGGTAGCATTGACCCGGCTGAAAGCGCGCACCACCGAGCATACTGTGCATACCCAGCAGGCCCAGGCCCGCTTTGATGCCTACCAACAGCGGATCGAGCGCCTGGAGGCGCAGGCTGACAGCCAGTATATGGGAACTGACGCTTCACTGAACGTGCAGTTCGCCGAGCTGGCCCGAGAAGCATCGGTCGAGCAGGAATTGGCCAAACTTAAAGCCCGGCACGTGGCCTAAGTCTTTTTAGCAGGAGTAGATTATGAAGTCTTTTGATTCCAGACAACGTATTGTGCGCGATTTATCCACCTCTGTGATCAGCGGCGTCTGTGCCGGTTTGGCCCGCTGGCTGAATGTTGATGCCCTGTGGGTGCGCATAGCCGCCGTGATCGCGCTGGTTATGTTGCCGGGCGTGACTCTGCTGGCGTATCTGGCTGCGGTGATCTTATTGCCCGGATCCCGCCGATGAAAAACTTTATTCTGGCTGTGATCATTGGCCTGACCCTGGCGGCAGCGCTGGGGTGCGGGCTGGATGAATGGTTTCATATTTCCTTTCAGTTTGGTGACCATATGCTAGCGCCGCTGGATAACTTACTGATATTTTTGCTTCTGGCAGTTGTGTTTGTAGTTGTAGGCTTTATAGTGGCGATCAGCGTCGTAGGCACAGTACTACTTGCCATCGCAGCAGCCGTGGCGGCACTGGTGGTGTTCGGGCTGGGCCTTGCCTGGCCCATCGTGCTCACTGTACTGGTGGTCTGGCTGCTGGTGCGTGCATCGCGCGGTGCACCCCAAAGCAGTCAGCAGTAACACCACCCAGGCGCTGGGTAAACAATCCCCGGGCATAATCCGTACCAAGCAGATTATGCCCTGCCATAGGGCATCGGCAGCAGCAATCACAAGGAATACAAACATTGAATATTAAACAGCATTTAAGCGCCAAGCGCATTGGAGCAGCCGTTGTGCTGCTGTTTCTTATTTTCTGGCTGGTAGGTTGGTACTGGAGCATGTCGCCTGACACCTTCAATGTGAAGGACAAAGTCAAAGCCCAGGCCACGCGCAGCTCCCAGGTGGAAGTGCCTGGCTATACCCTGACCACCACCATGATCATGGTTACAGAAACCATGCTTAATAAGCCGGGCGGTTATCTGGCCAACGATGTCATGCCGCCGGGCGTGCTGTTGGATAATATGCCGTCGTGGGAATTTGGTGTGCTGGAAATGACCCGTGATTTAGCTTTAGCCATGCGTAAGGACTTTTCCCGCTCCCAATCACAGTCGGTAGAAAACCCGCATATTGCTAAGGCAGTACCGTACTTTAATATGGACCACAAAGATTGGATTTTTCCGGCCGCCGAATCCAGTTATCAAAAGGGGGTAGACTTACTCTACACCTATCGGGCCGAGCTGGTCGACCCTAGCCGTGGTGAAAGCCAGTTTTACACCCGGGCTGATAATCTGCGCGAATGGCTTAAGCTGGTGGAAAAACGCTTGGGCAGCTATTCACAACGCTTAAGCGCCAGTGTGGGCTCCTCGCGTATTAATACTGATCTGGCCGGCCAGCGTAAAGCCCGTCAGTCCACACCGAACATGGATGAAAAACATATCAAAACCAGCTGGTGGAAGCTGGACAACACCTTTTATGAAGCCAAAGGCGCCACCTGGGCGCTGTTGCATTATCTGCGGGCTGTGGAATCTGAATTTGCCGACGTTCTGGAAGACAAAAATGCACTGGTCAGCCTGCGTCAAATTATCCGTGAACTGGAAGCCACGCAGCAAACAGTATGGAGCCCCATCATTTTGAATGGTGACGGCTTTGGCATGCTGGCCAATCATTCACTGGTGATGGCGAACTATATCTCTCGTGCTAATGCAGCACTGATTGAACTTACCGAACTAATGAATCAAGGATAATCAATGAAAAAATGCATTTCGGCCTTAGCAGTGTTAGGCACATTTGCAGCCAGCCCGGTGTTGGCGGATACCATTGCGGGTGTGTATGTGGGCGCGCAGGCGTGGAAAGCCGATACCACCGGCGGTTTTGCTGACAACAGCGCTCAGGCAGACTTTAATCTGGATGATGAGACCCAGGGCTCGGCGTATATTGCAGCCGAACACCCGATCCCGTTTGTGCCCAATGTAAAATTGATCCACACCAGCATGGATACTCAGGGCAATACCGTTCTGGCCGCGGATTACACCTTTGACGGTACCACCTATGCGGCAGAGACTTCGCTGTATACCCAGGTCGATCTCACCACCACTGACATCATCCTGTATTATGAATTGTTTGATAACGACATTGTCAGCTTTGATGTGGGCATCAATGGTAAGTATGTTGATGGCAGCCTACTGGTCCAGGACAATGACAGTGCGCGTCAGGGTAGCACCGACTTTTCCGGCGTCATCCCAATGGCCTATTCGCGAGTGCAGTTCGGCCTGCCGTTTTCCGGCTTAGGCGCGTATGCCGAAGGTAGCTATTTGTCGATTGACGATCATACCTTCAGCGATTATCAGGTGGCGGTGACCTATTCGTTCATCGAAAGCCTGGCCGTGGACATGACCCTGCAACTGGGCTACCGCGATGTAGAGCTGGACATTGAAGATTTGGATGATGTGTATGCCGACATGGCATACGACGGCGCATTTTTAGGCCTGGAACTGCACTTCTAGACCGAAAAGTTTAGTTTTAAGCACTTTCGGTAATAAAAAAGTAAGAATAATTCTTTTCTCTTCCCCCTAAACCTCGTTAGCCTTAGCGTATCAAATTAAGGCTAACGAGTTATGTCAAACGATTCCAATCAAAATTTTGCACCGCCGGCGGTGCTCAGCGAGCAGCAATTAACTGCGATCTCTCAGGCCGTGGCAGGGCTAAATCGTGACCAGCTGACCTGGGTCAGCGGCTATTTTGCCGGCATGGCGGCTTCTGCCGGGGGCCAGCAGGCTGTGGCTGCGCCGGTTGCTGAGGCCGCGGCCAGTGCACCGACCCTGACCGTTTTGTATGGCTCGCAAACCGGCAATGCCAAAGGCCTGGCCGAAGCCTTTCAGGGCAAAGCTGAAGCAGCTGGCTTTACCAGTAAGCTGGTCAGTATGGCCGATTACAAACCGCGCCAGTTGAAAAATGAAAGCCATGTGGTGATGTATGTCAGTACCCACGGCGAAGGTGATGCACCGGATGATGCTATCGAACTGCACGAATTTTTAGGCGGCAAAAAAGCGCCCAAACTAAGCGATATGAAATATGCAGTGCTGAGCTTAGGCGATAGCAGCTATGAGTATTTTTGCCAGACCGGCAAAGATTTTGATGCCAGACTTAGCGCGCAGGGCGCCACGGCGATCATTCCGCGGGAAGATTGCGATGTGGATTATGAAGCCCAGGCCGAAAGTTTTGCCGACAAGCTGATTGCGTCACTCAAAGATGAGCTGACTGCCAAGGCACCCGCGCAGGCTGTGGCTGCGCAAACCGGCAGTGCGGCTCAACCGGCGGCGCAGGCCTACACCAAAAAAGCGCCATTTGCGGCCACATTGCTGGAGGCGCAAAAGATTACCGGGCGTGATTCAATCAAAGATATTCAGCATATCGAAATCAGCCTGGAAGATTCTGGGATCACCTATCAGCCTGGCGATGCGTTAGGTGTGTGGTTTAAAAACAGCGAAACGCTGGTGGATGAGCTGATAAGCCTGACCGGCCTGGCCGGTGATGACAAGGTCACGGTGGCTGACTCGGACATGATCCTGCGCGAAGCGCTGATCAACAAACTGGAGCTGACCCTAAGCTATCCTAATTTTATTAAGGCCTACCAGGCCGCGACCGAGTCAGCCAGCCTGGCTGAGTTGATGGAAGATAAGGCCACTTTGCGCACTTACATGGCCGAGCGCCAGATTGTAGACATTGTTCGGGATAACCCGGGTAGCCTGACCGCACAGCAGTTGGTGGATGCCCTGCGGCCACTGACCCCGCGTTTGTATTCCATCGCTTCGAGCCAGTCTGAGGTGGAAGACGAGGTGCATCTGACTGTAGCTCACGTGGATTATGAAGCCTTTGGTGTGCGCCATCAGGGCGGTGCATCGGGCTATCTGTGCGAGCGCCTGGAAGCCGGCGGTGAGATTGAAGTGTTCGTGGAAAAAAACGATAACTTCCGCTTACCCGAAAGCACCGACACGCCGGTCATTATGATTGGCCCGGGCACTGGCATCGCGCCATTTCGAGCCTTTATGCAAGAGCGTGAAGCTCAGGGAGCCGATGGCAAAAACTGGTTATTTTTCGGCAACCCGCATTTTACCCAGGATTTTTTGTACCAGGTGGAATGGCAGGCGTATGTAAAGAGTGGCCTGTTGGATCGGATTACGCTGGCATTCTCCCGTGATCAGCAGGAAAAGATTTATGTGCAGCACCGTCTGCTGGAGCAGGGCTCTGAGGTGTATGCCTGGCTAGAAGAAGGCGCGCATGTGTATGTGTGCGGCGATGCAACCCACATGGCCAAAGATGTAGAAGCTGCGTTGCTGAGTATCATTGAGCAACATGGCGGTAAGTCGGCCGAAGATGCCAAGGCGTATCTTGTGGCTTTGCGTAAAGCAAAACGTTATCAGAAGGATGTCTATTGATGAGTAACGACAAATCCCCGTTTATTGTTGAAGGCAAACTGTCTGACAACGAGCGCCTGAAAGCCGAAAGCCGCCACTTGCGCGGGACTATCGAACAGGATCTGAAAGATGATCTGACCGGGGGCTTTACCGCTGACAACTTTCAGCTCATCCGCTTTCACGGTATGTATCAGCAGGATGATCGCGATATTCGCAATGAGCGCAGCAAACAAAAATTGGAGCCGCTGCACAATGTAATGCTGCGCGCCCGGCTGCCTGGCGGGATTATCACGCCACAGCAATGGCAGGTCATCGATAAATTTGCTGAAGAGCATACGCTGTATGGCAGTATTCGCCTGACCACCCGGCAAACTTTTCAGTTTCATGGGGTGTTGAAGCCGCATATCAAGCAGATGCACCAGACTCTGAACAAAGCCGGCATTGACTCCATTGCCACCGCTGGCGATGTGAACCGCAATGTGCTGTGTACTTCTAACCCGGTGGAATCGCAGCTGCATTTGGAAGCCTACGAGTGGGCGAAAAAAATCAGTGAGCACTTGCTGCCCAAAACCCGCGCCTACGCCGAAATTTGGTTAGATGGCGAAAAGGTCGAAAGCACCGAAGATAATGTTGAGCCGATCTTGGGCGATACATATTTGCCGCGCAAATTCAAAACCACTGTGGTCATCCCGCCGCACAATGATGTTGATGTACATGCCAACGATCTAAACTTTGTAGCCATTGAACAAAGTGGCAAGCTGGTGGGCTTTAATGTGTTGGTGGGTGGTGGCCTGGCCATGACACATGGCGATGAGTCGACCTATCCGCGTAAAGCTGATGACTTCGGCTTTATTGGTTTAAAAGATACTCTGGCGGTGGCAGAGGCCGTGGTGACCACCCAGCGCGACTGGGGCAACCGGGTCAACCGTAAAAATGCTAAAACCAAATACACACTGGAACGGGTCGGGGTTGAAAACTTTAAAGCCGAAGTGGAAAAACGTGCCGGTGTCAGCTTTGACCAGAGCAAGCCCTATGAATTTACCAGTCGCGGCGACCGCTTTGGCTGGGTAGAAGGGGTGGATGGTAAACATCATCTGACCTTATTCATTGAAAGTGGCCGCATCCTGGATTTTCCTGGCAAGCCGCTTAAAACCGGTTGTCTGGAAATTGCCAAGATTCATAAAGGCGATTTTCGTCTGACCGCTAACCAGAATCTGATCATCGCCGGGGTACCGGCAGATCAAAAAGCGGCTATCGAAGCGCTGGCAGTTAAATACGGCCTGCTCGAGCCAACCAGCCAGCAGATGCGCGATTCAATGGCGTGCGTGGCACTGCCTACCTGCCCACTGGCCATGGCGGAAGCCGAGCGGTATCTGCCCAGTGCGGTTACGCGCTTAGAAGATATTTTGGCCAGCCACAATCTTGCCGATGACAGTATCATCTTTCGCATTACTGGTTGCCCTAATGGATGCGGCCGGGCGATGCTGTCTGAAGTGGGCCTGGTGGGTAAAGGGCCGGGCAAATACAACCTGCATCTGGGCGGCGATCGCGAAGGGACCCGGATCCCGCGTATGTATCGGGAAAACATCGGTGAAGATGAAATCTTTGCCGAACTGGACACCCTGATCGGGCGCTGGGCCAAGGAACGTCATGAAAATGAAGCCTTCGGCGACTTTGTGATCCGCGCCGATATTGTCAAACCAGTGGTCGATTCAGCACGAGATTTTTATGACTAATGCACAGCTCGACATTGCGCAGCCACTGTCTTTAGATGTCAGTGCAGCGCAACTGGCGCAAATTAATGAACAGCTCGAAGCGCTCAGCGCTGCCGAGCGAATCACCTGGGCAATGGACAATTTGCCCGGCAATCATATTCTGTCGTCCAGTTTTGGTGCGCAGTCGGCGGTGATGTTGCATTTGCTAACCCAGGCACAGGCTGATATTCCGGTGGTGTTAACCGATACCGGTTATCTGTTTCCGGAAACCTATCGCTTTGTGGACCAGTTAACCGACAAGCTGAATCTGAATTTAAAAGTGTATTCAGCCGAAATGTCTGCTGGCTGGCAAGAGGCTCGGTTCGGACGTTTGTGGGAACAGGGCGTCGATGGGATCCAGCAATACAATCAGATGAACAAGGTTGAGCCAATGCAGCGCGCGTTGCAGGAGCTAGAGGCAGGCACCTGGTTTGCCGGATTGCGTCGCAGCCAGTCAGACAGCCGCGAAAAATTACCGGTACTGCAAAAAGTCGGTAACCAGTTCAAGTTGTATCCCATCATCGACTGGACCAATAAAGATCTGCATTATTATCTCAAAGATCACGGTCTGCCATATCATCCGTTGTGGGATGAAGGGTATGTGTCGATTGGCGATTGGCATACTACTCAATCCTTGCAGGAAGGCATGAGTGAACAGGATACCCGGTTCTTTGGCCTGAAGCGCGAATGCGGGCTCCATGAATTTGGTGACGGTATTTGATTTTCGACCCTATATATGAATAACGGCTGGCCTGAGTGTCAGCCGTTTTTGTATTTACTCCGATCCTTCTTTACCTTTTATCATAAAATGGTTGCGATAAAATATATGCAAGTAATCGCTTGCTATCTGTACAGTTGCAATAAATATTACATAAATACATTATATAGTGGCTGGTCCAATGAGAATCTTAGCACAGGTCATTTTAGTGGCTTCTCACGTAGATCAATAGCATGACAAGATACCCTACTTATGGAGTATTACCGGAACAGCGCGGTTAACACCTGCTTACACAGTTGGCTTGGCAAGCAACCCGGCAAGTCGTAGGATGGAAAAAAGGACGGTAGTAAGGACTCTCCGACAATGACGCAGTCGTATTACGAAAACGATGAACTGGTGTTTCTGGACGAAGACGAGTCAGGCAACCTACCCGTGCATACTGATCGGGTTTGGAATGTTCTTGTCGTTGATGACGATGAGGAAGTTCACTCTGTCACACGTCTGGCGCTGGCCGATCTTATCGTCAATGATCGGCGCCTGCATTTTTTGCATGCCTATAATGCGGCTCAGGCAAAAGAGGTGCTGCAGGAATACCAGAATGAACTGGCCATCATTTTACTGGATGTAGTGATGGAGTCAGACAGCGCCGGTCTCGATTTGGTGCGATATCTGCGCGATACGCTGCAATTGGATGAGCCACGCATTATCCTGCGTACCGGCCAGCCTGGCATGGCGCCCGAATCAACCATTATTCAGAATTACGACATCAATGATTACAAAACAAAAACTGAGCTAACCCGCAGCAAGTTGGTTACCAGTATCATTGCGTCATTACGCTCGTACCAGCAGCTTCAGACTATCAAACTAAGTCGCGCTGGCTTGCAAAAAATCATCGACTCGGCAGCTAATCTGTTTGAAGAACACTCTATCAAGGCATTTTGTGAAGGCGTGGTGACTCAGATCAGTTCATTGATTGGGCTGGAAGCCGAAGGATTGGTGTGCGCGCAGCAAGGCAGTGTCACGGACTATAAGGACACCACCTTATATGTGATGGGCGCAGCCGGTGACTATGCCAGCCATATCAATCAGCCTTTGTCGGCGTTAGACAATATCGCAATCAGTGAGAATATTCGCCGCTGTTTGCGCCTCAAGCGCCATGTGTTTGAAGCCGGCTTCACCGTACTCTATCTGCACCGCGCCGGATTTGAGGCGGCGGTGTATGTCGCTATGTCGCGCCCGCTAAGTCCTACCGATAAACAACTGCTGGAGGTGTTTTTATCCAGTATCGCGGTAGGCTATGAAAATGTGCACTTATTTAATCAGTTGCGCGACGCTGCCTTTCGTGACTGGCTGACTAAGTTGCCCAATCGCAATGAGTTTATTAATGTACTGGAGCGCCAGTTGCGCAACCCGTCTTCGATGACGGTGGCATTGGTGGATATCAGTCATTTTGCCGACTTAAATGACGGGTTGGGCCAGGAGGCTGGCAATGAGATTTTAAAATCTGTGGCGTTACGCTTGCAGGCGATGCTGGCAGAATCGGTGGTGATTGCCCGGATCAGTGGTGATGTGTTTGGCTTGGCCGGGCCGGGAACGGAAATTTCCCCGGAGGCCATTAACCGGGTTTTTCAGTCCTCGTTTCAAACCGAAGAGCATGTATTACCACTGAACGTGTCTATCGGGCTGTGCGCTGTGAAAAACCAAAGCCTGTCCGGCCTGGAAGTATTAAAGCGTACCAATATAGCCTTGACCCTGGCCAAGCGTGATCATACTGAAAACTACGCCTGGTATGCGCCGGAAGTGGAGCAGCGGCATACCAGCCAGCTGCTGATGATCCGCCAGCTGCGCAATGATTTCAGCGACCGCAAATTACAATTGTGGTTCCAGCCCCAGGTGCTGCTGGATGGGCATACTGTGGTAGGCATGGAAAGCTTGTTGCGCTGGCCGGTGGCCGATGGAGGCTTTGTGCCGCCATCTGAGTTTATCCCACTGGCTGAGTATTCCGGCCTGATTGTAGATATTGGCCACTGGGTCTTAGAAGAGTCATGCCGACGTATTCGAGAGCTACATGACAAAGGATTCAGCCAATTGCGGGTGGCTGTGAACATCTCTATTCCGCAGTTCAGGGACCGCTATTTTGTGCAAAAAGTCAAAGATGCGCTGGCGCGCTTTGGCTGCCCGCCTGGCAGCCTGGAGCTGGAGATCACCGAAAGTGTGGTGATGGATGAACCGCAAATTGTAATTGATGCACTGACCAGTTTAAAAGCCATGGGCGTGGCCATTGCCATTGACGATTTTGGTACCGGGTTTTCGTCGATGAGTTATCTACAGCGTTTACCGCTGGACCGGCTAAAAGTGGATCGGGCGTTTGTTGCTGACATTGCGCCACAAAAAAATGCGGTTATTGCCGAAACCATCGTGGGCCTGGGCAACCGGCTGGGCCTGACCACAATTGCAGAAGGGGTGGAAACCGACCAGCAAGCCGACTATATGTTATCTATCGGTTGTGTGGAAGCGCAGGGCTATCACTTTGCCCGGCCGATGCCATTTGCCGATCTGCTGGACTTTCTGGGCGCCTCGACTGCTTAGGTATGCGCATCCAACAGTGACTGCACCTTGTATTGCAGGTGGGGCACTACCTGCTCTTCAAACCAGGAATTGCGTTTTAGCCAGCGGTTATTGCGGCCTGATGGATGTGGCAACACCAGATAGTCATTGTCCACGGCGGCTTCTTCCTGCACCGCCGCCGTCAGAGTGGAATAGCCTGGCCGGTAATATTGCTGGGCATAGCGGCCGACCAAAACAGTGAGCTTAGGCTGGATGCGCTGTAGCAATACATGATGCCAGGCAGGGGCGCATTCTTTGCGCGGCGGGGCATCGGCGCCATTTTTATAGCCGGGAAAGCAAAATCCCATAGGTATGAGAGATAAGTAAAAGGTATCGTAAAACGTATTTTTGTCGATACCCATCCATTGCCGCAAGCGGTCACCGCTGCGGTCATTCCATGGGGTGGCTGAGTCGTGTGCCAGCATACCGGGCGCCTGGCCGATAACCACGATTGGGCTATGCTCACCAGCAGCCAGCACCGGGCGCGGCGGTTGTGGCAAAGCCGCTGCACACAGGGTGCATTGGCGCACGCGGCGCAACAGTTCGTCAAACGATTCGCCAGTTTTTTGCAAATATTTCACCACTGTCACAAAGTTGTCATATTTCTATGTTTGCCATTTGATCTTTGCTTATGATCAGAGTATGCTGAGTCATACAGTATCAAGGTTGTATATAAACCCCCCCAGATGGCGATGTTTGTATACGGAGATTTTTGAAGTAGGGAGATAACCATGCGTAAATTTTTCTTTGGCTTAGCGCTGCTTTCCGTAACAAGTATTGCGCATGCGGAATCAAATAATAATCAACTGTTTGATTGTATGGATCGCACCACCTTTGAGGTGAATAGCGATTGTATGGCTGAGCAGATCACTGCCAACATCCACTTTAAAAATGCAGAACAGAAAGTGGTTACGCAGGCAGCTGAATCACGTGGTGATTATGCCATTGCCACTATGACTTTCGATCCGCGTAAAATGCAGATCGACATTGTTGCACATCGTGAAGCCTTACAGGCCATGAATCAGCTGACAGAACAATAAGTTAGTTATCAAAATAGTAAAAGCCGGCAGTTACGCCGGCTTTTTTGTGCCTGCTGATTAAAAGATCCGGTTTAAGCCGTTCAATGCAGCTACCCGATAGGCCTCAGCCATGGTGGGGTAATTGAAGGTGGTATTCACAAAATAATCTAAAGTATTGCCTTCGCCTTTTTGCTGCATAATCGCCTGACCGATATGCACAATCTCTGAAGCCCGCTCACCAAAACAGTGGATTCCGAGGATTTTTTTACTCTCTCGATGGAATAAAATTTTCAGGCTACCCACTGTAGTATTGGCAATTTGCGCTCGTGCCAGATGTTTAAACTGCGCACGACCCACTTCATACGGCACTTTTTGCTCAGTCAGTTCCTGCTCGGTCTTTCCTACCGAGCTGATTTCCGGGATGGTATAAATGCCGGTGGGAATATCTTCTACCAGTTCGGCATGGGCCTCACCATGTAACATGGCCTCAGCAGCAAAGCGACCCTGGTTATAGGCTGCTGACGCCAGGCTGGGGTAGCCAATCACATCACCAATGGCATAAATATTATCCACTTCGGTTTGGTAATTGTCGTTAACATTAAGCTGGCCTCGGGAGTTTGCTTTCAAACCGACAGCTTCTAGATTCAGCAGGTCAGTGTTGCCCGTTCGGCCATTGGCAAACAACAGGCAGTCGGCACGCATGCGTTTGCCGGACTCCAGATTAAGCACCACACTGTCATCTTTGCCTTCAACCGATTTATAGGTTTCGTTATTGCGAATCACTACACCGTTATTCCATAGGTGGTAACTCAGGGCGTCAGAAATCTCAGAATCCAAAAACGATAATAATCTGTCGCGCATATTGACCAGGTCCACCTTGACTCCCATACCGCGGAAAATACTGGCATATTCAGACCCGACTACTCCGGCACCATAAATGATGATAGAGCGCGGTTGATGCTGCAACGACAAGATACTGTCTGAGTTGTAAATGCGTGGATGAGCAAAGTCGATATCCTTCGGGCAGTACGGGCGTGAGCCGGTGGCAATGGCTACCTGGGCGGTGGTCAGGGTATCTTCTGAGCCGTCATTGCGGGCAATCTTAAGCGTGTTTTTGTCGACAAAACTGGCCACACCATGAAACAGGTCAACACCGTTGCGATTATAAAATGAACCACGCAATTTGGTCTGGCTTTGGATCACCCCACTGGCATGGGCCATAATGTCTTCAAATTTCATGTGGCGATTCAGCTCGTTGTCGGAAAACAAGGGCGTGTTGTTGTATTCGATCAAGCGGCTGACAGAATGGCGCAAGGCTTTTGAAGGAATGGTACCCCAATGGGTACAGCCGCCTCCTACCGATTTGTAGCGTTCTACCACCGCCACTTTTTTGCCGGCCTTGGCCAGCTGCATCGCTGCGCCTTCGCCACCAGGGCCGGTACCGATGACCACAGCATCATAATGATAGCGTGGGGCCGACGGGGAGGACTTTTCAGAGGATTGTTTCTGGCTGGTTCGTTTCGGGGTGGATTTTTTCGACATGCCTGCTCACTTTTGCTTCAATGCTATCCAGTGCTTTACGCACCTAAAACCAGACAGATCATCATCCTGCCTGGCGCTGCGGGGCAGATTCCGGATTACTGACGTGGGTAGGCAGAGTGAGGGTGAAGGTGGTGCCCTGATTGGGTTCGCTGTGAACCGCAATACTGCCTTCGAGCACCTGCGTGACCCATTGATGCACCAGATGCAGGCCCAGGCCCGAATTGCCCTGATGCCGGCCCGATGTCACAAAGGGGTCGAACAAGCTGCCAGCCACCGAAGGCTCAATGCCATTACCGGTATCTTCAATGGCCAGAATGACATGATTTTGCGAAGAATGCGCTCGAATTGTGATGCGTCCTTGCTGATCAGGGAGAAATGCATGGTGCAGACTGTTATTGATTAAATTTTGGATAACCTGCGATAAGGTGCCCGGATAGCTGGTTAGATAAATCCCCTTAGATATGTCGATGTGAATATCGAGGGGATATTTTTTTAATTGTGGTTGCATAGCATTGACCAGGTCGGTCACATTCTGGCGCAGGTGAAAGTGCGTGACTTGCTCGCTGGAGCGATCAATGGATAAGCGTTTAAACCGTTTAATCAGCGCGCTGGCCCGCTGCAAATTAGAAATAGCCAGCTTAGTGGCATCGTCCGTCTGCTTAATAAAGCTATCCAGTGAAGACTTTTTCAATCCAGCTTCAATTTGTTGTTTAAGATCATGCAGCCTGTTTTGCAGTCCACTGATAGACATGATGGCCGCGCCTAAAGGGGTGTTAAGCTCATGAGCAATACCGGCGACCAGCATGCCCAGTGACGCCATTTTTTCGGTTTCGACTAACTCCGCCTGCAAGCGTTGCTGATGTTCCAGCGCTTCTTCCACTTCGGCTTTACCTTGCTGTAATTTAACGTTCAATGCATTGACCCTGCTCGACATCACTGCTTCCCGATACAGCAAGATACCGCCCATCAGCAGAATAAATAGCGTGGTCAGGGCTGCGGGCAATAAGGCCGCGCGGCGTTGCTGAATAATAAAAGACGCCGGTGTTCGGGCCATAAAATACAAGGTTTGATGATGCTCGGCCTGTTCACTTAAACTTAGTTGCAGTGGGCTGGCACTGTAAACCTCCTGGTTTTGTGCTACATAGCTGGCTACAGCCCGATTGGCATTAAGGCGTTGCCAAAAATCAGGTATGTCGGCCGTAGGCCCATGAATGCGGCCGGTCCACTCCCGGTCTTGGTCGTGGTGCACTATCCATTGCGGCTGATCATCGGCCAACAGCAATTGGGTGTTAATCGAGCGTAAATCACGGATAAAATCAAATAACTCCGTCAGCCGAAAATTCAGAATCAAAAAACCCTCGCCAAGCGGGTGGGCGGTGGTGGTATGCAACATGGCGCGAATGGTGGGCTCGAAGGGGGTAATGATTTTGCCCTGTTCCATGTTCAGGTTAATGCCTGATAAGATCAAAGCGCCGGGCAGAGTATTTTTCATGATCTGAAAATAAGGGCGATGCTCTTTGTTTTGCAAGCGGGTTTGCGACTGAGGTGGCCCGCCATTGGCGGGAAAGTCGACCCGGACCACTTCATCGCCGTTGAGATTCATCCACCGTAACTGGGAAAGGTTGGGTAAGATCCCGCCCACCCGTTGAAAAACCTGTAATGCTAATGGCGCATTGTCTTTTTCGAGCAGGTCGTAAAGATGAGAATCCAGTAGCCGGGTAGAATTGCGGATATCGCCCAGCTGGCGGTTGAATTCGGCATTGCCCAAGGCCAGCAAGTTGAGGTGTTCACTGTTGACCACCCGGACTGCCGAATCATAACGTCGTTCAAACTGCATGATGCCGGCCAGTACAGCCAGTACCACTAAGATGGCCGCCCACCATCCTAAGCGGGATTGGGTAAACCAGTAATGCCAGTTAGGCCATGCCTGCATCAGGATGACTTATGTTGACGACCAAGCTGCTCAAGTAACGCAGCCAGCGGAATCGCCCGGGAAAACAAAAAGCCTTGAGCAAGCGAAAAACCATTGTCTGCTAGAATTTGGCGCTGCTCATCAGTTTCCACGCCTTCAGCTACCAGGTCGGCGCCGAACTGATCGCCTAATGCTTTGATCATCTTTAACATGGCCAACCCGCCGTCAGGGTCTTCGCCGGTGAGTTGGGAAATAAAGCTGCGATCGACTTTAAGCACGTGGGCAGGTAATTTTGCCACATGGGCCAAAGAAGAATAGCCTGTGCCAAAGTCATCAATGCTGACCCGCACCCCCTGGTTGGCAATATGATTTAGCACGTCTTTGACGCCCAGATAGTCACCCACCGCCTGTGATTCGGTGACTTCTACCTCTAACAACTGATGAGGTACCGATGTGTTATCAAGCTGCTGGTCAAAGGCCTGCAGAAAATCACTGTTATCAAAACTGCTGCATGACACATTAAATGACACCGGCAGCGCAAAATCATGGCGCTGCAGTTGCCGCATATCTTTAAACACCTGCTGCATGACCAGTAAATCCAGCTTATTCACCAGCCCGGAAGTTTCGGCGAGCGGAATAAACGACGCCGGCATAATGAGCCCTTTAGAAGGATGATGCCAGCGCAATAGGGCTTCGGCGCCCACAATGCGGCCGGTGTGCAGATCATATTTTGGTTGATAATGCAGGGCCAGCTCCTGCGGCTCACTGATGGCATCCTGCAATTCTTTTAGTAACAAATAGTGAGACTCTAAGGTTTCTTTGAGTACCGGTGAGTAATGCGCTACCGGAGTATGCTGCTGTTGTCCTTCATTCAAAGTAGCTTCAGCCAGACGCAAGGCTTTTTCCGGCTCCTGATTGGCTACATGTTGTAAGTCCAGCACCGCAATGGCACAGCTGGCCTTGTGAGACAAGCTGCTGATGTTTAACGATAGATCGGTAACATCGGTAAGCACCTGGTCCGCCGGTAGTTGCTGGCGGTCAAACAAGAATGCGAAGGTGTCATCTTCGATGCGGGCCACAGTCTGGTAACGGGCAAAGCGTTCGCGCAAGGTGTTTAGCAGACTGCGCATCATGTCGATAGCAAAATCAGCGCCCAGCATGATTTCGCACGGGTAATAATCTTCAACTTTGATCACCACAATGGCTGTGTTCGCACGTTCCTGTTGTGATGCGGTCACCAGCTCGCGTTGCAGCCAGTTACGATTGGCAATGAGCAATTCCTGGTCGTAAAACGCCATAGCTGAAAGTTTATTCATCAGAGCCAGGTTGGTGAACCCATTGCTGACATTCTCGCTAAGGACCATCAACAAAGAGATATGGCTGCTGAGCAAACGTTCGGGAGATTTTACGATGATCAGATAATGACGCTGATCCACCTGATGGGTGGAAAAATACAGCACTGACCACATGCCTTTAAACTGGTGCTGGCCAGAAGCCGCTGCGGTTTCCATCAGCGGACGCAGCTCTTCCCCTTCCTGGCTCACCAGCTGATGCAAGGTTTGCGGCTGTTTATTGGCAAACTCACCATTCACCGCAATGATAGGACAATCATGCCAGTTGTCAGGCTGAGTATTATACGCACAGGCAATCCCCCCACTGCGTGGCACACCAATTAGTCGCGCCACTTCATCCAGTACTGCCTTGGTAAATTCATGGACATCATGGCGCGAAATGATCGCTTTTGAAGCATCAACAATCATTTGCAGCCCGCGCCGGGCGGTAGACAGCTCATGCATTGAATGCCAGGTGCGGATATTGCTCGACACGATGGTTCGTAATTTGTCTTCGGTTAAATCCACCTTGTTCCAGTATTCGTCAACATCAAAATCGCGCATGGTGTCCATGCGGGGCGCCATGCCTGGTTGACCGGTCAGCAATACAATACGCACTTCATTGTTGCCTAGGACATTGCGGATAGTATTAACCAGAAACAGCCCGGCATCATCCTGTTCCATCACCACATCCAAGAGGATCACGGCGATATCGTTGCGCTCGGCAATGATAGAGGAGGCCTGTGAGGCCGAGGATGCGGTAAGAAACAACACCGGGCGTTCTTTCACAGTGAGGCTGGACAAGCCGACCTTAAGAGATTGTTGGTAGCCCGGGTCGTCTTCGACACTGAGCACGACCCACGGTGGCTCGGTGATTGCGTCTAGTGGGGTGACAGACTCGTCAGCAAACGTGAATAGCAGTTCATCGCTCATCGTGGATCCTACCATTACCATGTCTTCCGTGTAGCGCTATAGCCGCTGGCTACGTCGTATTAGGAAAAATGCCTGTGTTTAAGTGTTGCGCATAACTGTGATTTTGCAACGTACGCAGACAAAAAACTGCCTGTCATGCAGGTTATTCGCTGGGTAAAGAATCTGGGATCATAAGGTGCAAACAAAAACGCAGCCCGGAAGGCTGCGTTATACGATTAAGCGAGTGAAAAATTGAGTTGTTGCAACTGCAGCCACTTTTCCCGTTGCAGGATAAGGGCGTTTTTCAGCTCTTTATAATTAAAATCAAGCTCAAGCCGTTCAACACTGCGCTTAAGGCATTTTTGCCGTACCCGCATCAGGCGCTTTTTAGCGGCATAGTACTCAGACATTTTCTGCATCAGCAGATCATATTCTGATTGGATTTTCTGCATCACTTCCTCAGCATTAGGCAAGTGTGAGATTCGCGCACTGGCCTCTTGCAGCTGCATGGCCACGCGGGCTTTTTCGATACGCTCTTCAGGTACTTTGCGCAGGTTTTTGGTCAGCCCAACCATCGACAAGCCTCGAATCAACCATTTGGTCGGGTCAAACTGCCACCAACGAATACCGTTGCGGTAATCGTATTCAAAAATATGGTGGAAATTATGGTAGCCCTCACCAAAGGTGAAAAACGCCAATACCCCGTTATCGCGCGCGGTATTGGTATCAGTATACGGTTGTTTACCCCAAAAATGCGCCAGCGAGTTAATGAAGAAGGTGACATGGTGCACCATCACTAAGCGAAATACCCCAGCAATCAGAATCATGCCCAGGATGTCGCCATTGAGCCAGCCTAACAACCCGGTAATACCAAAGTTCGCCGCCAGCACGATGGGCAGATAATACTTGTGCTGCCACATGACCACCGGATCTTTTTGCAGATCTTTGCAATTACGGTAGTCATCATAGCGGTGTGACTGATATTCACGCAGCATCCAGCCGATATGGGCAAACCACAAGCCGCGCCGTGCAGAATAGGGGTCTTTGTCATTATCATCGACATGGCGGTGATGGATCCGATGGTCCGAACACCAGTGCAAAATACTGTTTTGCAAGGCCATGGCCCCGCCAATCGCCAGCACAATACGCACCCCGATGTGCGCATCGTAGGTTTTGTGAGACCACAACCGGTGATAACCGGCGGTGATAGACATCCCGGTGAAATAAAACAGCACAATGGCGGTAATGATCTCTGCAGTATCAAAACCAATGTAGCTTGCCCACACAGGCACGCCCACAAACGCAATGGCGCCGGTGATGATAAACACAAGGATGTTAGTAAGAATTAATGGTGGTTTTTTCATTGACTACAACTCAGCTTACAACTGTTCGCTAATTTATAGAAATCAACCCGTTTAGTAAAGCCAAACAGTTAAGTTTAATAAAAATGTAAAGGTTGTAAGCAGGCTTGCGCGGGCCGCTTGTTGTAAGCATAGTGGATATTACAGAAGTTGCGTTACCCCTCGTGCTAGATTGTGCAATAAGGTAAACTGGCGAGGTTGCGCAGGAGGTCATTTTGAGTCGCCAGGAACAAAAACAAAAAACCCGTCAGAATATCATTCAGGCTGCCTTTTCGCTGCTGGATGAGAACCGTAGTCTTTCGGCCATCAGCCTGCGCGAAGTGGCCCGGGCGGCCGGTATTGCGCCAACCTCCTTTTATCGCCATTTTAAAGATATGGACGAATTGGGCCTGACGCTGGTGGATGAAGCAGGGTTAGCCTTGCGTCAGCTGATGCGGCAGGCACGCAGCAGGATTGCCTCCGGCGGCGGGGTGATTGGCATCTCGGTTGACACCTTTATCGAGTTTATCAGTGCTAACTCCAATGTATTTAGGCTGTTATTGCGAGAACATACCGGCACCTCCGCGGCGTATCGGCTAGCGGTACTGCGGGAGATCCAGCATTTTGTGGAAGAGCTGACTGATTACATCGCCGAGCAGCAACACATTGACCACCAGGTAGCCAACCTGCAGGCTGAAGCCATGGTGCGGCTGGTGTTTAGTGCTGGTGCGGATACGCTGGAAGCTGACAGTGCATCACGCCGGCAAATTGGTGAGCGGGTCAAAGCCCAGCTGCGGTTTGTGCAACTGGGCGCCCGTGAATTTAAACCTGATTAGCCTTCTTTGCGGGTTAACCGCACACCGGCTTCAATATGGTGAGTAAACGGAAACTGGTCAAATAGCGCAGTATGCGTAATGGTGTGAGTTTCACATAAAGTCGCCAGGTTGTCGCTTAGGGTATCCGGATTACACGAGATATACACAATCTCATCATAGGCTTGAATCATGGCCAGCGAGTCTGCATCCAGCCCGGCGCGCGGTGGGTCAACCAGCACAGTGCCAAAATCATATTCCTGCAAGTCAATGCCTTCGAGGCGCGTGAAGGTGCGTTCCTGGCGCATGGCCGCGGTGAAGTCTTCGGCAGATAAGCGCACAATTTTGACATTGTCAGTGCCATTGGCCTCAATATTATACTGGGCAGCGGCCACCGACGGCTTGGCGATCTCGGTGCCAATCACATGCCGAAAGCGCTGTGCCAGCGGCACCGAAAAGTTGCCGGCGCCACAATACAACTCAAGCAGGTCACGCTCGGTGGTGGGGCACGCATCCAATGCCCATTCAATCATGCGGCAATTCACTTCGGCATTAGGCTGAGTGAAGCTGTTTTCGATATGCTTAAACACAAAGTCGGTGCCGTTGACCGGTAGCCGTTCGATAATAAAATCGTTGGCCAGGACGACTTTTTGCTTCCGGGCCCGGCCAATGATATTCACCGTAAAATACTCGCCCAGGTCGGCCTGCAGTTGCCGGGCAGCCGCTTCCCACTCGTCGTCTAACTGGCGGTGGTACAGCAAGCTAATCACTAATTCGTTGCTCAGGCCGCTCAGATAATCCACCTGAAACAGCTTTTTACGCAATACCGGGTTGGGTCTGACCAGCTCCATGAGTTTTTGCATCGCAGCATTAATAGTTTCACTGGCTGGTTCGAAATTATCGACGCGGTACTTTTCTTTGGTCTGTGGATCGAACATGATGTGATACAGATCATCGCCTTCATGCCACACTCTGAATTCAGCGCGCATGCGATAGTGTGTTGGCGCAGAGGCAAATACCTGCGCTGCCGGGGCATCAAAGGTATCTAACAACGCATTCAGGCGCTGTTCTTTTTCATCAAGTTGTTGCTGGTAAGCCGATGCTACAGAATCGGGCATTGGGTACTCCACATGAATCGCTCAATTAGGTGCTGCAGATAAATAAAGTGCAACACCGCTATAGTGGTAAGTATACCAGTGGCCAACCGATATAAAAAAGCCCGGGTTAACCCGGGCTTTGTCACCAAATCGTTCAGGTTACTCCATTTCACCTTTTTCTTTGGCTGGGCGTACTTTTAATGTGCGTTCATGAAAGATCTTGTCATTGAGCTCGTCAATTGCCGAGTCAACATCACTGGTGATCACTTCGATAAAGCCATAGCCTTTACGTTTACCCGTGCGACGATCTTTCATTAAGCGCACAGATTGCACATTGATGAAGCTGTTAAAGTAATCTTTAACCGCATCTTCATTTGCCTTATACGGTAAATTGCCAACATACAATGTTGCGGTTTCCTGAGCAGAAACCGTGGACTGTTCAGCTGGTTGCGATGAATTGCTCAATAACGAGGCCAGCCATGGGGTTACCATCCCACTTATTAAAAACGACGCTGCAACAGACAAGGGGAGGTTCACTTGCATCTCGGCAGAGGAGAGCAGAATGTACCCGGCTACAGCAAAAACCGCGCTAATCATTGCGCATTGAATAAAGCCAACTTTCATAGACCTTCCTTTATATTGTTATAGATGACATTTGGAGGCTGGTTATAGTTTACTCACTTGTAACAAATTGAACAACTTTATGTGAAAAAAGGCCGGGTAAAAGCCATTAATGAGTAAGTTTTGTTGCTAAAATAGGCACTTGAGCGCGTTTGCTAAGAAAAATGACGTTTATTGCAAAAAAAGACGTTGACGGTCAGGCTCGCTCATGTAGAATGCGCTCCACGTTCTGAGGGGGCAGCAGCCAAATCAGGATGAGGTTTTCACCGCCAACTTTACTTGATAAAAACTTCAAAAAAAGTTGTTGACACGAAAACCGAATCGCGTAGAATGCGCATCCCGCTTCGGGGAGTAAACGAAGCAGCGGCAAGGCCAGTTGGTCAGTCGCACTGTTCTTTAACAATGTATAACAAGACAATCTGTGTGGGCACTCGTTAAGAGTGTCAACCGACGATTCATAGATATATTCGATTTTTAATTGAAGA
>NZ_JBUZOV010000008.1:0-111751 GCF_055326825.1 Alteromonas sp. WD8-37
GCGGCCGTACAGTAGGCGCCGGTGTTGTTTCTAAGATTATTGAATAATCTAAGAGCAACCTGCTAAAAAAAGGTCACTTCGGTGGCCTTTTTTTGTGCCTGTAGAAAAGTGGCGAAGCCATCCCCAATTATACCGTCCTCCCGACGAAAGTCGGGATCTCCTAGCCATTCTAAGGTGTTGGTGACACCGCAAGTAATGCATGGAGATCGCGGCTTGCGCCGCGATGACCAAGATGGGGTTTAACTAACCAGTCATCCCGGCGAACGCCGGGATCTCCCAGCCATTCTAAGGTGTCTGCAACATCACTAGTAATCCATGGAGATCGCGGCCTGCGCCGCGATGACTTAGGGCGGATTGCCAGCTCCTTCAACTACCTAAAAAGCCTCTGCATACATCTTGTCTGCAAAAACACTAAAAAATGGCATGAAAATGCATCAGTCAACGCCCTTAATCATGCCTCTGAGACCTTGGTCTTACCCCTTGTACATGCAAAATCAGTTATACTTCATATCCTTGCCAGGCGCCATAAAATGCTAGTGAGCCGGGTGCTGGCTATGTTACAACATATTTATAAATAACCGTTTCACACTCAGTTTAGGATCTTGCTATGCAGTCAATTGCTATAGTCCTGTTGGGTATTGTTGGAATGATCATCGGGTGGTTTTTCTACTCGAAGTTTATTGCCAGTAAAATATTCAAGCTTGACGATGATTTTGTCACCCCTGCCCATGAACTCAACGATGGTAAGGATTATGTCCCAACGAACAAAGTGGTGTTGTGGGGCCACCATTTTACATCGGTTGCCGGTGCTGCGCCGATAGTCGGGCCGGCTATTGCAGTCTACTGGGGCTGGGTGCCGGCTGTACTGTGGGTTGTGCTGGGTACGATACTGTTTGCCGGCGTACATGATATGGGCGCGCTGTGGGCCAGTGCGCGGCATAAAGGCAAGTCCATGGGCGCGTTATCAGAATCTGTGGTCGGCAAGCGCACCCGCTCTTTGTTTATGATCGTGGTGTTTCTGGTTTTGTTGATGGTCAACGCGGTGTTTGGCGTGGTCATCGCCAATTCGTTTGTGTCACAGCCCAATGCGGTATTCCCGGCCTGGACAGCCATTGCGGTAGCGCTGGTTATCGGCCAGTTGTTAAAGCGTAATTTCAGCCTTATCCCTATGTGCATTGTGGGAATCTTTGTGCTGTATGCGTCAGTCTATGCCGGCAGCTTTATTCCAATTACCTTGCCGGAAGACATGTTCGGGCTGGCCGACACCGCCAACTGGATCATCATTCTGTTTATCTATGCGGCCATTGCCTCGTTGCTGCCGGTATGGATGCTGTTGCAGCCCCGTGACTTTATCAACGGCATGCAATTAATTGTGGGCTTGCTACTGCTCTACGGCGCGGTCTTTTTTGCCTTACCGGATATCACTGCGCCGGCCTTTAATACTCAGGTGGCAGAAAGCACGCCCAGTATTATTCCGCTGTTATTTGTGACCATCGCCTGTGGTGCGGTATCGGGCTTCCACGGCATTGTGGCCTCAGGAACCAGTTCGAAACAGTTGAACAAAGAAAGCGATGTGCGCTTTGTGGGCTATCTGGGCGCGGTGGGCGAAGGCTCGCTGGCACTGATCACCATCGTTGCTGTGTCTGGCGTTATGCTGGCGGCCTCACCAGAAGAATGGCATGAAGTCTACAGTCATCTTGGCGCGGGTAGCGTCAACGCATTTGTCGAAGGCGGCGCGAATTTGATTGCCGGCGGTTGGGGCTTGTCGGTGGAATTTGCCTCCACCATCCTGGCCACTATGGTGGTATTGTTTGCTGGCACCACCATGGATTCAGGTGTGCGCTTGCAGCGTTACATTATTCAGGAATGGGGCGATATTTATAATCTGGGCTGGCTGAAAAGTGGTGCCGTTGCAACCTTTGTGGCTGTCGGATCGTGCCTGTTATTGGCCTTTGGCGCTGGCGGTTCGTCGGGCAGCGGCGGTATGATCATCTGGCCACTGTTTGGCTCGACCAACCAGATCCTGGCCAGCCTTACTCTACTGGTAATTTCGGTCATGCTGATCAAACTGGGCCGACCGGCCCGCTACACGCTGATCCCCATGACTTTTGTTTTAATCATGGCATTTTTTGCCGGGGTCATTAAGCTACAGGAATATTATCAGGCTGAAAATTATTTACTGGTCTTTCTAGATGCGGTGGTACTGATTGTCAGTGTGCTGGTTATGCTGGAAGCCTGGTCGGTGATTGCCCGCTTCAATAAAGACAAGGCGCAGGCCAAGGCCTAACGAGCCTGGCGCTTTGCCCTTTCATATCTGTCAAAACACCGCCTTCAGGCGGTGTTTTTTTATCTGTCCTTGTATCTTGTCACCACATCCTCATAATGGGCATGTTGTATTTGCCATGTCGGAAACTAAGGAATGTTGTTACTCATAATTTATGTGTTGATTGCACTGGGCTTTTCGTTTTTGTGCTCGATTGCAGAAGCGGTGATTTTAAGTGTGTCATCAGCCTATATCTCGGTGCTGGAAAAGGAAGGGCGGCCCAGTGGCACCCTGCTGCGTAGCCTCACCGAAAATATCAATAAGCCGCTGTCGGCCATTTTGAGTCTCAACACCATTGCCCACACCATGGGTGCTGCAGGCGCGGGGGCGCAGGCCGCGGTGGTGTTTGGCGATGCCTATTTAGGGGTTATTTCGGCAGTGCTCACCCTGCTTATCCTGATTTTTTCTGAGATCATTCCCAAAACCTTAGGCGCCACCTATTGGCGCGGACTGGCACCGGTAACTGCTTACTTCTTAAAATACCTGTCGATCATCCTGTATCCATTTGTGGTGATGTCGGAAAAGCTAACCAAAGGATTTAAAGAAGACAGCCCGTTGCGGGGATTGAGCCGGGATGAATTGCAGGTGATGGCCGAATTATCCGGTCAGGAAGGCCAGCTGGCGCAGCAGGAAGCAGCGCTGATGCAAAGTCTGCTCAGTATGCATGAACTGAAAGTCAAAGACGCCATGACCCACCGCACCGCATTGTTTTCGGTATGTGAGGATATCACTGTGGAGCAGTTTTTCAGTCAGCATGCCAAAATCGAATACTCACGCATTCCCATCTATGAAGCCGACGACTCTGAAAGTATCAGCGGCTTTGTGATGCGCTCAGATTTACTGGTAGCCCAGGCCAAGGGAGAAGTAGAACTACCGCTTAGGCAATTCGCCATGCCCATGGTGACTGTGCTGAACACCATGCCGCTGCCGGCCATCTTAGATCAGTTTTTACAAAAACGTGTGCATATGCTGTTGGTGGTAGATGAATATGGTGGCCTGGAAGGCATCGTGACCTTGGAAGATTTGCTGGAAAATCTGCTAGGGGTGGACATCGTGGATGAAAAAGATACCACGGTGAGTATGCGCCGCTTTGCCCATATGATGGCAACCCGTCGTCAGCAGCGCATGATGAAGCATGTCAGTAGCCAGCAAGACTCGTCAGAGTAAGGCATTAGTTTGATGCCAACGGCAGACGCAGGGTAACACAGACCCCGGCGGGCTCGTGCTGATTGGCAATGCTTAGGCTGCCTTTGTGGTAGCTGGCAATCATGTTAGCAATATACAGGCCCAGGCCCAGATGCGGGGTGTCAGAGCTGCCAGTTTGGCTACGCACCGATACCATTGACTGCATCAGCTGGCTGGCCATGCCTTCAGGCAACAGCGGACCCGGGTTACTGATAGTAAGCACTAACTGTTTGGCCTGGCGCTGGGACGCAATGGTAATGGTGTCGCCATCCTGGCTAAACTCCACCGCATTGGTGATCAGTTTGTCCAGCAATTGGGCCAGCAAGTCGGCAGAGCCGGTGACCTGGCACGGTCCCTGGGTACCGCTAAAGGCAAACTGGCGAGCCGGGTAGGCCAGCCGGTAGCCTTCGACACAGCCCTCCAGCACAGCGCTGGCGTTATAACGCTCTTTGGGCTCATCATCAATGGCCTGCTCTAGCCGTGTAGCTTCGCTCATACTGTTTAAGATCCCGCTTAGCCGGCCCAGTCCGGACTGGGCCCGGGCCACAAACAAGGCTTGCTGAGCTGGTTCACCGGTTTGCGCCAGCATGTCCAGCGAAGAGCGCACCACCGCCACCGGGGTGCGTAATTCATGTGACAAGCGAGCGGCCATATTTTCCAGATAAGAATTGTATTGCTGCAAGCGACTTAGCACATCTTTAAAGGTATGGTGTAAATCATCAATCTCATCCAATCGGCCGCGGGCTGGCAGTGCACCAATAATTTTGCCGTTATCATCAATTACTGCTTCGGTGGCATCGCGCAACTGGCGCACCCGCCCGGACAAACGACGGGCAAACAGTACCAGGGCCAGCGTGGCGACTAGTAACACAGCCAAAATAACATGAAACAGCTGTTCCAGCGCACGGTTACGAAGAGTACGAATGCCATGGGTGGTTTGTTCGGTGACCACCGCGCCCATCACTTCGCCCTGTATAAAGATAGGGTGGGCAGCCGACAGCACCACGGCCTTACTGTCCGGAGTCAGTCGCCACAGGGTTTGGGCCTCACCGGTCAGTGCAGCCCTAAGATCCTGACCGGCCAGTGCATAGGCATCTTCCAGCTCGTCTACAAATTCTGCCGGCGGCCGGGTCAGAATGTGGTAGTACAAGGGCAGCAACCAGCGCTGTTCAATATAGTCCCACCAGGTGTCGGTGGCGGTCGGGCTGGCCGGGCCGGCAAACCCGGCGGCGCGCTGAATATCGCCGGCGCGGGCCAGAACCCGTTTGTGGCGATCCACCACCCAAACCCGGGAATCGGCATATTTTAGGCCGGCCAGGATCTGCTCTATTTCCGGTGACGGGGATAACACCGTGCCCAGCTCCCCCACCTGATTGGGGTTAGCAGTGCCTACCGCATATTGTTTGTGGCTGCGCCCAGGGCTATCCACATCCACCAGAGCAAAAGCCAGTGAGCCGGAAGTCATGGCCAGTGGAAAACGCAGTTCGATGGCATAGCCGGTGTCCGTCGGGCGCCAGTGCCCCTGAATCTGGGTGGCCGGAGCACCAGCGCGGTAACTACCAGGATCTTCTGTCAGGCGATAGGCATTGACCCAACCCGCCGTGTAGGGTGCCACCACATAGCGTTGCAGTCTGCCGTCTGCGGTAGTCAGGCCAATCAGTAAGTGGTCACTTGCGTCAACCGCCAGGCTGTTAGGGGCGCGCCAGACCAAGCTATCGTCGTTGACCTGAAACTGTGCGTACAGCTGGTTTTTATAGCGCCCGACCATGTGGGTAAACGCCATTGTTACCGGCGGACGGTCGCCAGCGCTGTGAAACCAGTGCACCACATTCTCATCCGCATAGCGGCGAGCCAGATGCTGCACCGCCTGCCAGTCATCCATGGCCCCATCCAGACGGATGGGCGAGGGCACCGGGGGCGCATACAAATCGGTACCGGGGCGCACATTTTGTAAATAGGCCGACTGGCTATCAAACAAAGCCGGGCGTTCGTGCAACGCGGTGGCTACCGCCCGCGCGGTGCCTAGCAGCGTTTGTTCCTGGCCGGCGCGCAAGTATTGCTCCAGCTCCCAGATATACTTATAGCCCAGCCAGGGAATGGCCAGTAAAAACAGCGAGACCACAAACAGCTGCGCGCGTAGCGAAAAACGCATCATTGGATAATTAGACCTGCCACCGGTAGCCCATGCCATACACGGTATCGATGTGATCAAAGCTGCTGTCCAGCTGCACAAACTTTTTACGGATGCGTTTGATGTGCGACGTGATGGTGGTGTCGTCCACCACCATACGCGATTCATCCATCAGCTGCTGACGGCTTTTGACATGACCGGGGTGGCGGATAAGCGCATGCAGCATCCAAAACTCAGTGACAGTGAGTGCCACCGGCTGACCCTGCCAGCTGACGGTCATGCGGTTCACATCGACCTGCAAATGGCCCAACCGTAACTGTTCAGACTGCGCGCGGGGGGCGGCCAGTAAATCGTTGCGTCGAAATAACGCGGCAATGCGCGCAATCAGATGTGCCATGCTGATGTCTTTGGTCAGATAATCGTCGGCGCCCATGCGTAAGCCGCTGATGGTATCCACATCATTATCGCGGGCGGTAAAAAAGATGATCGGTAATGAAGCAGACAGCTGGCGCAATTGCTGGCACAGCAAAAAGCCGCCTTCCATTTCATCATGCAGGCCAATATCAATAATGGCCAGATCCGGCAGTTGTTCGGCAAAGGCGCGCGCTGCGCTGGGGCGGTCACCATACGCCTGAACGGTATAGCCCTGGGCCTGTAACGCTAGCTGATAATTTTCGCGGATGGCCGCTTCATCTTCGACAAGTGCAATGGTTCGTGGCATGACAATGTGTTGGTCATAGACAAGGTGACGTTACTATACACATCCGTGACGCTGCGCCAACCATCGCGGCACAAAATCCATTTTGCTGCCAGATTGCCGCCACAATTGCCGGGGTTAGCCACAGGATCATGCCCTCGGCCACGGATCGCCGACAGCTTTGCCTCATCTTGTCAGTACATTGCCATAATTGACCCATTGGCTGGCCCGGATTGCCGGTTTTACTAGATGAGGTGTTCAACCTCACTTTGAATTAAGGACAATTATGCAATTCTTTTCTCTTTCAGTAGCGTCTTCCTTACCTCGTGCAGCAACCTTGGCGGCGATGATAGCCATGACTTCGGCGCAACCGGCGCTGGCCGGACAGCCGGCCCCACACTCAACCATCGAGCCCGCCACCACCAAGGTGGTCCAGGCATCCAAACAGGACCAGGCAATTGGCATTGGTCTGGGCACCGGCATGGTAGTCGGGGCCATTGTGGGTGGTCCCATTGGGGCGGCGGTGGCCGGGGTGCTGGGCGCGGTAGTTGGCGATAACTCGGTCAAGCATGGGGCGCTGGAGCAAGCCGATATCACCTTGGCGACCCAGGCCAGTGAACTGGCCACCCTGAACCAGGCTCTGATTAACAGCCGTCAGCAACATGCCCGCTTGCTGGAACATCAGCAGCGCTGGTATGCCTTAAGCAGTGCGGTGCAGTTTGCTACCGGTTCGGCAGAGCTGAATCCGCAATATACCCATCAACTGGATGCGCTGGCCAGCGTACTGCAACATGAGCCGGGGCTGATCCTTACCCTGACCGGCTACGCCGATGCGCGCGGTACTCAGGATGACAACCTGGCATTGTCTGCCCGGCGTGCAGCCCAGGTGCATCGTTATTTACTGGATGCCGGTGTCGACCCACAGCAACTTACCACCCAGGCGCAGGGCGAAGTGCTGGCCGACGCAAAATCGCCTACCGCTGATCAGCATTTTTTCCAGCGCAAAGTGGTGCTGGAGTTGCAACAGCAGCCGGAGGCACTCACCGCCTGGCAGGAATAAGATATCGCCAAACCGTTGCCGGCGCCCGCCGGCAACCCGCCCGCGCGGGCAAAATTTCTGGTATGCTTGCTCTTCTTACTGATGTTGCTTGAAATTTGCGATTTCACACACATCTGTAAAAACTCTTTGATTCACACAGCCATCGCGCAGCAGTTGTAACGCTGACTGCCATAGACACGCTGTGCACACACAATTTCCACAGGCATAACCATGAATGCACTAGAGATTTCCGGGCTCAAAAAAACCTATAAAGGCGGTGTTGAAGCCCTAAAAGGGCTGGATCTGACGGTTTGTGAAGGCGACTTTTTTGCTTTGCTGGGCCCCAACGGCGCCGGCAAATCCACCACCATCGGTATCATTAGCTCGCTGGTCAACCCCACCGGTGGCCAGGCCACCATTTTTGGCTACGACTTAGATCAACAAAAAGAAGCGGCCAAGGCCTGTATCGGGCTGGTGCCGCAAGAATTTAACTTCAACCAGTTTGAAACCGTGTTGCAGATTGTACTCAACCAGGCTGGATATTACGGCGTGCCGCGCAAGGTCGCCCACGAACGGGCCAAAAAGTATCTGGCGCAGCTGGATCTATGGGAAAAGCGCGAGGCCCGCGCCCGCGAACTATCCGGTGGCATGAAGCGCCGCCTGATGATTGCCCGGGCGCTGATGCATGAGCCCAAGCTGCTCATCCTGGATGAACCAACCGCCGGGGTGGATATTGAAATCCGCCGCTCTATGTGGACATTTTTGCGCCAGATCAACGAGCAGGGGATCACCATTATCCTCACTACCCATTATCTGGAAGAAGCCGAGAGCTTGTGCCGCAATATCGCCATCATTGATAAAGGGGTGATTGTAGAAAACACCAGCATGCGCGCCTTACTGTCAAAACTGAGCACCGAGACCTTCATTCTGGATCTGGCCGAGTCGGGCAAGCGTCCAACGCTGACCGGCTTTACCTACCGGGTCACCGATGATCACACCCTGGAAGTGGATGTGGAAAAACAGGAAGGCTTAAACCCGGTCTTTGCCCAGCTCAGCGAGCAGGGCTTTCAGGTGTTGAGCATGCGCAACAAGGCCAACCGGCTGGAAGAGCTGTTTGTGCGTTTAGTGGAAGCCGGTCGTGAGCAGCAGGAGAATGCCCGTGCATAAACAAAATAACTGGGTGGCGCTGACCACTATCTGGATTAAAGAGTGTACCCGCTTTTTGCGCATTTGGGTGCAAACCCTGGTACCGCCGGCGATTACCATGAGCCTGTATTTTGTCATCTTCGGCACCATCATTGGTGAACGTATTGGCACCATGGCCGGTGTGCCCTACATGGAATTTATTGTGCCTGGCCTCATCATGATGTCGGTGATCACTAATTCGTACTCCAATGTGTGTTCGTCGTTTTTCTCGGCTAAATTTCAGCGCAATATTGAAGAACTGATGGTGGCCCCTGTGCCCACCAGTGTGGTTATCGCCGGCTATGTGGGTGGCGGCGTGGCGCGAGCTTTATTAATTGGTGTTATTGTGACACTGGTGTCGTTTTTATTTGTAGATACGCAAATTCATAGTCTTGGCACCATTGCGGTGGTGATCCTGCTGACCGCAATCCTGTTTTCGCTGGCGGGGCTTATCAATGCGGTGTTTGCCAAAAGCTTTGATGATATCAGCATCATTCCCACCTTTGTGCTGACGCCGCTGACATACTTAGGCGGGGTCTTTTATGATCTGGATAAACTGCCTGATTTTTGGCAAACGGTCAGTATGGCCAACCCCATCGTGTATATGATTGACGGCTTCCGGTATGGCTTTTTGGGCCATTCTGCCGACGGTGTGGTTACCTCGCTGGTATTGCTGGTGGGCTTTAACATTGTGTTATTCAGTATTGCCTACTATCTGCTGAAAACCGGAAAAGGGATCCGCAGCTAATGGGCAATACAGGCGGCAATTCGCGCAGCATCACCACCACCCAGACCGGGCCGCATGAAAAGCTGGATGCCCTGGTTAAGCGTTATCAGCAAAGCCCCAGCCAGCGCCCGATAAGTGCCCACACCCAGGCTGCCTTTGATGAGATCCTGCCCTGGCTGACCAGCACCGATCAGCCTCTGATTCTGGATTCTTGTTGTGGGGTGGGTGAGAGCACCGCCCGCCTGGCGAAGGCCTTTCCCGACGCCCTGGTGCTGGGCGTGGACAAATCGGCGCAACGGGTGGGTAAGCACAGTCACTATGTGCAGCCTGAGGTAGATAATTATCAGGTGATCCGGGCCGATGTGATTGATTTGTGGCGGTTGCTGGTCGCCCACAAAGTGCCGGTTGCTGCGCATTATCTGCTGTATCCCAATCCCTATCCGAAGGCTAGTCAGGTGCAAAAGCGCTGGCACGGCTGTGCCGCATTTGTGGATCTAATGGCGCTGACCGCCCATGTTGAGGTGCGCAGTAACTGGCTTATCTATTTGCTGGAATTTGCTCAGGCCGCCGGCCACTACGGGCTGGGCTGTGATATTCAGCCGGTCAGTGGCGAGCAGGCATTTACCCCGTTTGAGCGCAAATACCTGGCCAGTGGGCAAACCTGCTGGCAATTGCGCAGCCAGCCGGATGAGGCTGATTAGATCTCGTCCAGGCTGGGCTTGGGGGTACTGAACACATAGCCCTGGGCATACTGAATGGGCAGGCTGTTGACCACCTCCAGGGTAGCCTCGTCTTCGACCTGTTCGGCCACCACACAGACTTTGTGGCTGGCCGCCTGTTCACACACATAATCCACGTATTCCTGAACCGCCGGATTGCTATGATACTGGCGCAATAAGCCGCCATCCAGCTTGATGCCGCGCAGTGGCAGGCTCAGCAGGCTTTTGATATTGCCTGGCACGCGCCCGACATTATCCACAAATACGCCAATGCCCAGTGGCGCACTGTCACGGATGAAATCATTCAATAAAGACAGATGGTGCAGGGCGGTCTTGGCGCTGACTTCTACACTCACTTGCGCAGCCCGACTAGGATCGCTTAACTGCGCGCTTAATACCCGCAGCAGCGCCGGATTTTGCAGGTCGGCCAAATCAATATTGATATTCCAACACACCTGCTTGTCAGCAAAATAGCGGCTGCTCTGGCTGAACATGGTTTCGGTGAGCTGCTGCACATAATTGTGCCGCTCAATCAGATATAAAAACTCACTGGGCAGATACACCTTGTCACTGGGGGTGACCAGCCGAGCCAGACATTCATAGCGCCATACGCGGTCATGGTGTAAATCGACAATGGGCTGAAAATACGGAACAATGTCCTCGAGCCGAAATGGGTCAGTAATTTCGCGTATGGGCATGACTGCTATCCTCACAAAGCCTTCATTCACTATAGCAAAGCCGCGGCTAAAACCAATTGGTTTACCGGCTTTTTGATCCGAACACTGTGATTTGCCCCCGGCATTATAGATAACAATGATAATGCGCATAAATATAAACCGGGTGGGCCCATCGCCTACTGCTTGGCGTTAGTGCTAATATGGGGTAAAGTTCGCCACCTTTGCCCGCGCAACATCAACATGCTGTGGGGGTGGCAAAGCGGCAACAATAAGCCACGAACAACAGTGGCGTTGAATGTAAAAATGTCTGGCCGGGCCCTTAGTGGAACCGGTGAAGGCAGGCAACCAAAAGGTGTGTTGAGTGGTGGGTGAAGCACAGGTCAGTCTGGAGCATTTGTATCGGGTATTTACCAAGCCTGAACACAAAGATTCAAAGCTGGCACAAATCGAACAGCATCTGTCTGACAATATTATGGATTTTTTGTCGCAGCATGTGGTGACCAAAAAAACCTCGCTGGAAGAAGTGGAAAAAGACTTTTCTCTGCCCGCGGTGCCTGAATCGCCGGAATTTGTTTCCAGCCATGCCGAAGCCTTACTCGACAAGCTGGTGGCACATTCGGTCAACACCTACTCGCCGACATTTATCGGCCATATGACCTCGGCGCTGCCGTATTTTCACCTGCCATTGTCCAAGCTGCTGGTGGGGCTGAACCAAAATCTGGTTAAGATTGAAACTTCCAAAGCATTTACCCCGCTGGAGCGCCAGGTACTGGGCATGATGCACAATCTGATTTACAGCCGCGATGATGACTTTTACGCCCAGTATCTGCACAGTGCCCGCCATGCCCTGGGCGCATTTTGTTCCGGCGGCACCATCGCTAACATTACTGCACTGTGGGTGGCCCGCAACAAGCTGCTGGGGCCACAGCCAGGCTTTGCCGGGGTGGCGCGCGCTGGTCTGACAGCCGCTTACCGTCATTATGGCATCAATAATTTAGGCGTGATTTGTTCCAAGCGTGGCCATTATTCGCTGTCCAAGGCGGTGGATGCGCTGGGCCTGGGTCGTGACCAATTGTTGACCCTGCCGTGTCCGGCGCAAACCCTGGAGCCGGAACAGGCGCTGGCCGCCGGTAAACGTTATCAGGAAGAAGGCAACCAGGTGCTGGCCATTGTTGGCATTGGCGGCACCACCGAAACCGGCCATGTGGACCCGCTGGATGAGCTGGCCGATGTGGCCAAAGAACTGGGCTGCTGGTTCCATGTGGATGCAGCCTGGGGCGGGGCGACCTTATTCTCAGACAATAATCGGCATAAACTTAACGGCATCGCCCGCGCTGACTCGGTCACCATCGATGCGCACAAACAAATGTACGTGCCGATGGGCGCCGGCATGGCGTTGTTTAAACAGCCTGAAGATGCCAATGCAGTGCGCCATCATGCGCAGTATATTTTGCGCGAAGGCTCCAAAGACTTAGGCGCCACCACCTTAGAAGGCTCGCGCAATGGCATGGCCATGATGGTGTATTCCACCCTGCATATTCTGGGGCGGCGTGGCTATGAGCTGATTATCGACCAGAATATCGAAAAAGCCCGCACCTTTGCCGAGATGATCCGTTCCCATGCTGATTTTGCCCTGACCACCACGCCGACTTTGTCGCTACTGACTTACCGGATCTGCCCGCCCCAAGTACAGCAGGCATTGCAACAAGCCGCTGAGGCGGACAAGGTGAAGCTGAATCAAAAAGTGGATAAGCTGGTGGTGGCGGTACAAAAAGCCCAGCGTGAAGCCGGTAAGTCATTTGTGTCGCGGACGCGCCTGGAATGCCCGGCCACTAACAGCCAGCCCATCACGGTGTTTCGTGTGGTACTGGCCAACCCGCTGACCACAGAAGATGATTTGCAGAATATCCTGGCTGAGCAGGTCGAGATTGCCAAAGGGATGCGGTTGTGGGGCGAGCTGGTCAAACTGGCGGCGCGGCTGGTGCCTAACACCGCCAGCGCCGGTTAAATCTGCGGGCAGTCAACCACCTGATTATCAATCAGCCGGGTTTTGCCCAAATACGCGGCGATTAAGATCACCAGGCGGGTGGTTTCAGTGTCCGGTTCGGCCAGAGTGTCGGCCCGGCGGATCTCCACATAGTCTGGTCGAAATCCGGCCTCAGTTAGTTGCTGCACCGAATCTGCACACAGCGCGTCAAACTCTCGCTGGCCCTGGGCTAACTGCCCGGCCAGTGTTTGCATGATGTGATGCAGGCGGGGCGCGATGGCTCGTTCCTTGGCTGACAGATAGCCGTTGCGGGAGCTCAATGCCAGGCCATCTTCAGCACGCTGGGTGGGCACGCCCTGAATATCGATATCCAGCGACAGATCCTGTGCCATCAGGCGGATCACCTGTAACTGCTGATAATCTTTCTGGCCAAAAAAGGCCCGGTCCGGCGCGACCATGTTAAACAGTTTATTGACCACCGTGGCTACGCCACGAAAATGGCCCGGCCGGCTGGCCCCGCAAATCATAGCGGAGATCCCGGGGACCTCCACAAAGGTTTGCTCATTGAGCCCGCGCGGATACATTTCGTCCACCGTTGGTAAAAACAGCACATCAGCGCCATGGGCGATCAGTTGCTGGGTATCTTCGGGCAGCGTGCGCGGATAAGTAGCCAAATCTTCATTCTGGCCAAACTGCAGCGGATTCACAAACACGGACACTACCACCACATCACAAGTCTGACGGGCGTAATCCACCAGGGTCAGATGCCCACGGTGCAGGTTGCCCATGGTCGGCACAAAGCCCACCACCTTATTTTGCTCACGCCACAGCCGGCGTTGCTGACGTAATTCGGCAATGGTCTGAATGGTTTTCATAGATTACTCAAAACTGTGTTCAGCGGCCGGAAACGCACCCTGGTGCACATCATCGATGTATGTCTGCACAGCCTTGCGCAGATCACCGGTTTCGGCCAGATAATTTTTGGAAAATTTGGGCATGTAGTTGGCACTCACACCCAGCATGTCGTGCATCACCAGAATTTGACCATCGGTGTCTTTGCCGGCACCAATCCCAATCACCGGGATAGATAGCTGCTCGGTGATGTGGCGGGCCAGCGAGGAGGGCACACACTCAAGCACCAGCAACTGAATGCCGGCGGCTTCTAAGGCTTTGGCATCATCGATAAGCTGCTGGGCTTTGTCGGCTTCGCGGCCCTGCACTTTAAAGCCGCCCAGTACATGCACCGACTGTGGGGTCAGCCCCAGATGACCACAGACCGGCACACTGCGCTCTACCAGACCGGCAACGGTGTTAGTCAGCCAGCGGCCGCCTTCCAACTTAACCATGCTGGCACCTGCTGCCATCAGTTTGGCAGCATTGTGATAGGCGTCGGTGGCAGTGGCATAGGACATAAACGGCATATCGGCCAGCACAAAAGCGCGCTGCACGCCGCGGCGTACTGCCCGGGTATGGTAGGCGATATCCTCAATGGTCACATTCAGGGTATCATCCTGACCTTGCAGGACCATGCCCAGCGAATCGCCAATTAACAGCGCATCGATTTGTTGCTCATCAAACAATTTAGCAAAGCTGGCGTCGTACGCGGTTAGTGCGGTAATTTTTTGCCCGGCCTGCTTTTGCTTCAGTAATGACGAAACCGTTACCTTTTTCATTGCGATACCTTTTTCGTGACAAATCGTGTTTCGTGACAAATCGTGGTGCCTGGCACGTTATCACTATGCCAGGCCTGCTATGGCGAACTATACGGATTTTGCGGTTGATTGAAAGCTGCGCAGACGGCGCAACCCGTCCAGCGTGCAGCGTGCCACCCAGGCTGCCAGCGGCTGACCATCGGGCATGATCATAGACGGGGCAATCTCAAATAATGGTACCAGCACAAACTCACGTTCAGCCATCCCATAATGGGGGATTGTCAGCGCTGGGGTGGTCATTTTTTTATTGCCGTACAATAAGATGTCTAAGTCCAGCGTGCGCGGCCCCCAACGCTCACTTTTGCGTTCACGGCCGTGGGCGGTTTCAATATGCTGCAACTGGCTCAGCAACTCCTGCGGCGACAGGGTGGTTTCCAGCAAGGCCACCGCGTTGACAAAGTCCGGCTGATTTTGCGGCCCCATCGGAGTGCTGGCATAGTGTGAAGACACTTTCAGCACCCGCATATCGGCGTGTTCATCAATGGCCTGCAAGGCAGACAGCAATACAGCCTGTGAGTCGCCCTGGTTACTGCCCAGGCCGATATACACATGTTCTTTATGCATCTGTAGCCGGGCCTTTTGATGCTTTTGGTTTGCTGGGCTTGCCGGATTTACGCCGCCGACCTTTAGGCTTGCCGCCTTCTTTTTGGCGCAGTGCGGTCAACATGGCTTTTTGCTGGTTGTTGTCGGCCTGTTGAAATTCGGTCCACCAGTCGGCCAGCTCCAGCACGCGGCCGCCTTCAACCTGGCCTCGCACTAACAAAAAGTCATAGCCGGCGCGAAACTTAGGATGTGACAGCATTTGGAAGGCGCGGCGGCCAAAGCGCCGCGGCAGACGTTGCTGCAACATCCAGATGTCGCGCATCACAGTGGAAAAGCGTTTGGGGATCATGATGCGCTGAACTTGACGCTGAATCACTTCGCCAGTGGCGATATTAAATGCATCATTGGCATTTAAGCCTGACTCAGCCTGTAACTGTTCAGCATGCTCTTCCAGCGGATACCACAGCAGCGCCGCATACAAAAATGCCGGGGTGACTCGCTGTTCGTTGTTGACCCGGTCATCGGTATTGGCCAGCACCTGCAACACAAAATGCATTTCTTTGCTGTTGTCATCAGCCAACAGCGGCGCCAGTTGACCAAATAATGGCTCCAGCAGGCCGTATTCACGCAGTTTTAAAAAGGTGTCTTTACCCTGGCCGGACAAAAATAATTTAAGGGTTTCTTCAAACAACCGGGCCGGCGGGATATTGGTCAGTAATTTGGCCATCTCCGGAATGGGCTTGGCCGCTTCTGGCGCAATGGTCATATCCAGCTTAACGGCAAAACGTATCGCGCGCAGCATGCGTACCGGATCTTCGCGGTAGCGCACTTCGGGGTTGCCAATCAGGGCCACTTCTTTACGCGCTATGGCGGCGCGGCCATTGGCAAAATCGGTGACGGTAAAGTCGGCCACATTGTAGTACATGGCATTGAAGGTAAAGTCGCGGCGCTCCGCATCTTCTTCGATGCTGCCAAACACATTGTCGCGCAACAGCTGGCCGTGCTCGCTGGCTTTACCTAATTTTTGGTTGTCAGTATCGGCATGATGGCCACGGAAGGTGGCCACTTCGATGATGTCGCGGCCAAACACAATGTGCGCCAGGCGAAAACGGCGGCCAATCAGGCGGCAGTTTTTAAACAAGCCTTTGATTTGCTCGGGGGTGGCATTGGTAACCACATCAAAATCTTTAGGGATGATGCCCAGCATCAAATCCCGCACACATCCGCCCACCAGATAGGACTCAAAACCGGCATTGTTTAAACGATACAGCACTTTTAAAGCATTATCGGAGATATCGTTACGAGAGATAGTATGCTCAGCACGGGGGAGCACTACCCCCTGCACACTGGGGCCGGTTTCGTCTGATTTTTTAAATACCCGTTTTACGGAATCAAACATACGCGTAATGATAATAATTTCTCCGATACAAATAAGTCTTAACTATGATAAGGGGATTCGTGCTCAGCCACAATAATTTCCCGGCGCTGCGGCAGCGCGCGAATATCCCAGTGTGCTACTGCCCAGGCCAGTATTTTATCACAGCTGGTGCGCTGAAGGGCAGTTGGTACTCTCAGGTTTAAAAATGCCAGTGCTGCCACCAGGTTGGTGCTGGCCCGATGCACATCCAGCCGGGTGGCTTTATTTTGTTTACTCAGCTTAAAACCCGGCGCGGTGGCAGCCACCGGCACATGGGCATAACTGGGTGCCGGTGCCCCCAGCAATTGGTATAAACTGAGCTGAGCCACGGTGGTGTCCACCAGATCGCTACCGCGCACGATGTGGCTCACCTGCTGAGCAATATCATCCACCACTACCGCGAGGTTATAGGCGTACAGTCCGTCTTTACGCCGGATAATAAAATCTTCCACCGGATGCTCAGCACTGGCGTTGATGAGGCCTAACAGGCGATCGTCAAAATGTGTCACCGGCGTGTCGATGTGCAGACGGATAGCCGCATCATCCAGCGGGCGCTGCTGGCCGCGGCAGGTGCCCGGATAGTGGCCACCTTGCTGGCGGATCATTTTTCGTGTGCAGGTGCAATAATAAATGCGACCGGCAGCTTGCAGCTGCTCAATCACCTGTTGGTACGCGGTATCGCGGGCAGACTGATACCACACCGGGCCATCCCAGTGCAGGCCGTGGGCCACCAGCGCGTCTAAAATCCACTGATCGGCGTGTGGCACGCAGCGTGGGCTATCCACATCTTCCATGCGCACCAGCCAACGGCCATGCTGAGCACGGGCGTCACAATAGCTGGCGACAGCAGCAATTAAGGAACCAAAATGAAGCGGGCCGGACGGCGACGGCGCAAAACGGCCGGTATAAGCAGAGTGTGGAGTAACAGCGTTGGGGTCAGACATGAGGGCACAGAAAGGGTGCAGCGGATACCCCTGGTATCCGCCGGCTACAGGCAACCGTCAGCGGTTAGCCTTGCATTTGCTTTTCTTTGATCTCTGCCATGGTTTTACAATCAACACACAAATCCGCAGTCGGGCGGGCTTCTAACCGGCGAATGCCAATTTCTATGCCGCACTGATCACAAAAACCAAAATCGTCATCTTCGATGCGCATCAGGGTTTTTTCAATCTTTTTGATCAGCTTACGCTCACGGTCGCGGGTACGCAGTTCCAGGCTGAATTCTTCTTCCTGCGCTGCACGGTCCACCGGATCCGGAAAGTTAGCCGCTTCGTCTTTCATGTGCGTAACCGTTCGATCGACTTCCTGACGCAGCTGGTCGCGCCATGCTTTAAGCAACAAACGAAAATGCTCCATTTGTGGCTCATTCATGTACTCTTCGTCGGGTTTAGGCTGATAAGGCTGTAAACCGGCTAATGCTAAAAGTCCTAACGATTTCTGTTCTTTTCCTGTTGGCATGTGCCACATCTCCTACACTACAACACCTACAAAATGTCCTGGATAACCGATTATCTATAGCAAAATAGTCAGCAGTGGGCAAATTTGAGGGGCCAAAGTATGCTTTATTGTGGTGTATCGGCACAGAACAATACACCTCGAATAATACGCCAATTTTAGCGCACGAAAGCCAAAATCAAGGCGCAAATATGGCGTCGTCGCCGAAAAAATCAACCTGTTTTTTACAATATAATCGGGAGTGTCTGATTTATCTCTATTTTTTGTTGATTTATCTGGCAGCCAAACGCCATCATCCGCACCCCGCTGCGATGAGCATCCTTTACGGCCTGCGCATACACAGGATCAATAGCGGCTGCCACGGTGACCTTTTCAATTCCGCTGTGCTGCACGCAAAATGCCAGCGTGGTGGGCACCCCCTGGCGGGCCAAGTGCGCCAGTTCCTGACAATGGCGCGCGCCCCGCGTGGTTACTGCATCGGGAAAATAGCCTGTGCCCTGTTCGGCCAGGGTCACCGATTTGACCTCCATATAGGCGGTGTGCGCTTGATTGCTTAAGGCAAAGTCAAAACGCGAGCTGGCACCGGGCGGGGTGACCTCACGACGAATGCTGTCATAGCCACAAAATGCATCACACACCTTGTTATTTAGCGCTTCCGCTACCAACTTATTGGCATTATGGGTATTAATGCCAATAAAATGGCCGTCCCAGTCCTGGGCCAGTTCCCAGGTATAGGCCAGCTTACGGGCCGGGTTGTCGGATTCGCTTAAGTACACCGTAAAGCCGGGTTCGGCGCAGCCGGTCATAGCCCCGGTGTTGGGGCAGTGAGCGGTAACCTCGCGGCCATCCTCTAAGCGTACATCGGCCAAAAACCGTTTGTAGCGGCGGATAAGCTTTCCGCGCAATAACGACGTAGTGAACAACATAATCATCTGTGCCAGCTAAATAAGGGGTGCAGTGTAACAAGCAACTAAGGAAATGTTATGACAGATTTTCAGGTCTCCTTGTCGGCCGATGCGGCCGCCAGCCAGTGGGGCGATAATGCGCCCTTCAGTATGCATGCTGACGGTGCGGTGATCCACATTGGTGCGGCTGCCGACGCGCTGACCGCCATTGCTACCGCCGCCCGGACCCTGGATTCCCTCAACATTCGTCGTGTGCAGTTAGCCGGTGACTGGAGCTTTGAGCAGCAGTGGGCATTTGCCATGAGCTACACCCGCGCGCGCAATGCCGGCCAGATCAGCTGGGCCGACACTGACGACAAGTCACGTTTGGAACAGCATTATCAGGCCATGCGTTTTACCAGGCAGCTGGTCAACGATACGCCGGAAGATTTATCACCCGAAACCCTGGCTCAGCGCGCAGCCGACTGGATCAAAGAGTTGGGCGGCGACAAAGTCACGGTTGATATGATTGTGGGTGAAGATCTGCAAAAAGCCGGCTGGGTTGGTATTTACAATGTCGGGCGCGGCAGTGTGCGCCCACCGGTCATGCTGGAAGTGGATTATAACCCCACCGGCGATGCCGATGCGCCAGTGGACGCGGTGCTAGTAGGCAAAGGGATTACCTTTGACAGCGGCGGCTATTCGATTAAATCCAGCGAAGGCATGCTGGATATGAAATGTGATATGGGTGGTGCGGCCACCGTGACCGGCGCGCTGGGCTTAGGCATCATGCAGGGCCTGCAAAAGCGGGTGAAACTGCTGTTATGCTGCGCCGAAAATCTGATCAGCGGCCATGCTTACAAGCTGGGTGATGTGCTGACCTACAAAAATGGTGTGTCGGTAGAAATTGTCAATACTGATGCTGAAGGCCGCTTAGTGTTAGCCGATGGTCTGATCCGGGCTGAAGAAACCGGCGCCCCGCTGATTATTGATGCAGCGACCCTGACGGGTGCGGCCATGGTGGCACTGGGTAAAGATTACCATGGGGTGTTTTCCATGGATGACGTCGCCCGCGACAAGATGTTGGACAGTGCGCGCCAGGAAGGCGAAAAATTCTGGCCATTGCCATTGGAGCCTTTTCATCAGTCGCGCTGCCCATCGGCATTTGCTGAAACCGCTAACAGCACCTCGCAAAAAGGCGGTGGTGCCGGTGGCGCGTCCAATGCCGCGGGCTTTTTGTCACGCTTTGTGAATCCGCAGGGTAAAGGCTGGGTGCATCTGGACTTAGCCGCTGCCTATCATGGCGCAGCCACCAGCCAAATGCCGGTTGGTGCCACCGCCAAAGGCATTCGCTCAATTGCCCGCATGCTGGCAGATTTTTAAGCCGGCTACGGCTGGCCCCGTTACTCCATCCTCAGGCGGGCTAGAGTCCGCCTAAACGTTCGGCCAGTTGCTGGTAAGCCTCTACCTGCAGCTGGTCAAATAAAGGTTGTCCCTCGTCATCCTGACTGCGAGATAGTAACAGACTTTCACGTTGTAACCGTTCCACCCGGCTGGGCTGCACACCCAAAAAATTTGCTACCTCTTGTACACTCATCAACGCCATTGTTTGTCTCCTTTCGATTGTGGATAGTAATAGTTAAGCGTAAATGCGACAATTTGCGACATAAACAGCGTTTTTTGCGTATGTGTGGCAAAAAGACGTATTAAATTTTAGATCTTAAGGAGTGCTGCTGATGGATACCTGGTCGGCTGCGGTCATGCTGTTTTTGATTATGGATCCGCTGGGCAACCTGCCGGTATTTATGTCGGTGCTCAAATCCATCGAGCCGAAACGGCGCCGCTTTATTCTGATCCGCGAGCTGTTACTGGCCCTGGCCATCTTGTTTGTGTTTTTGTTCAGCGGCCAGGCCGTACTGGACTTTTTAAATGTGCAGCAAGAAACCGTCAGCATTGCCGGTGGTATCATTTTGTTTTTGATTGCCTTGCGCATGATTTTTCCGCAGTCTGGCAACCCATTGGGTCTGGCGGTGGGCGAAGAACCCTTTTTGGTGCCGCTGGCGATTCCGATGATTGCCGGCCCGTCAACGCTGGCAGCCCTGATCCTGCTGGCCAATCAAAACCCGGATCGCATGGTCGACTGGTCACTGGCCCTGGGTGTGGCCTGGGTCATCAGTGCGGTGATCCTGATGTTTTCCAGTACCTTTCACCGCTTACTGGGCGAGCGCGGGCTGACCGCGATGGAACGCCTGATGGGCATGATTCTGGTGATGATTTCGATTCAGATGTTGCTGGATGGAATTCGTCAGTACTTTACCCACTCATCCACAGGAATGTTTTAAATGGCGTCGCAAAAACTCAATACCTTTGCCCGGGTCCGGGCGCTGGAAGGCTGGCAGGCGGTGGCCTTTAGCGCTGCTCTGTTAGAGCGGATGCTGCCTAACTATCAGCTGTTTTGTCAGGCCACCGGCTATGCCGATGAAGGTGTCTGCCGCAAATGTCTGGATTTGGTGTGGGAATGGCTGTGCAGCCCCAAAAGTAAAATTAACTTTGGTCTACAGCTGGAAAAAGTCGAAGCTGTGACCCCCGACACCCAGGATTATGATTTTTATGGCGTATATCCTGCCATCGATGCAGCCATTGCGTTATCGGCGGTATTACAGCTGTTGCTTAAACAGGATGAGCAGGGCGCGGTGGTGGTAAGTAAATTATCACAAGGCTCGGTGGAGGCCTTTTTGCTGTTGACCGAGGAAGCTACCGATGACACGGTTAAAGCGCATCCGCTGATGGCCTTTGAAGTGGAAGTGCAGCAAGAGTTACTGGATGCCACCGAAGCTGCCCGCGCCAATGCTGCCAGTGCCGACCAGCTCAAAGCCATCGCGCTGGAAGCCGGCATCTCGAACATTGGCTTGGAGCTTTAGTCGCCCACCTCAATGAGCATGTAACTTAGCCCGCTGGTGGTTTTTTGTTTGAGGATCTGCCAACTGGCTGGGAATTTCAGAGCCGGTGCATCCGGCTCTTGTTCCACATACACCAGGCTGCCCGATTGCACCCGCTGATGCTCGAGCAGGGCATTGATTGCCGGGTTAACCAGGTTATGGCCAAAGGGCGGGTCGACAAAGACCAGGTCAAACTGCTCATTGAGCCGGGCTACTGCACTCAAGGCATCGGCGCAGAGGACTGTTGCCGGAGCCTGTAACAGGTTAAGGTTGGCGCTAAGCTGGCGCGCTGCCTGTTTATCCTGCTCGATGAACACACAAGAACTGGCATAGCGGGATAAGGCTTCGATGCCTAACCCGCCACTGCCGGCAAACATGTCCAGACAGCGTGCCCCGTTGACCGTTTGCATCAGCCAGTTAAACAATGTTTCTTTGTTGCGGTCGGTGGTAGGGCGCAGGCCGATAGCATCGGTCACTGGCAGTTTTCGGCCACGCCACTGGCCGGCAATGATTCTGATCTGGCCGCGCCCTGAGGCGCTGGGGCGGGGTGATTTACGCGCTCGCTTCATACAGGCTGACAATGTTATCATAACGGCTATTACAGGCTGGCAAGTGTAGCCGAATTTGTACTGAATTAATAAGGGTTTGTCCGCACAATGTCGAAACTATTTGGCTGGTTCCGCAAAAACAAAAAATCTGAAAAAACACCCGCCCCAGAGGCAGAACAACAAGCAAAGAACGCTGATATCGCTGAGCAAGAGCCTCAGCAACCGGCCCCCGAGCAGGTTGATGCCCCGGCTGAAACTGCCCAGAGCGCTCAGGAAGACCAGTTGGATAACGCCCATGCTGATGTGGCGCAGACGCTGGAAGAACAAGAGCAGCAAGAACAAGCAAACACTGCCAAAGCCGCCCGCCAGGAGCCTGTGTCGGTAGACCCTACCCCGGTGGAAGAGGTGCCTGAGCCCGCGGCCGAAGAACCCACCCCAGCCTCACCGGCGGTGGAGCAAGAGCATTTAGCGCCAAAAGAGCCTTCAGCGGATGAGGAGCCTTCAGCGCAACAAGAGCCTGTTGCTGAAAAGTCAGCGCCTGTTGTTGAACCAGAACAAACGCCTCTTTCTGAAGAGCCAGCGCAGGATGCTCCGCCAGCCGGCGAGGCGGTTACCGCCAATGAAGCTGACACCGCAGCCCCGCCTGCCATTGAGCTTGAAGCAGAGCCTGACATCACCCCAGAGCCTGAACCAGCCCCAGAAGCTCAGCCAGAAACGGCGCCGGAGACTAAAAAACGGTCGTTGTTTGCCCGGCTTAAAGACAGCCTGTCACGCACCCGGGCGAACCTGGGCAGTGGGTTTGTCAGCCTGTTCAAGGGCAAAACCATCGATGATGACTTGTACGAAGAGCTGGAAACTCAGCTGCTGGTGGCTGATGTGGGCATGAACACCACCCAGACCATCATCGATAATCTGACCGACAAAGCCAAGCGCTCGCAATTAAAAGATGCTGAGGCGCTGCTGGATATTCTGAAAGAACAGATGCGCGGCATGTTGCATGAAGTGCAGGCACCGCTGGCTGAAAGAATGCAACAGCATGATGCCAGCCAGGGACCATTTGTCATCCTGATGGTCGGTGTCAATGGGGTGGGGAAAACCACCACCATCGGCAAGCTGGCCAAACAATTTCAACAAGATGGCAAAAAAGTCATGCTGGCGGCCGGCGATACCTTCCGTGCGGCGGCGGTCGAACAGCTGCAGGTGTGGGGTGAGCGCAATTCTATTCCGGTAATTGCTCAGCCCACCGGCTCTGACAGTGCCTCGGTGTTATACGATGCCCTGGAAGCCGCCAAATCGCGCAAGATGGATGTGCTGATTGCCGATACCGCCGGTCGCTTGCAGAACAAAAACAATCTGATGGAAGAGCTGAAAAAAGTGGTGCGGGTGATGAAGAAAATCAATCCGGATGCGCCTCATGAGGTGATGCTGACCTTAGATGCCGGAACCGGCCAGAATGCGGTCAGCCAGGCCAAATTGTTTAATGAAGCGGTGGGCCTGACCGGCATTACCCTGACTAAGCTGGATGGTACGGCCAAAGGCGGGGTCATCTTCTCCATTGCTGATCAGTTTGGTATCCCTATCCGCTATATCGGCGTGGGCGAGGGCATTGATGATTTGCGCAGCTTCAACGGTGATGAATTTATCGATGCGCTGTTCAGCGAAGCAGAAGGACGGCGCTAAGCAGCACCAGGCCAGAGGATGCAGGCATGATCAAATTTGAACAGGTGAGTAAGACCTATCCGGGCGGGCAACGCGCGCTCAGTAAGGTGAATTTTCATATTGCGCCCGGTGAGATGGCATTTTTAACCGGCCACTCCGGCGCCGGTAAAAGTACCCTGCTCAAACTTATCAGTATTATGGAGCGGCCCACGGTGGGCCGGGTGTTGATCAACGGCCATGATTTAAATGTGATCAAGCGCCGTCAGATTGCCTATATCCGCCGTGATATCGGCATGATTTTCCAAAGCCATCAACTGCTGATGGATAAAACGGTATTTGATAATGTGGCCCTGCCGTTGATTATCGAAGGCTATACCCACAAAGAAACCCGCCGCCGGGTGCATGCGGCACTGGATATGGTGGGCCTGACCAGCAAAGCCCGCGATCTACCCATTATGCTCTCTGGCGGAGAACAACAGCGGGTGGGCATTGCCCGGGCGGTAGTCAACAAGCCACCGCTGCTGTTAGCGGATGAGCCTACCGGTAACCTGGACCCTAAATTGTCGATGGAAATTGTGCGCCTGTTTGAAGATTTTAATCAGGCTGGCGTATCGGTGCTCATCGCCACCCACGATTTGGGCCTGATCGCACGCATGAAATACCGCACTCTGACCTTAAAAGATGGTCGCATGATCACCGATGGCCTGAACGATGAACACGGAGCCCAGCCAGCATGAGTTTGTTATTTAAAGGCCGCGCCCAGGGCGCCAGCGACAGCCGGGTAAGCATGATGCAAATGCTGATCATGGTGTGTGTGTCGCACCTGCGTCAGGGCTTAGCGTCGCTGGGTGAATTATGGCGTCAGCCGGTGGCCTCGGTGATGACCATCGCGGTACTGGGCTTAAGTATTACCTTACCCAGCACCCTGTACATCCTGGTTAAAAATACCGAAAAAATCAGCGCCGGCTGGCAGCAGGCTTCTGAGATTTCGTTGTTTTTGGAGCAGCGCACCAACGCCGCCAGCGCGCAGCAATTGCTGACCCGGCTGAAAACCTGGCCTGAGATTGAGGCGGTGACCTATATTCCGGCCGATGAGGCCTTAAAAGAATTTCAGCAATTATCTGGCTTAGGCGATGCTATGGCCTATTTAGAAGCCAACCCGCTACCGGATGTGGTACTGGTGGCCCCCACCAGCAAGCATGCTTCACCCGCGGCCGCGCAGCGGCTGTTGGATAAACTAACCCAGCAGCGCGAGGTCGAGCTGGGCAAGCTGGACATCGAATGGCTGGAACGCCTGTACGGGCTGTTAGATATTGCGCGCGAGCTGGTGACCTTGATTGGCGGCTTGTTGTTTATCTCGGTGGTGCTGATCATTGGCAACACCATCCGGCTGAATATTTTAAGCAAGCGCGATGAGATATTGGTGATGAAACTGGTGGGGGCCACGGATGCCTTTATCCACCGGCCCTTTTTATACACCGGCTTTTGGTACGGCTTGCTCGGCGGCCTGATTGCCTGGTTTGCGGTGATTCTCATCTTGTGGTGGATGGACAGCAGTATCCAGGCATTTGCCAGTCTGTATCAAAAAGAATTCAATATTACCGGGCTCACCGGCACCGCCTTACTGGTAATGCTGGGATTGTCTGTGACGCTGGGGCTGTTGGGCTCACTCATCTCAGTGCAACGTCATGTGCGCGAGATTGAGCCCAAATAACAGTTAGCTGGCCCGCGGGCGCGGGTAATGCTGGGAAATGGTGGTACGCACACTGTTACCCCACACAATGGCCTGGTTGTACAGGCTGTGCAGCAGCTTTTGGTCGGTATCCAGGGCTTTAGACTGTTTGACCACATTGAGCCACAAAGCACTTTCAAAGGCCCGTACCAGGCTGATGTAATGATTGTATTCGGTGGTTTTGCCCAGCAGCGCATCATTGACCTCGTCGGTCAGTGGCAACTGGCGCACAATGCTGAGCATATCCTGGTCCAGCAGGGCATCCAATAACGAGAACAGGCCTACCAAAAAGCCGATGGGCGGGTTGGTTTTTTGCCCCCGATGTTGCGCCAGTAAATCAAAAAAGCGCGCCCGTACCAGCGACATATGGATAAGCTCCAATGGCTTGTTGTCGCCTAAGTGGGTTAACGCCAAAAGCGCGATAAATTTTTTAATTTCCACCTCGCCCATGTAGGTCAGAGCATGTTTAAGCGAATCAATGCGAAAGCGCTTATTGATGGTGGGGTTATTGATAAATTTGAGCAACAGATAGCTAAGCGCGGCATCCCGCTCAATGATCTGATTGATGCGGTTTAAATCAAATTTTTCATTGCTGCTTTCGCCCAATAGCTCCACCAGGCTGAGCCGTGAGGCCGGCAACTGGCGGGCAATCCGAATTTCCGGCGAGGCAAAAAAATAGCCCTGGAATAAATCAAACCCCAGGTCGCGGCATTGATCAAACATCACCGGCGTGTTCACATTTTCAGCAATCAACTGCACCCGCGCCTGGCTAAACTGGCTCATGCGTTGGCGGGCATGCGCTAACTGAACCCTACCAATATCCACTTTTACGATGTCGATAAGCGGCAACACTTTATGTTCGCCGCTTAGCATCATGGGATCATCCAGTGCCAGCTTAAAGCCCAGTTGCTTGATATGCTGGCAGGCTTCAATCAGACCATCCTGGCCATACGGGTTTTCAGCCAGTTCAACCACCACCTGATTTGGGTCCAGGTTGGTCGGAAAGCGGGACATCAGGGTGTCACTGGAAAAGCTGATAAAGGATTTTTTTTCGGCGCTGATATCGTCCAAGCCGAGCGGGTTGAATTGCTCAGCGATGCTGCGGGCTTTGTCAGACAACAAATCCGGATAGGTGCCACCCTTGCCGTCTCTGAATAACAACTCATAGGCAAAGACATCTTTTTGTCGGTCCAATATGGGTTGGCGAGCGATAAACGCAAACATCATGGCTTCCTACTGTGGCGCTGCAACAGCAACTGCCCTATTTTCAACATGGGTACGGCGCTGCCTATGCTTAGGGCAGTGGCACCTGATTAACCCAATTGACAGCTTCGGTATAACAGCGGTGCAGATCAGGTTGTTTTAATTCATATTTAGTGGCGAACTGCTTCACGCCCGCCCACTGTGCGGTTTCAAAAAAGCGTACCGCCTGCATGCAGTGATACAACCAGCCGGGACTTTGGCACAAGGCATCACGCACTTCCTCGTCCAGGGGAATTTTTTCCACCAGCTCGTCCATAGGCTGTTTGATGATAGCATCGAGCAGCGACAATAAGCCCACCAAAAAGGCGGCACTGGTGTCACTGCGGCCGGCTTGTTGGGTAACCAGCTCACAAAACTTTGCTCGGATCAGCGATAGGGTCAGCAGTTCATCCGGCCCGTCCTCACGCATATTAGATAACGCCAGCAGCGCGATAAATTTTTTCAGCTCAAATTCACCCATGTAATTTAGCGCATGGCGTAATGATGAGATCTTATTGCGTTTGTTGACCAGAGGATTATTGATATAGCGAAACAGCTGAAAGGTCAGCGCCGGGTCACGCGCAATGATGTCATTGACCTTTTGCATATCAAGGGCCGGCGCACTGGCTTGGCCCAGCAGCTCCGCCATAGTCAGCTGATTGGCGGTAAATTGTTTATGTTTTACCAGTTCCGGTTTGGCCAGAAAATAGCCTTGAAAATAGTCAAAGCCCAGTTCCAGATACTGATTATATTCGTCGTAGGTTTCGACCTTTTCAGCCAGCAGATTAATGCCCCGCGCTTTCAAATCGGGCACTAACTGCGCAATTTTTTCATACGAGGTCAGGCTGATATCAAATTTGATGATGCTGGTGAACTCTAAAAACGGCTCCCATTTGGAATCCAGGTCGTAATCGTCTAAGGCGATTTTATAGCCCATTTTTTTTAATTGGCGACATGCTTCAATCAGCTCTACATTGACCTCTACGGTTTCAAGCACTTCAATTACCGTTTTGGCCGGGTCCAGCGAGACCGGAAAATGGTGCAGCAGGGTATCCTGGTGAAAATTGATAAATGCCTGGTAAGGGCCGGTAACCTGTTCAAGTCCAAGACTTAAATGGGTGGAAGACAACACCCGGGAAGTAGCTTTTTCGGGCGAAATGTCGGGAAAGCCATTGGCTTTGCCATCGCGAAAGAGTAGTTCGTAGGCGTACAGCTGTTGCTTGGCATCAAAAATTGGCTGACGTGCTACATAAGCAAACATGTAAAACTCCTTCTTCCTGTCAGCGGTATTAAGGCATGGCGGCGTATACAAAAAGCGGTCAACGACTTACTTGATACCATCCCTGCGTTTGGCATAATCCTTGCTGCTTTTTTTAGTGGTAAGCGCAGTGAAGCGGGCAGGAAGAATCGGCCAGAGCGGTGAATAGCTATTGCACTACGCACCACGATGCAAAATTACCGCAATGGCTTATTAAGATCTACACTGCAATTGGCGATTTGTCATGCAAAGAATGCTCAAAATGTGTGTTTAACGGAATTTTATTGCTTGAATATTGTCAATCAATCGTTATAACTTTACATTGCGCAAAATGCAGGTGCGTCATTCGCAATGCAATGCTTATTTTGGTACAATGGTGTGCTTAAATAACTGAGGTGATTATGAGCAACACAATGCAATCAATGGCCCTATCGGTTCCTCAAAATGGTAGCATCGAAGGCTACATCCAGGCGGTAAGCTCAATCAAAATGCTTAGCGCTGATGAGGAGCGTTCACTGGCCTTGAAACTTCGCGAAGAGGGAGACCTGGAGTCAGCACGTAAGCTGGTGATGTCCCACCTGCGCTTTGTGGTGCATATTGCTAAATCTTACTCTGGCTATGGGTTACCCCAGGCGGACCTGATTCAGGAAGGTAATATTGGCCTGATGAAAGCGGTAAAACGCTTTGACCCGGCTGTGGGTGTGCGTCTGGTGTCATTTGCTGTGCACTGGATTAAAGCCGAAATTCATGAGTTTGTGCTGAAAAATTGGCGCATCGTCAAAGTGGCGACCACCAAGGCCCAGCGCAAATTGTTCTTCAATCTGCGTAAAGCCAAAAAGCGTCTGGGCTGGTTTACCCACGCTGAAGTGAAAAAAGTGGCCGATGAGCTGGGCGTGAGCACTAAAGAAGTGCTGCAGATGGAAGCGCGCATGAGCAGTCAGGACCAGGCGTTTGATTTAGGCGCTGATGATGATGAAAACAGCAACTTTGCCCCGGTGCAGTTCTTAGAAGATAAGAGCACCGATGTGGAAACTGATGTTATTAACCAGGATTGGGATGCCAATGCCAGCAAGCGCTTGTATTCGGCTATCAAGACCTTGGATGAACGTAGCCAGGATATCATCGAAACCCGCTGGCTAGCAGATAACAAGATCACTTTGCAGGATCTGGCCGATAAATATGAAGTCTCTGCCGAGCGCGTTCGCCAGATTGAAAAAAATGCGATGAAAAAATTGCAGGCTGCCATGGTGGCTTAAGCAGACAGTAATCGCTGTCAGAATAAAAAAGCGCCTTTAAGGCGCTTTTTTTGTGTCTGCTGTCCGGCGGAAAATCAGTCGCTGGCGGATTTGGCGGGCAATACCCAATATACGCCTTTGAATTCAGCCACTGGCATTTGATCATCTAAAATATCCACTTGCAGTGTAAAGCGCGTTTTTTTACCTTTTTCCAGCAAGCCATATTTGCCACTGAGCGATTCAATGTTGCACAGTGCGCGAGGCTTCATGGTTATGGGCTTATGATAATGAATATTGCCATCACCCAGCACAATATCGCCGCTCAGCTGGCGCTCTTTGAGCTGCAAAAACAGTAAACCCCAGCCGGTCAGGGTAGCCAGCGAAAAAATGCTACCGGCAAACATAGTGCCATGGATATTGATGTTTTTATTCAGCGATGCCCGGGTTTCCAAGGTATTGCCTGAATAACGGTGCAGCTTGATCCCCATGTGCTCGGTAATGGGGATGGTATCGGTCCAGGTATCCTGCAATTCCTTGCACCACTTAGGGTGCAAAATCAAACTTTGCGGGTCGGATAATTTTTTCACCATTTGCTGGCGCTTTAACATGCCCAGCTCATTAGGGGCTTCACGCTCAATCACAAAGCCACACGAGGAAAAAAACGCAATGGAGGTTTCTCGGCTGTTGGTGACTGCCCGGGTGGCGCCCAGGTCCCGGGCCACATTTTCCAGTGCCCCCAGCATCATCTGGCCTAAGCCACGGCGCTGGTAGTCAGCATGCACCGCAATGTGGCGGATCTGCGCTTCTTCGGCAGTGTTTAGATGGACCCGGCCGCAGGCCACGATCTCGTTTTTACCGTTGACCAGCACGCGATGTTCGGCCACCGACTCGTACTCGTCTTTTTCTGAGCCGGGCGGAAAATTCCATGGCTGACGCAGATAGGTCCAGCGAAAGTTAAAATACTGCGCTAACTGCTCTTCGGTTTTCGGTGTCACAACTTTGAACACAATAACCCCGTTATCCACATAACATGAACCCTTACTGATAGTGCCACCAGCATCTGCCTTATTACCTGATTAGTCAAAGGTAAACTGAAAGGTCACCGGACCATCATTAACCAGTGATACCTGCATGTCTGGGCCAAATTCGCCAGTGGCCAGCGGTACATCGGTAGCAGCCAATGCGGCCACCGCTTGCTGATAAATCGCTTCGCCGTGGGCCGGGCTGGCACCACGGGAAAATCCCGGGCGATTGCCTTTTTGGGTATCGGCCACCAGCGTAAACTGTGACACCAACAGGATCTGCCCGCCAGCTTGCTGCACATTCAGGTTCATCTTGCCCTGTTCGTCGTTAAACATGCGAAAGTGGGTCAGCTTTTTCACCAGTTTGTCCACCTGCGCCTGGCCATCACCTTTTTCTACCCCCAGTAACACCAGCATGCCATGCTCAATGGCGCCGGTGGAACGCCCGGCCACCGTCACTTCGGCGCGGCTGACGCGTTGAATCAATGCGATCATAAAACTCCTTGCAACTGACGGGAAAGATCACGGCTGGCCCGGCACAGTTTCAGGCCGATGCCAGGCTCACTGGTACTGTGGCCGGCTTCCCCGACAATGTGTAAATCACTGCCTTTCCAGGCTTTGTGCAATTGCCATGCGGCCTGCGTTTTACAGATTACATCATAGCGGCCGTGGACGATAGCACCGGGCAGGTGCGCAATTTTATGCAGATGCTGGAGGATAAAATCTTCTTCGATAAAACAGTGGTTGAGCAGATAGTGACATTCAAGTTTGGCAAGACAGGTGACCAGAGAGAGCGGGTAGTGGGTGGTAAAATCGCCGGTGCCGGGGGGCAGGCATAACCGCGATAAGCGCTCTTCCCAGACATACCAGCGCTTGAGCGCGGAGAGCCGGGTCGCCTCATGGCGATGATTAAATTGCTGTTGGTACCAGCGACAAATGTTGTCGACCGTGTGGGGCTTGGGAATATCCTTGGTGAACAATTCGTAGTGCTCAGGATACAGCTGCGCACCGCCGCCGTCCGGACCGAGGTACCAGTTGCGATCTTCCTCGCGGCCTAAAAATACCCCGCGCAGAATAAGCCCAAGCACATGGTCTGGCGCATCGATGGCCGACAGCAGCGCCAGGGTGGCGCCCCAGGAGCCGCCAAACAATACCCAGCGATCTATACGCAGATGACGACGTAGTTGCTGAATATCGGCCAGGGTATTGGCGGTAGTATTGTTGTGCAACGAGCCAAAGGGTTTGGAACGCCCGCAGCCGCGCTGTTCAAAGGCAATGACATGATAGCGGTTAGCATCAAAAAAACGCTTATAGTTGGGCGAGAGTCCTGCGCCGGGCCCGCCATGTAAGTACAGCAGCGGGATCCCATCTGGGTTACCACTTTGCTCATAATACAGCTCGCAGCCATCCTGGGTGGTCACAAACCCACTGGCGTAACATCCGATGTCAGGATAAAGTCGTTTCATTTTGTTGCAGTGCGTTGTTTCAACATCGCTTTTGAATTAGCTTTACAGTAAACCATACGCGTATGGTAGTTAAAAGCATTATCATGCGAATAGGCTAATGAGCATAATTATTCATTTAAAATTAATAACTTGAGGAAATCACTATGGCAGGGCAAGGCTCTGGCGGCAATGTAATCGCCGCATTGTGTAACTTTTTTATCCCCGGGTTAGGCCAATTATTGCAGGGCCGAGTACTAAAGGCACTGATGTTTTTTATCATTACCGGCGTGTGCTATGCGTTGGCCGCCACGGTGATTTTGATTTTTGTCTGGCCCATTGGCGCACTGTTTCATTTATGGGCCATCATTGATGCAGCGGTCTACAAAGGGCCGGAAGCGAGGTATTAAAATGCTAAAACAACTGTTTGTAGCGGGCGCGCTGGTGTTGGGTGTGACCGGCTGTCAGTCGGCTTATTATTCAGCCTGGGAAAAGCTGGGTGTGGAAAAACGTGACATCATGGTAGACCGCGTTGAAAATGCCAAGGAATCCCAGCAGGATGCCCAGGAGCAGTTTAGCTCGGCGCTGGAAGAGTTCAGTGCCCTGGTGAATTTTGAAGGCGGCGAGCTCGAAGAAGTCTATGACGCCCTCAATGATGAATATCAGGACAGCCAGGCCGCTGCGCAGGAAGTGACCGATCGCATCAACAAAGTGCAAAGTGTGGCCGAAGCCCTGTTTGAAGAATGGGATGATGAGCTCAACGAGTACGAAAATGCCAAGCTGCGCCGGGAAAGCGAGGCCAAATTGCGCCAGACGCAGCGCCGTTATGACGACATGTTGGCTGCCATGCGCCGCGCCGAAAGCAAGATGGATCCGGTCTTACAACGTCTGCAGGACAATGTGCTGTATTTAAAGCATAACCTGAACGCCAGTGCCATCGGCTCGTTGCAAGGCGAACTGACCACCATCAAAGGGGATGTGAGTTTGCTGATTGAAGAGATGAATAAAGCCATCGCTGAATCGGATGCCTTTATCGCCACCATGCGCTAAACCCTCCTGTAACAGAGCGCACTGAACAAGGCCACCGGCAGTCCCGATGGCCTTTTTTGTGTCTATTCAACAGGCAGCTTGCGCGGCTCCTTTGTTGCCTTGGTGTCTTCAAAAGTATCGGTGAGGCTACAGGTAAATTCGGCACCCAACAAAATGACCACCCAGGACACATACACCCACAAAAACAAAATAGGCAGCACCGCCAGCGCCCCATAAATCACTTGGTAAGAGGCAAAGTCGGTAACATAATAGGCAAAGCCTTTTTTAGTCAGCTCAAAACACAAGGTCGCCACCAGCGCCCCGGGGATGGCATAGCGGGCTTTGACCCGGCGGTTGGGCACTAGCATGTACAAGATGATAAAGGTCAGCAAGGTGGCGATGCTGGGTACCATCTCCAGCAGTAAGGTACCCAGCCCGGGGGTATAGGCTTCGGCAAAATGCGCAAAGCCGGTTAGATAGGAACTGACCACCACACTGGTCCCAATCAGCATGGGCCCTAAGGTGATCACCATCCAATAAATAGCAAAGGTGTACACAATAGGGCGTTCGCTGGGGGTTTGCCAGATACGGTTGAGGGTCTTATCCACATTGGAAATCAACAGCAGGGCTACGACTAGCAGGGATAAGATCCCCACCGCCCCCATCTCTGAGGCATTGTTGACAAAATCCGACATGTGCTTGTACACCACATCACTGGCGGTGGGCACAAAATTAGAAAATACAAATTGCTCAATCTTGCTGCGCACGGTTTTAAATGCCGGAAACGCGCTCATCACGGTGAAGGTGACCATGATAAACGGCACCAGCGACAGCAGGGTGACATAAGCCAGATGGCCAGCCGAGATGGTGATGTTGTCGCGTTTACAGCGGGCAATAAAGACCAGCACAAAGCGGCGCATATGGGGCAGACAGGTCTGCCACAGGGCCGTTGGGTTTGCCAGTTTCAACAGCAACTCCTTGAAAGTTCTTCCATACCCGCCCAGTGTAGCGCGAGTTGCCCGGCTTCAACAGTGCAATTATTGGCCGTCGCGGGTTTAGCCGGCCCGCGCGCCTAGCATATGGCAGATGGCATAGCTGAGTTCGCTGCGATTAAGAGTATAAAAATGAAAATGCTTCACCCCTTCTTTGGCCAGCACTTTGACCTGTTCCATGGCGATATTGGCGCCTAACAGATTGCGAGTGGTTTGATCATCCTCGGCCACACCGTCAAACATCTTATGCAGCCAGCCCGGCACATGCACATTAGTAAAGCCGGCAAATTTCACTAAGGTCTGATAATTGGTCACCGGCAGGATCCCCGGCACAATGTCCAGATCGATGCCTGCGGCTGCAGCGCGGTCGCGAAAACGCAAAAACACACTGGTATCAAAGAAAAACTGAGTGATGGCTTCACTGGCACCGGCTTCGGCTTTGCGTTTCAGGTTAAGCAAATCAAACTGGGCATTGGGCGCCTCAGGGTGTTTTTCCGGATAGGCCGCTACCGACACATCAAAATCCGCCACCTCTTTAAGCAATGACACCAAATCTGAGGCATACATATCGGTTTTTTCGGTGCCGGGCGGCAGGTCGCCACGCAGCGCTACAATCCGCCGGATCCCGGTTTGCCAGTAATCGCGGGCAATCTGCTGCAACTCGGCTTTACTGGCATCCACACAGGTCAGATGCGGTACCGCCGGCACGCCGGTTTGCTGATGAATACGTTTGACCACATCGTGGGTGCGGTCGCGCTCGCCACTGTTGGCCCCGTAGGTGACCGACATGTATGCAGGTTTAAGCGGGGCCAGCCGCTCCACCGAGCGCCACAGGGTTTGTTCCATCTTTTCCGATTTGGGCGGAAAAAACTCAAAGGATACCTGGATATCCTGCAGCTCGGATAAGGATTGGTTCAGGGCATCAATCCCCTGGGCAAAAGACACCATCAGCAAATTCTCTTTATGGCCGTTTAGACGTCTAAATTAGATAATATGTGTCTAGACGTCAAGCGGTTTACACTGCTCAATTGACCTTTTCTCCACAATGGTTAGAATTTCCGCTCATAATAAAGAACCGCGAATTTGAGAGCTTGTAATGGCAAAATGGAACGGCAACTATATTCATCCCTACGCTGAGCACGGCAAAAAAAGCGAGCAGGTTAAAAAAGTCACTGTCTCGATCCCCATCACTGTATTAAAAGAACTGACCGACGAACGCACCCGGCGCCAGATTAACAATCTACGTCATGCCACCAATTCAGAATTATTGTGCGAGGCATTTTTGCACGCCTTTACCGGCCAGCCGCTGCCAAACGATGATGATTTACGTAAAGACAATCCGAATCGGGTGCCTGCCGAAGCGCGCCGGCTGATGGAAGAAATGGGCATCGATCCCAGTTTTGAAAACGAAGCCTGAGCAACCGGATGGCGCCGGCTGCGCAGATAAACTAGCCGCCCGAGTGTCTAAGGCGGCTAGGGCGGCTAAAGCAGCTAGGGCGTATAATGTGATGGCAGCGAGTCCAGCCGGGCCACGCCAGAGGCAATCGCAGCCTTGGCCACCGCAGTGGCGATACGACTACACAAGCGGGGATCCATCGGTTTGGGGATAATATAATTGCGGCCAAATTCCAGCTTGCTGGAATTACTGGCTTTCAACACTTCATCGGGCACCGGCTCACGGGATATCTGACGAATTGCTTCTACCGCAGCCACTTTCATCTCATCATTGATGGCACTGGCCCGCACATCCAGCGCGCCGCGAAAAATAAACGGAAAGCACAGCACATTATTGACCTGATTTGGATAGTCCGAGCGTCCGGTGGCCATGATCAGGTCGCTGCGCACATCGTGGGCCAGCTCTGGCTTGATTTCCGGATCCGGGTTGGAGCAGGCAAACACAATCGGATTATCAGCCATCAACGCCAAGGTTTCCGGCGGCAGCAAATCCGGCCCCGACACCCCGACAAAAATATCCGCACCATCCATCACATCTTCTAAGGTGCGCTTATCGGTATTGTTGGCAAACAGCTTTTTGTGCTCGGTCAGATCTTCCCGGCGGGTATGAATGACCCCTTTGCGATCCAGCATATAGATGCGCTCACGCTGCGCCCCGCAGGTGATAAGCAACTCCATACAGGCTACCGCGGCAGCGCCGGCGCCCATACACACAATGGTGATATCTTCAATTTGCTTATTTTGAATTTCCAGCGCATTAAGCATACCGGCCGCGGTAACAATCGCGGTGCCGTGCTGATCATCATGAAACACCGGAATTTTGCAGCGCTTGATCAGCTCTTGCTCTATCTCAAAACATTCTGGCGCTTTGATATCTTCAAGGTTGATGCCGCCAAAGGAGTCGGCAATGTTGGCTACGGTGTTAATAAACTCTTCGGTGGTACGATGTTTAACCTCAATATCAATCGCATCCAGCCCGGCAAATCGTTTAAACAACAATGCTTTACCTTCCATTACTGGCTTGGATGCCAGCGGGCCTAAATTGCCCAGGCCCAGGATAGCGGTGCCATTACTGATCACCGCCACCGTGTTGCCTTTGGCTGTGTACAGATAGGCATCATCCGGGTTATTGGCGATCTCCCGGACTGGTTCAGCCACACCGGGGCTGTAGGCCAGGGACAGATCGTCCACCGTTTCGGCCGGTTTGGACAGCTCCATCCGGATTTTTCCCGGCGTGGGCTTGGCATGATAATCAAGCGCGCGTTGTCTGAAATCTGACATTTATACTATGTCCTTTATGTGTAGGGTTAGGGCACAGCAAACCGCACTATGCGGTTTGTGAAAGACAGGTCTTTGCCTGTTTAATATACAAATCCATGCTAAGTCAAGACGGGCAGCCCATCTGTCAGCCAGATTTTGTTCATCGCCACTGTAGCACAGCCCTGTGGCTAACACATATCAGATGACGTGGTCGTGCAGCGTGCAGCACAGGTAATAGAAATATAAAAGTCCGTCCGGGCCACAGCCAGTGTTGTGCGACTATGTTGTGTATTCATTACAGTGATAATATAAGCAGAGGGTGCTATCAGTGATAAGCGTGCAGGAGAGTCAGGCTGTGGAGAGCTGGCCAACCGCCAGGCACAAAAAAAGCGCCGGGAAGGCGCTTTTTGCAGATTGGCTGATACCAGGCTTACTTTTTGCCCAGTGCACCAAAACGCTTCTTGAAGCGGTCAACACGGCCACCGGTGTCAACGTTACGCTGCTTACCAGTGTAAAAAGGGTGGCAGTTTGAGCACACATCAAGATTCAGATCTTTGCCTACAGTTGAACGAACTTTGATTTCGTTACCGCACGAGCATGATGCTGTGATTTCTTCGTATTTTGGATGGATATCGTTTTTCATGGGAAACCTCAAAAAAAGGCCGTATCGCTATCCAGCCCGCAGCTGAACACCATACGTTATACAAATAATGGCAACACCACCAAAGCGGCCTTGCCGTAAAGAGGCGCGCATATTAATGTATGGCGCGCGCTGAATCAAGTAGGTGTGTTAAAAATAACCAGGCCCGGGGCCATGCTGCATCGGGCGTTTGACCTGTATTTGGATACCCAGTAGCACCATGATCCTGATTGATGTCGCCGTTCCTGTGCCACTACGCCAGATGTTTTCTTACACCCACCCTTCGTCGCTGGAAGCCGGGGTGCGCGTGCTGGTGCCCTTTGGCCGGCGCCAGCTGGTGGGCATTGTCACCGGCCACCGAGCGGCGGAAGAGAGCGAGCAGGATAGCACCAAACTCAAAGCCATTGACGAGGTGCTGGACGCCGAACCGGTGTTCAGCCTGGCCATCCTTAATCTGTGTCGCTGGCTATGGCAATATTATCATCACAGCCCGGGCGAAGTACTGCATACTGCTTTACCGGTGCGACTGCGCAAGGGCGAGCCGGCTGAGCCGGCAGCCGAATGCTGGTATCAGGTGACCACGGATGGCCAGGCAACCGACGCGACCAGATTGTCGCGGGCACCACGTCAGCAAGCCTGCCTGGCGCAGCTGCAACAGCAGGCCTGTCGCGCAGAGGTGTTAAAAAGTGATTATTCAGCCGCAGTGCTCAAAGCCTTGCAAGAGCGGGAGTTGATTAAACAGGACTGGCGTGCCACCAGCCCTCAGCCGCAGCGCTGGCTGACCGATTTTGCCCCGACTGGGGCGCCTCGTCCCGACCCGGAACAAGCGCTGGCCATTACCGCCATTGTGCAGCAGCAAGGCAAATTTTGCCCGTTTTTGCTCGAAGGAGTGACCGGCAGTGGCAAGACCGAGGTGTATCTGCAGGCCATCGAATCAGTGTTACTGGCCGGTCGACAGGTGTTGATTCTGGTGCCGGAGATTGGCCTGACCCCGCAAACAGTGGCCCGTTTTACCCAGCGCTTTGGTATTGAGGTGGGCGTGCTGCATTCCCAAATCACCGACAGTACCCGCCTGGCGGTGTGGCAGCAGGCCCGCGCCGGTGAGCTGGGGATCATCATTGGCACCCGCTCGGCCATCTTTACCCCGCTACGCTACCCAGGCATGCTGATTGTGGATGAAGAGCATGATGAGTCGTTCAAACAGCAGGACGGCTTACGCTATCATGCCCGCGACCTGGCGGTGCTTCGTGCCCAGCAGGACAGTATCCCGCTGGTGTTAGGCTCGGCCACGCCGTCGCTGGAATCGTTGAATAATGCTTTGAGCAAGCGCTATCGGCACCTGCAACTCACCCGACGGGCTGCCGGCGCCCAGGCCACGCTTCAACACGTGCTGGATATAAAAAACCAGCCTATGCAGTTTGGCCTGGCGGCCGGCACCCTGACCCTGATGCGCCAGCATTTGCAGCAAGGCAATCAGGTGCTGGTGTTTGTCAATCGGCGCGGCTTTGCCCCGGCGCTGGTCTGCCATAAATGCGGTCACACCGACAGTTGTCAGCGCTGCGAACGGCCCTTTACCGTGCATAAGGTGCAGCGGCGGTTGCAGTGCCACCATTGTGCAGCTACCCGGCCTATCCCCCGGCAATGTGAACAGTGCGGTCACCGGGAACTGATGACCGAAGGTATCGGCACTGAGCAGTTGGAACAAGGCTTAGGCCAGCTGTTTCCGGATGCGGCACAGGTGCGCATCGACAGTGATTCCATTAAAGGCAAAGACAAGCTGCCGGCGCTGCTTAAAGCCATCAACGAGCAGCAATATCAGTTGCTCATTGGCACCCAGATTTTATCTAAAGGCCACCATTTTCCTCATGTGACCCTGGTGGTAGTGTTGGATTGTGATGGTGCGCTGTTTAGCGCGGATTACCGCGCGCCAGAAAAACTGGCGCAACTGGTGACCCAGCTGGCTGGCCGGGCAGGGAGGGCCAGTAAGCCGGGCGAAATGTGGCTGCAAACCCATAACCCGGAGCATCCGTTGTTACAGGATCTGATCCACAACGGCTATGGCCATTTTGCCCGCCATGCTTTGCTGGAGCGCAAAATGGCACAGCAACCGCCATTTTCCAGCCAGGTGGCACTGCGGGCTGAAGCGCTGGACGGGCAGGCAGCCTGGGCGTTTTTGCAACAGGCCAGTCAGGCCTTGCAGCAAGACGCGGTGCGTATTATCGGGCCGATGCCGTGTCTGATCGAAAAACGCCAGGGCCGTTTTCGTTTTATGCTGCTGATCCAGTCGGATAAGCGCAAACAACTGCACGAATGTGTGCGCCTAGGCTTGCCCCAGGTGAGCAGCCTGCCACTGGCGGCCAAGGTGCGCTGGTCGGTGGATGTCGACCCCACCGACTTTAGCTAGTCGATATAACAGCTGTGGCTGCACACACGCTATGGTTGAATTACGGGCAGCATTCAGGGATGCTTTTAGGGTAAACTATGCGCCGGTCAGAATGCTTATCTGACGGCTTAGCAGAGGAATGAGTGCCTTATATGGCTCAACGCGATTATGTATCTCGCGGTCGTGGATCGCAGAATAAAAACAAAAAACAACCCAAAAAAGCCACCCGTAACAGCCGCCAGCCGCCTCCGGGCCGGGCCAGTGCCGGCACGCTATCAAAAATCCGGTTGGCCATCGTGGTGCTTCTGTTCGCTGCGTTTGTGTGGTTTTTATGGTCCATCAGCGGCAGTGCACCGGATGAGGTGGATGCCCCGGTAGCGCCGCCGGTGAGCCGCACCCCGGAAGATGCCTTACCGGAGATGCCTGAAGAAGAATGGGAATACATCAAATCTCTGCCTGGCTATGAGGTCGAAGTGGAAGTGGCCGAGCAGCAACAATCGGATAAACTGTATTTGCTGCAATGCGGCTCGTTTCGTACCCGTGCCCAGGCCGAAGAAATGAAAGCCAATATCGCCTTTCAGGGCTTAGAAGCGCAGATCCGGGATACCCGCGGCACCAATGGCCAGTGGTTCAGAGTGATTTTAGGCCCGCTGCAAACCAAACGGGATGCCGAACGGGCTAAACATACCCTGCGCAAAATCAATATTACTACCTGCATGATCCTGACCTGGTCGCTGTAAGCAAGCAGCCCGGGTCAGCCGTGGCCGGCGGCAAAATGTACAAGCCGTTCGGCCACTCTTGAAATCCTGCCACAGCGCCCCACTTATCTTTCACTGTGTAAAATTGTTGGGGCGGCAATGCTGCGCCCCACCCACCAATGGGGAAGACTCGTGACAACAATCGTTTCTGTAAGACGCAATAATCAGGTCGTCATGGCAGGGGATGGCCAGGTCTCTTTGGGCAATACGGTGATGAAAGGCAATGCCCGCAAAGTGCGCCGCCTGTATCACGACAAAGTACTGGCCGGATTTGCCGGTGGTACCGCCGATGCATTTACGCTGTTTGAACGCTTTGAAGCCAAGCTGGAAACGCATCAGGGCCATCTGACCCGGGCGGCAGTTGAGCTGGCCAAAGACTGGCGGACGGATCGTGCGCTGCGCCGCTTAGAAGCGCTGCTGGCGGTGGCCGACGAAACTGCCTCGTTCATCATTACCGGTAACGGGGATGTGGTGCAGCCTGAGCAGGATCTGATTGCGCTGGGTTCTGGCGGCAACTACGCCCAGGCAGCCGCGACTGCGCTATTAGATAACACCGAATTGTCGGCCAAAGAAATTGCCGAAAAAAGTTTAAGCATCGCCGGTGATATCTGCGTATTTACCAATCATAGTCAAACCATTGAAGTGCTGGACTACTAAGCCAGCCCCCATGATAAGCGCGAAGGCGGCACGCCTTCGCCTGTAGAAAGAAGGTTTTTTTCATGTCTGAAATGACTCCAAGAGAAATCGTTCACGAGCTGGACCGCCACATAATTGGCCAGCAGGATGCCAAGCGCGCGGTGTCTATTGCATTGCGTAATCGCTGGCGCCGGATGCAGCTGCCTGAAGAGCTGCGCCAGGAAGTCACCCCTAAAAATATTTTGATGATTGGCCCTACGGGAGTGGGCAAAACCGAAATTGCCCGGCGTCTGGCCAAGCTGGCCAATGCGCCCTTTATCAAAGTAGAAGCCACCAAATTCACCGAGGTGGGCTATGTAGGCAAAGAAGTTGAAACCATTATCCGTGATCTGGCCGATATTGCGGTCAAGATGACCAAAGAGCGCGAGATGACCAAGGTGCGCTATCGCGCCGAAGAGGCTGCCGAAGATCGCATCCTGGATGTGCTGTTGCCGCCGCCAGAAGATGCCTGGGGCAAAAAAGAAGAAGTAGAAGATCGCGGCACCCGCCAGAACTTCCGCAAAAAATTGCGTGAAGGCCAGCTCGACGACAAAGAAATTGAAATTGATGTGTCACAGTCGCAGATGGGCGTGGAAATCATGGCCCCACCGGGTATGGAAGAGATGACCAATCAGCTGCAGGGCATGTTCCAGAATCTGTCTGGCTCGCAAAAGAAAAAGAAAAAGCTGAAAATCAAAGAAGCCTTTAAGTTGCTGATTGAAGAAGAAGCTGCGCGCCTGGTCAATCAGGAAGATTTAAAAGAAAAAGCCATCGAAGCAGTGGAACAGCACGGCATCGTGTTCGTGGATGAGATTGACAAGATCTGTAAACGCGAAGGCAACCAGTCTGGTGATGTGTCCCGCGAAGGGGTGCAGAGGGACTTGCTACCGCTGGTGGAAGGCTCCACGGTGTCTACCAAGCATGGCATGGTCAAAACAGACCATATCTTGTTTATCGCATCAGGCGCGTTCCAGATGAGCAAGCCGTCGGATCTTATCCCGGAATTGCAGGGGCGTTTGCCAATTCGGGTCGAGCTATCCGCTTTGAAGGTGGATGATTTCAAACGCATCTTAACCGAGCCCAATGCCTCACTGTGCGAGCAGTATCGCGCCCTGATGGCCACCGAAGGGGTCACTGTTGATTTTGCCGAGTCAGGCATTCAGCGCATTGCTGAGGCGGCGTGGCAGGTCAATGAGCGAACCGAAAATATCGGTGCACGCCGTCTGCACACGGTGCTGGAGCGCCTGATGGAAGATATCTCGTATGATGCCTCTGAAAAATCCGGTGAGTCGTTTGCCATCGACAAAGACTATGTCGATAGCCACTTAAACACTCTGGTGGACAACGAAGATCTGAGCCGCTTTATCTTGTAAGCGCACCGGTATTTAAACCATTGCCAAGCCGCCCACCCGGGCGGCTTTTTTTGTGCCGGCTAGTCGGGCTCGTCGCCACACAGCAAATCAGCCAGGGTGGCGGTAACAGGCAGTCCCGAGGCTGCTTCAAACTGGCAAAAATATGGCGCCGGGTTGGCTTCTAAAAACACGTACTCGCCTTCCGGCGTGAGCCGCCAGTCGATGGCGGTCCAGCGCATACCCAGTGCCTGGCAGGCCAGAATCGCATGCTGCTGCACTGTGTCAGGCAGTGTGTGCGGGCATAACCGGGTGTGAATGTCAGTGCGAAAATCCACATGATTTGAGCGTAACTCGGCGCTGAGCACCTGCTGGCCAATCACATAGCTGCGCACATTGGTGCCGCTGATGAATTGCTGCACAGTAAGCGGGGCTGCGGCCAGCGCAGCCTGCCACTGCGCGAGAGAATAATCACTGGCGGTGAGCCGGCGGCAATACCCCCCGCCATGGGCCGGTTTCAACACAATGTGCTGGTGGCGGCGGGCAAAGTCATTCGCATCAGCGGCATAATTGCCCACATAGGTGGCTGGCGTGCGCAGGCCCAGCTGGCGTACAAGGTATAACTGCTGCGGTTTTCGGTGGTGAAACTGAATCGCGCTGACCGGGTTATACCAGATAAACTCACTGGTATATAGCAGGGTGCTTAATACTGCTTGTTGGTTTTTCTGGCTGGTTACCGAGGTCTTGGTCTCATCGTCGGCGGCGGTTTGCCATTGCTGCCAAAAGGCGGCGCTAAAGTCGGGTAGTGCCCAGGTATGATCTGCCTCATGCAGCAGGCCTACACCGCTATCCGGCGACCAGCTGAGTTTTACCTGACCCGGGTACCAGGCATTATTGAACACACAGCAGCAGACATCACGGGCCTGCAATTGTTGCAACAGCGCCTGTGTTTCCGGGCTTTGGCGGGTACCTAAAATTAATATATTGGTCATAGTATATCCTGGCAAAATAACGCCGGCGCTATGGCCGGCGGTTACTGGTTACATCCACATCAGTTCAGGCATATCACCACCGTCTTCACCGATGGCCAGGGTGTAATACTTGATGGGCTTTAAACTTAAATTGACTGCCATGGCGACTTCACTGGGCACCATCAGGTTGCCGCCGCTGATGTGCGCAGCTTCCTCGGCGTCTACTTCGTAAACATAAATGGTATGGGTTGTCATTGTCATCACTCCTTGATGTTATGGATAATCGACCACCAGGGTCACTATTACTTTACCGGATATATCCGGGCTGACAGCTGTACCTTGGAGCGGTTTGTGCGGCTCAATGGGTGCAGCATGTCAGTAGCTTATACCGCAGCGCGCAAGGTCACCGGGCTGGCATAGACATGGTGAAAATAGCCGGCCATCAGCGCCGCGCGGTTGCGGATGCTGAGCTTGCGATAGATATTGGCACAGTGAAATTTCACGGTACGCTCACTGATATACAAATCGCTGGCGATCACCTTGTTGGGCAGGCCCTGAATGATTTTTCGAGCCACTTCGGCTTCGCGTTTGGACAAACTGTCCAGGCAGATATGGGGTTGTGGGGGTAGATTATGCATGCGTCTCTCCTTATGAAATTAATGGCCCAGCTACAGGCTGAGCCGGTTTATCAATGCGCCGCAGCTGCCCGTTTTCCAGCGCATAAACCGTATCGGCCATGGCAATGGTGTCGGGGCGGTGCGCCACAATGATGCGGGTGATGGCCAGCGCTTGCAGATGCGCATTGATGCGCGCTTCGTTGGCCACATCCAGGTGGCTGCTGGCTTCATCTAAAAACAAAATGCGCGGCTGACGATAGAGCGCCCGAGCCAATAGCAGACGCTGCTGCTGGCCACCACTTAAGCTGCTGCCCATATCACCGATGAGGGTCTGGTATTGCATCGGCATGGCCAGGATATCGTCATGCAGGCAGGCCTGCCGGGCCGCCCAGACCATGCGCTCAGGGCAGGGCTGCTCATCAAAACCGGTCAGGTTGGCCATGATGGAGCCGCTAAGACAGGCATCATCCTGCAACACCGCCGCGCTGTGCTGGCGAAATGTCGGGTTGCCATGCACCGGTTGGTGATCGCAGGTCACGGTGCCGGTTCCAGGCTGAATCAATCCCATCAGACATTTAAGCAGGGTGCTTTTGCCGGCCCCGCTGGGCCCGACAATAGCCACACAGGCGCCGGCCGGGATCTCCAGACTGACTTGGCTGAATAATTCAGCCTCCAGCGACCCGTGGCGATAGCCCAGCCCGCTGACGCTTAAGCTGGCGGCGCCGGTTGTGCTGGTTTCGGGCAGTCTGGCACGTTGCTGCGGTTCAGCCGGGCAAAACACCATGTCGGCAAGGCGCAGCAGATGCACACGCAACAGGCGTAGCTGAATCAGCTGGTTGATTAGAGTGGAAGCGGCACTGGTAAAGCGGCTTTTGTAGCTCATAAATGCATACAGCATGCCCACGCTTAATGCCGCGTCCATCACCGCATGGGCGGCCAGATACACCACCACAATATTTTCCAGCCCGAACAGCAGCTGATTAATCGTGTTGATATGGATGTCGATTTTGCCAATACGCACCGCACTGTTGAGACTGCTGGTCAGATGGTTAGCCCACTGATTGTGACGCTGAGCCTGATAATCCAGTTGTTTGATGGTCACAATAGAGCGCATGGACTCCATAAAATGCGACTGTTCCTTGGCCTGATTTTGCAGTTGCTCGGTGTTGAGCTGCGCCAGGTGCCGGTAGGTCACCAGCCGTAACAGCACAAATGCCGCCACACAGCCAACGACCACCAGGGTCAGGGTGGGCGAGTATAGCGCCATTACTATCAACATAAGCAGCGCCATGATGCCGTCCAGCACTGTGGTCACCAGGCCGGTGGTCAGTTGATCCCGAATTTGCCCGAGGGAGCCAAAGCGCGAGACAATATCGCCCAAGTGCCGCTTACTGAAATAATCAGCCGGCAGGCGCAGCAGATGGGCAAACAAATTGTGCGACATCTGCAGTTGCAGGCGTGAGGCAAAGCCTAAGATCACCCATTGCCGACACCAGCCGGTCAGGGTTTCAATTAATAACAGCAGGCCAAAGCCCAGCGCCAGTACTGTGAGCAGTCCCGCGGCCTGGCTTTGTAGCACCTCATCAATCACAGTTTGCATATAATAGGGGCTGGCCAGGGCAAACAGTTGCAGCAGAATGGATAAAACAAACACCAGCGCCAGGCTGCGTTTGATACCCAGGGCATGCTGCCAAAAATGACGCAAGGTCAGCCGTGGGCCGGGCTTGGCTGGCTCAAAAGCGGCGGTAGGGGAGACTTCCAGCGCAATACCGGTAAAGTGCTCGCTAACCTGTGCCCAGCTTAATTTGCGTAGACCCAGTGCGGGGTCCTGGATCCAAACCGTCTGCCGGGTGACCCGGGTTACCACCACAAAATGCTGCATATCCCAGTGCAATATTGCCGGTAGCTGCAACTCATGCAAATCCTCCAGCTCGGCTTTGACTGCGCGGGTGGACAGCTGCATGGCATTGGCGATCTGCATCAGCTGCTGTAGGGTCAGGCCCCGCCCGGACAGACCAAACTCCTGACGCAGCGCGCCTAAGTCCCGGCCATCCTGATGATATTGGGCCATCATACATAAACAGGCCAGCCCGCATTCGGCTGCTTCGGCCTGAAACACCATGGGGACCGGGCGGTGAGGGCGCCAGCTAAGCGCTGGCAGTGTCAGGCTGTGCATCAGATATTCCCCCGCAGACTCAACACCGGCTCCAGTAGCCACTCCAGCAGACTGCGTTCGCTTAAGGTCACACTGGCCGAAAAGGTCATACCGGAGCGCAGATGAATGGCCTGGCCATAGGCGCTAAGCTGTTGCTCATCCAGTTGCACACTGGCCCGAAATACCGGTTCGGACACCGCTACCGGCAGATGACGGGTGTCGGTGGGCAACAGCGCCGTGCGTGACACCTGCTCAACGCGTGCGGTATGCATGCCAAATTTTTGATAAGGAAAGGCATCGTAGCGCAGCTGCACAGCCTGGCCGGGGGCGACAAAGCCGGCATCGCGCACCGGGATCAGCATATGGGCCTGCAAGCGGGCGCTGCCAGGCAGCAGGTTAAGCAGGCTGGTTTGCCCGGCTAGCGGCTGGCCGGCTTTCACATTGAGGTTGGTGACGGTGCCGGCACTGCTGGCCGTGATCACCTGCTGGGTTTGGCTGGCCAGACGGGTCAACTGCTGCTGTAATTCACTGCGCCGCTGCGCCAGGCTGGCCAGTTTCGACGCATGCTGCACCTGCTGCTCCTGACGCTGGGCAACAGCATCCAGACGCGCCTGAGCGTGCAGGCTGGCGCTATGTTGATGTTGCTGCCACTGCTCTTTGGCCTGCAATACCTGGGTGTGCAGCATTTCTACCTCGCTGCGAGCAATGTGCTGGCCACTGAGCGGTTGTAACCGGGCAAAACGATTAGCCAGCAACTGGTAGCGCTGGTGGCTGGTGGTCAGCAAACTATTTAGCTGGGTTTCAGTCATCTGTGCGGCTTGCTCGCGCCGGATAAAGCGGGTCTGTTGTTGCGCCCATAGCGTGTCAGCCTGTTTTACCTGCTGGTCCAGCATCACCAGCTGGGTAGCAAACTCTGCTGCCAGTTGCTCATGGGCCAGCGCGCCGCCGGGCAGGGCGGTGGCTTGCTCAATCACCAGTAATGGCTGGCCCTGGGTGACTGTGTCACCATTTTTTACCAGCACCTGAGTGACCAGGCCGCCGTTGGCGGGTGCCGGGATCCTGACAACGCCTTCTACCGGTTCTACCCAGCCGGTTACCGTGGCCTGGCGACGAAAATCATGCTGGGCCAAAAATACCAGCGCGGCCATCAGCCAAATCACCAGCAAGACGCAGCAGGTGAGCATGGGCAAGCCGGGCAGTAATATTACTTTGCCTTGCAGGCGCGGGCCCTGGCTGGCCAGCGCTTCAGGTCTGAAAAGTCCGTTTCGCATAATGTCTTCCTGTGACAAAAAAAGGCTGGCCAGAATCGCAGGTTCGCATCCTTGCGAATAACGGGCTCCGTGGCGGCGTCCTTACTGCCTCCTTGCTGCCCTCCTGCGGTTCTGCCAGGCGTGGGTGATAACCGTCAAATCCAGCCCTCCTGGCCGGCGTCGAAACGCAGTGATTAGGGTTATCGCATCGATGAATCACCGATGGCCTAACTGTAGAAATTTTGCGCATGACGCGCTTTGTCTGATGGGTCGATATGCGCGTGCAGCCCTTATGCTGCGCAGAGTGGCCGAATTTTAAACGGCCATGACCGAATAATGATAATCACAGCTGGGTGTGTGAGATGAGGGAGCGTATTTGCTGATTTTAGCGAAGGCACTAACAGGCAAAAGCAGGCAAAAAAAAGCCACCCTTACGGGTGGCTTTCAGGTGATTTACACAGCTAATTAATGCGACCAGTGATATTTGTGTGCTTTTTCGCTGATCTGCTGTTCTGTCTCAGCAGGCATAAAGGTCTGGTTATCCTGCTCAAAGAAGAATGGCTGGCGCGGGGATTTGCTGCCCAGTTCATTCATGGTGGCGGCTTCATACACCCGGCCATTAAGTACGGTGTACTCCACATACTCGCTGCGGCTTAAGTCATCAAGCACATTGCCATCAATCACCACCATATCAGCCAGCTTACCGGCTTCAATGCTACCAATGTCCTTGCCCATGCCCAGATGGGTGGCACCATCAATAGTGGCGGCACGCAGGGCTTCAAACGGGGTAAAGCCACCTTGTTCCATCAACCACATTTCCCAGTGCGCGGCCAGACCTTCGCGCTGGCCATGGGCACCAATGTGCACACTGACGCCATTTTCACGCAGGGTTTTGGCATACTCGGCCACCGCCACATGGTTATACTGGCTATCCGGCGCGGTGGGGCGGCGAATGGCCCGGCCATCCAACAGGAATGATGGGGTATAGCGCAACAGGCGCGGATTTTTCCATACCTCGGTGCGATCGTACATGTACTCTTCGCCCATCATACCGCCGTACGACACCACAAAGGTGGGGGTATAACCAAACTCCGACGCTTTCCATAGCTGGGTGACATCACTGTAGCCTTTTTCGATCGGCAAGCTGTGCTCCAGGCCGGTATGGCCGTCCACCAGCATGCTTAGGTTTTGCTGCAACTTACCGCCGCCTTCTGGCACCACCATCATTTGCTGTTCGCGGGCAGCCTGCAAAATCTGCTGGCGTTGGGTACGGGCTGGCTGATTATAGCTTTTTACCGAAATGGCACCGGCATCTTTTAAGCGCTGTACATGAAAAAACGCATCGTCATAGTCGTTGACGATGGCTTTGTAGCCCAGGGCCTCGGCGCCGTACAGAATGGCTCCGGTAGAGTAGATCCGCGGCGCTATAATCTGGCCGGCGCGCTGCATCTCTGACGCGGCGAATACCTCGGTGGTGTCATTAGACGGATCGTGAATGGTGGTCACCCCAAATGCCACATTGGAGAATTGCCCCCAGTTTTGCTGCGGGATAATCTCATTGCGGCCCTGCGCGCCGTGCGCATGGGCATCTACCAGCCCCGGGATGATGGTTTTGCCGGTGGTGTCTACGCGCATGGCGCCATCAGGAATCTGGATCTCGCCCTGACGGCCCACTGCCTTGATGCGGTTGCCCTCAATTAAGACCACGCCATTTTCAATCACTTCCTGCTGATTGTCGGCATTGCGCATGGTCACGATAGTGCCGCCAATTAAGGCTTTTTGCCCGCTGGGCTTATCGGCCTCGGCTTTAAAGGACAGGTTCATGCCGTCGGCTTCCGGCTCAGGCAATTCTTCTTTATCCGCCACAAAGGTAAAGCTTTCAGCCAGTTCGCGCTCGTAATAATGCGGCCCATGGAACCAGCCGACGGCTTTATTATCCGGCCGCCAGGTCAGGTATTCGCCAGCACGGGCAGACAATTGCTGTACCGGCAGCGAGGTCATGTCCGGGCCCAGCGTGACTTTTTTACCGTTGGTGACATACGGCGCTACATAGGTTTTAAACTGGTGTACAAAGGCTACCCACTGGCCATCGTGGGACAAGCGATACTCGCTGACCTTATCGGCACCGTACAGATGGACCTGCTTATCGTCACCCGCCAGGTTGACACTGCTAAACTGGGTTTCCGGATAGGGCGTGCCGCCGACCGATTCGGTGAAAAACACCCGCTGATTGTCACCGGCAAAATGTGGCGCGTGACCAGACGAGGCCACCTTGGTAGTGGTGCTATCAGCCAGTTCAGTCACATACAGGCCCGGCTCCAGTGAATATTTCGGGTCCAGCAGGTAGCCGCCTGAGAATTTGCGGTAGGTCACCAGCTTACCGTCGGTAGAAAAGCTGGGCTCCACATAGTGGCCTGGCTCGGGCGTGATCACTTTGCTTTGGCCACCGTTGGCGTCAATGATGCGCACCGCGCCGAGCTTTTGGTCATGCCAGCTGGTATACACAATGTGTTTACCATCATTGGAATAGCGCGGGAAGTATTCGTCATGCTCGTTTTGTGAGGTCAGACGGCGGGTCTTGCCGCTGGCGATATCCTTCACATACAGCTTGCCCAGTGCCTGGAACAACATGCTCTTGCCATCGGGGGATTTTTGACTCCAGCGGATCATTTTGACATCAAACTCATCCGGGGCCACATCCACATCAAAGCGCAAGGCGTCGGCCAGCTGCTTGGTGGCCGTAACCGACACGTCAATATCGCTGACTTCTTTGCTGTTGATATCAATTTTATGAAAGGTACCGCCGGTCCAGTAGACAATCGACTGGCTGTCTGGCATCCAGTCAAAATACGCATAATAGCCTTCTGAGCCAAAGCCTTCTTGCATATCACGCTCCAGCTCAAGCGTCAGCGGCTGCTCTTCACCGGTGGTCAAATCTTTCAAAAATAAACCGGTTTTGTCTTTCACCCGGCGAATAAAGGCGATGTGTTTACCATCCGGTGAGGGGGTAGGCACGATGGCGCCGCCGGTGCCGCTGATAAAGCGGGTTTCTTCACCGGTTTCACGGTCATAGCGGGTGATAGCAAAAATGCCTTTAAGCGGGTCGCGGTTATATTCAAACTGTGCGCCCGGTACAGTGTTTTGGGTGTAATACAAATATTTGCCATCGTGGGAAAATACCGGATCGGCGATATTTTGCTGGTCGGCCTTGCCATTGACCCGGCCTTTGATCTTCAGGCCATCACCGCCGCTTTTGTGGTACATCCAAATCTCGCCGGCCGGAATACTGCGGCTGGACATGATGCCTTTCATCGCCACCAGATAGTTACCGTCCGGACTCCATTTTGGCGCGTGGATCAGATTGGCTTTTTCCTGTGACACCTGGCGCAGATTTTCGCCATTGCTGTCCATCACCCAAATATTAGAAATGCCACCACGGTCAGAGACAAACGCGATCTCACTGCCATCGGGCGAAATAGCCGGTTCAATATTCCAGCCAAAATCTGCAGTCAGCGATTGGGCTTTGCCGCCCTGGGTATCGACCTTGTAGATATCACCTAACATATCAAACACCATGTAACTGCCATCGGGCGAGACAGACAGGCTCGACCAGGTGGTTTGATCGGTGTTGATGGTGACTTCGGTTAAATCAAAAGGGGGATTCAATACATCCCATTCGGGCTCGGCTGCTGTTTCAGCATGGCTGCCAAAAGTACAGGCGGTGCCCAGTGCCAGGGCAAGTACAGAGCGACGAAAGCAGGTTATCATTGTTATTTTCCAGTCATTGCTAAATCACGGTCAGTTAAGGTATCGGGTATTAGCGGTCAATGCAAAACCCCTTAACGCAGCTAGCCGGCGAATCGCCTTGAATGTAATCAGCTTGTAACAGCGGGGCTATTTAGGCGAAGCCAACAAAAAAAGGGGCGCTGTGCGCGCCCCTTGTTAGTATTTTATCCAGACCGTTGTCAGGTCATGGTCACATATTCTTCAGCGCTGGTGGGGTGAATCGCCACACAGGCGTCAAAGTCAGCCTTGGTGGCACCCATTTTCATGGCTACCGCAAAGCCCTGTAAAATTTCATCCATGCCGTGGCCGATCCCATGCAAGCCGACCACTTTTTGCTCATCTCCGGCACACACCAGTTTCATCTTGGTGGGCTGGCGATGTTTAGTGATGGCTGTGTACATGGCTGAGAAAGACGAAGAATACACAGTGAGGGCATCATCACCATACTGCTCACGGGCGGCGTCTTCGGTCAGCCCGATGGTGCCGATGGGCGGGTGACTGAACACCACGGTGGGGATCAGCGAGTAATCCAAATGGGCTTTGTCCTGACCGTTAAACAAGCGCTCGCTCAGCAAACGGCCGGCTTTGATCGCCACCGGAGTCAGTTCCACCTGGCCGGTGATATCGCCTATGGCATAAATGCCGTCGGCGCTGGTGTTTTGAAATTTATCGACTGTGATATAGCCTTTATCATCGGTTTTAACTGCGGTATTTTCCAGCCCCAGTTTATCGGACGAGGGATCCCGGCCAATGGCCCAGATCAAACAATCGGTCAGGATCTGTTCGCCACTGGTCAGATGCACACATAGCTCACCGTCGTCACGCTTTTCCACTTTTTCTACACCGGATTGTTTGTGCAGAGTCGGGCCTTCATTATGCATCACATCCACCAGGGTTTCGTAGATGATGTTATCAAAATGGCGCAGCGGCGCATGATGGCGTACTACCAGGTCGGTCTGGGTGCCTAAGCTGTGCAACACACCAGCCAGTTCCACCGCAATATAGCCGGCACCGATGACCACCGCCCGCTTAGGCTGTTGCTTCAGGGCAAAAAAACCGTCTGAATCGATGCCATGCTCAGCGCCCGGGATATCCGGCAGGCGCGGATGACCGCCGGTGGCAATGGTAATGTGCGGGGCACGGTATTGTTCGCCGTTGACCTCAATGGTGTGGTCATCCACAAATTTGGCATAGCCATCTACCACCGTAATGCCGTTGGTGGCCATCATCTTGTCATAGGAGGCGTGAACGCGCTCTATATACGCCTGGCGATTGGCCACTAAAGTGGGCCAGCTAAAGCTGTTTACGGTCACATCAAAGCCATAATCTTCAGAATAGCGATTGATGGCTTCGGCTACGCCGGCACCAAACCACATGGCTTTTTTCGGCACACAACCCACATTGACACAGGTACCGCCCATCAGATTGCCTTCGATGATGGCGACTTTTTTGCCGTGTTTGGCGGCGCGGTTGCCCGAGGCGATACCGCCGCTGCCGGCCCCGATACAGATATAATCAAATTCGTGCATAGTCTCTCGCTTTTTATCAAGCCAATTCAAAGTATTGTGGCACGGGGCCGGGCCCGGCTCAATCCAAACACGCATTGCGTTAATGCGCACACTGTGTTGCTTGTACGTACGACCGGTCTGGCAGACCATGTAAAAAAGGTAATGTAGCCGATCCTGTTGAACAAAGCGTGCTGCCACACGTAGATACTGCCGGTTACTTGTTTTTCCGCTGCCGGGACCTTACATTCTGTTGCACGCACACAAATAAAAGTGAGAATTTCATGACACAACCTGCCATCACCCTGGTCGACGGCCTGCCGGTGTTTTCCCAGATCACGCCGGAACAAATTAAACCCGCCATCGAACAAGCCATTGCCGAGTGTAAAACCACCATTGACGAGGTGGTGGCGTCTGGGGATTACAGCTACGCCAATGTGGTGGCGCGAATTGAAGAGGTGGATGATCGCTTAGGCAAAATGTGGTCGCCGGTGTCGCACATGAATTCTGTGGTTAGCAGTGATGCCTTGCGCGAGGCTCATGATAGCTGCCTGCCGTTGTTATCAGAATACGGCACCTGGGTGGGCCAGCATGAGGGCTTGTACAATGCCTTTACCGCACTTCGCCAAAGTGACGGATACAGAAGCCTGGATGAGCAACGCCAAAAGTATATCGAAAACACCATCCGTGATTTTACCCTGTCTGGGGTGGCGTTACCGGCGGACAAAAAAGCCCGCTATGCCCAAATCAGTGCGCGTTTGTCTGAGCTTTCTTCCACCTTTAGCAATAATGTGATGGACGCCACCATGGGCTGGACCAAGCATGTGACTGATGAAGAAGCGCTGGCCGGTATGCCAGAGTCTGCGCTGGCGGCGGCACGCCAGGCGGCCGAGCAAAAAGAGCTGGATGGCTATCTGTTTACGCTGGATATTCCTTCGTATCTGCCGGTAATGCTGTATGCGCAAAACCGTGAGCTGCGCGAAGAAATGTACCGTGCCTTTGCCACGCGCGCCTCGGATCAGGGGCCCAATGCCGGTAAGTGGGACAACACCGAGATCATCAACGAAATTCTGGCGCTACGCACCGAAGCGGCAAAAATGCTGGGTTTTGATAATTATGCCGAGCGCTCTCTGGCCACCAAAATGGCCAGCTCCACCGACCAGGTGGTGAGTTTTATTCGCGATTTGGCTGACAAGTCGATGCCCCAGGCCAAGGCCGAGCTGGATGAAGTCAAAGCCTTTGCCAAAGAGCAGGGCGTCGACGAACTGCAAGCCTGGGATGTGCCGTATTACAGCGAGCAGCTTAAACAGCAAAAATACACCATCTCGGACGAAATGCTGCGTCCATATTTTCCCGAAGATACTGTGCTGCGCGGCTTATTTGATGTGGTGCACCGCTTGTACGGCTTATCCATTGTGGAGCAACCGGGGGTCGATACCTGGCATAAGGATGTACGCTACTTCACCATCACCGATGAAGCCGACCAGCTGCGCGGCAGTTTTTACTTTGATTTATATGCCCGCGCCAACAAGCGCGGCGGCGCCTGGATGGATGAATGCCGGGTACGCCGGGAGCTGCCCAATGGCGAGTTACAGTTACCGGTAGCCTATCTGACCTGTAATTTTAATGGTCCGGTGGGGGATAAGCCTGCGCTGTTTACCCATGATGAAGTACTGACGCTGTTCCATGAATTTGGCCATGGTCTGCATCATATGCTGACTAAGATGTCGGTGGCCGGTGTGTCGGGTATCAACGGGGTACCATGGGATGCGGTGGAGCTGCCCAGCCAGTTTTTAGAAAACTGGTGCTGGCAGGAAGAGGCTCTGAATTTTATCTCAGCCCATTATGAAAATGACGAGCCGCTGCCGGCGGATTTGCTGGAGCGCATGCTGGCCGCGCGGGATTATCAGGCCGCCATGCAGATGATGCGTCAGCTGGAATTCAGCCTGTTCGACTTTTTGTTGCATCAGCGGGATGGCGACAAGGTCGATGTACAGCAACTGCTCAATGAGGTGCGCCAGGAAATGGCGGTGCTCACCCCCCCTGAGTTTAATCGCTTCCAGCACAGCTTTGGGCATATTTTTGCTGGCGGCTATGCGGCCGGCTACTACAGCTATAAATGGGCGGAAGTGCTCTCCAGTGATGCCTTTAGCAAGTTTGAAGAAGACGGCATCTTTAACCGCGAAACCGGCAAAGCCTTTTTGCACAATATTCTGGAGATGGGTGGCAGCCGCGAGCCGATGGATCTGTTTGTGGCGTTTCGTGGCCGCGAACCGCAGGTGGATGCATTGTTACGTCATAGCGGGATCAAAGCCTGATGGCGGCAGAGGCCTTTGCCACCATTTATCAGCGCGCCTGTGAACGCAAAGGCTCTGAAGCCGCGTTACAGGCGCTGCTGGCGCAGCCTAAAAGTGCGGCTCAGGTGGCCGCGATACCCGATGACCGGTTTTTAGCCGCCATGACCCGGCAAGTGTTCAAATCTGGCTTTGTATGGCGGGTGATAGAGCAAAAATGGCCGGCATTTGAAGAGGTGTTTTTCGACTTTGATGTGGAAAAGATCCTGCTGATGCCCGATGAGATGCTGGAGCGCAAAGCCGCCGATGCGCGCATTGTGCGTAACTATAAAAAAGTCATGACCGTGCGCGACAACGCCATAATGGTGGCCGATGTGGCCCGTGAGTATGGCAGTTTTGGTGCCTTTGTGGCGAGCTTTGGTCCGGCTGATATCACCGGGCTGTGGCAATGGCTCAAAAAGCGCGGTGCCCGCTTAGGCGGCAACACCGGCCCTTACATGTTGCGAGCCCTGGGTGTAGACACCTTTATCTTGTCCCAGGACAACGAAGATTATCTGCGCAAGCATGAAGTCATTGATGGCGGCGCGCAAAGTCAGCGCAGCCTGGCCGCGATGAATGCCCAGTTTATGCGCTGGCACGAAGAAAGCGGCTTGCCACTGACCCAGCTAAGCCAGATCTTGTCGTTAAGTTGGGGCAACAACCAGCGCTAAGCCGGTGAAAATCCGGCAAATGGCTGTTGTTGCCGGCCAATATTGGGTACACTTTGCAGCACTTACCAACACAGGTTACAGGATTTGTATGAGCGACAACGATGCCCGCCAGAACGCGGCTGATACGCCGCCAGCCCAGGGCCAGGAGCAAACCGATTTTGGTTTTCGCCAGGTAAATAAAACACAAAAAGCTTCCATGGTGGCCAATGTGTTTGATTCGGTGGCGGCCAAATACGATGTGATGAACGACCTGATGTCGCTGGGGATCCATCGCCTGTGGAAACGCTATACCATCGATTGTGCCGCGGTACGGGCCGGGCACAAGGTGCTGGATATTGCCGGTGGCACCGGTGATTTGACCGCCAAGTTTTCACGCCTGGTGGGCGAGCGAGGCTCGGTCACCCTGGCAGATATCAACCTGTCCATGCTCAAAGTCGGCCGCGATAAACTGCGCGACCAGGGCCGCGTGGGCAATATCGATTATGTACAGGCCGATGCCGAAAACTTGCCTTTTCCGGACAACACCTTTGATGTGGTGACCATGGCATTTGGTTTGCGCAATGTGACCGAAAAACAAAATGCGCTTAATTCGATCTACCGGGTGTTAAAGCCGGGCGGCCGGCTGCTGGTGCTGGAATTTTCCAAGCCCGCCTCTGAGCATCTGTCCAAAGTGTACGATATGTATTCGTTTCACATTTTGCCGCGCATGGGCCAGCTGGTGGCCAACGACAGCGAAAGTTATCGCTATCTGGCCGAAAGCATCCGCATGCATCCGGACCAGGAAACCCTCAAAGGCATGTTTGAACAGGCCGGCTTTGAACAGTGTGACTATACCAACCTCACTGGCGGCATTGTGGCGCTGCATCGCGGGTACAAATTTTAATGCCGGCATCGTCTCTGCTTATCGCCGCCATCGAACAGGGGCTGAACCGCCTGGTAGCCCTGGATGAAGACAGCCGTCAGCGGCTGGATGATTTAGAAGGCAAGCAATTGACGGTGTTTGTCAAAGAGCTGCCATGGGGCCTGACCCTGGCGTTTTCTGATCGTATTGACGTGCTACTGGAAACGCGCGACGCCGAGGAAGTGGCACTGCATTTATCCGACCACAGCTGCTGCATCGAAGCAGAGCTACAGGTGTTACCGCAACTGACCCAGACCAGTCAGCTTACCCGCCTGATCCGCGAACACAAGCTGGCCCTGCATGGCGAGCTCAGTGTTGCCCAACAGGTGGCCGGGTTGTTCCAGCAACTGGATATTGACTGGGAAGGGCATTTGGCTCGGTATACCGGTGATGTGCTGGCCCATCAACTGGGGCAGGGGTTGCAACGGCTGCGTCTTCAATGGCAGGACAGTGCCCGACGCGCGCAGGCCGGCCTGGCCAATGCGCTGACCGAAGAAAAACAGGTGGCTGTTAATCAGCTGGCCATTACTCATTTTAGCGATCAGGTCGATGCGCTGCGCGATGATGTGCAGCGCTTTGAAGCCCGCCTGAACGCCCTGAATAAGCAGCAATCGCCCTCCTAAACATGCAAATTTTTCGCTTGTACCAAATTAATAAGGTGCTGTTGCAGCACGGCCTTGATGAGTTAATCCCGGACCGCTGGATGCCCTGGTATATCCGCTTTTTGCGCATGTGCATCTTTTGGATCGGCAACCGCCATAAAGGCGAACCGGCTGGCGTGCGGATCACCGCTGCGCTGCAGTCGCTGGGGCCGGTGTTTATCAAATTTGGCCAGATGTTATCGACCCGCCGCGATCTGCTACACCCGGAGATTGCCAATGAGCTGGCCCGGTTGCAGGACAAGGTGGCACCGTTTCCGTCGCAAAGCGCCCAGAAAATTATTAAAGATGCGCTGGGCCTGCGCCAGTTATCAGAACTGTTCAGCGATTTTCAGGTGGAGCCGCTGGCCTCTGCATCTATCGCTCAGGTGCATGCAGCCAAGCTACACGGTGGCCAGGATGTAGTGGTTAAGGTCTTGCGCCCGGATATTCGCAAAACCATCGAAGCCGATATGGAATTGCTGTTTACGCTGGCCCAGGTGGTACAACGCTGGCTGCCTGATGGCAAGCGGCTGCGTCCGGTGGAAGTGGTGACCGAATACCAGAAAACCCTGGTGGACGAGCTGGACTTACTGCGCGAGTCGGCCAACGGCATTCAGCTGCGGCGCAATTTTGAAGGCTCTGATGCGTTATACATTCCAAAGATTTACAGCGACTACTGCCGTCACAATGTGCTGGTAATGGAGCGCATCTACGGCATACCGGTATCTAATGTGGATGCCTTGCTGGCGCAGAACACCAACATGAAACGGCTGGCAGAACGTGGCGTGGAAGTATTTTTCACCCAGGTGTTTCGCGACAGTTTTTTTCATGCGGATATGCATCCGGGCAATATTTTTGTCGGCACCGACAATCCTACCGAGCCGCGCTATATCGCCATTGATTTTGGCATTGTGGGGACGCTCAACAAAGACGACAAACGCTATCTGGCGGAAAACTTTGTGGCCTTTTTTAATCGCGATTATCGCAAGGTGGCGCAGCTACACGCTGATTCGGGCTGGGTGCCCCACGATACCAACATAGACGAATTTGAAATGGCGATCCGCACAGTGTGCGAGCCCATCTTTCAAAAACCGCTGGCCGATATTTCGTTTGGCAATGTACTACTGCAACTGTTTAACACCGCCCGGCGGTTTAATATGGTGGTCCAGCCACAGCTGGTGCTATTACAAAAAACCTTGCTGTACATTGAAGGGTTGGGCCGCCAGCTGTATCCGCAGCTGGATCTGTGGAAAACCGCCAAGCCATTTTTAGAAAACTGGATGAGCGAGCAAATCGGCATGCGCGCTATGTTTTCTAAAGTGCGTGCAAACCTGCCATTCTGGTCGGAAAAATTACCGGAAATGCCTGATCTGCTGCACGACAGCTTGCAACAGCTCAAACTGCTGCCCTTGCAGCAAGAACGGGCTCATCAGCAACAGCTGGCATTGCAGATCAATAACACCCGGGCCATCCATTATGGCATTGTGGGCGCCACCCTGATTGTGGTGGCAGCAGTGTTGCCGTTATACCAGCTGCATTGGTCGGTGGCCGCAATAAGTGGTGTGGCAGGGCTAGCTTGCTGGTGGCAATCCTGGCGTAAAGGCCATAGTAAAATTAAGCTGTAAATTTCGCTAAAATGATAATTTTATGACATTCGTTTTTCTTTGCGGATTTAGGTATCAATTTCTTAAATACCTGCTATAGTACTGACTGGCCATAGGGCCAAAGTCTTTAATAGACGTGCTAATTTTGTTTTTTGCGTTGATGTATAAATACTCAAGTTACGCCTGTGACTAGTTGTAAGTGGTTTGTTCATTCTAAAGTAAGACCCAAATTATCTCGTCCCCCAGTTAAAGACGATACGTGATACGTGAAAGCGATGTTTTAAGAAAGATTTGAGGTCTACATGTCTAAAGTTACAGGTACCGTTAAGTGGTTTAATGCTGACAAGGGTTATGGTTTTCTGACGCAGGATAGCGGCGATAAGGACGTTTTCGTTCATTTCCGTGCTATCGTTTCAGAAGGTTACAAGACTCTGAACGAAGGTCAGCGCGTAGAATTTGAAGTCGAGCAGGGTCAAAAAGGTCTGCAGGCTGCTAACGTAAACGCACTGTAAGGTGTAGCACACTTTGTGCGAAAAAACGGCAGCGCAAGCTGCCGTTTTTGTTTGTCAGGTCGCAATTTGTGTATGTCTGCACAACGGCGGCGTGACAGAAAAATACTGCTGGTAATTGTCCCACTGCGCCAGCTTAGCCCGATCCCTTGGGTTACCGCGTTTTTCCATCCGCTGTTTTATTGTCGCCATCGGGGCAGTAAGCCACATAACCTCTACGCTACAGCCAAACTGCTTGTGCAATTGTTCGGCCCAGTCGGCCTGCGCCAGTTCGCGGGTAAAGGGCGCACATAACACCACCGGCACATGGGGCAGGTTAGCGGCTGCGCTTGCATACATGGCGGTATACACCGGTTGCCGAAACGCCTGTTTGTACGCCTGGCTATCGCGGTCGTCCTCAGACATGTCAGCCAGTGCCAGTCCAGCCTGGATAACCGGCTCAAATACCGTATCAATATCAATCAGACAGGCATGCTGCTCACTGGCGAAATGTTGCGCCCAGGTGGTTTTGCCCACCGCCGGCTGGCCGGTGACCACAGTCAGTTGCGCCATAAAAACTCCGTTACAAAATAAGCCAGTGACAGACTGCGGCTTTTTTCTTATGCTGGCAAGCATCAATGGCAAATGGAGCAGGGTTGATGGGACACCGCTTTGAGGCACACGACGCTAGCCGGCAGAGGTTGGGATGGCTGGCTGTTTGCCTGGCTGTTTGCCTGAGTATGGCGGGCGCTGCCCAGGCTCAGGAAAAGACCCTGGCGGTGGTCCTGGGCCAACCGCTGACTGTCTCCCAGGTGACGCCGGATGATACCCGGCTGGCACAAACTGCTCAGGCCATGGGCGTAAGTAAATCACTGGCACTGAGCCGCCTGCGCCATCAGTTGTTTGGCGAACAGGTAGTAGAACGTTTACTTGAAGATTTTGCCACTCAGCAAACCATTGAGGTCGACCCGGCGCTGGTAGAGGCCTTTATTGCACGCTTTCGCGCCTCCCACGAGCCCACTCCGGGCGGCCGAAGCCTGGCCGACATTGCCCGTGAACAGGTCTGGTACTGGCAGGTGGAAAAAGCGCTGTACCAGACCTATGGCGGAACAGTGGTATATACCCAGCAAAATCCCCGTTATCCGGTGCAGGCCTACGCGCGGATGATTGATGCCTATCAGGCCAGCGGCCAGCTGACCTTCAACAATGCTCAGTATGCCGGCGTGTTGCGGCGGATGTTTGCGCCGCCGTATAATCTGATTGTGGCGCCTGATCAGGTGCACTTTGACCAGCCCTGGTGGCTGGATGCTCAACCCACCGCCAGTGACGGGGCTGACCAGCCATCTTCATCCTCACAAGCGCCAACCTCGGCGAACAGCGCAGTGGAAAAATAGCGGCACGCACCATCAGGCAAAATCGTCACGATGGTCTTACCGGCATAGGCCTGCTGACTGGCCAGCCGCGCGGTGGCACACAGCGCGGCACCTGATGAGATGCCTACCGCCAGTCCTTCCAGGCGCGCGGCTATGCGCGCATATTCAATCGCCTCATCATCCTCGACTGTTTCGATACGCGACAAACATTGGGTGTCTAAAATGGCTGGCACATGGCCGGAGCTTAGCCCCTGAATATTGTGTACGCCGGTCCGGTTCTGGCTAAGCACCGGGCAACGCGCCGGCTCCACCGCCACCACTTCCAGCTGCGGGTTGCACTGACGCAGAGTTTTAGCTAGCCCGGTAATGGTGCCACCGGTACCGATGCCGGCCACCACCACATGGACCTGGCCCTGGGTATCATGCCAGATTTCCCGTGCAGTATGCTGGGCATGCGCTTCCACATTGGCCTGGTTAGAAAACTGATTTAACGACACTGCACCGGGCGTTGTTGCCACCAGGGTGGCTGCATGGTCGATAGCTCCTTTGGTGCCCGCCGCCCTCGGGGTGGTGACAATTTTGGCACCATAATGACGGATCAGCTGTTGGCGCTCCACTGACATATGCTCAGGGATGACGATGGTTACTTTAACCCCCAGCATGGCTCCCAGCCAGGCACAGGCCACGCCATTGTTGCCGGACGACGCTTCAATCACATGCAGGCCGTCGGCATCATGCTCTTTTAACAAGGCTTCAAACATGGCCAGGGCACTGCGATCCTTGATAGAACCTGCTGGATTAAAAAACTCCACTTTACCCAGCGGCGCACAGACCCAGCCTAACTTTTCAGCCAGGCGCGACATGCGCACCAGCGGAGTCTGGCCGATGGTCTGGGTAATATTGTCAAAAATCTGTGGCGCTTTGAGCGCTGCGCCGCGCTGGGCAAATATAGTCATGAGCATCTCGTCGCAATCGGGTTGAGTTATTAGTGTGGCACCTAAGTTAGGGTAAGAAATTGCTATCTTATGCCGCTAAGATTATGCTCGGTTGAAATTATTTTTCTAAATATTATGTAAAGATGAAAAATTTTACTGTTGATGGCATCGACAAAAAAATACTGACACTATTGCAACGCGACGGCGATTTGCCCGTAGCGCAGATTGCCGAACAGGTGGGGTTGAGTGTGACGCCATGCTGGCGACGGATCCAGCGCTTGCAGGAGCAAGGCATTATCAGCAAAAAGGTGGTGCTACTCAACGCAGCGCGCCTGGGTCTGGCCATGACGGTATTTGTGCAGGTCAAAGCCGGCCGGCACGATGGTCGCTGGCTGGATGACTTTGCTCGCCATGCCGGCGGGTTCGAGGAAGTGATAGAGTTTTACCGCATGAGCGGCGAGTATGATTATCTGCTCAAAGTCGTGGTGAAGGACATGCAAAGCTTTGATCATTTTTACAAGCGGCTGGTCAATGGCATTGAGCTAAATGATGTGACCTCCAGCTTTGCCATGGAACAGATCAAGTACGCCACGGCGATGCCGCTGAGCCACCTGTAAGCTTGGCCGGCGAATGTTCCATGGTATGCTGAATGTATCAATGCACTGTGAGGAACGATTATGTCGCAACCGGTAGCCCACTGGGATGATTTATTATTACTGCAAGACCAGCTGTCTGAAGAAGAGCGCTTAATCAGCGCCACCGCGCACCAATTTTGCCAGCAAGAGCTGCAGCCGGGCATATTGCAGGCGGCCCGCAAGCAGCAGTTTGACCGCAACATCATGCGCCGCTTTGGCGAGCTGGGATTATTGGGGCCTACCTTGCAGGGCTACGGCTGTGCCGGAGTTAATTACGTGGGCTATGGGCTCATTGCTCGGGAAGTGGAACGGGTCGACAGCGGATATCGCAGTGCCATGAGTGTGCAGTCCTCGCTGGTGATGCATCCCATCCATGCCTTTGGCAATGCCGACCAGCATAGCCGCTTTTTGCCTAAGCTGGCCAGTGGCGAGTTTATCGGCTGCTTCGGGCTGACCGAACCGGATGCCGGTTCCGATCCGGCGGCCATGCGAACCCGGGCAACGAAGGTGGACGGCGGTTACCGGCTGACGGGAAGCAAGATGTGGATCACCAACTCACCGCTGGCTGATGTGATGGTGGTGTGGGCCAAGGTGAGTCAGGAACAGGATACCATCCGCGGCTTTATTTTAGAGCGCGGCATGGAAGGACTCAGTACACCGACTATTCACGGCAAGATGTCATTGCACGCCTCGGTCACCGGCGAGATTGTGATGGACAATGTATTTGTGCCCGAGGACAACCTGCTGCCTCATGTTCAGGGGTTAAAAGGCCCGTTCAGCTGCCTGAACCTGGCCCGCTACGGGATTTCCTGGGGGAGCATGGGGGCGGCTGAGTTTTGCTGGCATGCGGCACGACGCTACGGCCTGGAGCGCAAACAGTTTGGCCGGCCGCTGGCTCAGACCCAATTATTCCAGACCAAGCTGGCCGACATGCAAACTGAAATTACCTTAGGACTGCAGGCTTCATTGCGGGTCGGGCGCTTAATTGACAGCGGCCATACTGATCCCGCCATGATCTCTTTGGTAAAACGCAACAACTGCGGTAAAGCCCTGACCATCGCCCGACAGGCGCGTGACATGCACGGCGGCAATGGCATTGCCGATGAGTTTCATGTGATGCGTCACATGGTGAATCTGGAAACTGTCAACACCTATGAAGGCACCTATGATGTGCATGGCCTGATACTCGGCCGCGCCCAAACCGGTTTGCAGGCGTTTTTCTAATCCTACCGTCACCCCGGCGCTCTAGGATTACGCCACCCCGGCGCAGGCCGGGGCCTCCCGCTATTGCCGTCACCCCGGCGAAAGCCGGGGTCTCCTTACTACACTGCGATGTTTTAAACATCAACGGCAATGCATGGCGGATCTCTATCTAATAATAACTGAGCTTTTCCGATTTCCCGGCAAAGATTCGGTACACCATAAAGGTGTAGACCAAAATGCAGGGCACCACAATTACCGCACCCACCAGCAAAAAGCGCAGTGAGTTAGCGTCACTGATAGCATCGGCGATGGTTAGCTGCCCAGGCACTACATAGGGATAATAGCTCAGACCAAAAGCAGTAAAGCACAGCACGAATACAGTCAGGGCGATGGCGAAGGGCCAGCCTTCACCGCGGCCGTCGGTTTCGGGCATGCGTCGCAAAATCCAGCCGCAAAACAGCAACAGGCCGAAGCACACCAGGGGGATGGCCATCAGCACCAGACCCCAGTCACCGCCTAGCCATAACTCGCGTACCTCAGCATGCAAGGTAAGGTTTGCAATGCTTACGCCCACGATGCCGGCGGCTAACACCACCAGCCCTCGCCGGGCCCATACTAAGGCTTTTTCCTGCAATGCCGATTCGGATTTTAAAATCAGCCAGCAGGCGCCGATAAATGCATAAGCGGCGGTGACCCCAAAGGCCGCGAGCAAAGCAAAACCTTGCGCCCACAAATCAGTGCGCAGGCCGGTGACCCAGATACCCAACATGTAGCCCTGGGCCAGGGTGGTGAGCAACGAACCATATTTAAAGGTCAGATCCCATTTGCGTTTTTTGACCTGCGGCACCTTGGCCCGAAAATCAAACGATACTCCGCGCAAAATCAGGCCCAGTAACATCAGTGTGGCTGGAATATACAGGGTTTGCAGAATCTGGCTGTGAGCTTCGGGAAAGGCAAACAACAACAGGCCCACCGCCAGCACCAGCCAGGTTTCATTGGCATCCCAGTACGGGCCGATGGAGGCAATCATATCATCGCGAAACCTTTCCTCTCGAGGGGGCAGTAACACACCCACCCCCAGGTCATAGCCATCCAGAATAGCGTAGAGCAAGACCGCCAGCCCTAACAGACCAATGTAGATATTGCCCAACGCTTCAATTGATAAACTTTCAAAAGGCATACTCAGACTCCTCTACGCACCCACCGGGGTGAATTTTTGCGCTTTGGCTTTTTCGCGTTCTTCACTGGTGATTTCTTCGATCTCCACCGAACGGCGACACATCAGGGTTAGGGTACCCATGTAGGCGACCAGCAGGATGGTATAAATCACCGCGTACATCACAAACGAGAACAGCACATTTTCGCCTGGTAGCTGGGTCACCGCATCTTCGGTTTTAAGCACACCGTGCACCAGATAAGGCTGACGCCCCACTTCAGTGACATACCAGCCCGCCAGGGTGGCAATCCAGCCACTAAAGCTCATGGCCATAAACACCTTAATCAGCCAGCCGGGCAGGGCATCGCGGCGATACAGATACACACTGCCTACCCAGGCACACAGCAGCATCAATACCCCCATGCCCACCATGATGCGGAAGGAGTAGAACACCGGTGCCACCGGCGGATGCTCGCCTTCAAATTCGTTTAAGCCTTTAATTTCACCATCCAGTGAATGGGTCAAAATCAGGCTGGCCAGCCCGGGGATCCCAAGCTCGCCGCGATTTTCCCGGTTTTCTTCATCCGGCATGGCAAACAACAGCAGTGGCGCGCGGTTGGTGGTTTCCCACACTCCTTCCATGGCTGCCACTTTTTGTGGTTGATGCTCTAAGGTATTTAACCCGTGCATGTCCCCGGCAAATATTTGTAGGGGGATCAGCACCGCTGCTGTGTAGGTGGCAGTTTTTAACGCAATCTTAGGCGCTATTTTGTCATCGCCACGAAAAATCCGATACGCCGACAAGCCGGCAATCAGAAAACTGGCCGTCAGCCCGGAGGCCAGCAGCATATGGCTCAAGCGGTATGGGAAAGACGGATTAAAAATAATCGCGCTCCAGTCCCGGGCATAAATCACCCCGTCCACCACTTCATGCCCCTGCGGTGTATGCATCCAGCTATTGAGCGAGATGATCCAAAAAGCTGACATGGTGGTGCCAAGCGCCACCACAAACGTGGCCAGGGTATGCAGCCAGTTGGGCACCCGCCGAATACCGAACAACATGATGCCTAAAAACGTGGCTTCTAAGAAAAAGGCTGTGAGCACTTCATAGCCCAGCAACGGACCGGCCACATTACCGGCTTTTTCCATAAAGCCGGGCCAGTTGGTGCCAAACTGAAATGACATGGTCACGCCGCTGACCACCCCTAAGGCGAAGGTGAGGGCAAATACTCGGACCCAAAAGCGATAAATACGCATCCACACCGGGTGGCCAGAAAGATTGGCGCGCAGTTTAAAATAAAACAGGTACCAGGCCAGTGCGATGGTGATGGTCGGAAATAAAATATGAAAACTGATATTCAGTGCAAACTGAAGACGGGATAAGATGAATGCGTCCACGACGACCTCCTAACTGTGCCCGCTACTGCCGGACCACAGTTTGTCTTTAAGCTCTAAAATACGACCTACGCCTGAGCCCAGTTTCATTAAGGTATGCAGCTTCTCGGGCCCCAGATCCTGCAACTCTTGTGACCACGCTGTGACAGACTCCAGTAAGTCGTGTATTTCATTCAGCTTTTGCTGAACATTCTCATCACTGCTGTGCTCGGGTTGGGTTAACATTAAATCTCGCAGCAGCGTCAGGGTGGGATCAATTTCCCGTTTACGCCGCTCTTCAAACACCCGGTTGGCCAATACCCAAATCGACCCGGCCGGAACAAAAAATTCTTTGCGTTCACCCGGTACCAACTGTTGTTTCACCAGTCGCCAGGCCTGCAATTCTTTGAGCCCCATGCTGGTATTGCCGCGCGAAATGCTTAGCGCATCGGCGATTTCCTGCGCTGCCAGGGGCTTGTCTGCCAAAACAATTAACGCCAGGATCTGACCGACGGTACGGTTAAAGCCCCAACGGCTACCCATTTCACCAAAATGCATGACCGCAGAAGAAACAGTGGGAGACATCTCCATTGATAAACCTATTTGAATTTTCAGAAATTACTGAAAGTTTATCACGCGGTGGGTTTATGTACAATTTTTTGCTGAGAGTCTGCATAAGGAGGCATTTAAAGAAGGTTAAAAAAAAGAATTTATAAAACAGAAAGCTGCGATAGCTTCGATAGAGATGTGTCGGCTGCTCAGCAAGCTTACAAAGATGTAATCAAGCGCAAAAATTGGATAGAGGTAAATCCAGCTGCGCCGGCGGTCGGTAATCAGTGATAATGCAGCATTGATTATCACCTTACATCACTGACATCACATCAGGAGCACAGCATGGCCAAAGACCACGGCAAGCAAATCAAAAACGATGACACGTACGAAGAGCTGCGTGACCAGGGTTACAGCAAACAAAAATCCGCCCGTATCGCCAATGCGCAAGCCAATGTCAACCAGTCGCCGTCTAAAAAAGGCGGTAAGAGTAAGCCGTACGAAGAGCGTACCAAGCAGGAGCTGTACGATAAAGCCAAAGAGATAGGTATTGATGGGCGCTCAAAAATGACCAAAGACGAATTGATCAGCGCCCTGCGGGACAAACAATAAGCGGCTTACCAGCGATCCAAAATACGCTGGTACACTTCTTTATCTAACATGCTAGGGCGCAGCGATGCACCGTTGCGCTGCAGTTCAGCCAGCGCTGCGTCCCAGCTATCATACGTAGTGCCATCAATCACAAACTGAGATTGGTCGCTTGTTAAGGTGCTATCCAACGGGTAGGCCAGGCTAAGTGCGCCCTTTTCCAGTTTGGGATGAGCCACATTGACCGAACTGATGTAATCGGCCACACCATCGCCATTAAGATCTTTAGTCAGCCAGGCCACCCCCAATAGCTGATTATAACTACCATCGCCTTGCATGCTGGCAATGGCTTCGTCAAAGCGTGCCAATAACGCGCGGTTTGTATCCGATGCCGGCATGGCAATGCGAAAACCCGCACTAATAAGGGGGACACCAGAAAAGTGCAATAATTCTTCATCTTCATCGCGCAGCAGGCGGTTAAATTCATCCACCAATAAGCGCGAGCTCATCAGATAATAAGCGCGATTATCCGCCAGCTGGCGAAAGGCATCGTAAGAGGAGGGATTGCGCGCCCATTTGACGCCTTTGAGCAGCCGCACCTCATCGGTATTGGCAAAGAGGTTATCAATGGCCACCCGACGATCTTGTAAATGCGGCAGGGCGGTGACCGATACCACATCATCCCGCTTACTAACACTGTATAGATACAGCGGTAGATAAGGCTGAGAATACACAAAGCTGTCTTTGAGGTTGTCCAAATCTAAAAAGGCATAGTGGCCATCGAGCCGACCACTGAGTATACCGCTACCCAAAAAGGCTGGTCGCATCACCGACAGGGTGAGCGGTTCATCAATTTGCGCAAAGGCGGCCTGCATGATGGCATTGATGCGGGCAGGTTTTTGCTCTTCATCAATAAAGGTGGGCAGCTGCGCGGCTCCCAGTTTGACCTGGGCCGACGCCACGGTGGTCAGCAGACACATAAAACAGGCAATCAGCAGGGTACACCGCACGCAAGATATCCTTGAAATAATTGATTTATACTTACTACATGCTTCTCAGTGTAGCGGTTTTTACGCGAAAAAAACAAACATGCCGCCCGCAGGCGGCATGAAGTTTCTGTCACTTAGCTGTTACTCACCAAAGCTGCCAGCCGCACCGGGGAAGACCACCGGGCTTTCAAAGCCTGCTTTGCTGACACTGGCCACGCCAAAAAAGTAATTGTCGATAACCACATTTTCCAGTGTGGCCTGGCTGACATCACCCACATACTTGCTGTATTGCCACTGCGGTGCATCGGTATAGCGCCAGTAGATCTTGTAGCCGGCCAGCTGCGGATTTTGCTGCTTATCCAGTGCCTGCCACTTTAACGTGGTGGACGGCTGCACCGCCCCTTCAATCGTCACATTGGCTGGTGGTGCCGGTGCCCAGGACATAGCCGCCAGGCTCACCGCATTAAGCGAGGTCAGTTTTGCCGCATAGTCAAAATCCACGCCTTCCAGGGTATCGCCATATTCCACGCCCTCTTCGGTACGCAGGTCCTGGTGCTGGCGGACATAGTTTTCATTGGTTTCCATGATGCGGATCCCCGGGTAGCCCAGGTCATTGAAGGGCCGATGATGGCCTCCACGGCCAAAGCGGTCTAACCGGTAAATCACCATGGTGTCCAGGTTGGGGATGTAGTCATCGGCCAGCTTATCGATATAACGGGCCAGGTTGCGCGAGGGCGAGTCCACTTCACCGCCGGTAAAACGGCGGGTGCGCGCTTCGCTGTCGGTTTCGGTTACCCGGGTACCTTCGGCAAACAAACGGGCAGTGGTGTTATTAATTACCCCGTTGACCCCTTCGATATTGCCAATCATGTCGTTATTCAGCACCGCCTTGATGCGCCAGCCATCTTCTTTGGCCTGCTTAGCCAGAATTTTCCCGCCAAACAAACCTTGTTCTTCACCCGATAGCGCGGCATACACAATGCTGCCATTAAACTGATACTGGCTCAGCACCCGGGCAGCTTCTAAAGTCCCGGCCACACCCGAGGCATTGTCATTGGCACCGGGGGAGTCAGAGGTGGCATCCATTACATCAGACACCCGCGAGTCGATATCGCCGGACATGACCACATAGCGGTCAGGGTCGGTCTGGCCGCGCTGAATGGCAATCACATTGACCACTTCGGTGGCCTCAGGAATGCGTTTTTCACCTTCGATGGTTTCACCCAAAAAATACACTTCCAGGCAGCCGCCACATTCTTTAGAAATGGCTTCAAATTCCTGCTTTATCCAACGGCGCGCTGCACCGATGCCGCGGGTGTCGGATTTTGTTTCGGATAGGGTATGGCGGGTGCCAAAGCTCACCAGCTTTTCAATATCCTGCTGGATACGTGAGGCCGACACGGCTGCGGCAATATTATGCAGTTCTTCGGGTTCAGGCTGTTGGGCCAATGCCGGCAGGCAGGCTACAGCCAATAAAGCCGGGGCGGCTTTAAGGCGTGAAAACATAAGTGCTCCTTTCAAGCTTGTTGTTATGCCCACGCCTTTTTATTGTTGTCGCGGCGTGGGTTAGATAAAGGCGTAAGCGTCGCCAAATAACTGGTCGCCGGGCAGCTTGCGGGCATAAAAATCATCGCGGGCTGCCTTGGCCATCTCGAAGCGGCCGGCGATATACACCTGCAGGCTCGACATGTCGGCATAGTCAGCTAATACGGCATGATGCACCCATCCGGTTCGGCCCTGCCAATCTTCATCGGCAAACTCCACCACCGGGATAAAGGAAAAATGCTCATGCTTATCGGCTAAGCTGACAAGTTCATCGTGCAAATACAAGTCAGCTTCGTTACGCCCACCCCAATATAAGGTGACTGGCGTGTGGGGGTGGTCGACCAGCGCCTGCTGTAAAATCGAATAGGCATAAGAAAACCCGGTGCCACCGGCGATCAGCACCATAGGCTGACCGTTTGACTGCAGATGCGCTTCTCCATGGCCACCGCTTAATGCAATCTGCTTATCTTCGCGCATGCGCTGCAGCACTTCTGTGGCATAGGCATTATTTTCATCCGCGCCGATGTGCAGCTCAATTTTGTCGCCATTGACCGGCGCATTAGCAATAGAAAAAGGCCGTTTGTCATTTTCGCCCATATGCACCAGCACATACTGGCCGGCGTAAAATTGCACCGGCTCCACCGGGCGTAATACCACTTTGTAAACCGCTTCGGTTAACAGCGAGATACTGTCGACCTGACATTGAATTTGTGACATTGACTCTCTTCTTTAATTAAAAGGCTGTAAATGTGGGCGCTAATCCATGATACCAAGCTCATCCCAGATGTCATCCACCCGCTGTTTTACCGCTTCATCCATGACGATGGGGTCGCCCCATTCGCGGTCGGTTTCACCGGGCATCTTATTGGTGGCATCCAGGCCCATCTTTGAGCCTAAGCCGGAGACCGGCGAGGCAAAATCCAGATAATCAATGGGGGTGTTTTCAATCAGCACGGTATCGCGGGCCGGATCCATCCGGGTGGTAATGGCCCACATCACATCGTTCCAGTCGCGCGCATTAACATCGTCGTCGCACACAATCACAAACTTGGTGTACATGAACTGGCGTAAGAAAGACCAGACGCCCATCATGACCCGCTTGGCATGGCCGGGGTATTGTTTTTTCATGGTCACCACGGCCATACGGTAGGAACAGCCTTCTGGCGGCAGATAAAAGTCCACAATTTCGGGAAACTGCTTTTGCAGGATAGGCACAAACACTTCATTTAATGCTACGCCCAGGATGGCGGGTTCATCCGGCGGTCGGCCGGTGTAGGTGGAATGATATATCGGCTGTTTACGGTGGGTGATGTGGGTCACGGTGAACACCGGGAACTCATCCACTTCATTATAATAGCCGGTATGGTCGCCGTACGGCCCTTCCGGGGCGGTTTCGTTTTGATCAATATAGCCTTCCAGCACAATTTCGGCGCTGGCCGGTACCTGCAAATCATTACTGATGGATTTGACCACCTCGGTTTTGTCACCGCGCAGTAAACCGGCAAAAGCATACTCAGACAGGGTATCGGGTACCGGTGTGACCGCGCCTAAAATAGTAGCCGGATCAGCGCCCAGCGCCACCGACACCGGGTAGGGTTCGCCCGGGTGAGTCTGGCACCACTCACGAAAATCCAGCGCGCCACCGCGGTGTGACAGCCAGCGCATAATAAGTTTGTTTTTGCCCAGTAATTGCTGGCGATAGATACCCAGGTTCTGGCGTTTTTTGTGCGGGCCGCGGGTGATGGTCAGACCCCAGGTGATCAGCGGCGCTGCATCTTTAGGCCAGCAGCGCTGAATGGGCAGGGTGGTCAGATCCACCTCGTCGCCGCTCAACACCACTTCCTGGCAGGGCGCTTTACGCACTTCTTTGGCCGGCATGTTTAACACCTGACGAAACACCGGCAGCTTTTGCCACAGGTCCTTGATGCCCTTAGGCGGTTCGGGCTCTTTAAGATAGGCCAGCAGCTTGCCCACTTCGCGCAGGGCCTGCACATTGTCCTGGCCCATACCCAGCGCCACCCGCTGTGGGGTACCAAACAGGTTGGCCAGTACCGGGATTTCGCTGTTTTTGGGGTTTTCAAACAACAATGCCGGGCCGCCGGCGCGCAAGGTGCGATCGGCAATCTCAGTCATCTCCAGCTCGGTATCGATGGGCTGGCTGATCCGCTTCAATTCGCCACGGGCTTCAAGTTTGTCGATAAAATCGCGTAAATCTTTGTATTTCATTGGATACTAAGTACCTTCACGGGGGCGGTTATATTGCCGGGAGTATATCACTGGTGCCAGCAGATGCCGAAAAAGCGAATCGGCCAGCAAGGCTAAATTTACTGGACAGCTTACGCGAAAGCGTGTGTTATAGCATGACAGGTTACAAAATTTTCATGCCACAATCGCATGCCTTTGGGAGGCTGTATGAGTACCTTTGACAAATCCATGACCGATGAACTGAATCTGTTATTGAAATTTCCAACCGACAGTTTTATGCAGGGCCTGAAGATCCACCATGATGCCAGTAACGCCACGGTTGATGCGGCCCAGCGCCTGCACGCCAAAGGTCTGATCACCCAGCCCGATGGCGGCTACCTCACCGATTTGGGGATCGATGTGGCCGATCATGCTCGTAAGGTCTACAGCGCGCTGTTTTCCCGGCTGAACTAAGCTCCGTCAATTTTACCTTCAGAAAGCCTGCTGGTGGCCGATATGTAAGCACAGGTGATCACAGGCAGGCTTTTTTATGCTCCGATACATTGTCAGTTTTCTGGTGGCAGGCGTTCTTAGTGCATCCGCTTATGGTGCGCAGGGCCAGCTTAAGGCCGTGCAGCTGTACAGCCAGGACAAATTAATTACACTGATTAATCAAAATGCCCATTTGGCTCGGGTGCAGGCTGACCGCTGCCAGTTGGTACAGGATATTGAAGCACGCGCTGAAGTGCTTAAAGTCCCCGCCTACCAATTTTTGTGGGGCGACATGCTGGCCTGGGGCGTGTGTGTGGATGCTGCCCCTGACCGAGGTATCGGCTTTATGCACCAGGCTGCACAGCAAGGTCTGCCGGCCGCGCTGGAGCAATTAGGTCGCTATTACACCAAAGGCACGCTGGTCCAGCAGGATTATCAGCGCGCAGTGATTTACCTGCGCGAAGCGGCAGCACTGGGCAACCTGGCCGCGCGCCTGCAACTGGCCAAATTATTTATCGACGGGCATGGCAGCCCGTATGATTACGAAGATGCCTATCGCTGGCTGTTTACCGCTGTTACCAACGATACCGCGACCCATCGGCAAATTGCCCGTTATCTGACTCAGTTAGAATCCCTTATGCACCCTAAAGCGGTGCGCAGTGCACGGGCGCTCGCCGGCCCCTAACGGCGACTTATGACTGTCTTCACGCTGTAAAAATGTGATCAAAATTGGCGTTGGCGGGTATCTGACCGAAATATGCGCATGTTTTGCTGTGTATAACTGTTATACTTAGCGCCATTATTGAGCATTAACCACATTGAGGGCAAAGACGAACTGCATGAGTGACGATCCCCATTACCAGCGCGAGAAAGAAAAATACGAAAATCCGGTCGCCAGCCGCGAATTTTTACTGTCAGTTATAGAAGAGCATGGCAAACCCATGTCCTTTCTGGAAATTTGTACTGCCGTTGAGGCACGCGATGAGGACAGTCAAATTGGTGTGCAGCGGCGGCTGCGCGCAATGGAGCGGGAAGGACAATTGCAATTCACCCGCAACAAACGCTATATCATCCAGGATCAGGACGAACTGATCCGCGGGCGCATTATCGGCCACCGGGATGGCTTTGGCTTTTTACGCCCGGAAGATAACAGCGGCGATCTGTATATCAGCGGCGGCCAGATGCAATTGTTTTTACACGACGATGTGGTCGATGCCCGGGTCAGCGGCACCGACCGTAAAGGCCGTAAGGAAGGTTACATTGTCAGTGTGGTGGAGCCGCGCCAGGAGCCTATCGTTGGGCGCTACTTCACCGAGCAAGGCTTTGGTGTAGTCATTCCAGATGACAGCCGTATTAATCATGAAATCGTGATCCCGCCAGAGAATGTCAACGGAGCCCGCATGGGCCAGGTAGTGGTGGTGGAGCTGACGCAACGTCCGCGTCGCCGGGTCAGCCCGGTCGGCAACATCAAAGAGATCCTGGGTGAGCACATGGCACCGGGTATGGAAATCGAAATGGCGCTGCGCACGTTCGATATTCCACATCAGTGGCCTAAAGCTGTGGATAAACAAATTGATGGCCTGGGTGAAGCGGTCCCCGAAGACGCTAAGGCCGGTCGCATCGACTTACGCCAGTTACCCCTGGTGACCATCGATGGCGAAGATGCCCGTGATTTTGATGATGCGGTCTTTTGTGAGCCGTTAGATGATGGTGGCTGGCAGCTATGGGTAGCCATTGCCGATGTGAGCCATTATGTACGCCCTGGTACTGCGCTGGATAAAGAAGCCATCAACCGCGGTAACTCGGTGTATTTCCCCGAGCAGGTCATCCCCATGTTGCCCGAGGTACTGTCTAACGGATTGTGTTCATTAAACCCGGAAGTCGACCGCCTGTGCATGGTCTGCGAGATGACCATCTCAGCCGAAGGTAAGCTCAAAGCCTATCAATTTTATGAAGCGGTGATGAACTCCCATGCGCGGTTGACCTATACCAAGGTCTGGCAGATTTTGCAGGGTGATAAAGACTTACACGAGCGCTATGCCGACCACGTGGGCCATCTGCGTAATCTGCATGATTTGTATCGCACGCTTAAAAAAGCCCGCCAGTTCCGCGGTGCCATCGAGTTTGAAACCCAGGAAAGCAAATTTGTCTTCAATGCCCAGCGCAAGATAGAAGATATTGTGCCGGTAGAACGCAACGATGCGCATAAGATGATTGAAGAGTGCATGATCCTGGCCAATGTCAGCGCCGCACAAATGCTTGAATCAAACAAAGCGCCGGCACTGTTCCGGGTGCATGATAAGCCTGATGCAGATCGCCTGACTTCCTTTACCTCCTACTTAGGGGAAGTGGGTGTACCGCACCATATTAGCGAAGATGCTTCGCCGGCTGATTTTACTGCGGTTGTGAACAAAACTCGTAACCGGCCGGATCAGGAACTTATCCAAACCATGTTGCTGCGTTCCATGAAGCAGGCTATCTATGATGGCGACAATATCGGCCACTTTGGGCTGGCACTGGCCCAGTATGCGCACTTTACTTCGCCTATTCGCCGCTATCCGGATCTGGTGGTGCACCGGGCGATTAAGGGGATCTTGGCTAAAGCGCCACATCGCCAGCATGTGTCCGGGGCCAAAGCCTACAGTGTGGAAGAGATAGAGCAACTGGGCGAGCAGTGTTCGATGACCGAACGGCGCGCCGATGATGCCACCCGTGATGTGGCTGACTGGCTGAAATGCGAGTTTATGCAAGACCATGTGGGCTCTACTTTTGAAGGGGTGGTGAGCTCGGTGACCGCGTTTGGTCTGTTTATTCGCCTGACCGAATATCACATTGACGGCCTGGTCCATATCACGTCGCTCAAGGATGACTATTACCATTTTGACAACACCAAGCAAACGCTGGTGGGCGAATCGGGTGCTCGGCGCTTCCGCCTGGGCGACAGTGTCAGTGTGCAGGTAGCAGCGGTTAATCTGGATGAGCGCAAAATCGACCTGGTGCTGGATGACTCTTTACTGGCCAGCCCGGGTGGTAAAAAGGTCAAGGTGCGCAGCTCCAAAAAGCCTGGCGCCAAAGCCGACAGCAAAGACGAGGGTAAAGGCGCTGGTAAGCCACGTTCAGATCGCAAAGATCGAAAAGACCGCAAGCCGCGCAGCGGCGGCAAGTCCAAATCTAAACAAGGTAAACAGAAGTAAATGGCTCAACCTGAATGGTTATATGGCCTGCATGCCATGCAGGCGGTATTGCGCAGCGAACCCGAGCGGGTGCTGGAAGTGTTTGTATTAAAGGGGCGTGATGATGAGCGGTTACACGATATCATCAATCAGGCGCGTCGTTTTGGTATCAGTGTGCAGTTTTGCCATCGTAAAGTGCTGGATGACAAGGTCGGTGGCGAGCAGCATCAGGGGGTCGTGGCCAAGGCTAAACCCGCCCGCACGCTGGACGACAATGATCTGGCTCGCTTTGTCGAACAGGCTGATAACCCGTTTTTGCTGGTGCTGGATGGCGTGACCGATCCGCATAACCTAGGCGCCTGTTTGCGCACCGCCGATGCGGCCGGTGTGGATGCGGTGATTGTACCTAAAGATAAAGCTGCTGGGCTGACCGCCACGGTGCGTAAAGTCGCCTGTGGGGCGGCTGAAACCGTGCCACTTGTGCAGGTCACCAATCTGGCGCGCACCTTAAAAAGCCTGCAAGAGCAGGGTGTGTGGGTAGTGGGCACTGCTGGCGAAGCGACGCAAACCTTATATGAGTTGCAACATCGTGGTGCGCTTGCCCTGGTGATGGGCGCAGAAGGCAAAGGCATGCGCCGCTTGACCCGCGAAACCTGCGATGAACTGGTCAAATTACCTATGGCCGGCAGTGTGTCGAGTCTCAATGTCTCGGTTGCCACCGGTATTTGTCTGTACGAAATTGTCCGCCAGCGCGCTTAATTCCTCTCTCTGCGCTGCCTGTAGCCTGTTAGTGAAGATATCTTGACAGGCTGCTTCAACTTTCTTACCAAATTTAACTTTTCACTATATCTCATTTGCGCTAGCGTTAATTTGCTCAAAAAATACTCATGGAGTGTCAGGAGAGCAGGGATTATTGCGATTTTTAGCATGTTGGCTGCAAACTTGCAGGTCTGCGCGTTGACGTATCTTTCGCGATAAGTAAACAAAAAGTCTAATGTAAAACAGTAGAACCAAATAGGTAGTATGGTTTTGTGCTTTAGCCATAAAGCACGATGTGTCGTTGCTTACATACAGCGTTGAGTATCTGCCGAAAAGTGCACGGGAACGCACTTTTTTCGGGGTTGGAAAAATACGCCGGGGCAACACATAGATCACCCTTTTGTAACGCTACAGTGAAGAGCGAGGGAGTAGTAAGACCAAAAATTAAAATAGGATAAAAGGACAACAAATGTTGAATAAGAAACACACAAAATGTGGTAAAGCAGCCCTGGTGGCATCTCTTACAATGCTGAGCATGTCAGTGACCGCCGCGGTCAATGAAGGCCCGGTACGCGTGACTGATGACCAGGCCACAAGCAATACGGCGCAAGCCGGCCTGTTGAGCGGCGTATTGAGCGAGCAGTTGATGCTGGCCTCTGAGGAAGAGCGTTACATCGTCAAATTCAAAAATACCGGTACGTCAGCGCTTAAAGGCAAAGACAAGCTGAATAAAGGCCCTAACAAGAATGCTGCTGATGCTGCATTTGATGCGATGGCGGCTAAAAATATTTTGAAAAATGCGGGCGCCAAGACTCACAAGGTTCTGGCAAAGCATAAAATGATTGCCGCCACCATGAACAAAGGCCAACTAAACCGCCTGCGTAAAAACCCCAATGTTGAAAGCATTTCCCCGGATCCCAAGCGTAAGCTGATGGCACAAACTACGCCATACGGCATTGATATGGTTCAGGCCAGCAGCTTTGCCCAGTCTGATACCGGTGCGCGTAAAGTCTGTATCATCGATACCGGTTACAACCTGGGGCACCCAGATTTACCCGATACCAATAATGGTGTTACAGGCGAAGCCAATAATGCCTATGTAGGTAGCTGGTCGAATGATGGCAATGGACACGGTACTCACGTGGCCGGCACCATTGCCGCCTATGACAATACTCAGGGTGTAGTCGGTGTATATCCGGGTGTCAGCATGCACATCGTGAAAATCTTCAACGACAGCGGTAGCTGGACCTTTGCCTCCGACATTATCGATGGGATCACCCAGTGTCAGAACGCGGGCTCTAACGTGGTCAATATGAGCCTGGGCGGTAGTGGTTCCTCAACCGCCGAAGCCAATGCGATGCAAGGCTTTGTGGATGATGGTATGCTATTGATTGCTGCTGCCGGTAACGATGGCAACAGCAGTAAAGGTTACCCGGCCTCCTATGATGCGGTGGTTTCTGTAGCGGCTGTGGATTCTAATGAAAACCATGCCAGCTACTCGCAGTACAACGACCAGGTTGAAATTGCCGGTCCGGGTTCATCAGTTTATTCAACCTATCCTGATAATACCTACGCAACGTTGAGCGGGACTTCGATGGCTACCCCGCATGTGGCCGGTGCTGCTGCGTTGGTTTGGAGCTACTTCCCACAGTGTACCAATACTCAAATTCGTGATGCATTAAATGCAGCGGCTAAGGATCGTGGTGCTGCTGGCCGGGATAACTACTATGGCCATGGTATCGTCAAAGTGTCGGATACTGTAGATTACCTAAACACCAATGGCTGTGAAGGCTCTGGTGGTGGTACACCGCCTCCTCCAGGTGGCGTGGACCCGTTCAGTGGTCAGCTGACTAACTTAAGTGGCAGCCGCGGTAGCTGGGATCGTTATACCTGGACGATTCCAGAAGGCGTATCAACCATGACCGTGCAAATCTCTGGTGGCTCCGGTGATGCGGATCTGTACATGCGCTTTGGTGCACAGCCTTCCACTACTTCCTACGATTGCCGTCCATATAAAAACGGCAACAGCGAAGTGTGTACATTTACCAATCCGTCGTCAGGCACCTGGCACATTGGTCTTCGTGCCTACCAGACGTATTCTGGCGTAACTATGGATTACAGCTACGAGTAAGCCACTCTGTGTCCCCTCTTGAAGGCCGCCTTATGCGGCCTTTTTTATTGCCAGCCTTAACCACATGGCTGAAAACCAGTGAGGTATTCGACAAAAGGTGAACAGTCACTCTGTGTAAAATTGACTACACTGTTTATTCTTTCATCCAAAAGTGCCAGAAGTAGGCTAACTGCCTGACCGGCGGTGTAATAAGAATAAGTGTATGGAAATTATTAAAGCGCTGAATGCGGTAACCGCTCAGGTCACGTCGCCATTTGACCACAAAATTGCCCGGCTTTTGAAAGTCGGTTGTAATTTTCTGGGGCTGGACATTGGGGTGGTGGGCCAGATAGATGGTGGTAATTATACCGTGCTGGCAGCCTGGAGCCCGAGCTTGCCGATTCAAGCCGGCCTGATCTTACCCGCCTCCAGCACCTACTGCCGCCATACCCTGAATAATCGCGACGTAGTGGCGTATCATGACACCGCGCTGCTGCCGGCTGATAAGCAAGCTTCTCCAAACAGTCACTTTCGCCGCTATATCGGTATGCGCATGAGCATTGATGCCCATCAGGCCACGTCAGTGTGTATGTGTTCCACCGAACCGGGTAAGCCCTTTACCGAGCAAGACCACACCAATCTAATGCTGGTGGCCGAGTGGGTCAGCGCAGAGTTTAACCGCAAGTCCTACGTGGATGGCCTATTGGCGCAACAGCATCAGCTGGCCCACCAAAATGAATTGTTTGACCAGATGGCCCAGCTGGCTGGGGTGGGCTCGTGGGAACATGATGTCACTACCGGCAAGACCTACTGGTCACAGTCATTACGCGATATGTTCGACTTACCGCCTGACTTTGAGGTGGATGGAAATAAGGTGTGGGAGTTTATCGCCGGCTTGGGGCGTGGCCAGGCCCTAAAAGAACAATTTGAGCAACGGGTGGCGCAGGGCGCTTGTTTTACCGCCGAGGCTGAGATTATCGGCTATACCGGTCGCCAGTTTTGGATCCAGTTCCAAAGTAAGCCTATTTTTGAAGGGGGCCGGCTGTTAAAGGTGATCGGCGCCACCCAGGATATTACCAGTCGGGTGGTGGCAGCGCGGGAGCTGGAAAAAAAGCGCCAGGTGGCCGAGCGCGCGTTACAGTCCCGAAGCCTATTTCTGGCGAATATGAGCCATGAGATCCGGACCCCCATTAATGGCGTGCTGGGCATGCTCACCGCGTTGGGAAAAACCGCACTCAACGAACAGCAACGGGATTTTTGCAAAGTGGCTGCGACCAGCGCTGACACCTTGCTGGCCCTGGTTAATGATATTCTGGATTTTTCTAAGATTGATGCTGGTCAGCTGGAGCTCGAAGGAGTGCCAATGTGTGTAGGCACCTTAATTGAGGAGCAGCACAGTGTGTTTGCGCATCTGGCCCGGGAAAAAGGCTTAGAAGTTACCTGCCAGGTGGCGCCAGGTGTGGCGACTCCGGTCACCGGTGATCCGACTCGGCTACGCCAGGTGCTGATCAACCTGATTAATAATGCCATCAAGTTTACCCGCCAGGGAACGGTGGGCATTTCTGCCAACGTGGTGCATGAAGGGCGCCACGATATTACCCTGCAAATTTGTGTCAGCGACAGTGGCATCGGGATCGCGCCAGAACGCTTAAAAGCCATTTTTACGCCGTTTGCCCAGGAAGACAGTGCCACCACCCGGCAATTTGGCGGCACTGGGCTAGGGCTATCCATTGTCGCGCAAATTGTCGAGCAGATGGGCGGGCAGATTGAAGTGGACAGCGAACCGGGGCAGGGCTCACGCTTTAGTTTGTTGCTACCTTTTGAACGCTGCAGTCAGCCGCTACCTTCGGCTTTTGCCAGCGCTGACGCGGTAAGCGGCGAGTTGGTCGGTGCATTGCCGGCCGATGCCCGTCTGCTGGTGGTGGAAGATAACGAAATTAACCAGATTGTTATCATCGAGCAGCTTAAATCGCTGGGTCTTATCGCTGATATTGCCAATAATGGCAGTGAAGCAGTGCGCCGGGTTAAACACGCGATGCATCTGGGCAGCGGTTACGATGTGGTGCTGATGGACTGCCAAATGCCGGTGATGGATGGCTATGCAGCCACCGAAGCCATCCGCAAACTGGGCGGTGCCGCGGCCTCAATGCCGATTATCGCGTTAACTGCAAATGCCCTGGCCGGCGAGCGACAAAAATGTCATAATGCCGGCATGAATGATTATTTGACCAAGCCGGTGGATGGCACCCGCCTGGCCACATGTCTTCATCACTATCTGTGTCTGGCAGTAAAGCCTGTTGCAGGCCCAGCATCTTAAGGCAACCACGGCGTTGCCACCTCAGCCGAATCGGCTAAAAATAATTCAAAATTGGCCTATCCCTTCCGGTACATATCTGTTATCATTTCGCGCCCTTTTTATGGGGGTATGTACATAAAAGCAGCAATTGTTGTTGTTTTTAGCAGCTAAACGACCCGGGAGGGTCTTAATTTATCAGCGGAGCACTAACATGATCCAAATGCAAACTAACCTGGACGTTGCAGATAACAGCGGCGCTCGCAGGGTTCAGTGTATTAAGGTTCTTGGTGGCTCGCATCGCCGTTATGCAGGTATCGGTGACATCATCAAAGTTACCGTCAAGGAAGCAATTCCTCGCGGTAAAGTTAAAAAAGGTGACGTACTGAGCGCAGTGGTGGTGCGTACTAGAAAAGGCGTTCGTCGTGCAGATGGTTCTACCATCCGTTTCGATAATAACGCGGCTGTGTTGTTGAACAACAACAAGCAACCAATTGGTACGCGTATCTTTGGACCGGTAACCCGTGAGCTTCGGAGTGAAAACTTCATGAAGATTATCTCACTGGCCCCAGAGGTACTATAAGGAGTCACGATAATGGCTAGAAAAATTCGTCGTGATGATGAAGTAGTCGTATTAGCGGGTAAAGATAAAGGCAAACAAGGCAAAGTCCTGAAAGTGCTGACATCTGAAGACCGTGTAGTTGTAGAAGGTGTAAACCTTGTCAAGAAGCACCAGAAGCCTAACCCGCATGCGGGCGAGCCTGGCGGCATCATTGAGAAGGAAGCTTCTATTCACATTTCTAATGTAGCGATTGTTAACCCGGCAACGGGTAAAGCGGATCGCATTGGTTTCCGTACAGAAGACGAGAAGAAAGTACGTTTCTTCAAGTCGAACGGCGAACTTGTTTAATTAATTGGAGAGTACGATGGCGAAACTGCATGATTTCTATAAAGAAACAGTAGTAGCTGAACTTGCGAAGCAGTTCGGGTACAAAAGCGTCATGCAAGTCCCTCGGATTGAAAAAATCACCTTAAACATGGGTTTAGGTGAAGCAGTTGCTGACAAGAAGATTCTGGAAAACGCGCAAGCAGACATGACGTCTATTGCCGGTCAGAAGCCGATTGTCACAGTTGCCAGAAAATCAGTAGCGGGTTTCAAAATCCGTGAAGGTTATCCGATTGGCTGTAAAGTAACCCTGCGCGGCGAGCGTATGTGGGAGTTTTTGGAGCGTTTAATCTCCATCGCTATCCCACGTATCCGCGACTTCCGTGGTTTGAACCCTAAGTCATTCGACGGTCGTGGTAACTACAGCATGGGCGTGCGTGAGCAAATCATTTTCCCTGAAATCGATTTCGATAAAGTGGATAAGGTTCGCGGTATGGATATCACTATCACTACCAGTGCGGACAGTAATGAAGAAGCACGTGCTCTGCTGGACGCGTTTAACTTCCCATTCAAAAAATAGGGGTGTAGGGTTATGGCAAAAGAATCAATGAAGGCTCGTGAAGCAAAGCGTGCAAAGCTGGTAGCTAAGTACGCTGAAAAGCGCGCCGCACTTAAAGCGATTATCAGCGATGTTAACGCTTCTGAAGAAGAGCGTTGGGACGCTGTTCTGAAGCTACAACAACTACCACGTGATAGCAGCCCAGCACGTCAACAAAACCGTTGTCGTATTACTGGTCGTCCACATGGTTACCTACGCAAATTCGGTCTTAGCCGTATTAAGCTGCGTGAAGCAGCAATGCGCGGTGAAGTCCCTGGCTTGAAAAAAGCCAGCTGGTAAGGAGTAGCTGATAATGAGCATGCAAGATCCTATCGCGGATATGTTTACCCGCATCCGTAACGGCCAGATGGCGCAGAAAGTGTCTGTAACTATGCCTTCTTCAAAACTGCGTGTTGCTATCGCAGAAGTGTTGAAAGCTGAAGGTTACATCACTGGTCATGCTGTTTCTGGTGACGTTAAGCCTGTTTTGGAAGTAGAACTTAAGTACTTCGAAGGCAAGCAAGTAATTGACACTATCGAACGTGTGAGCCGCCCTGGTCTGCGCATCTATAAGAAAAAAGATGAGCTGCCAAAGGTAATGGGTGGTCTAGGCGTTGCTATCGTGTCGACTTCTAAAGGTGTGATGACTGACCGTGCTGCGCGTAAAGCTGGCATGGGCGGTGAGATCATCGGTTATGTTGCGTAATCGGAGGAGTTGAAATGTCACGAGTAGCAAAAGCCCCGGTCGACATCCTTGACGGCGTTGAAATTTCGATTTCAGGTCAGGATGTGACTGTAAAAGGTAAAAATGGCACTTTGTCATGCACTTTCAACGATGCCGTTGAAGTGGTTCAGGAAGAAAACCAGCTAAAAGCACTGCCTCGTGAAGGTTTTGCTGATGCTTGGGCGCAGGCAGGTACTGTACGCGCACTGCTGAACAGCATGATTTTAGGTGTTACTCAAGGTTATGAGAAAAAGCTGCAGTTAAACGGTGTTGGTTATCGTGCACAAGCACAAGGTAGCAAACTGAACTTAACGCTAGGTTTCTCTCACCCTGTTGTATACGAAATGCCTGAAGGCATTACGGTTGAAACTCCTAGCCAAACTGAAATCGTCGTCAAAGGCGCCGATAAGCAGGTGGTAGGACAGGTTGCGGCGAACATTCGTGCATATCGTCCACCAGAGCCTTACAAAGGCAAAGGTATTCGTTATGCAAACGAACAAGTACGTCGTAAAGAAGCTAAGAAAAAGTAGGTGGGTGATACGATGGATAAAAGAGCAGCTCGCTTGCGTCGCGCAACTCGCGCACGCGCAAAAATTCGTGAACTGGCCGCGCATCGCTTGGTTGTAAACCGTACACCTCGCCACATTTATGCTCAGCTTATCGCGCCTAGCGGTGCTGAAGTATTGGCAGCGGCTTCTACCGTTGAAAAAGATCTGGCTAAGGATCTGAAATCAACTGGCAATGCTGAAGCAGCGGCAATTGTAGGTAAGGTCATCGCAGAACGCGCATTAGAGAAAGGCATTAAAGAAGTGGCTTTCGATCGCAGCGGTTTCCAGTACCACGGTCGTGTTAAAGCATTAGCTGATGCAGCTCGCGAAGCTGGCCTTCAGTTCTAGGAGTTTATAATGGCTAAACAAGAAGTTCAAAATGGTGAACTGTTAGAGAAATTGATTGCTGTTAACCGCGTATCAAAAGTGGTTAAAGGTGGTCGTATCTTCAGTTTCACTGCATTGACGGTAGTGGGTGACGGCAATGGCCGCGTTGGTTTTGGTTACGGTAAAGCACGTGAAGTGCCCGCCGCTATCCAAAAAGCAATGGAAAAGGCACGCCGTAACATGGTTACGGTTGATCTGAAAGGTCACACACTGCAACACCCAATTAAAGGTCGTCACTCTGGCTCTAAAGTTTACATGCAGCCAGCATCTGAAGGTACCGGTATCATTGCCGGTGGTGCGATGCGTGCAGTACTTGAAGTAGCCGGTGTTCAAAACGTACTTTCAAAATGTTACGGCTCGACTAACCCAATGAACGTTGTTCGCGCAACGATCAATGCACTAACAGAGATGAATTCTCCTGCTGGTGTCGCTGCCAAGCGTGGGTTGTCAGTAGAAGAGATTTTGGGGTAAGCAAACATGGCAACGATTAAAGTAAAGCAAACTAAAAGTGCGATTGGCCGTCTGCCAAAGCACAAAGCGACGCTGAAAGGCTTAGGCCTTCGTAAAATCAACCATGTGCGCGAGTTGGAAGACACCCCATCTGTTCGTGGCATGATCAACCGTGTACGTTACATGGTTGAAATCGTCGAGGAGTAAGACATGCGTTTGAATGATATTTCTCCTGCACCAGGAGCAAAAACATCTGGTAAGCGTGTTGGCCGTGGTATCGGCTCAGGTCTTGGTAAAACCGGTGGCCGTGGTCACAAAGGTCAGAAAAGCCGTTCAGGCGGTTCTGTGAAGCCAGGATTTGAAGGTGGTCAGATGCCAATTCAGCGCCGTCTGCCTAAGTTCGGTTTCAAATCACGCAAAGGCTTTGTTACTGACGAAGTTACGCTGAACGAAATCGCCAAGGTAGAAGGTGATAACGCCTCTCTGGAAACTTTGAAAGCTGCTGGCTTGGTTAAAAAGCACATTCAGTTTGTTAAAGTCGTCAAGAGCGGTGAAGTATCACGTGCTGTTACGGTTAGCGGGTTGAAGGTGACAAAAGGCGCTCGCGAAGCGATTGAAGCTGCCGGCGGTAAAGTAGAGGAATAAGCTAGATGGCTAAACCAGGATTGGATTCGGGCGCTAAAAGCGGCCTTAGTGAGCTTAAGGCAAGATTGTTGTTCGTGTTCGGTGCGATCGTAGTATTCCGGTTAGGCTCTTATGTGCCGATCCCGGGTATTGATCCTGCGGTGCTGGCCGATTTATTCGAACAGCAAAAAGGTACCATCGTAGAGATGTTTAACATGTTCTCCGGTGGGGCCCTTGAGCGTGCATCCGTTCTGGCTTTGGGCATTATGCCATACATTACTGCGTCCATTATTATGCAGTTGCTCACGGTGGTTCATCCACCGATGATGGAGCTTAAAAAAGAAGGCGAAGCAGGTAAGCGTAAAATCAGCCAGTACACGCGTTATTTAACGCTGGTACTGGCCACATTCCAATCTATTGGAATTGCGACTAACCTGCCGAACCTGATTAATGGATTGGTGATAAGTCCTGGCTTCGGATTCTACTTTACGGCGGTAGTGAGCTTAGTCACAGGAACCATGTTCCTGATGTGGCTAGGTGAGCAAATTACCGAACGAGGTATTGGTAACGGTATCTCTATATTGATATTTGCTGGGATTGTTGCCGGCTTGCCCACAGCGATAGGGCAAACCGCGGAACAGGCTCGTCAGGGCGACATTAACTTGTTGTTCCTGCTATTGATTGGCGCCATTGTTGTTGGCCTGATTTATCTGGTGGTGTTCGTAGAACGCGCACAACGCCGGATTGTGGTGAATTATGCAAAACGTCAGCAAGGCCGTAAGGTGTATGCTGCGCAGAGCACGCATTTGCCACTGAAGGTTAATATGGCTGGGGTTATCCCACCAATCTTTGCCTCCAGCATCATTCTGTTTCCAGGAACTATCGCAGGATGGTTTGGTCAGAATGAATCCACAGCGTGGTTGCAGGATGTAGCATTAATGCTATCGCCTGGTCAGCCGCTGTATGTGATGTTGTACGCTGCTGCGATCATCTTTTTCTGTTTCTTCTATACCGCGTTGGTGTTTAACCCGCGTGATACAGCAGACAACCTGAAGAAGTCTGGCGCGTTTATCCCTGGTATCCGTCCAGGTGAGCAAACATCACGTTATATCGATAAGGTAATGACTCGCCTGACCCTGGCTGGCGCACTTTACATAACCTTTATTTGTTTGGTGCCTGAATTCATGTTGATTGCCTGGAATGTGCCGTTCTACTTCGGTGGTACGTCACTGTTAATCATTGTGGTAGTTATCATGGACTTTATGGCGCAGGTGCAGACGCATCTGATGTCAAGTCAGTATGAGTCTGTTCTGAAGAAAGCTAACCTAAAAGGCTACGGCCGCTAAGGTTAGTGCACTACGGAGTGATGTAATGAAAGTTCGTGCATCAGTAAAGAAGATTTGCCGTAACTGTAAAGTCATCAAGCGCAACGGCGTTGTGCGGGTGATTTGTACAGAGCCAAAGCATAAGCAAAGGCAAGGCTAATCAAATACGCGGTAAATTCTTAGCGAATTGATTATAAGCTGGACCTTAAAAGGTTCAGCTTAGTCTGTTACGGTAAGATGAACCTTAAGTTGCAATTTAGTCGACGGATAAGTATCCTATCGGGCTTTTTAGGCTGTCGACCATAATTAATTAGAGGAGAGCTGTTAATGGCCCGTATCGCTGGCATTAACATTCCTGAGCACAAGCATACTGTAATCGCCCTTCAGGCGATCTACGGTGTAGGCGCAACTCGAGCTAAAGAGATCTGTGCTAACGCAGGTGTTGCAGAATCAACAAAAATCAAAGAACTTGACGAAGCGACTGTAGAGAAGCTGCGTGAAGAAGTCGGTAAATTCATGGTAGAAGGTGATCTTCGCCGTGAAATCTCCATGAGCATCAAACGTCTGATGGACCTGGGTTGCTTCCGTGGTATCCGCCACCGTCGTAGCTTGCCTCTACGTGGTCAGCGCACTAAAACTAATGCGCGTACCCGTAAAGGTCCTCGTAAGCCAATCAAGAGATAAGCGGGGGAGTATAAGTTATGGCTAAACAACCAACTCGTACAACGCGTAAACGCGCAAAACGTCAGGTTGCAGACGGAATGGCTCATATCCATGCGTCTTTCAACAACACAATTGTGACTATTACAGACCGTTCTGGTAACGCTCTGGCATGGGCAACATCAGGTGGTTCAGGTTTCCGTGGTTCACGTAAATCTACTCCTTTTGCTGCACAGGTTGCCGCTGAGCGCGCAGGTATTGCTGCACAAGATTACGGTCTGAAAAACCTAGAAGTATTCGTTAAGGGTCCAGGTCCAGGCCGTGAGTCTGCGATCCGCGCACTTAACGCAACAGGTTATAAGATCACAAACATTACCGATGTGACCCCTATTCCTCACAACGGTTGTCGTCCACCGAAAAAACGTCGCGTTTAATCGACGGACAGTTGGAGAAAGAACATGGCAAGATATTTGGGTCCAAAACTCAAACTTAGCCGTCGCGAAGGAACCGACCTGTTCCTGAAAAGCGGCGTTCGCGCAATCGATTCTAAGTGTAAAATCGATACAGCGCCTGGTCAGCACGGTGCCCGTCGTGGCCGTCTGTCTGACTACGGTGTACAGCTGCGTGAAAAGCAAAAAGTTCGTCGTATGTACGGCGTTCTGGAAAAACAATTCCGCAACTACTACAAAGAAGCTGCCCGTATCAAAGGCAACACCGGTGAAAACCTGTTGCAACTGCTTGAGCAGCGTCTGGATAACGTAGTATACCGGATGGGATTTGCCAGTACTCGTGCTGAAGCACGTCAGCTGGTAAGCCACAAAGCTATCATGGTAAATGGTCGCTGCGTGAACATTCCATCGTTTAACGTTTCTGCCGAAGACGTGGTTTCTGTTCGTGAAAAAGCTAAAAAGCAATCGCGCATCGTGGCTGCTTTGGAACTGGCTGACCAACGTGAGAAGCCAACCTGGATTGAAGTAGACAGCAACAAGATGGAAGGCACTTTCAAGCGCGTTCCTGAAAGAACTGACCTGTCTGCCGAAATTAACGAACAGTTGATCGTCGAACTTTACTCTAAGTAAAGCTAACTAAAGAGGAAGCATTGTGGGTTCTGTGACTGAATTCCTTAAACCGAGATTAGTTGAGATCGAGAACGTTTCTCCTACTCGTGCCAAAGTAACTTTGGAACCGCTGGAGCGCGGCTTCGGCCACACTCTGGGTAACGCCCTGCGTCGTATTTTACTGTCATCTATGCCTGGATGTGCGGTAACCGAAGTAGAAATTGACGGCGTACTACACGAGTACAGCACCAAAGAAGGTGTGCAAGAAGACGTAATCGAAATCTTGCTTAATCTGAAAGGTTTAGCGGTTCGTCTTGAAGGCAAAGACGAAGCTACGCTAACGATAGTGAAGTCTGGCGCTGGCCCTGTTGTTGCTGGTGATATTCAGCATGATGGTGATGTAGAGATTGTGAATCCAGACCACCTTATTTGTACTTTGACTGGCGAAACTGAACTCAGTATGCGCATCAAAGTGGAAATGGGCCGTGGCTATATTCCAGCTTCTACCCGTCGCTCCTCAGAAGATGATGATCGTCCAATTGGTCGTTTGTTAGTAGATGCTTCATTCAGCCCTGTTGAACGTATTGCATATACTGTTGAGTCTGCCCGTGTTGAACAACGCACAGACTTAGACAAGTTGATTATCGACATGGAAACCAATGGCACTCTGGATCCTGAAGAAGCGATCCGCCGCTCCGCTACTATTCTGGCCGAGCAACTGGATGCCTTTGTTGACCTGCGTGACGTTTCAGAGCCTGTACAGAAAGAAGAGAAGCCGGAGTTCGATCCAATTCTGCTTCGCCCTGTAGATGACCTGGAACTGACAGTACGTTCTGCAAACTGTTTGAAAGCGGAAGCTATCCAGTATATTGGTGACCTGGTTCAGCGTACTGAGGTTGAGCTACTGAAAACGCCAAACCTTGGTAAGAAATCGCTAACTGAAATCAAAGACGTGTTAGCCTCTCGTGGTCTATCTCTGGGTATGCGCCTGGAAAACTGGCCACCAGAGAGCATCGCTGACAAAGATTAATCAGGTTTTTATCAAACTGATTTGTAGAGAAGGATAAAACTATGCGCCATCGTAAGAGTGGTCGTCAGTTGAATCGCAACAGCAGCCATCGTCAAGCTATGTTCAAAAACATGGCCGGCTCTTTGGTCAAGCACGAAGTGATCAAAACGACGTTACCCAAAGCGAAAGAATTACGTCGCGTAATCGAGCCTCTGATCACCCTGGCAAAGCAAGACAGCGTGGCTAACCGCCGCCTGGCCTTCGCCCGCACCGGTGACAAAGAGGTTGTAGGTAAACTGTTTAATGACTTAGGCCCTCGCTATGAAGGCCGCCCTGGTGGTTACACTCGCATTTTGAAATGCGGCTACCGCTCAGGCGACAGCGCCCCAATGGCGTTCATTGAATTAGTTGACCGCCCAGTTGTAGAAGCTGAAGAAGCAGCCGAAGCAACTGAAGAGTAAGCCGAACAAGCTTAAGTAAATAAAAAACCCCGCTCCGGCGGGGTTTTTTTGTTTCGCTTTAAGTCTATAAATAACGAATGACCTTGCTTATAATTTGGAAAGAAAAATAGATTGAGCTGGGGTATTATTGTCAATAGTCGAAATTATTACAATAATCTCAGAAGCATATTTATTTAGATAGACTTTAAAGGATGTTAAAAATGAAAGTGTTGGTTAGCTCAGATATTGATGGCTCAATTTTAGACTACAGTGAAGACAATGTTGAGCTTTCATTCTTAATTGCAGTGGATAAGCTGGAGAGCTATGAGCTTGGTGAGCTAAAAAATTTAACTGTTTTATATCCCAATCCAATAAGGCTTCTTTCAAATGTACTATTAAAATTTACAAGTCACGCCATAGCTTTAAGCAAAGTAAAAGAGTTTTACCAGTCATTACTGGCTTTTTATTTGAAAAATCAAAAGGAGGTTGATTCTATTGTCTTTTTAGAGCACGAAGAAGTCCGAAATAATCAAACCACTTTAAACAATGAATCTAGTTTTGAAAGTGTGCAAAAGAAAAACCTGATTGCTGAAATACTATTCTTAAGGGATGAAAACTTTACAAATTATGTTGCTGAACTAAAAAAGCTTAATGACGATATAAATGTTCGAACAATAAATGATGTATCAAAAATACTTCAATGTGACGAGCAAGATCTTATAAACACTTTAAAAAGAATTGAAAGAAAAATCGACAGATCTGCTCAATTAAATGAAAGTAAGTTGAGTAAAGATGATTTGAAGAAAGAAAATGAACTCCTAATAAGGAACTTACAAGATGTACAAGAAGAGTTCCTAATCAAGAATAATGAACTTCGAGAATTGCGTAACATATTTTCTAAAGTGAAAGATGAACAAGAAAATTACTCTAGATGGTTACTAAAGTCAGTAATAGAATCCAGATATTTATTATGGGACAGTAATCGCTTTTTCAGCAAAAAAATAAAGAAAGAAGCTGAATTGTTAGCCCAAAGTGAAGTTTTTTGCAGCGAAGAATATCTAGCTAAGTATCCAGACCTAGCAGGCATTAAAATAGAACCTGAGATTCATTATCTTCTTTCTGGTGCCTATGAATTAAGAAACCCATCAAATAAATTTGATACACGTTTTTATGTTACAAATAATCAAGACGTAATTGATTCAGGTATTCATCCTATTATTCATTACATAAATTATGGAACACATGAAGGCCGCCTGACTAAATTGGCATAGAGAATATTTAATTAAGCTATGTTGGGTGAACAAATTTTAAATTTAAATTTTTTGTTTAATTATTCTTCGTTTAGAAGTGTAAAAGATGAAAATAGGGGTCATGATGAATTTTTTAGAACAGGCTAATATTGCATTTAGAGAGGGTGAATACAACCTCTCTGTTAGTCTATATGCTGCGGCGATAAAACAGAATCCTGATATGGAAAAGCATATTAGTGTAAATTTATCTATAGCTAACGCGCGGTCCAAAAAAAGTACTTTAAAAGACCATCTGAACTCTAAATCTATCAACCAGCACCCTAAATTTGAAGGAAGAATGGACTCCTTCGCAAATTATGAGTTGATAGGTTGGGCTGTAAGCAGAGAAGATGGCTCAGCAACGCTTGATCTCAAAGTTTATATCGATGATATCTATTACTGTTCGATAAAGAATGATGTTAGGCGCGGAGATCTTAAAAAACATGGAAAATCTTCTGGTAAAGGCGGATTTAAATTAGCACTGCCTAAATTTTTATTTGTCCAAAATACTCATGCGATAAGTATAAAATGGCCCGATGAATCTCCGTTTATTGATTTGGAATTGACTGGCTCTGATGAAAATAAAAATGTACGAAATATTTACAGTTTCTACACTGGAGTGAAAAATATATCTATTATAGTTCCCATTTTCAATGCGGCAGAGGACTTAGTAGTTTGTTTAGAAAGACTGAAACGCTACACAAATGATAGTGTTGAGGTAATTCTTATAAATGACGCTAGTACAGATAGTAATATTAACAATATTTTGGACAGCGTAATACATTTAGAAAATTACAAAGTTTTTCAAAATAACGAAAATTTAGGATTTACGAGAACGGTTAACCGTGGAATCAACCTGGCTGGTGAAAATGACGTAGTTTTACTTAACTCTGATGCTCGAGTAACTCCAAGATGGTTAGAAGGTTTAAAGTTTGCAGCAGACAGTGATCCACAAATTGCAACGGTGACACCTATGTCAGATAGAGCCGGAGCCTTCTCTGCCCCCTTTATAGGAAACCAGAACACATTGCCCCCAAACGTTACAGAAGAGTCTTATGCAGTCGCTTTCAGACGAAGATCTCTTGGACTTTATCCTACTGTTCCTACTGGTAATGGATTCTGTCTTTTTATTAGGAGAACTTGTCTAAATGAAGTTGGTCTACTCGACGAAGATGCATTTCCACGTGGTTATGGTGAAGAAAATGACTTTTGCATGCGTGCTAGAAATTCCGGTTGGCGAAATGTAATTGATGATAAGACTTACATTTTCCATGACCGTAATAAGAGTTTTGGCGAAACAAAGTCTAAACTAATAGCAAAAGGTCGAGCAGTAATCGACGATAGGTACCCCGATTATAAAAAAGCAATTCAAACTTTTACCGAAAATCCACTAATAAATTCGGCTAGATATCAAGGTGGGTTGGCTCAGAAGGACAGCTCTAGAAATTTATTGCCCAGAGGTTTATTTGTTATTTCTACCCTAACGGGAGGAACACCACAAACAAATAGAGATTTAATGTTAGCTTTGTCATCTAAAATAGAGCCTTGGCTATTGCATTGCGATAGCAAGACTATTTCTCTTTATAAAGTCTATAAGGAGTCTGAAGACAAACTGATCGCTTCATACGTACTAAGTGAAAGTATTGATCCGTTAACGCACACATCAACTGAATACGATAGAGTTGTTTCAAACTGGATTTTTGATAACGATTTCGAGTTTTTACATATCAGGCATTTGGCTTGGCATTCATTAAGTTTGCCCAAACTAGCGAAAGATTTAGGGCTAAAGGTAATTAACTCTTTTCATGATTATTATGCCGCTTGCCCAACAATTAAGCTTTTGGATAATAATGATGTTTTTTGTGGGGGAAAGTGCACAAGCTCTTCTGGTGATTGCAATCCTGAACTTTGGTCTAGTCATAATTTTCCGAATATCAAGAATGGCTGGATTAGTCAGTGGAGAGATATATTTAAAAAAGCACTTCAATATTGTGATGAGTTTGTAACTACTCATGAGAGCGCAAAAGATATAATTGTAAAAAATTTAAGTCTTGACGAAACTAAATTCACTGTAATTCCCCATGGCCGTGACTTCAATCATATAGAACATCTTGCGAGACCTTATCAGAATGAAGAAAAAGTAAGAATACTTGTTCCTGGAAACATAAGTGGACCCAAGGGTAGTAAGCTAATTGAGCACATATTACTAAGTGGCAAATGTAATCATATTGAATTTCATATTTTAGGTAGATCTAACTTCGACATTACCCATAATAACCTAATTCTACACGGCGAGTATGCACGTGATAATTTTTCAAATCGGGTTAAAGATATAAACCCACATGTAGGGGCTGTTCTCTCAATATGGAATGAAACTTGGTGCCACACATTAACTGAGTTATGGTCTGTAGGATTAGCCGCTTTAGTCACCGACTATCCAACAGTAGCTACTCGTGTTCAGGAGTCCGGTGCTGGCTGGATAGTTCCTTCAAAACTTTCCGACTTGGTTGATTTTCTCGGGAGTGATGAGTTTTTAAGTTCAATAGGTCAGAAGACTAAAATTGCTGAGAGTATGATAGTCTCTAGCTCTAATGCTGATATGGCAAAAAAATATTTTGATTTATACGATATAAACGACAGGCTGATTCAATATGATTGGTAATTTAGAATTAGTAAATAATGTTTTTATTAAAGGCTGGCTTGTCTCTGAGGAAACAGGCACACCATCTTTTGATTTGTTTATTAATGATAATTTCGTAAAATCAGTTTCATGCCATGTCAAGCGAGACGATATAGTGCTTGCTACAGGAGTTGACAACGAATTTAACGCGTTCTCACTTGAAGTGGAGCTTAACAAGAATGATGTTGTATCATGCAGAGTCAATGGCTCAGACTCAATATTTAAGCATTCTCCTGCAACCATCAATACTGAGATTGTCCATGGGCGAATTAAGCTGATTTCAGAGGTGGCTGAAATTAGTAATAACTGTAGGTTAATTAAAGATTCACGTATACAAGAAATAAATCAGTACTCAGCAGGAACTATACCATTCCATATATATGAGATATCGGAGGCAACAGTAAATTGTGAAGGTATCATCTACGTTGATGGAATGGCAGTGTCTGAAACTCTTTCGTTGTTTAATTCGAAGAAATCTTACTCTCGAAAGGGAAATGAATACGTTAGAAGTTCGTTTAAAGATACGGTCGAAATTGATAGGATAACAAGTTTTGTTTCTTTCGGAACACATAACTATTTTCATTTTATATTTGACTTTATTTTTAGATATCTTGCACATAGTGAGGTGACACTAACAGAACAATTTTTTAGTCGCCCACTTGATTATGAATTTCAAAGGAATTTTTTTAATTTCTTTGGTATAAAAGACTCTGTATTATTAGAAGAGAGAACTGCCTACAAAGTTAATAAGCTTTATTTTATTAAGCCATTGAGGAATAGCTTTTTATACAATAAATACTTCTTCGAAAAATTAATAAGTGATTGTAATAGATTACCTTCACCAAACTCACATTATAAGAAAATCTATCTAAGCAGGCTTGGGAACCCAAATCGTGCATTAGAAAATGAATCTGATGTTGTTAAGCTACTGAAGTTATATGGTTTTGACATAGTACACCCAGAGAAATTTACTATCGAAGAACAAATAGGTATTTTCTCTAACGCTGAATTCGTTATCGGACCTAGTGGTGCGGCTTTGACAAATTTAATTTTTAACAAGAATCCCAAACGCCTTAAAGTTATTGAAATATGTCCAGAAAGCTTAAAATATGATGGAAGTGGTATGAATAAATTTTGGTCTTCTTTTTTTGATAATTTACACTGTGAAAGTAGAAAAATATATAGTTCTTCTCTAAATAAGAGCGAAAGTAACATACATAAACAACAATATATATTAGACACTACTTTATTAATTTCAGCTTTGGCGGAGTTTGGTCTTGAAAACGATAAATTTTAAAGCGTTGGGTGATGATAGAGGCTCACTGGTCGCTTTGGAGGCAAATAGAAGTGTGCCATTTGATATAAAAAGGGTCTATTATATTTTCGATACAAAACTAGGTGTATCTAGGGGATTTCATGCCCATAAAAATCTTAAACAAGTTGCTGTATGTGTTAAAGGAAGTTGTAGATTTATACTTGATTCAGGAACTGAGAAAAAAGAGTTCTTGTTGAATAGCTCTACAGAAGGGCTATTAATTGAGGGGTTAATTTGGCGTGAAATGCACGATTTTTCTGAAGATTGTGTCTTGATGGTTTTAGCAAGCGAGTATTACGATGAGTCAGATTACATTCGTGATTACCTTGAGTTTATGAGAGTTGTTCATGAAGAAAGTAACAGTACATCCACTAGCTGACGTTCATTCCACTGAAATTGGTGAGTGCACGACCATATGGCAGTTTTCCGTTATCTTGCAAAGAGCTGTAATCGGTAAAGGATGTAATATTAACGCACTGACCTTTATAGAAAACGATGTTATCATCGGTGATAATGTGACTGTCAAATCTGGCGTACAGCTTTGGGACGGTTTACGTGTAGGCAATAATGTATTTATCGGTCCCAACGTTACTTTTACTAACGACTTCTTACCTAGGTCAAAGCAAAGACCAGAATGTTTCTTAACTACATTTCTAAATGACCACGCTTCTATTGGAGCTAATGCAACAATTTTATGTGGTGTGACTATAGGTAGTTTCGCTATGGTTGGAGCAGGTGCTGTAATAACTAAAGACATCAAACCACACGCTCTTGTTTATGGTAATCCTGCTAAGCAACATGGCTGGGTTTGTCGCTGTGGTAGCAAACTTATAGCTTTGAAATGCGCTAGGTGCGGGAATGTTTATGATTCCTGTGAAAATACAATTGTTGAGAGAAAAAAATGATACCGTTTTTGGATTTAAAAGATATTAATCAGCAGTACAGAGATGATTTAATTAAAGCTGCTACAGATGTGATTGACTCTGGTTGGTATATTCAAGGTGAAAATTGTGAAAATTTCGAGCTTGAATTTTCAAGCTACTGCGGGTCTGATCATTGCGTTGGCGTAGCTAATGGATTAGATGCCCTCATCCTTATCTTTAGGGCTTGGAAGGAATTGGGGAAATTAGAGGATGGTGATGAAGTTATTGTGCCAGCAAATACTTATATCGCGAGTATACTTGCAATAACCGAAAATCGTTTGAAACCTATTTTGGTTGAGCCCGATATCGACACTTATAATATTTCTTTAAATTCACTGAACAGTGTATTAACTTCTAAGACTAAAGCTATTTTGGCCGTACATTTGTACGGAATGCTTGCACCGATGGATGATATACTTGCTTTTGCAAACCAAAATGAATTGCTTGTTATTGAAGATGCGGCCCAAGCCCATGGAGCGAGCTTTAATGGTCGCAAAGCTGGCAGTTTTGGGCATGCAGCCGGTTTTAGCTTTTACCCGGGTAAAAATTTAGGTGCGTTGGGTGATGCTGGGGCAGTCACCAGTAATGATAGTGAGTTGATTTCAGTTATCAGGGCTCTTGGTAATTATGGCAGCCACAAAAAGTATGAAAATATTTATAAAGGTGTCAATAGTAGACTCGATGAAATGCAGGCAGCCTTTTTAAGAGTAAAGCTGAGATACTTAGATAAAGAAATCAGAGCACGACGTGAAATAGCAAAGTTATTCATGTCAGGTCTTAATAGTAATTCCCTTATACTTCCGCTAAGTGGTAATTATGGTGATGTGTTAGATATTGAAAATCATGTTTGGCATTTGTTCGTTGTACGTACCGCAGATAGAGATAAACTACAGGTCCACCTAAAGAACAAGGGAATTTCGACACTAATCCATTATCCTATTGCTCCACATAAGCAACTAGCTTATTTGAATTTGTTTTCTGATGTTTACCCTACGACTGAAACAATTCATAATGAAATACTAAGTTTACCCATTAGTCCGTATATGTCTAAAAACGATGTCTATAGAATAATTGAAGAAGTGAATAATTATTTTGCAAGTTAGAAACCTTATCTGGGTCATTTTTATTAATTTTTAAGATCCATTTGAGATTTCGTGTTGAAGCTAGCTTCAACATGCGGGTAAAACATAGAAGCTCATTTATTAACATGTTAAGGAAAAGGAGTAGCGATAAAAATGGTAACCGTAGTAACGTACGGAACGTTTGATTTGTTTCACGTGGGACACGTTAGGCTCCTTCGACGACTTAGCAAACTCGGCAACAAACTTATCGTAGGCCTATCAACTGATGAGTTTAATAAAGTTAAGGGCAAGGAAGTTATCATACCATATGCTGATCGCTACGAAATATTGATGGCTTGCCAATATGTTCATGATGTGTTCCCGGAAGATAGCTGGGAGCAAAAGCGTAAAGATATTATCCGTGAAAAAGCTGATATTTTTGCTATCGGTGATGACTGGGCCGGTAAGTTTGACGACCTTGAGGATATCGTAAACGTCTTATATTTACCGCGCACCCAAAATGTTTCGACCACCGAACTTAAAACAGTCTTGCGTAAGATAGACCAGGATAAAATTGATGAAGTTAAGAATGTAGCTTCTCATTTATCTGAATTGGTGAGTAAGCTCTGAACATGAAGGCGTTATTAAAAAAATTTATCAGCAGATATCTTCCAGGCTTGAAACGAAGACTTGCAGATGACCTTATCCTCTCTGCAGACTTTATGGTTGTTCAGGGCAACAAGGCTGTCATCAGCGGCTGGGTACTACATCGAACACAGCCAGTTACCGGTCATCCCTTAAACTTAAACCAGCAACAAGCGCTCATTCAGTTTTTTCCGCGCAGCGATGTTACAAACCGATTTAGTGTCAGTAGCCAGCAATGCTCTGGGTTCTTGGCAGTATTCGACAATATCACCGGTATTGACTGGGAAACAGTGAACCTGACCTTTATGGGCAAGCAGCGCAGGTTAAGTAAACTAAAGCCTTCTCCATTATCAAGCCCGGCTGAGTTGCTTCATCATATACCTGAAGATAGGTCTGTTTGCACAAAGTTCTTAAGAGCTCAGGGTTTTGAGTTAGCCAAGTCCTCCGATATGGGTATTGTTTCGGTTGTCAAATTGGACCCAGAAGTACAAAAGATTAAAAATCTGGTTAGTGGGATCGATCCAGGGCAGGCAGATTTTGCTAAAGCCATTGAGAAGGATGTACTTAAAGAGGTGCACAAAATCTGGCGGGAACGTATCGGCTCATTTAGTGATGCTTCTTTTCATGTTTTTGGCGTCGTGCCAACTCAGCCTGTCGCCAGTATCGTTATCCCCTTATATGGCCGTTATGATTTTATGCAGCATCAAATAGCCGCATTTTCGAACGATCCAGAGATGCAAGATGCTGAGGTAATATATGTGTTGGATGACCCACGGCTAGCCAGAGAAGTTGAAATTACCGCGTTTGGTGTGCATGAAATATTTCAATTCCCGTTTAAGCTGGTGTTATCAGAACAGAATCGCGGCTTTGCCGGAGCCAACAATTTGGGTGCAGAGTTCGCTAACTCTGACCATCTGCTTTTGCTTAACTCTGATATTCTACCAAAAGAAAATGGCTGGCTTGGTGAATTGCTATCACGCTTCAAGCAAAACGAAGACTGCGGTATCTTAGGTGCTACGCTGATTTATGAAGACGAAACCGTACAGCATGCTGGAATGTCATTTCGTGCTGATTCCCATTATCCCGGAATCTATATGAATCATCATCCATACAAAGGGATGCCGATTGATTTGCTTCGCCTTGACGATGTATACGATGCTCAGATTGTAACTGGGGCCTGTATGATGATGAAAACCAGTTTATTTCGCGAACTCGATGGTCTCGATCCTATGTATGTTCTCGGGGATTTTGAAGATTCGGATTTATGTTTGAAAGTGATTGATGCTGGTTATCGTATTTATTGCTCAAATACGCAGCTTTATCATTTGGAAAGACTTTCTCAGGATCTTGTAGATAATGGTACGTGGAAATTTAAACTTACGCTGACAAATGGTATTTATCAGATGACTAAATGGCGCAGCCTGATAGAAAAAATGGCGGGAACTCATGCATAATCAGCGAATTCTTTTAATGTCTCACGGTCACCCTGAAATTAACAAAGGGGGAGCAGAAGTCGCAGCGTATAACATGTATCAGGAAATGGAGCGGAGTGGACAGGATGTGTTTTTCCTTGCTCGAACTGCACAAACGCCCCATGGTGGAGCCGCATTTTCTACACGCAATACTAGCCGTGAAATTCTATTTCATACCACAATGGATGACGGCTTTCTCTTCTCAAATCTTAAAACCCGTCATATTTGGCAGGAATTTAGGGATCTTATAAAGTTAATCCAGCCTGACGTTGTTCATCTTCATCATTATTTTTTGTTTGGTATAGAGATTCTTCAGGAAATAAAACAAAGCTTACCTAACGCAAAAGTTGTTTTAACTCTCCACGAGTACCTGGCGATTTGCCATAACAAAGGGTTGATGGTGAAAACTGATGGCAAGCTTTGTTACAAGGCGAGCCCGCGCGACTGTCACGGCTGCTTTCCTGAAAAGCAGCCGGGGGATTTTTTCTTCCGAGAGAAGTACTTGAAAGCACTGTTTAAGAATGTTGATCATTTCGTGTCACCATCATATTTTCTCAAGCAGCGGTATGTAGAGTGGGGACTGCATGACAATCAGATATCAGTTATCGAGAACGGGCAACCTGAAACGCCGAAAGTAGAAAGTACTAAGCAAAGTTCTGGGCGAAAGCATCTTGCTTTTTTTGGTCAGATCAATCCGTATAAAGGTATCGATGTGTTGTTAAAAGCATTAGACCTTTTGCCAGATAGCGTTGCGAAGCAGATTTCAGTTGATATTTACGGTGCTAATTTAGATAAGCAGGATTCTTCCTATCAGAAGCAAGTGAAAAAGCTGCTTAAAAAAGTACGTCATTTGGTCAGCTTTCATGGCGCGTATGAGAGCCATGAAATGCCAGATTTATTGGCCGGTGCCGATTGGGCCATCGTGCCTTCTGTATGGTGGGAAAACTCTCCCATGGTTATACAGGAAGCTTTTAATGCAGGTGTTCCTTTGATAGTCAGTAACATCGGTGGCATGAGGGAAAAGGTGCAGCATCAGGTGAATGGGTTGCAGTTTCGGGTAGGAAGCGCAACCGATTTGGCTGATACCATAGAGCATTGCCTAAAAACAGATATATCCAGGCAATGCTCTGAAAATATCATTCCGACTGTGTCTATATCTGAATGCGTAGCACAGCATTTGAAATTATATTCCCAACAATAAGCATTGTGACATTTTGATGACAATCAGGTAGCATTCGTCCTCCTAATTAAGGAGGACGATAAGTGGGAATCGCACGGCGAATAGTGAAGAAGATGAAGCGGCATGCTATGTCGTTAAAAAAAGAGGTAAGTGTTGCCAGCACAGAATTAAGCACTAAGGTAGAAGATACCCGGTTTGCTTCTGGTAAACGTATTATTCAACGCCTACCTGGCTTTGTTTACGGTTATTTTCGTAACGTAGCACCTTATCGCTTCTTCGTTAACGCAACGGTGTCACGTATACGTCTTTCTCTGATTGACGAAAAGCCTGAAGTCATCAACTTTAACTACATTTCCTTCTGGGTAAAGCAGCAAGATGGTAGTTTTGCGAAATATACTGGCGATTACCAATGTGCAATGAGTTCTGTTGCAGAGGTACTTCCTGATCCGGCGGCCGCGATGCAGGGCTCAGAAGGTAATACCGTATCTGTACATTCGAAACGAGAAATCAAACCTTGGTGGGAGGTAACCTTCGCCGAGCCTGTCGAACTTGCTTACATTGAATTGTATAACCGAAAAGATATCCACGGTAAACGAGAGCGCAATTTGCTTATCACAGTGTTCAATTCACAGAACAAAAAAGTAAAGCAGTTTTCTCGGGCTTCATCACAATTAGCCTGGGAGCAGTTTCAAAATCACGCCGCGCCTTTATTGGAAAGTACTCTGAATTATGTAGCCCACTTGTCTGGCTGCACTGATGGTTTGGCGCTAAAAAAAGCAGCTGAGTCTTTTATTTTTGCCCCGCAAATTGATTATAAGCGGGATAAAGAGGAATTACTTTCTTTAATAGAAAAAGCTCATTTCGCCGCTCGTCAACCTACGCCCGATCTGCCTGACTCATTAGAGTCAGCGTTAGAAATCACTGTTCCGGCTCAAACAAAAGCGCTTCGTATAACTGGATTTAGGCGTAAGTTAAAACGAGCAGTTCAGCTGAAAGTGTCTGTAAAGGGGCAAATATCGTGCTTAAACGAACAGACTGTGAGGCCTACAGAGTCTTTAATCGAGTTAAAATCTAATATATGGACGCTGCAACATGCCCATTGCTTTAGTTTGCCGTTACTTGAAACGTCTTCCTCGTCAGTCGTCAAAATTTATTGTGATGATTTTTATAGCAAAGATGTGTTTGTACAGCGGCTCGTTGAATACCAGGATGCTATGGGCCAATGGCATATCGCTGAAACAACTTTAGATAACTTACAAGCCCGTGTCGGCCTCATCACTTTGCACGAATGGCTTATCGGAACTACCTGGTCTGCTAGCTTCACTCGTCACTTGGCACATCTTTTGGCAACATACCGGATGAGTCAGGCACGAACTGCAAAACCCCTGTTGAAATCAAACCGAAATTTGCTTCCCGACTTTTACGAGGGAGTAAAAGAAGGCGCGCATAGCGCTACTTACATCCCTGCGGTAACCTACACCCGCCATGGGCTGACAATACCATTTAGTGAAATAGATTCGGCATTTCTGGCCAACCGAATGGCAGCGTTTGCTGACTTCCTGAAAACAGAATATTCGCTTGACGCATTCCCTTGCTACGGAACGCTGCTGGGCATTTATCGCGATGGTGACTTCTTGCCACATGATGATGATATAGATTTAGCGGTAATAGTGGATCTGCCCGAAGGTAGCACCTATCGGCAGGCCACTGAAGAATGGGCTAAAACATTCGTTGAAAATGGCCTACAATGCCGCCCACCAACTCCGAAAAGCCTAAACTTGCATTGTTATTTTGAAGATTTTGATATGGATTTGTTTTTTATTTACCGAGTGCCAGGTAAAGCTGATCAGGTCTGGACGCACATGCAAGGATACGAAGTTAGAGAGGTAGATCGGAAGTTACTGGAACCTTTATCAGAACTCAAATTCAAAGGTTACACCTTTAATGCGCCTGGCAATATAGAAGGCTTTCTAAAAGACCGCTATGGTCAAGGCTGGGTAACCCCAGATCCAACGTATGAGTTGTAATTTATGCATTCTTTTGTAAGACGCGCAACAGGAAAAATTCGTCGTACCTTGTTTCCGGCAAAATCACAGCCGACGGCAACTATTCAGGACATAGTAACGTGGTTAGATGCAAACCCCATTCACGAATTTAAAGGTGCAAAATCTAATCAGCCGCTTGTAGTAGAAAAAATTGGCCGCAAAGCACGGTTTGTTCGCTTGAGCTTGCAGGTCACTTCGTCTTTTCATCTTGATACGATTGAAATTTTTAACAAAGATGGGCGCAATATCGCGCCAAATAAAAAAACCATTATCAGTTCTTGCTACAACGATGATAGCAAATACAACGGCGAAGGCGCACTGATCGGGAAAAAAAGTGGTGGAAGTGGTTTTCATACCAAGCGTGAAAAGAATCCGTGGTTGGTTATCGATTTGGGTACTATCCGCAATCTAGATAAAGTCGTTGTATACAATAGAGAGGACCAGTTTTATACCCGAGCTTTGAGCTTGCGTATTGAGTGTTCTCAGAACTTACGTGACTGGGCCCTGGTTCACGATAACTGGAAATCCCTTAAAACCTTTGATAGCAGAAGGCTGACTGAACGCGTAAATGCATTGCTACACGTGGCTGTACTTGATGCGGAGCCTGCCACGGCTTATATCAACAAGCTGAAAAAGTCAGGCGATGTCAGTGCAGCACTGGCATTTCAGCAGGAGGTTAACGAACTGCTTGCGCCGAAAGAGCTGGCCCTGGGCCCTCATGGCTTAAGCCAAACATTCAATATGCGCAGTGATGCAGCTAAAGATAAAGTGATAAAAGAGCTTAGTTGGTTGTTGTCAGTATTTAACAATAAGTTGGGTATTGCAGCATTTATATCGTCAGGAACTCTGCTGGGCGTGGTGCGTGATGGCAAGCTCATACCACACGATGATGACGTGGATATTTGTTATATAAGCAACGAAACAACAGAGCAGGGAATTTTGGAGGAGCGTGAGGCATTGGCTCGTGCGTTAAGAGAAGAGGGGTGCAGGGTGGCTCCCTCTGGTATCGCCCACTATTGGTGTACAACCCCAGGGGGGCAGGCTATTGATTTATTTACCGGCTATGTGCAACAAGATGAATGCTTCATGAACCCAATTGGCTCGGTCAGTAAAACCGATGTGCTTCCCCTGCAGGATACGAGTTTTCATGGGCACAACTTAAAGCTACCCGCAAATCCTGAACCTTTACTGCAATTAAACTATGGCCCTAATTGGCGGTATCCTGATCCTCTGTGGACATTCGACTGGTCTAAAGCAAAACAACAGTTCAAGTTTTTGTATTTCTAGATTTAAAGTATTGTCCGCATGAACAAAAAGCTTATTTTACACGTAGGGCCGCCTAAAACGGGTACTTCTGCTATCCAAAAATGGTGTACGGAAAATCAACCGTGGCTTGCACAGCAGGGAATATACTACCCACCCCATGCGCTTGCCTCCAACCATATCAGCTCTGGCCATGCGGAGCAGCTAATCCAGCTCAACATTGAGGGGAAAAAAACTGTTGATCAGGGTGGGCTGAATCGGGTTCAACAAAATTTTGCGGACTCAAATTGCCATACCTTACTGTTAAGTTCTGAATACTTTTTGTATCACGGTGCTGCAATTATCTCTCGCTTTGTTGGTTTCTCTGAGCAGATTGAGGTTATTGCCTATATTCGTTCGCCACTGGCCCAGTTTGAATCTGCTTACAATCAAACGGTTAAACGTCACGGCCAAACTAAACCGCTTACCTTTGGTCGTAATCTGCACACCACTACATTAGATAAGCTAGCCGATCTGCTAAGCGGCCAGCCTGTAAGCAAAATTAATGCTCGAGCTTACCTCGAGTCACCATCCTTCAATGTGGTTCAAGACTTTGTGGGTTGTCTCAATCTTAAACGCAGAGTCGCGTCATTTAATATCAATCCTTCTTACACTTTTGAGTGCCTTGAATTTAAACGGTGGTTGAATCAATTTGATTTAAGTGCTCTTCAGTCTGAGATTGATGAGATCTTGCAGGCGGAACAAACTGGTACGACTGAATATAGCTTATTACCTCCAGAGCTCAGTCAACGATACACCAAACAAGCAATCCAGGCAGTGACCAGATTTGATAAAAGCTATAGAATTGATAATGCTTCAGTTTTAGTAGATGAGATAGCCAATCAGCAGCTACTGGAGTATCGAAAACAGGCACTAACCTCTGAATTTTTGAAAAACTGGGGTGAGTACCTTCGCAATTATCAAAAAACGTTTTATTGCAAATTATGCAAGATAATGAGTGAGCAGGAGAGGGAGGTTTCAGATTTAGCCGCTTTTCGCAGCGCTCTTACCAGGTACGATAAACTTCTTAGTTCGATTGGTTTCTTTCGTTAAAGTATCGATGCATGCTAAGGCACTTTATGTTTTGACCGGGTCGCCATGTCTACCAGCCTTATATGGCCAATTATTTGTTCAAACGACACTCTGCCATTTTTTTGCTATCCTTAGCGCATTTTTCAAGATCCAGAGTGCAAATTGAAGTATTTTTGGCTCATCCAAGTAAGTAATCAGGGCAAGTAGCAATATGAGAAAAGGAATAATTTTGGCCGGCGGATCCGGCACCCGTCTACATCCGTTAACCAAAGTAGTCAGCAAACAGTTAATGCCGGTGTACGACAAACCTATGATCTTTTACCCGCTAACCACTCTGATGATGTCGGGTATTCGTGATATTTTGATTATCACCACACCAGAAGAGCAGGGCCGGTTTGTCGAGCTTATCGGCGATGGCGCATCATTAGGTCTAAACATCCAGTATGCCGTGCAAAAAAGCCCGGATGGTTTGGCACAGGCCTTTCTTATTGGCGAAGAGTTTATTGGTAACGACAGTTGTACGCTGGTGTTGGGTGATAACATTTACTACGGCCACGATTTAAAACTGTCGCTGCAAAATGCCTTCCGCCAAGAACACGGTGCTACCGTGTTTGGTTACCATGTTAACGACCCTGAGCGGTATGGTGTTGTGGATTTTGATAATGACTGGAATGCATTGTCTATCGAAGAAAAGCCAGCCAAGCCGAAATCCAATTACGCGGTGACAGGGTTGTACTATTACGACAACCGCGTGGTGGATTTTGCCAAAGAAGTAAAACCTTCTGCGCGTGGCGAGCTAGAAATCACCGATTTGAACAACTTGTATCTGCAGGATGGGTCGTTAAAAGTGGAGCTGATGGGCCGCGGATCGGCCTGGCTGGATACTGGTACTTTAGATAGCTTGCTGGATGCAGCCAATTTTGTCGCCGCCATAGAAAAGCGCCAGGGTCTGAAAGTATGCTGCCCGGAAGAAGTAGCATTTCGGATGGGCTATATCAACGCCCAGCAACTTGAAGAGTTAGCCGCGCCATTAAAGAAAAGTGGCTATGGCGATTATCTACTTAAAGTCATCCACGACCGCGTGAAGTAAACTAATCAGAATTCAGAGAGAAGTATGCAGGTAGTTACCACCCACATCCCTGATGTCAAAATTATCGAACCTAAAGTGTTTGGCGACGAACGTGGTTTTTTTCTTGAAACCTTTCGCACCGACTGGTTCAAAGAACACTGCGCCGATGTTGAGTTTGTTCAGGATAACCATTCTAAATCGCGCCAGGGGATCTTGCGCGGGCTGCATTATCAGCTGGAACAAACGCAAGGCAAACTGGTGCGCGTGGTGAGCGGCGAAGTGTACGATGTTGCTGTTGATATGCGTAAAGCATCACCGACCTATGGCAAATGGGTAGGTGTGTTGCTATCAGCTACCAATCATCGTCAGTTATGGGTACCAGCTGGCTTTGCCCACGGTTTTTATGTAACCAGCGAATCGGCTGAATTTGTGTATAAATGCACGGATTATTATCACCCGCAATCAGAAGTTTCAGTACGCTATGACGACCCAACCCTGGATATCCCATGGCCGCTGGTCAACGGTGAGGCACCGTCGCTATCAGCCAAAGATGTGGACGGTGTTAGTTTTGAAAATGCTCCAACATTTTAAGGCTGTCCGATGAAGATTGTTGTTATTGGAAAATCTGGCCAGCTCGCCACTGAGTTGCAGCATCTATTACCTGCTTCCGCAGTGTTTCTGGGCCGCGATGATATAGACATCACTCAGGCAGACGCGCTGGCTGACACACTGCAACCCTATCACCCGGATGCGATCATTAATGCCGCGGCATACACAGCAGTGGATAAGGCCGAAAGCGAGCCGGATGCCGCATTTGCTGTAAATGCAACCGGTGTGCAAAATCTGGCTACCTATTGTAAAGCCCAGCAAGTGTTTCTGGTTCATGTGTCTACAGATTATGTGTTCAACGGCCATAAAGGTGTGCCTTACACGCCAGACGATACCATTGAACCGCAGGGCGTCTATGGTAAGTCGAAGGCGCAGGGAGAACAGGCATTATTAGAGTTATTACCTGACCAGTCCTGCTTGTTACGCACCGCGTGGGTGTATTCCAGCCACGGCAATAATTTTGTAAAAACCATGCTTAAGCTGATGGCCAGTAAGCCGCAGCTTGGGGTGATTGATGATCAGATTGGTACCCCCACCTGGGCCAGGGGACTGGCACAAGCCTGTTACTTTGCGGTGCAGCAACAGGTCAAAGGTGTATATCATTGGACAGATGAGGGCGTAGCCAGTTGGTACGATTTTGCCCAAGCCATTCAGGACCTTGCTATCGATAAGGGATTATTATCTCAGGCAATTCCTATTCTGCCGATCCCGTCGTCGCATTACCCCACACCGGCCAAGCGCCCGCACTACAGCGTGCTGGATAAAACGACGACGCGTGAAGCGTTTGCCGAATTGCAGCCAGCACATTGGCGCGCACAGTTAGCCAGTATGATGGACCAGCTTGTTGAATCAGAGAATTAAGATGCAAAAAACAATATTAGTCACCGGCGGTGCCGGTTTCATCGGCTCGGCAGTCGTCCGCCACATCATTCGGGATACCGAGCATAGGGTGATAAACCTTGATAAGCTGACTTACGCCGGAAACCTGGAATCACTAGAGCCGGTCAGTGATGATCAACGCTACTCATTTGAACAGGTAGATATTTGCGATGCCGATGCATTGCGTGCAGTCTTTAACGAGCATCAGCCTGATATCGTAATGCACCTGGCGGCCGAATCGCATGTGGACCGTTCTATCGATGGCCCCGGTGAGTTTATCCAAACCAATGTGGTAGGCACCTATACGTTGTTGGAGCAGGCGCGGGCGTACTGGTCGTCTTTGCAAGGCGAAAAGCGCGAGGGCTTCAAGTTCCACCATATCTCTACTGATGAAGTGTATGGGGATCTGCCTCATCCGGATGAGGTAGAACCGGGTACCGAGTTGCCCATGTTTACCGAGACCACACCTTATGCGCCCAGTTCGCCTTATTCGGCATCTAAAGCATCATCAGATCAACTGGTCCGGGCCTGGCTGCGCACCTACGGTCTGCCTACGCTGGTTACTAACTGTTCTAACAACTACGGGCCCTACCATTTTCCTGAGAAATTGATTCCGCTGGTCATTCTTAATGCCCTGGCCGGTAAGCCGCTGCCTGTGTATGGCAAAGGCAATCAGATCCGTGACTGGCTGTATGTGGAAGATCATGCGCGTGCGCTGGTGCTGGTAGCATTACGTGGTGAAATTGGCGAAACCTATAACATCGGCGGACACAACGAAAAACAAAATCTGGAAGTGGTAGAAACCATTTGTGAGCTGTTGGATGAGATCAAGCCAAAAGACAGTCGCTATGCAGAGCAAATCACTTTCGTGCAGGATCGCCCCGGTCATGATATGCGCTACGCTATCGATGCGTCGAAAATTGAGCGTGAACTGGGTTGGACACCACAGGAAACATTTGAATCTGGGATCCGCAAAACCATTGAATGGTATCTTGCCAATGAAGCCTGGTGGAAAGCAGTGCAGGATGGCAGCTACCAAGGTGAACGATTAGGTACCGGAAGCTAAAGCTTTCCGTTTTATCGTGCTATTATTCACAGCCGCCGCAAGGCGGCTTTTTTGTGGTATGGAGTAAAGTGGGAAAATGAAAAAACTGGCGATGCTAACAGTGAAAGGGGCGGTAGGCTTATTGCCTCCGGCCGTGAAAAAAAATCTAAAGCGTAATCCTCGCCTGACAGAGTTTTATAGCCGCTCCTTACAACGCTCCGGTTTGTTTTACGGATTCCCAAGTGCCAAAAAGCTACAAGCGATGTACAAACATTGCCTCGCTCAACAACAGCGCTTGCTGGCTGACGTCAACCCTGAGCCAATCCGATGTAATGTTTTGATCACAGGGGCAAATACAAAAGATGTCCGCGAAAGCCTGGATACGTTATTGCCGTACCAAAACCAGGTGGCAAACATTTTCCTCGCTCCTGAGGTACTGCAAAAAATGGCCAGCGACGACGATGCACAATGGCAACTGTTGTCGTATGAAACTTTGTACGAGCTTGCCGAATTTCCCCTACTTGCTATGCAGGCAGGCGACAAAATTGATATGAGCACACTGTGCCGCGTGTTGAGCAGTGAGCATTACACCTCAGAGTCAGCTGTCTGCTATTTTGACTGGCATTATCTGGACAAAAAAGGCAAGCCGGCAAACGCGCAGTTGTTACCCGACTGGAACCCGGATTTTCAGTTATCTACAGGATACGTTCATACCGCTATCTGGTTACCCAGTCCCCAACAGACATTAGCGCAATGTTCGCTCGAAGCGTGTGATTATGATCTGGCGGTATGGTTTGCTGCAATCGCGTTGGAAAGCAAAATTGTGCCGCAGCATATTGCGGTGTCTGTGTTGGCAAGAAGCTCGGCTGCAAAGTTGGTTACACCGCTACAAGCGATTGCTGACAAACTGGCAACGCAGGCTGCTCCAGTAGTCAATGCCAAAACAAATACGGTTCAGGCTTTATGGCCCTTGGTGGACTCACCCAAGGTGTCGCTGATTATTCCTACTTACAATGGGCAGGAGTTGGTGCGTGCATGTGTCACCTCTATTCTGGAAAAGACCACCTACCAAAATTACGAAATTCTTTTGGTGGACAACAACTCTGATGATCCAGCCTGTCTGGCTTACTTTGATGAGTTGGCCAAGCATCCTAAAATTCGTTTACTGAAATACCCGTATCCTTTTAATTATTCGGCCATCAACAATTTTGCTGTCAAACACGCTAGCGGTCAAGTGGTCGGCCTGGTCAATAATGACATTGAAATTATCACGCCGCAGTGGTTAGAGCACATGGCTGGCCATGCAATGCGACACGATATTGGCTGTGTCGGAGCCAAGTTATTGTATACCGACGGCCGTATTCAGCATGCGGGCGTGGTTATGGGGTATGGTGGCGGTGCCGGTCATGCACATAAGTACTTTCCCCGCTACCACCCAGGGTATATGAATCGGTTGGTGGCTACCCAGAATTATAGCGCGGTTACCGCTGCCTGCTTGCTGATAAAAAAATCGCTATACGAAAAAGTAGGCGGGCTGAATGAGCAGGATTTGCATGTGGCATTCAATGATGTCGATTTTTGTTTGCGCGTATTAGAAACCGGAGTGCGCAACTTGTACTGCGCCGAAGCGGAACTATATCACCACGAGTCAGTATCTCGCGGCTTAGATGTCAGCGAGGAAAAAGCAGCACGTTTTAATCGCGAACTCACATATCTGCAAACAACCTGGCAAAAATATATCAGTCATGATCCGGCTTATAACCCAAACCTTACTCTACGGCGCGAGAATTTTGCCATAAAGGGCAAAGACGAATACTAAACTCAAGCCACCATTCCCAGGTGGCTTTTTATTTTTCCTGGTCAGGCATTAAACACTTGCCAGACGACAAAAAATCTCAATAATACGCGCGATTCAATTTCTGCCTGCGCATGTTCCTGGCGCCCCTTCCGGCAGATAAGAAGATAGCTTTTTCGTTTAGTCATGCTTTTGTGGAGACATCATGCAAAGGTTGCGTGAGTTATCAGGCCAGGTGCTGGCTGTTTTTGATGCGCTTTCAGCTGAATATTCAAAGTACCAACAAGACCGGCAGTTACCTTGCCCACCGCAATGTGGTGCGTGCTGTAATAAACCCGATATTGAAGTCACGGTCTTAGAGATGCTGCCCCTGGCATTGCATCTATTTGATCAGGGGAGGGCAGAAGAAGTGGTAGAAAGCCTTCCTAAGGAGTCAGGTTTTGCCTGCCAGTTTTTCCAGCGTTTTTCTCTGGACGGGAATCGGGGTCGCTGCACAGTTTACCCGTTCCGGCCTGGTGTCTGCCGGATGTTTGGCGTAGGTGGGTATACCACCAAAAATGGTGCGGCGACTTTATCGGTCTGTGGGCAGCTAAAATCTGCCATGCCACAGCGCTATGCCGAAGCAGTAATACTAGCAAGCCAACATCGCCCACCGATGTTGGCCGAAGGGCAGTCGCGATTGAGCCAATTAGATTATCAACTAGGCAGTGAGCGCTTACCGATAAACCAGGCTGTCGCGAAGGCGCTGCAGCATGTGCTGACGCAAGCGTATTATTACAATGAAGAGGATAATGATATTGGCGCGCCGATTATCGCGGCGTAATAATGTGAGGGATGATTATGCACCTTAGTAGTAAGGTGCATATCGGTACTTATTTATCGTTTAATACGCCAGCTAGTTCTTCATCAGAGAACCCGGCTTGTAAACCATATTCACGGATTTTCATGTCGTCCACACCGGCATCCTGCGCTGTTTCTAATATGCGTAAGACCTGTTCACGCTGCGCGGAGGTTTTTTCGATGGCTGTGCTAACCACATCTTCCGCTTGGGAAGGAAAAATCGCCAGTAAGGAATCCACCACGTACTCGCCGACATAAGGTACGGTCTCCAACGCTGTAGTCATAATCTCGACCAGCTTATTGGGATGTTCGCGCGAGAGAGTTTGAACAATTGCATCAGCAGAATTTGGTTCGGTCATTACCGCAACCCGCACAATTTCATCCAGCTCATCGGGGGTTGCATTGGCTGCGGCCTGAACCACAAAGTCGACATAGCTGGGTTCAGCTTTTATCGCCAGCTTCACTATAGCCGGGCACGAACTAACATCTTTTTTGATTGCCAGTGCCACAATTTCCTGAGTCGAAGCAGGCTGCGCCGAGATGGCGGCGTAGATAATTTCGCGGTATTTATCCGGATAGGTTTCCAACGCGACATCCACTATGGAGACCACATCCTGCGGATAATGACTGGCGATGGAGCGAATGGCCCGGCCGACTGACATATTTTGGTCCACCTGGCGTTTTAAAAACTTTACCTGGTAAGGATCAAGCACAGTTGGATCAGGTTTGACGAATTCAGTTGCCATAACCGAACTGCTAGAAAGTGCCAGCATTGTGATAAAACTCAGCGTACGCATAAACCTGAACCTCTTGCCCGTAGAACATGAATTTTTGTTTAGGTTACTATTATTATAGAACGAGACCATTACCAAAAAGTTCAAATTGATGCTTTTTTGGCAGATCTGATTACAAACTAACCCGAAGATTGCTTTTTTGCAATTTTATTACTTATATCTGTTGACGTTCCCTTATTTATCGCTAGAATGCGCACCACTTCGACGGGACAGGCCAAACGGCAACAACCTTGAAGGGCTTGCTCCAACAGCGATAGCGACCTGAGTAAGCGGTTTTCAAAACAGCCTTTCAAATTAGTTTGAAAAAAGTTGTTGACACGAAAGCCGAATCGCGTAGAATGCGCATCCCGCTTCGGGGAGTAAACGAAGCAAGCGGCAAGGCCAGTTGGTCAGTCGCACTGTTCTTTAACAATGTATAACAAGACAATCTGTGTGGGCACTCGTTAAGAGTGTCAACCGACGATTCATAGATATATTCGATTTTTAAT
>NZ_JBUZOV010000009.1:0-92425 GCF_055326825.1 Alteromonas sp. WD8-37
CAAACTCTTCAATTAAAAATCGAATATATCTATGAATCGTCGGTTGACACTCTTAACGAGTGCCCACACAGATTGTCTTGTTATACATTGTTAAAGAACAGTGCGACTGACCAACTGGCCTTGTCGCTTGCTTCGTTTACTCCCCGAAGCGGGATGCGCATTCTACGCGATTCGGTTTTCGGCGTCAACACTTTTTTGAAATCTTTTTCTCAAAGCGTGTCGCTTGAAAACCTTGCCATCCGTGCTCTGCAGCAGGATAACAACCTTCAACATTTGGCCTTGTTTTTGGCTGTCTCGTTGAAGAGGTGCGCATTCTACAAATCCGGCAGAATTACGCAAGTATTATTTAGCAATAAATATAAAAAAAGCGACCGGATGGTCGCTTTTTATTCACTATGTTTAAATTTTACTCAAAAAGCCATTTATTCGTCTTTTTCAGCTGCCTTTTGCTGGGGTTTTTCCTCTTCACTAAAGTCTGCATCGGCTTCTTCATGATCGCCAACCACATCATCCAGCGTCACCTTTTCTACTGTGCGGAAGGTATTGATTGGCCCGGCCAGCGCATACAAGGCAAATACCAGGAACAATACTAAAGCCGGTTCGGTGGCTACGATGACGAACACCATCAGTATAATAAGAATGGCCACAAAGGGGACTTTGCCGTGCCAGTTCACTTCTTTAAAGGAGTTGTACTTAAAGTTGCTTACCATCAACAAGCCAGCGGCAGAGGTAATCAGTGCGACGATAAAGCCATAGTCATCACCATTGGCACCATACTCAACACCGACCCATACTAAGCCAGATACCAGCGCAGCAGCAGACGGGCTGGCCAGCCCCTGGAAAAAACGTTTATCTGCGATGCCTACCTGCGTATTGAACCGGGCCAGACGTAACGCCGCACCGGCTACATAGATAAAGGCGGCCAGCCAACCCAGCTTACCCAGTTCAGTTAGGCCCCAGTTATAGGCAACTAAAGCCGGCGCCATACCAAATGACACCATATCGGCCATTGAATCGTATTCAGCGCCAAAATCACTTTGGGTATTGGTCATTCTTGCAACCCGCCCATCGAGACCATCAAAAATCATCGCCACAAAGATTGCGATGGCTGCAGCTTCAAAGCGGCCATTCATGGATGACACGACTGCGAAAAAGCCTGAAAACAACCCAGCCGTAGTGAGTAAGTTAGGTAACAGATAAATACCTTTGCGTTTACTATGCGCCATATTTCCTCATTCTTAAGATACGCTTCTGTTCATAGTATTTCATAAACCTCCCCGCGCACGATAGTAAAATCCAAGAGATCACCGGCAGATACGCGAGTATAGGCCTCTATACGCCAGCAGTTTACATAATGTGCAAAAATCAAAAAATTATACTGAAGAAGTATGTCAGTAATTTTTACATCATGAGAATATATTACACCGTAAAATTTACAAGCTATTGAATTATATAGTGTATAATTTTTGTCCTAATTCTTGATATAGCGAAGTGGTAGTCGGTTACTAGGAAAAATAACAATGAAAAAGATTTTCAGCACGCTCGGCATAATTGGTGTTTTGGCATCAGGCACATTCGCAGTTCAGGCGTCAGATACGACAGAATGGCGCTTAGATAAACGTTCTAGCCTGTTTGATTATCAAAATCCGGGTTGGGCAGTCTCTGATAATAGTTATGGTGATGCTTATTTCAGAGGATCTGATACAGGTAATACTTTAACAGTGACTGGTTGGACCGACCGTGGTAGCCATGGTGTTCATCAAGTTCGGGAAAGATACGATGATCACGGAAGGTTAAAATCTGGTTTAGGGACTTGGTCTGGCAATGGGCAGGGCGTTCTAAATGGCAAAAATGATAGTCACACTGTAGACAATGGTGGCAGTTCAGACTTTTTGTTTTTCGATTTCAAAGATGCTGTGACTATTACTAACATTGATATTAATTATGTCTCTAGCAACAAAGGCTCTGATATTTCCGTTGCGGCTTTTAGTAGCATTGCGCGCGGCTTAGATGTTTCAAGCTGGGGCTCAATATTAGATTCTTCCAGAACTGCTGGTACTTTGCTTTACTCTGGCAATGTTGAAGATGTCAAAAATAATGCGTCTGCTACCGATTTTTCGTCTCATGTTCGTGAAGCCAGATATTGGCTTATTGGTGCATACAATAGTGTATTTGGTGGTAATTCACTGACAGCTGGAGATGATTCGTTTAAGTTGTTAGCCGTCACTACAGAATCGCGTCCTCATGTCGATGTTCCTACCCCGGCAACTGCATTGCTTCTGCTGGCTGGTTTGGGCCTGATTGCTCGTCGCCGCCGCGCATAAAACGTCAAAAATTGCATACCTAAGCCTCGGCCTTGCCGGGGCTTTTTTGTGTACACTTAGTTGCAATAATTATTGCTGTTGCGAGGACACAGTGAAAAAAAATCTAACAGGCTATGTTGCCGGTCTGGTATTAACCGGCGCGATGGTATCTGCAGGCCCTGCCCTGGCGCAGAGTGATTATTCCTATGATGCCGCTTTATCTGCTTTTAATAGCGGCGAAATCAAGCATTCCTACATTAATCTGAAGCATGTATTAAACACTGATCCAGAGCATCTGCCCGCCAAATTGTTGATGGGCCGAATTTTGTTGATGGACGGCTATGTACTGGAAGCCACCCAGGAGTTGGAAGAAGTACTGGCTGCCGGTGGCGATGCCAGCCTGGTGATGCCGGCATTGTCTCGTGCTTATTTATTTGCCGGTCAGTATGACAAGTTGTTTGCTGCACTCAAACAATATCCGCTAAATGATGAGGCCAAGCAATCAGTCACCCTGGTAGCCGGAACGGCTTTGATCCGGCAAAATAAACGCCAGCAGGCACAACGACTGTATGAGCACGCGCTTGGTCAATTTCCGCAGTCCGTAGCCTTACTGCTGGCCCAGGCCACTTTGTCTATCGACCTGAATGACACTCAGTATGCTCAGCGCCTGTTAAGCCAGGCCCAGGCGCTGGCGGGCGATACACCTTCAACCTTACTGGTTCAGGGTAAACTGGCTGACGCCACCGGGCACGATGCTCTGGCCATTTATCAGCAAGCCTATGATGCCGCGCCGGATAACCCGGCCACTATGCGCGCTTACGCTGGCTCGCTGGCCGAACACGGTGAGTTTGATGCTGCTTCTGCGCTGGTTACCAAAATCGAAGCGCAAACACCGGGTGATGTGCAAATTCAGTTATTAAAAGCCCGGATCCTGGCCCTTACCCAAAACCAGTTGGAAGCTGACAAAATCCTGCGTGAGCTGACTGAGCGACTGAGCCTGCTGACTGATGAGCAGTTAAATGAACAGATTGAGTTGAGCCTGATCGCCGGTATCGTTGCCTATCTGAACAAAAACTACGGCATGGCCCGCACAGAGTTGTCACGTTACATCTCCAAACGCGATCCTTCCCCCGAACAACTGGGTATGCTTACCGATGCCCTGTTGAAAACCAGTGCATATAAAGATGCCATTAAGTTATTGGAAAAGCACGAGTCACTGGTCGTTCGCCATATGCAACTGGCACAATTAACCTGTGATTTGTTTATTGCCAGCCGTCGCGCCTATAAGTGTGATCAACTGCTTCCGGCACTGGAGCAAAACTTTACCGGCCAGGAAACGCTGGCAGTGCTTAAAGCAAAATTGTTGGTGAGTACCGGCAAGCCGGAAGAAGCCTGGCAACTGCTAAATGGGCCGCTGGCCGGCTCTGCGCGCGCCGATGTCTTGCAACTGAAAATTGGCCTACACAGTGATACCAATGATTTTGGCTCGGCACTGACGCTGGCTGAACAATTACTGCAGCAGGATACCAGCGACCCGGACTATCAGGCGCTAGTGGCAGATTTACTTATCCGCACTGGCCAGTATGAGCGTGCCGCTTCACTGGTCGACAGTCTGTTAACCAATCATCCCGACTCTGTGGCAGGTTTAGTTGCTCACGCCCGGATTGCGTATTATCGAGATGCGTTTGCAACAGCTATTGAGGCGGTGGAAGCGGCACTCAAATTTAACAAAAAACATGTCGCCGGACATATTCTGGCGGCGCAAATTTATATGGGCGCTGATCAAACTGAGTCGGCCATCGAGCATTTACTAACAGCTAAAACGCTGGATAAGGATAACCAACAGTCTCGCCAACTGCTGATTGGCATTTATCGTGAACAAGGTAATTTGAAAGCAGCGCTGAGCGAGGTCAATGCACTATTAGCGCTGGAACGCTTGTCTGCCGATTATCATTTACAAAAAGCCTCGCTGCTGACAGCGCTTGATGATCAACCCGGCGCGATCACCCAGCTCAACATGGTGTATGCCTTGTGGCAGGATGATGCAGTCAAGCTTTTATCGTTGGCGCGTTTTCAACAGCAAGCCAATGATATGGCCGGTGCGCTTAAATCTTACCAAAGCGCGGTAACGCTAACCCCCGATGAGGCGCTACCCTATCTGGAGCTCAGTTCATTCTATATTGCGCGCCAGCAGTTAGATGATGCCGAGGCAACCATTCACGCACTGCAGAAAAAAACCGGTATGACCGCGGATGTGGCTATGGTGCGGGGAGACTTGGCAGCTGCCCGCCAACAGCCCGAACAAGCCTTTGAGTATTATCTGCAAGCCAACCAGCAGATGCGCACCTTTATCGCGCCCTTGTTAAAAGCATTTGAATTAGCTCGCACTGGTACCCGGCGCGCCGAGCTGATGGACTATCTGGCGCAGACCAGTCAGGAATCAGAGCTTATCCATTTAAATATACTGGCCGATTTATACTTTATCGATGGCCAGCCGGAACTGGCCAGCCGATTATATGAGCAACTGCTTACTGCCCCGAGCTTGTCGCGGCGTCCGTATGTGCTCAATAACCTGGCCAATATCTATGCGCGGCAGCGCCCGCAGCAAGCACTTACTCTAATAGATGAAGCGTTAGCAGGGCACCCCCGTGCAGCAGCATTTTTGGACACAAAAGGCTGGATCCTGACGCTGCAAGATGACACCCAGGCTGGGTTAAGTCTGCTGCGCCAGGCGTACACCCTGGATGCCTCAGATCCGGCAGTGCAATATCATATTGCCTATGCCCTGGCTAAGCTGACCCGCCAGCCGGAAGCCAAAGCCTGGCTAGAAAAGCACAACACTTTATCACACCCCTTCAGAGAGCAGCCTGAAGCGGTAACCTGGGCGCAGCAGCTGTAACAAAAAAGGAGGCCATCAGGCCTCCTTTTCATTTTTAACGCTATGACTAATGCCGCGTTTTATTCGGCTCATCAATCACGATTTCACCGTCACGCTCATCAATCCGAACAGTACTATCCGGCATCAAATCACCGGCCAATAATGCCTGGGCCAGCGGGTTTTCAATTTGCGTCTGGATTGCCCGTTTGAGCGGCCGGGCCCCAAACACCGGGTCGAAGCCAGCATCGGCTAATTTGTCCATCGCCGCGCCAGATAACTCCAGCTTGTAGCCCTTGTCGGCCAAGCGGGCGCGTAAGGCGGCCAATTGAATCTTAGCAATGGCTTTGATTTCATCTTTACCCAGTGGGTGAAACACCACAATATCATCCACCCGGTTGATAAATTCTGGCCGAAAATGCTGGCCGACTTCATGCATCACGCGGCTTTTCATTTCGGCATAATCATCCTCTCCACTCTTATCCTGAATGATGTGGGAGCCCAGGTTGGAGGTCATGATCACTACAGTATTTTTAAAATCTACCGTTCTGCCCTGCCCGTCGGTGAGTCGCCCATCATCAAGCACCTGAAGTAAAATGTTAAATACATCCGGGTGGGCTTTTTCCACTTCATCCAGCAGGATCACCGAGTAGGGTTTGCGGCGTACAGCTTCGGTCAGATAGCCACCCTCTTCATAACCCACATACCCAGGAGGCGCACCCACCAGCCGTGAAACCGAGTGCTTCTCCATAAACTCAGACATATCGATGCGCACCATGGCGCTTTCTGTGTCAAATAAAAAGCCAGCCAGGGCCTTACACAGCTCGGTTTTGCCCACCCCGGTAGGGCCAAGGAATAAAAAGGAACCGATGGGGCGATTAGGATCAGCCAGACCCGCCCGGGAGCGCCGAATTGCATTGGATACCGCATTGACTGCTTCTGACTGGCCGACCACGCGTTTATGCAAGGCATCTTCCATACGCAGCAGTTTTTCACGCTCGCCTTCTAGCATTTTAGCTACCGGGATCCCGGTCCAGCGGGATAACACCTCGGCAATTTCGGCATCTGATACCCGGTTTTTTAATAACTGGGTTTCTCTGGTTTCGCCGTCTGAGGCTTTTTCCAGTTTCATCTCCAGCTCAGGGATCCGCCCGTACTGCAATTCTGACATCCGGTTGAGATCCGAGGCGCGCCGGGCGATTTCTAAGTCAAGCTTAGCCTGCTCCAACTCAGATTTAATCGTCTGGGTACCCTGCATGGCTTCTTTTTCTTCGCGCCAGATGGTGTCCAGCGCAGCATATTTTTGCTCCAGCTGCTCACGCTCTAACTCGATGGTCTCCAGGCGTTTGTGGCTGGCATCGTCGGTTTCTTTGGCCAGCGCCTGCTCTTCCAGCTTCAGCTGGATGATGCGCCGTTCCAGGCGGTCCATCTCTTCAGGTTTGGAATCAATCTGCAAGCGAATGGACGAAGCCGCCTCGTCAATCAGGTCAATGGCCTTATCCGGCAGCTGGCGGTCACTGATATACCGATGTGACAAACTGGCTGCCGCCACAATGGCCGGGTCGGTAATATCCACCGAATGGTGCAGCTCGTAACGTTCTTTTAAACCGCGCAAGATGGCGATGGTGTCTTCTACCGACGGCTCATTCACCAGCACTTTTTGAAAACGCCGCTCCAATGCGGCATCTTTTTCAATATACTGACGGTATTCATCCAGCGTTGTGGCACCAACACAGTGCAGCTCACCCCGGGCAAGTGCAGGTTTAAGCATGTTGCCAGCATCCATGGCACCGTCAGCTTTGCCTGCCCCCACCATGGTGTGAAGTTCATCAATAAACAAAATAACGCGGCCTTCTTCTTTGGCCAGCTCATTGAGCACGGCTTTTAGCCGCTCTTCAAATTCACCGCGGTATTTGGCACCGGCCACCAGCGCGCCCATATCCAGCGACAACACCCGCTTGTCTTTTAATCCTTCAGGCACTTCTTTATTAACGATGCGCTGAGCCAGGCCTTCAACAATGGCGGTTTTACCCACTCCCGGCTCGCCAATCAGCACTGGGTTGTTCTTAGTTCGCCGTTGCAACACCTGCACCGCCCGACGGATCTCATCATCCCGGCCGATAACCGGATCCAGCTTGCCCTGTTCGGCACGCTCGGTAAGGTCCGTGGTGTACTTTTCTAGTGCCTGACGCACATCTTCAGCATTGGGGTCGGTCACCTTTTGGCCGCCGCGCATAGCATCAATGGCTTTTTCCACTTTGTCTTTGGTGACATGTAATTCACGCAAAATGCTGCCCAGCCGGCCCTTGTCTTCCAAAGCGGCCAGCACAAACATTTCCGAGGTGATGTATTCATCTTTGCGCTGCTGTGCAATCTTATCGCACAGATTAAGCAGGATACCGCTGTCCTTACCCAGCTGCACATCCCCACCCACCCCTTCAACCCGGGACAAGCGTTCAATCGCTTCACTGAGGGCCGAGCGCAACGCATTGACATTGACCCCGGCCTGGTCGAGTAACGGGCGCACCGATCCGCCCTGCTGATTGAGCATGGCGGTCATCAGGTGAACTGGTTCAATAAACTGATGATCGCGGCCCAGGGCCAACGATTGCGCATCAGAAATGGCTAACTGAAATTTACTGGTAAATCTGTCTAATCGCATACCTGTGATTCCTACACAACTGCCTTACTTGGTTATAGGTATTGCAGAATCATGATTCAAGTCATGCAGTTAAATTTTAACCATGGTTGATGCCGATCACGGTCACCATGCGGCCTGTAGGTACTGCTTGCCGATGCTGGGCGCGCCGGTGGGAATAAAATTGATTGTTTTGTTGGTAGGTACACAGATGTGAATGCGTGACCGAATCTACACCGGCAGCGCTGAGTTGAAAAGCAGCAATGGCGGGCAAATCTAAACGCTGTTTGCCCGGCTCCGGGTCATCCTGACAAGCACCCGGCACTTGCGCAAAGCGTGCTGCCAGGGCGTCATCGACCTGATAATGCCGGGCGCTGATGGCAGGACCAATCCAGGCCAACAGCTCATCTGGTGGGCTTCGCATCTGCGAGAGGGTCTGGCTGATGATGCCTTTTTCCAGGCCTTGCCAGCCAGCATGAATGGCAGCAACTTCCCGCCCGTCGCGCTGGCACAACAACACCGGAACACAGTCAGCGGTCATGACTGCACACCAATGGTGTGGCGAGCGGCTGATGCTCGCATCGCCGGTCAACGTGTCTTGCCTCGATGCATCGGTGAGGTCGTGAACTTTCCGACTATGAATCTGATCCAGCCATTGCAGCTGCGCGGCACCGGGCAAGCGAGCCCGGTTTTGCGCCACCGCCTCGGCATCATCCTGCACGTGCAGGCCCATATTGAGCGAAGCATAGCGCCCCTGGCTTACACCGCCCTGGCGTGTGCTGGTGTAGGCGGTCACTGATGCCGGTGCCGCCCACGAGGGGATGATCAAAGACAGGTCAGTCGTCAAAGCCATGTTGGCGGGTATCCTGACGCACCACCTCAATCAGCTGCTGCATATCTTCAGGCACCGGCGCCTGCCAAGTCATCCACTCTTCGGTTGCCGGGTGAAACAACGACAGCTGCGCTGCGTGCAGCGCTTGACGTTTGAAGCTGCGCAATGTATCCACAAAGTCTGCTTCAGCCCCTTTAGGCAGGCGCGGCCGCCCGCCATAGACCGGATCGCCCACCAGCGGGTGTTTGATATGTGTCATATGCACGCGGATCTGGTGAGTACGGCCGGATTCCAGCTTCAGCCGGATATGGGTATGTGCGCGGAATTTTTCGATCACCCGATAATGGGTCACCGCCGGCTTACCGGATTCACGCACTGCCATCAGGGTGCGCTTAGTGGCATGCCGACCGATAGGTGCATCCACTTCGCCGCCACCGACCATGGTGCCAATCACCAGTGCCTCATATTCACGAGCCATAGTACGGGTTTGCAACTGATCCACCAGATGAGTTTGCGCCGGTACGGTTTTGGCCACCACCATCAGGCCGGTGGTGTCTTTATCCAGCCGATGCACAATGCCCGCCCGCGGGACTTTATCAATATTAGGAACATGGGCCAGCAACGCATTTAAAATAGTGCCATCCTGATTGCCCGCCCCCGGATGTACTACCAAATCGGCCGGTTTGTTCATTACCAGAATATGCTCGTCTTCATATACGATATCCAGCGCAATTTCTTGCGGCCGGCTTTGAGTTTGCACTTCCATCTTGGCGTCGACCCGCACCGTTTCATCCATGGTCATCTTGTGCCGTGGAGTAGTATTTACGGTGCCGTTGATAGTAACATTGCCATCCAGAATCCAGCCTTTAAGCTTGGACCGGGAATATTCGGGGAACAAATCAGCTAGAACCTGATCTAACCTTTGACCAAAATGCTGAGGCTGGGTAACCGCCTCAAGGTTTACGGTATTGTGTGACTCGGACATAGCGCGCCAATTCATTAAGGAAAAGGCGTATTATAACAAGCTTTGCTGTTTGTTGAGACGATCTTTGCAGGATTCTGTGGTCATTCACAGAATGAGTGCGTTAGAATGCCCGCAGAATACGTGAACAAGCCACGCCAAACACGACCAAATTTGGGGAACGAGAAAACAATTATGAAGTCATTTCGTTATATGGCACCGCTGGTAGTTGGTGTCTTGGTGTCTGTCGCAGGATGCAGCTCATCAGAAGATGCTGAAGAACAAGCCGCACTGGCCAACATGGGTGCGCAGCAAATGTATGAGCGCGCGCAGCAAAATATGCAGAACGGTAACTTTAGTGCTGCTGCCAACACATTAAGTGCACTGGATTCACGCTATCCCTTCGGCCCGCTGTCACATCAGGTACAACTAGACCTGATCTACACCTATTACAAATCCGGCAAAATTGATGAAACAGTGGCGACTATCGATCGCTTCATCCGTCTGAACCCGAACCACTCTGATGTGGATTATGCATTTTACATGCGTGGGTTGGTGAATATGGAAGCCGACAGCAATTTGTTTCAGGAATTGATGAATATTGACCGGGCCGACCGCGATCCGGCCAAATCCCGCCAGGCATTTGATGATTTTCGTCGTCTGATCCAGCAATACCCAGATAGTAAGTATGCTGCCGATGCGCGCAAACGAATGATTCATATTAAAAACCGGCTGGCTCGTTACGAGATTGCTATTGCTCGTTTTTATATGCGCCGCGAAGCATTTGTGGCCGCCGCCAACCGTGGCCGCTATGTGATTGAGCACTATCCGGACTCAGACCAGGTTCAACAAGCCCTGGAAATCATGGTCTCAAGCTATGAGCAACTGGGCTTGGATGAGTTGCGTGAAAACGCAATGAAAACCTTGCGCCTGAATTACCCTGAGAGTGGTTATATCAGCTAGAGTTTCTGGAGTGCCTGGCCCCAGGCACTCTGCCTTCAACCCGCTAGTATCTTCATCGCTATACATTGGCAAGCTTATCAAGCCTGCATCTCCACTTTATTGCCTAACGAAAAAATACGTGACTAAATGGGTTAATTAACCGGGCAATACCTGAGGTAAAATGCAAGGGTTGGTCGAGGATGCTGAACATCAGGCACCCTTGGGGGTCATAGCAATGCGGCGCATGGGTATGCTGGTCATCCAGGGTGATCAGATCCCCGGCATGATACTGGTGGATACCGTCTTCATAGCCTCCGCGCAGCACCAGAGTCTGCTCCTCACCACGATGGGTGTGTTCAGGGATGCCGCCCCCACGAGCCATATAGATAAAGTTTGCCACAGCCGTACCGCCAATATGCACCGGCGCCTGCCAGAGCTTACCCACCAGACTGGCCCAATTGCCGGTTACCGGCACAAACTTTTGTAAAGTATAGGGGATAAAAAATCGACGCCCATCCAAATCGATACTGCTACTGCGTGAAGACTGGACTGGTTCATCAGATTGCGGTTCCTGGGGAGACTGTAAAATATCAGCCAACATCTGGTCAAATTGCTGAAGGACTTTGTGGGAAGGCGCTGGCACTTCATTATATGCTTCGAATTGCTCAGCCTGCTGCGCAATATTTTGTTGCACAGCATCATAGCAGCGCTGGCACATATCACAATGCGCCGACACCATTATTGATTCTACAGGTGACAACCCACCCTGGGCATAAAACGATAATTGCCCAGGGTCAGGATGAAACTTAATCATGGTCTTGCAGCATACCCTTCAATCGTTGCAGTGCAAGACGTGTTCTTGATTTCACGGTGCCAAGCGGAATGCTCAGCTCATCGGCCACTTCCTGCTGTGATTTGCCATCAATATAGATAGCTTCGATAACGGCTTTTTGTTTAACCGGTAACGCTTCGAACATAAATCCAATTTGTTCTAAAGTAATTTGTTCATCCAAAGATGTTTCATTGGCGTCTGCAGTTTGTTCGCACAAGACCGGCCACAAATCATCCGAGCACACATCTTCTTTACGGTTTTGCAACTTGCGCAGCATATCGAAACGAATGTTGCGCGCTATGGTGAAAATCCACGTAGACGGACTGCCCTTTTCGGCATTAAACAAGTGGGCTTTTTGCCAAACATTGGACATGGTGTCTTGCACCAGTTCCATTGCTAAGGCTTCATTCCCCATTTGCTTCAGCGCATAAGAGCGTAGACGCGGGGCGAAATAGCTAAAGATACGCGCAAAGGATCGTTTGCAGCGAGTTTCTGCCACAGCCACAATGTAACCTGACATTTCGCCTGCACAATCTTTTGGTTTAACTACACTATTGCTTTGTTCTAATGGAATTCCAACTAACATAAGCTTCGTCCGCATTTTCTGTTTGGTGATGATGTTCTACGGCAAAAAGTTATCGTGATCCTTTAGACAATCTGACCAGTACTTCAATTTTTTACGCGGCTAACTGTAAAATTTACACACCAGTTACTGCATCAGTGTATAAAGATAGTTTAGCAGCGGCTTGCAATTTTGCTGTGCAAGAAAATACTGTTTTTGTTTTGCGTCTATGGGTAACAATTCGAGCCACCGGTACAACACCCAGGTTGGGTTATCAAACTGTGTGGTAGCGTACAAACTCTCTAACTCAGAGTACCGCTCGAATACTTCCTTTAACTTTTTCACCATAGGTGATATTTGTTCGGCAGGAACATCACATTGCCAAGCGTCTCGCTTTTCGCACTGCCCAACACGTAATCCGTCAGACTCTGTTGCAATGTTGCTTACCTCTACGGTGTATAGACCAGCAACCTTTATGCCAAGCAACCCATCTTCAAGTAATTCAAAGTCGATAACTTGTGAAAATGTGCCCACCGGAAAGATATGCTGATTGGTTTGCGGGTCACCTTCAGCATTAAGCATACAAATCACTAACCCACTGTCGTTAGCACACACTTCCTTGACCATCCGGATATAACGGGGCTCGAAGATGCGCAGCGACATGCGCCCCTGAGGCATCAGGTGAGCAGATAAAGGAAATAATGGGTAAGTGGGGAAAGACATCAACAAACAGTATTGTGAGAAGTGAATGTGGTGGGTTACGCCTTACAAATCTAATTGGATCGACCTCACGCAGGTAATTAAGCGAGTAAAAAACCCGCAGATCTGATCTTTGGTGTGAAAATATGGGTAAGTGTTTTATACATTTTACAAAAAGTCTCACATGACCCGCATAGACACATTTTGTTCGATATATCGAGACCTTACAAAAATTTCATCTGATGACTTAGAACAAATTTATACCTCAGACGTAACCTTTATCGACCCGATTGATAAGCATGAAGGACTGAATGAGGTTAAAGCCTATTTCGACCAGCTTTTGTCACGGGCACAAAGCTGTCAGTTTGATATTTTCAATGTTGCGGCCTGTAAGCCTAATACGGATGAAGTGTCTTATGTGCTGTCCTGGCAAATGAATCTAATCTTGCACAAACCTAAAAAGTCGATTCAGCTTCAGGGCACCACCCTGCTCAAAGAAAACGACAGCGGCTTCTATTATCACCGGGATTATTACGATTTGGGTGAAATGGTTTATGAACATATCCCACTGCTGGGTACGGTGGTACGGGCAATAAAAAGGAGACTCGCGCAATGAGTACCATATTGGTAACCGGCGCAACCTCGGGTATTGGTGAAGCATTTGCCAAACATGCCGCCAGTCAGGGCTACCGCATCATCGCTTGTGGCCGCAATCAAGACAAACTGGACGAACTTGCCAAAGACAGCAATATTTCAACGCTGCAATTTGATGTCAGCAACAAAGAAGCGACCGCAGAAGCCTTGGCTGGCTGTCATTTTGATATTGCGGTGCTTAACGCCGGTACCTGTGAATATGTCGATATTGATAAGTTTGAGCCTGAAATGTTTCGCCGCGTGTTTGAAGCCAACTTTTTTGGCGTGGTCAATTGCGTCAATGGGTTACTGCCTAACTTAAACAAAGGCAGCAAACTGGTGATCGTTGACAGTATGGCACGCCTGTTCCCATTCACCCGCTCCGAAGCCTATGGTGCCAGCAAAGCAGCGCTGCACTATTTCACCAAATCGCTGGAAATTGATTTAGAAAAAAAAGGGGTGAAGGTGCAATCGGTATCGCCCGGCTTTGTGGAAACCCCGCTGACCGACCAGAACGACTTTGATATGCCCATGATCATAAAAGCCGAGCGTGCGGCAAAAGACTTATTAACAGGGATAGAAAAAAATCGCCAGTCAATTTTCTTCCCCACCGTATTTGGCTGGATCATGCGCTTTTTGCATATTCTGCCGGTGCCCCTTCAACGCAAGCTCTCGCTTTTGATGCGCGACAAGCAGTAACAGAGACAATAACAATGACAAAAAAGGTTGCCATTATCGGAACAGGAATTTCCGGTCTAACCTGCGCCCACTTGCTTCATAGGGACCATGAGCTTGTGGTGTATGAGGCCAATGATTATATCGGTGGACATACTGCGACAAAAAAAGTGACAGTGAATGACACCGAACATCATATCGACACCGGCTTTATTGTCTTTAATGACTGGACCTACCCGAACTTTATCAAGCTGATGGATAACCTTGGCGTGGCCCGTCAGCCAACCGAAATGAGCTTTTCGGTACAGGCCCGCCAGGCCAACATTGAATATAATGGTAACAACCTCAATACCCTGTTCGCTCAGCGGCGCAATATAGTGCGCCCGCGATTCTGGAAAATTGTGCGTGATATTCTGACTTTTAATAAAGCCTGTAAAGCGCGTGTCGAAGACGGCGTCGATAACTTGCATATCACGCTGGGTGAATTTATCGACGAGCTGGGACTCAGTGAAGATTTTGCTAATCTGTATATCCTGCCCATGTGTGCGGCTATCTGGTCGGCGAGCCTGGCCCAGAGTAAAGATTTTCCCCTCGCGTTTTTTCTAAGCTTTTTTCACAACCACGGCTTGCTGAATATCGACGACCGCCCGCAGTGGTATACGCTTGTGGGCGGATCATCCTCCTATATTGGCCCGCTAACCGCCGGCTTCAAGGATACCATCCGTCTTAACGCCCCAGTGCAACAGGTTCGCCGCACCAAAGACGGCTGGCAGGTAGATAGTGTCGCTGGCAGCGAAACCTTTGATGAGGTGATTTTTGCCTGTCACAGTGACCAGGCGTTGGCAATGCTAGCCGAGCCTACGGCAGCTCAGCAAGAGATTTTAGGCAGTATTCCTTATGCTGATAATGATGTGGTCATGCACACCGACACCGACCAGTTACCTCAGCGTGAACTGGCCTGGGCCAGCTGGAATTACCGACTCAATGAAACCGCGGCTGAATTTCAGGCTCCGGCTACAGTAACTTACAACATGAATATTTTGCAGCGGCTCGACACCGCTTCCACATTTTGTGTCACGCTGAACAATACGCCTAATATCGATAAGCACGCCATATTGGGTCAATACCAGTATGCACATCCACAATTCAGTCACCAGATGGTGGCCGCACAGCAACGCCGGGCAGAGATTTGCGGTGTGGATCAGCTGCATTTTTGCGGCGCATACTGGTACAACGGCTTTCATGAAGATGGGGTAAACAGTGCTCTGGATGTGGCCCGCCGGTTTGGAAAACAATTGTGAACAGTTGCGGCATTTATGAGGGCACGGTGTATCACGAGCGCTTTCGCCCTACCTCTCATCGGTTTAGCTACCGCATTTTCTTGTTTTGGCTAAACCTGGATGAGATTGAGCAACTTGATGATACTGTTAAACATTTTTCATCCAGGCATCGGTCTGTTGTACGGTTACGTAGAACAGATTATGTTGGCAATGCTGATAGCACCATTAAGCAGGCGGTGCTGGAGAAAATTAATCAGCACAGTGAACAGACAGTTAACGGCGAAGTATTCATGCTGGGGCAATGCCGTATGTTGGGCTTGTATTTTAGCCCGGTGAATTTTTACTTTGTCCGACCTGACGCTCAGAGCGACTTTACTCATATGTTGGCAGAAGTATCGAATACGCCGTGGAATGAGCGTCATTATTATGTGGTCGACCTGGCGAGCCAGGCTCCCACTGATAAGCAATTTCATGTATCGCCGTTTAATCCGATGCAGATGCAGTATCAGTGGACTATCAGCCAGCCCGGTGAACAATTCACTATGCAGATGGACTGCCATCAGCAACATAAGGATTTTAGCGCCGGTTTAGCTATGACCCGGCAGCCTTTGACGTCAAAAACCTTAGCCCGGGCGATCCGCAAGATCCCCAGCATGACAATAAAAACAGTGGCGGGGATCTACTGGCAGGCATTGAAGCTGTGGTTAAAACGCACGCCGGTCTACCCGCACCCGAAAAGTTAGGAAAGATTATGTCTCACGGAGAAACCGCAGTAACACTCCTCCCTGCCGGGTCGCTGGCCGACCGCGTCTGTCGCTCAGCGTTTTTAAAAGTCATGGCCATGTTGCCCTGTGGCATCATGGAAATTAAAGAACAAGGACAACCGGTCGCCCGCTTTGGTAAACCCGATGAAGACTTACGTGCCGAGATTGATATTCAGGCGGTGGGGGCTTACCGCCAACTGTTATTGGGCGGTAGCATCGCTGCTGGCGAAACTTACATGGATGGCCTGTGGACCACCCCAGATCTGACGTCGGTAATTCGTATCTTTGCCCGCAACCTGCCGTTTTTGGATGCCTGGGAAAACAAATTTAAATGGCTGACTATGCCGGTTAACAAGGTGCAGCATTTTGCCCGCAGTAACAATGCTCAGCAGGCCAAAAAGAATATCGAAGCGCATTATGATTTGGGTAACAAACTGTATACCCGCTTTTTAGATCGTAGCATGATGTATTCCTCGGCCATTTATCCAGATGCCAACTCCAGTCTGGCGGATGCCCAGCAACACAAACTGGCAGCCTTGTGTAACAAGCTAAAACTGCAGCCCGATGATCATTTAATGGAAATTGGCACCGGCTGGGGCGGCCTGGCCATTTTTGCGGCCAAACATTATGGTTGCCGGGTTACCACTACCACCATCTCAGAAGAACAGTATGCCTATGCCTCCCAATGGGTAGCACGGGAGCAATTACAGGACAAAATCACCCTGCTGAAAAAAGACTACCGCGATCTCACCGGCTCGTATGACAAGCTGGTGTCGGTAGAGATGATTGAAGCTGTGGGCAAGCGCTATCTGGGCAACTTTTTCAGCAAATGCAGCAGCCTGCTAAAACCTAACGGCATCATGGCGCTGCAATCTATCACTATTGACGACCGGCGCTTTGAAAGCTACGCCGATAGTGTGGATTTTATTCAAAAATACATCTTCCCAGGCGGCTTTTTGCCCTCGCAGCTGGTGATCAATGACCACTTGAAGCGTTACAGTGATTTGATGATCCGCGATTTACATGATATCGGGCTGGACTATGCCAAAACCCTGGATGACTGGTACCAGGCGTTTGTACTGGCCAAAGACGCCCTGATGCAGGATGGCTATGATGAGCGCTTTGCGCGCATGTGGACCTACTACTTAAAATATTGCGAAGGCGGCTTTTTAGAACGGGCCATTTCGGCGGTGCAGCTGGTGATGACTAAACCTCAATGCCGACTGCCCATTACGCGAGGGTAGTAGCAACGTCTTCAGCAGTAAAAACAAAAGGCTTACCACCCGGTAAGCCTTTTTATTTTGCCTACTGCCAGATGCGTTGATTAAGGGCACATCCCGTTGCTATTTGAGGCATCAAATGTCAGCGAGCTTTGCACATCGCTTACGCAAAAATTAGCTGTAACATTGCCAGATAATGCGCCAGAGGAGGTAAATGTAACCTCGCCATTAGCATCTGTGATGCCGCTCACCACCTCATTCCAGTCTCCGCCAAATTGGCCATTGACAGTGGCGCCGGCCACTGGCCCGCTGGTGTTATCTGCAATGGAAACAACAGCCTGCGCTTTTTTCATGCCCTTGCCAGCGCTGACCGTGCTGGTAGACACACTGCTCACGACAGCTGTGGTAGCGGTTTCGCTCTGGCCGGCATCCGCGCCGTAGAGTTCAATATTATCAAGATAATAGGTATCGCCATTGTTCGTGTTAGGCGCGATCAGGATTACGATAGTATCTACATCGGTATCAGTTGTACCGCCATCAACTCTGTCTTCCAGTTTAAATTTCAGGCGCTGCCAACCTGCCACAGCTTCTGTATGGGCAATAAATTTGGAGTGCCGACCGGACGGATAGTTGTCCGCGGTTGCCTGGCTGCTGTCTTCAAGTTGGATGAGGACTTCCTGCACTGACGGAACCGGCATATAGACATCCATATAAAATGCTTTATTGCCCTTGATGAGGGGACCAGCATCCGTAATGACTGCTGTACTGCCAGCGATCACATCATACAGTGACGCGTTGCTTCGCACATATTCCAGGGCGGTGGCCGAATTATTCACACTGTCTGGTAAGGGGTTGGGTACCTCATTGTATTGCCCTTCCCAACTAGTGATCGTCATAGCGCCATCACTTTCAAAATCATCCAGAGCATGTTCACTGGTAAGTTCCGGTAGTACATGCACATCCATAGCTACAGTACTGGCCCCACAACTATTACTGATGTCAACCGAGACAGTTCCGCCTTGCTGCGCCCAGTTGACACTGACACTATTAGTGCTGGATGTTTGCTGGGTGGGAGTCGTCCAGCTATAACTGCTGCCAGTCCCTGTTTCATCCACAATCTGATAGGTCGCCTGAGAATTTGCATCAACAATGTGGGGACCGGACAGTGAAGGCTGCCCAAAGTCGTACACCCGCACATAGTCGACTTCCATAGTTTGAGGCAGTTGTGAATCGTCTACCACCCCGCCGATACTCCCACCAACTGCCATATTAAGTAAAAAGTGATAGCTGTAATTTTCAAACGTCCAAAATCCAGGATCACTCAAGTCCTCAGGAGTTTTGACGGAGTACAAAATGTCATCGACATACCAGCGAATTTCATTGGGTTCCCACTCTATGGCGAACTCATGAAACGCACTCGACCAACGATCAGGTTGCTTTAAAATTCGGCCACTGGTCCACTCATTATTGGGATACGGATTGCCATAATGAAGAGTGCCAAAGGCGATCATATCGGCCTGGCCGGTGGCCTCCAAAATATCAATTTCACCACTCATCGGCCAGCCTTCAGCGGGATCAGTAGGCAGCATCCAAAATGCCGGCCACATGCCCGTGCCAGTAGGCAACTTGATACTTGCCTCGAAGCGCCCGTGAGTCCATTCACCGCCATTAGGCATATTTGCTGTTCGGATTCGGCCAGAAGTATACTGACTTCCTTTTACGCGCTGCTTTTTCGCAGTAATGGTCAGCTTACCATCAGCGACAGATAAATTTTCTGCCTGGTAACTTTGCAGCTCATTATTACCCCAACCGCAGATGCCATAACTACAACCATCACCAAGCATGATCTCCCACTTGCTGGTATCCAGTTCGGTTCCGTTAAATTCATCTTGCCATACAGGGGTCGGGTTTTGACATACAGCGGCTAACCCTGGCTGAGTCATGATACCGCCTATTGCTAAAACAACTGCTTTTCTCACGAGGTTTTGCTTCATCCACATACCTTTACCTTTAAAATTCCGTGCCGGCGTCCCAGCGTTGAGTTTATCGGCCAATGCGACGAGCAATGTAAGCGCTTTCAGAATTAATGTAAACAACTTGTTGATTATTTGTTTGTTTTGATGTGCGCAGTTGCCGCGCCATTGCGGGCAGGCTAATTGGTGAATGTGAACAAGACGGTGTTGGTCGACAAACCCGCTGTACGCTGTATCTCAAGATGCACCGCACAGTGGAAGTAACCCTGCAATAGAGTTACTCGTCGCTCAATACAGAAATGGGCTTGGAAATTTTAGGCTTGCCCTGATTGATGCTGATTTCGACCCGCCGATTTTGCGCCCGCTCCGAAGAGGTTTGCGGGTTTTCCACCAGCGGTTGGGTGTCTGCTTTGCCTACCACTTTCATGCGTTTTTCGTCAAAACCGGTGGCCGTACGTACCTCTTCGGCCACTGCTACCGCACGCTGCGCTGACAAGTCCCAGTTGGAACGGTACAACTCATTGGCGATATGCTGGCCGTCACTGTGCCCGGAAATTTCAATCTCGCCCGGCATATCAGCCAAAATTGTCCCAACCTTTTTTAACACCGGTTTAAACTGTGGTTGTAAAAATGCCGAGCCGGCGGAAAACGAGCCATTTTCACGAATACGAATAGTAATTTGCTGTCCGAGGCTTTCCAGCTCAATGGAGCCGTCCAAAATTTCTTTTTGCAGCTGCTCGGCCACCTTTTTCATCATCTCTTCGACTTTGTCTTTATCTGCAGCCTGTGGCGCCGAGGATGTTTGTTCACTGGCAGTTTGCCGCGCCTGGCCACCGCGCTGTTCGCCTCGCTGTTTCTGCCGACCGCCGGCCGAGGCATCCTCGCCGGACTGAAACTCTAACATTTGCTGGGTCACTTCCATGGTTTGCTGCTGAATGGTTTCGATGGGAGTCGGATCGGGCTTACCCGGGCGAAATTCCATGGCAATCACCGAAGTGCCTTTGGGAATATCTTTAACTTCGATTTTGTTTTGCACCCCGAAGGCGAATTTCATTGAACCGGCAATTTGCTTAAATTTGAGTACATCCATTTCCGAAAACGCCAGCAGCAGTACAAAAAAGCACATCAGCAGCGACATCAGGTCGGCAAAGGTGCCCATCCAGGCGGGCAAACCTTCGGGCGGGCATTTAGGGCATTCTTCCTGTTGTGCCATGCTGCTTACTCCTCGTCAGCGTCGCCGCGTTTGCTGGATGCCAGGTAGTTTTTCAAAATACCTTCAATCACCCGTGGGTTCTGGCCATCGGCAATGCCAACGATGCCATCCAGGATGAGCTTTTGATTGAGCTTTTCTTCTTCCACCCGGTTGCGCAGTTTAGAAGCGATAGGCAAGCAGATAACATTGGCAAAAAACGCGCCGTACAGGGTGGTCAGCAAGGCTACGGCCATGGCCGGGCCGATGGCTTTCGGATCGTCCATGTTAGACAGCATAGCCACCAAACCAATCAGGGTACCAATCATTCCCATGGCCGGAGCCACATCCCCCATGCCTTTGAAGATAGACACACCGAACTCGTGGCGTTCGGTGGTCATTGAGATATCCTTAATCAGGGTTTCACGTACCACTTCGATATCATGGCCATCTACCAGCATGTCGACGCCTTTTTGCATAAAGGGGTTGGCAATCTCAGCTTCTTCCAGCGCCAGAAAGCCCCCTTTGCGCGCCGAATCTGCCATCTCAACAATTTTTTCGATCAGCTCATCCGGGGTGTCGATTTTAAACATGAATGCTTTACCGGCAATCTTGCCGGCGCCGAAGAACTGGCCCAGGGTAAATTGTGACAACACTACAAACAGGGTTCCGCCAAATACGATCAGCACCGAGGGAACATCGACGAACATCACCAGGTCTCCGCCCAGAATCATGGCCATGACAATAAAGCCAATTCCACCCAACATGCCAATGACGGTTGCTAAATCCACAGGAATATCCTCACTAAATCATTTGGTTGCGAACAACACCAAAGGTGTTGCGCCGACTTAAACAGTAACCGGAACACAATGTGTCATGTATACTATCGGCATCTGGTGAAAATTCTATACCTCTGCCTTACAATTTGCGGTGTTAACCCGCTCACTTAGGTATTTTCCACAGCACTTTTTACCCTACAGCGGCCTGCGACAAGTGCATGACTGGACAAACCATTTGACCGGTCCGGCCCTGTCGGTTAATGTGCGCCTAATCTACATAACAGCGGAACCGTTATTGTGACTAAGTCAACCAACGCCCCGTCTTTTGAGCAAAGCCTGGCCGAACTGGAAGCCATTGTAAACCAGATGGAAAACGGTGATTTGCCACTGGATGAAGCACTGCAAAAATTCGAACGCGGCATCGCCTTATCCCGGGCCAGCCAGCAGGCGCTGGAACAGGCAGAACAAAAAGTCAAAATGCTGCTGTCTGAAAATGGTAATGAAACCCTGGCAGATTTTGCCGACGATAACACCTCGCAATAGCGCGCTTCCCTGGGCCGGCATTCCGCATAGGCCCTTGTATTTCAGGTCTGTATTATGAATTTTGATGCATTGCGTCATCGTGTAAAACAACAAACAGATGACAGTTTGCAAGCTTTGATCGCCGGCCTGCCCGACCATGCTCCCGAACTTAAAGAAGCCATGCGCTATGCGCTATTGGCAGGCGGCAAGCGCATGCGTCCGTTACTGGTTCACCTGGTGGGAAACACCCTGGATGTGCCGGTCCAGGACCAGACGGCTATCAGTATGGCCATCGAATGCATTCATGGCTACTCGCTGGTGCACGATGATTTGCCGGCCATGGACGATGATGACCTGCGCCGCGGCCAGCCAACCTGCCATATCCGCTTTAATGAAGCCACCGCGATTCTAGCCGGCGACGCGTTGCAGACGCTGGCCTTTACAGTGCTGACCGATGCGCCGTTATCGGCTGAGGCAAGTAAACAACGCGCGGCACTGGTGGCATTACTGGCACGAGCCTCCGGCTACAGTGGCATGTGCGGCGGCCAGGCCATTGATCTGGCAGCCACCGGCAAAAGTATCGACATTACAACCTTACGCCAACTGCACCAGTTAAAAACCGGCGCCTTACTGGTGGCCTGTGTCGACATGGTCACCCTGGTGGCCGGCATCAATGCCGAGGCCCGGCAGGCGCTGCAACGTTTCGCCCAGATTATTGGCCTGGCCTTTCAGGTTCAGGATGATATTTTGGATGTGGAAGGCGATGCCCAGACGCTGGGCAAACCGCAGGGCTCAGACGAAGGACTGGGAAAAAATACCTTCCCGGCCTTACTGGGCATGGAGCAGGCCAAACAAGAACTGGCCCGCCTGCATGACGAGGCTCTTCAAGCGCTGGACAGTTTACCCTACAATACCGACTATCTGGCAGCGTTCACCGATTTAATGGTAAATCGCCAGCACTGATAACAGCGCTGCCCATCAAGACAGAATAAAACCAATGAGTTTAGACCTAACCCACTACCCTACACTAGCCAAGGCACAAACCCCGGAGCAGTTGCGCAAGCTGCCTCAGGACAAACTCAAAAGCCTGGCCGATGAACTTCGCCAGTACTTGCTGACCTGTGTCAGCCAGTCCAGTGGCCATTTTGCATCCGGGCTGGGCACCGTTGAACTGACCGTGGCTCTGCACTATGTGTACAACACCCCGTTCGACCGCCTGATTTGGGATGTGGGCCACCAGGCCTATCCACATAAAATCATTACCGGGCGCGCGGACCGAATGTCCACCATTCGCCAGAAAAACGGCTTGCACCCGTTCCCCTGGCCAGGTGAAAGCGAGTACGACACGTTTGCAGTCGGCCACTCCTCCACTTCCATCAGTGCCGGGCTAGGCATGGCTGTTGCAGCCGAAAAAGAAGGCAAAGGCCGTAAGGTGGTATCGGTCATTGGTGATGGTGCCATGACCGCCGGTATGGCGTTTGAAGCCATGAATCATGCTGGTGATATCAATAAAGATATGGTGGTAGTGCTCAACGACAACGAAATGTCGATTTCAGAAAATGTCGGGGCGCTGAATTCGCACCTGGCGCGCTTGTTGACCGGCAACTTTTTCAACAAGATCCGGGATGGTGGCAAAAAGCTCCTTAGCAATGTACCGCCGATCAAAGAATTTGCCAGCCGTGCCGAAGAGCATTTAAAAGGCATGGTAGTACCGGGAACCATCTTTGAAGAACTGGGCTTTAATTATATCGGCCCTATCGATGGTCACGATGTAGGGACCATGGTGGATGCGCTGCGTAATATGCGCAACTTCAAAGGTCCACAGCTGCTGCATGTGGTCACCCGCAAAGGCAAAGGCTATCCTCAGGCTGAGCAAGACCCAATCAAATTTCACGCAGTGCCTAAATTTAACCCGGCCGACAATGCGCTGCCCAAAGCCAAAGCCAGTGCGCCCAGCTTCTCAGCCATCTTTGGTCAGTGGCTATGTGATATGGCACGCCAGGATCCCAAATTGATGGCCATTACGCCGGCTATGCGCGAAGGCTCGGGCATGGTGGCCTTCAGCCAGCAATTCCCGGACCAGTATAGTGATGTGGCCATCGCCGAGCAGCACAGTGTGACGTATGCTGCCGGGCTGGCAAAAGATGGCCTGCATCCGGTGGTGGCAATTTATTCGACCTTTTTGCAGCGGGCCTATGATCAGCTTATCCACGACGTGGCACTGCAAAATCTGCCGGTTTTGTTTGCCATCGACCGCGCTGGCATTGTCGGCGCCGATGGTCAGACCCACCAGGGGGCATTTGACTTAGCCTTCCTGCGCTGTATCCCCAATATGTTGATCATGGCACCCAGCGATGAAGACGAGTGTCGCCAGATGCTTTTCACCGGTCATCGCGCTAATCAGCCAGCGGCGGTGCGTTATCCCCGTGGTGCCGGCATGGGTGTCACCCCACAGGCCGAGATGCAGGCATTGGAAATCGGTAAAGGACGCATGCTGCGCGAAGGCAAAAAAGTGGCCATCTTGAATTTTGGTACCTTGCTGCCCTACGCATTAGAGGCTGCTGAACAATTGGATGCCAGTGTGGCGGACATGCGCTTTGTGAAGCCATTGGATGCAGCGCTTATTCGCCAACTGGCCGATGACCACGATTTGCTGGTCACGCTGGAAGATGGCTGTATTGCTGGCGGCGCCGGGGCCGGGGTGGTAGAGTTCTTACAACAGGATAAACGCCTGGCCCATGTGCTGCAGTTAGGCTTGCCGGACCGCTTTATTGAGCAAGGCACCCAGCAGGAAATGTACACCGAACTGGGCCTGGATACAGCAGGTATCGTGCGCCAGGTACAGGCGTACTGATACCCCGTTGGTACAGACAAAAAAACCGGCCATGAGCCGGTTTTTTTATATCCGATACGCCATTAAAACGGCCATAGCAATAAGATTGCGTGCAGTGAAATACAGGCCATCAGCCCGGCCAGAATATCATCCAGCATGATCCCTACTCCACCATGCAGGCGCTTATCGATCACAAAAATCGGCCAGGGTTTGAGAATATCGAATAGCCGAAACAGCACAAAACCGGCCAGCAGGTGCAACGGGGTCAGAGGTATTAGAATAAAGGTGCACAGCATCCCGGCAATTTCATCCCACACAATTGAACCATGATCATGAACCTGCATATCATCGGCGGTCTTGCCACATAGATAAATGCCAACCAGCGTGGCCAGTACCGTCAGGCCGGCAAACACACCATCACTGGCATCAATCAATAACATCAACAAGGGGATCGCCGCCAGCGAACCGAAGGTTCCAGGCATCACCGGCACCAGGCCACTGCCAAAACCCAGCGCACAAAAATGAATCGGGTTTCGCATGGACACCCGCTCGCGATATTGGCGCTGCATCAGACAGTGTGCTCGAAACCGCGTGTAGCCGGGATAGGGTAAGCAGTATTTTTGTTTTTCAAATCAATCTTTTTCGCGTGGCCGGTAATCTGACCGACACAGCTAAACCGAATCCCAGTGTTGGCCAAAGCGGTTTCCAGATTACCGCGCTGTTCTTCGTTGACGGTAAAGATCAGCTCATAATCATCACCGCCGCTCAAGGCATACTCAATGGCCTGATCGGGGCTAACACTGTCATTGAGTTGACTGGAGATAGGCAGTTTATCGACCTGAATACAGGCACCGCAGCCTGAAGCATTAAGAATGTGCCCCAGGTCGGCTAAAAAGCCGTCTGACACATCGATACAGGCACTGGCCACACGTCGCAGCGCGGTACCGGCGGCCACTCGAGGCGTAGGGTACAAATGCCGGTTAACCAGATAATCACGAACACCTTCACCCGCATCCAGTTCGCCCTGTAAAATTGCCAGACCGGCCGCAGCATCTCCGAGGTGACCGGTGACATACACCCAGTCACCCGGCCGCGCGGTAGAGCGCTTAAGTTCATTGCCCGGCGGTATGAAGCCCTGGGCGGTAATGGTCATGGATAAGGGGCCACGCACTGTATCACCACCTATCAATTGCACTGAATAATAGCGGGTCAGCTCATACATGCCGTCAACAAAGTCGGCCATCCAGCTCTCATCCACTTCACTGATGGCCAACGATAGGCTAATCCAAGCCGGCTCTGCGCCCATGGCAGCCAGATCACTTAAGTTGACCGCCACAGCCTTATAGGCCACAGATTTGGCTGGAGCGTCGGCCAGAAAATGGATCCCGGAAACCAGGGTGTCTGTAGTGGTGGCCAGTTGCTGATTGGCCGCAACAGTAGTCACCGCACAATCATCGCCGATACCGACCACAACGTCCTTTCGCTGATAACCACCATCGACAAAATAGCGGCCAATTAAATCAAACTCTTTCACGATGCTCTTTTCGATGGATTAAACAGATTGCAGTCCGGGAGGCGGACTGCGCTTACCGCTCGTGTTCGCGCAGTTTACGCACGGCTTTATCCAGTGCGCCGTTAATAAACTTGTGGCTGTCTTCGGCGCCAAACACCTTAGCCAGCTCGATCGCCTCATTGATGATCACACGATAGGGCACATCCACACGCTCAACCAACTCGTAGGTGGCGAGGCGCAAAATGGCTTTTTCGATAGGATCGAGCTCTTCAGGCAATCGGCCCAGATACGGCTTGATGGTGTCATCAAAGCGCGAGGCATTTTGGGCCACGCCGCGTAGGATGGCCTGGAAGTACACCATATCGACCTGCTGCATATTATTGCTGGTCGCCAGGGCTAACTCCACCTGAGCAATATCATTCTTGCTCATTTGCCATGAATAGATACCCTGCAGGGCTAATTCACGGGCTTTACGTCTTGCAGAAACTTTCACAAACTATCCTTACAGGCTTTCCAGCGCGCCCATGACATTGACCATTTCTAACGCACCCAGCGCCGCTTCGGCGCCTTTATTGCCAGCTTTGGTGCCGGAGCGTTCGATGGCCTGTTCGATAGAATCGGTGGTGATAACACCAAACGAAACCGGAATGCCGTACTCCAGAGAAACCTGGGCCAGCCCTTTGTTACACTCACCGGCGACAAAATCAAAATGCGGGGTGCCGCCACGGATCACAGCGCCCAGCGCAATAATCGCGTCAAATTCACCTTTTTCGGCAACCTTTTTGGCTGCAATAGGCAGCTCATAGGCACCAGGTACACGTACCAGGGTAATATCGCCATCGCTGACTTCACCGTGCCGCTCTAAGGTGTCCAGTGCACCTTCCAACAAGCTTTCAACCACAAAACTGTTGAAGCGAGAGACAATAATCGCGAATTTTTTACCGGTGGCTCTGATATTACCTTCGATAACCTGCATGGCTTTCTACCCTTGATGAAAAACGGCGCGCAGTATAGCACAACTGCACGCAAACTAAATGAATTGATTCGGCGCAACTGCGCGCCCCACGTGGCTAGTGTTCACCCTCGGGGTGAACATATTCCACCACTTCCAGGCCGTAACCGGACAGGGCATGGTATTTAATTGGCTTGCTCAATAAGCGCATTTTTTCTACGCCCAGAGAGGCCAGGATTTGACTGCCCACACCGATGGTGCGTGATGAGCCCTGCCAGGCCTGACCGGCCGGCTGTTCGCCGCGATCTTCGGCCGCAAAGCGTTGCACCTGACTGATGAGATCTTCTTCTTTGCCCAATACGACCAGTACCCCACCCTGTTCAGCAATCTGGCGCATACCGTCAGGCAGCGTCAGTGAGCGATTGATGGAGCGGGTCGAGCCGAGCAGGTCGCTTAAGGTATTGTGCAGATGCACCCGTACCAGCGTTGGTTTTGCCGGGTCTATATCGCCTTTTTTTAAGGCAAAATGCACCTGGTTGTCGATAATATCTTTGTAAGTGTGCAGCTCAAACTCGCCATATTCGGTAGGCAGATGACACTGCGCCACTTTTTCGATGGTGGTTTCATTTAAGTTGCGATACTCAATCAAGTCGGCAATGGTACCGATTTTGATACCATGCTTTTGCGCAAATTTTTCCAACTGTGGGCGACGCGCCATGGTGCCGTCTTCGTTGAGGATTTCAACGATCACGCCCGCGGGCTCACAGCCGGCCAAACGCGCCAGGTCTACTCCGGCTTCAGTATGGCCGGCGCGATTTAGCACACCGCCTTCTTTGGCAATCAAGGGGAAGATATGCCCGGGCTGCACGATGTCTGACGCACTGGCTTGAGGATTGACTGCCGCTAGTACTGTGGTAGCCCGGTCAGCCGCTGAAATACCGGTGGTCACGCCGCGAGCGGCTTCGATAGAGACGGTAAAGTTAGTAGTAAACTGCGCGCCGTTTTTGTCCACCATTAATGGAAGATTGAGACGCCGGCAACGCTCCTGAGTCATCGGCAGGCACACCAGGCCGCGGGCATGGGTGACCATAAAATTGATGGCTTCAGGGGTAACATGCTCCGCCGCCATGATCAGATCGCCTTCATTTTCACGATCCTCATCATCCATCAGGATGACCATCTTGCCCTGGCGGATGTCTTCAATAATGTCTTGGGTTGTATTCAGTGCCATAAAATTCGCTTGTAGGGTTATTTTTTTAGAAAACCGTGTTCGGCCAAAAAGGCCATGTCCAGGTTGGAGGCTTTTTTATCTGCCGCTTTATCACCCAGCATCAGTCGCTCCAGATAGCGGGCAACCACATCCACTTCCAGGTTTACCCGGGTGCCGGCGCGGTATTGGCCAATGACTGTTTCCTGCAGGGTATGGGGTATGATCCACAACATGAAGCTGGCACCGTCTACATCATTTACCGTCAGGCTCACCCCATCCACGGTAATACTGCCTTTGTGTGCGATGTACTTGGCCAGCTCTGCCGGGGCATTCACCCACACTTCCACATAATCACTGTGTTCAACGATTTTGGCAATTTCACCCACACCGTCCACATGGCCGGAAACAATGTGCCCCCCAAACCGATCGGTGGGCCGCATGGCTTTTTCCAGATTCAGTTTTGAGCCGCTCTGATAATCTTTGAACCCGCTGTATTTGAGGGTTTCGGCAGACACATCGGCACAATAATAATCCGGGCCTTGTTCCACCACAGTTAAACATACACCGTTAGTGGCAATGCTGTCGCCCAGCGCCACGTCGGACATATCCAGTTTGCCGGTATTCACGGTCAGGCGAATATCGTCACCGCGGCGATCCAGTTTGGCAATGGTGCCCAATGCCTGCACAATTCCTGTAAACATAATCTTCTCGTGGTTAAAGGGTCGCGCCAACCCGATAGGTCAGCTTGGTATCGTTGCCTATCTGTATGTGTGCTTGTAGCGATAATTCAATAGTTTGCGCCAAGTCGGTAAATGCCGGCAGGGTCACCATGCTGCGCCCCTGGTCACCCAGCAAGCGCGGTGCCTGGTACACAATCAACTCGTCCACCTCGCCGGCCTGCAGCAAAGCACCAGCCAGTGCCGGGCCAGCTTCCACCAGCACCTCATTAATATTAGTGGCGGCCAGACTGCTCAGCATCGCCGCCAGATCTAGCCGACCGGCGACCATGGGTACGGGTAAGTCGCCTGCCTGGGCCGATAGACTATCAGCAATTACCCGCCACGTTGGCTTTCCGTCATTAAACAATTGCAAATCTGCCGGTAACGATCTATTGGTATCCAATACCACCCGCACCGGCTGACGCAGCTGGGCCAATGGATAATGGCGAAACTGGGCCTGCTCGCGACGCACCAGCAAACTGGGGTTATCCGCACGGGCGGTACCGCTACCGGTCAGTACGGCGCAACTGGCAGCGCGTAACAACTGCACATCACGGCGCGCTTCAGGTCCGGTGATCCACTGACTCACTCCGTTGGCCAGCGCAATTTTACCATCTAAGCTTATGGCTAGCTTGAGCCTGACGTAAGGCTTACCGGTCATCATGCGCTTGATAAACCCTGGGTTGAGTTTGGCTGCTTCGGCGGCCATTATATCGCAGGTCACCTCAATGCCAGCGTCGTTCAACCGGGCAATGCCCCGGCCACTCACCTGCGGATTGGGATCGGTCATGGCCACCACTACACGCTTGATACCGGCTTCCACCAGCGCATCGGCACACGGTGGAGTGCGACCAAAATGGCTACAGGGTTCTAAGGTGACATAAGCGGTGGCGCCGCGGGCCTGCTCGCCGGCCTGATGCAGAGCATGCACCTCCGCATGGGGCGTGCCGGCTTGTAAATGATACCCCTCGCCCACTTTTTGTTGATTGTCGACGACGATGATGCAGCCAACCCGGGGGTTGGGTGAGGTGCTATAACGGCCACGGTCGGCCAGTTTGATGGCTTCTGCCATCCAGTAGTAATCTTGTGCGATGGAAGTTGAGCTGGCAGAAGAGGCAGTCATAGAGGTTGTTAGTCACCGAGTCGGGCGATTTCTTCTCCGAATTCGCGTATATCTTCAAAAGAGCGGTACACCGAGGCAAAGCGCACATAGGCCACCTTATCCAGTTCGCGCAGCGCGGTCATGATAAGATTGCCCAGGAATTCACTGGACACTTCGCGCTCACCGGTGGCACGCAACTGGGATTTTAGCGACAGCACACACTGTTCGACTTTTTCTGTACTTACCGGGCGCTTTTCCAGCGCACGCTGCAAACCTGCCCGCAGTTTATCTTCGTTAAACGGCTCGCGCGAGCCATCTCGTTTGATCACTCGAGGCATCACCAGTTCGGCGCTTTCAAATGTGGTAAACCGCTCGTGGCATACCAGGCATTCGCGCCGGCGGCGCACCTGCTGCCCTTCCGCTACCAGCCGGGAATCAATGACCTTGGTTTCCTGCTCAGAGCAAAACGGGCAAAACATAGAGTGTCCTCGTGGTCAGCGGTGTTGCCCCGCCACACCACGAGTACAACACCTGTAGCAATTTTAGGCGTAAACCGGAAATTGTTCACACAATTTGACAACTTCGGCTTTAACACGCTCAATCACGCTTTCATCACCCATGTTGTCCAGGATGTCACAAATCCAGTGTGCTACCTGTTCGCTTTGTGCCTGCTCAAAACCGCGACGGGTAATGGCCGGGCTGCCCAGGCGCAGACCGCTGGTGACAAATGGTGAACGCGGATCGTTTGGCACGGAGTTTTTGTTTACCGTGATATTGGCGCGGCCTAATGCAGCATCAGCATCTTTACCGGTGATATCTTTATCAATCAGATCCAGCAGGAACAGGTGGTTTTCCGTACCGCCTGATACCACCTTGTAGCCGCGCTCTTGCAGCACAGCCACCATGGCTTTAGCATTTTTAACCACTTGCTGTTGATAGGTTTTAAATGACGGTTCCAGTGCTTCTTTGAACGCTACTGCTTTGGCAGCAATCACGTGGCACAGCGGGCCACCCTGGTTACCTGGGAACACTGAGCTGTTCAATTTTTTGTAAATGCTTTCATCGCCACAGGCGGACAAAATCAGTCCACTGCGCGGCCCCGCCAGAGTTTTATGCGTAGTCGTCGTTACCACATGCGCATGCGGCAGCGGGTTAGGATAGATGCCTGCGGCAATTAATCCGGCTACGTGGGCCATGTCTACCAGCAAATAGGCACCGACTTTATCCGCGATCTCACGGAATTTTGCCCAGTCAACGATACCCGAATAGGCAGAAAAACCGCCAATGATCATTTTTGGCTTGTGCTCAAGCGCCAACGCTTCAACCTGCGCATAATCAATCTCGCCGGTATCATTGTTCAGTCCGTATTGCACTGCGTTGTAGGTTTTACCGGAAAAGTTAACATGCGAGCCGTGAGTCAGGTGGCCGCCATCGGCCAGGCTCATCCCCAGCACCGTGTCGCCAGCATTAAGCAGGGCCATAAAGGCTGCAGCATTGGCTTGTGAACCAGAATGCGGCTGCACATTGGCGTAATCAGCACCAAACAGTGCCTTGGCGCGGTCAATAGCAAGCTGTTCGACCACATCCACATGTTCACAACCGCCATAATAACGCTTGCCCGGGTAGCCTTCGGCATATTTGTTAGTAAGCTGCGAGCCCTGCGCTTCCATTACACGCGGACTACAATAGTTTTCCGAAGCAATTAGCTCAATATGGTGCTCCTGACGAGCTGTTTCCTTGGTCATGGCATCAGCCAGTTCGGGATCAAAATCCGCAATCGTCATTTCGCGAGGTAACATGAAGGCTCCTTAACAGCGTTTGAAATGGCAATAAAATGAACGCCTATTCTAGTCATTTTAGCCAGCTTGTATACTGGTTTGTGGCCAATCATCTGACTGGCCGTGGTACGATCTGTTGACGGTGGCAAGCTGGCTTAGTTTTGCGCTTTTTCCAGCTTTTTCACTCTCTCCATCAGGCTGCCAATCTGGCTTAAACGTACCGTGTTTTTGCGCCAGTCGAGATTTTTCATGGCTGGCTGACCGGATGAATACAATCCAGGCTCGGTAATATCCTGCACAATCATGGTGTACCCGGTAACCTGTACATTATCACAGATCCGGATATGACCGTTAATGCCTACCCCGCCGCCAATAATGACGTGCTTGCCGATATGTACCGAGCCGGCAATGCCGGTGGCACCACAAATACACGAATGATCTTCAATGATGCAGTTGTGACCAACCTGGACCTGGTTATCGATAATCACATTTTTGCCGATAATGGTGTCTTCCATCGCCCCACGGTCGATGCTGCTGGAGGCGCCAATCTGGCAATCGTCGCCAATTTGCACTGCGCCGGTCTGCGGGATCGGTACCCAGGTGCCCTTGTCGTTGGCATAACCAAAACCAGAAGCGCCCAGCACGGTCTGACTGTGCACAGTTACCCGCTGGCCAATCCGCACGCCATGATACACAGTGACATTCGGATACAAGGTGGAACCAGCACCAATCACTGCGCCTTCACCAATCACGCAGTTAGCACCAATGGTTACACTATCGCCTAACTGCACATGTTCACCGATAACCACATTGGGCCCTAACGCAACATTTTCGCCCAGGCTGGCTGACGCAGCCACCTGCGCACTGTCGGCGATACCACTGGCTTGCTGCGGGGTGGTGTCGAATAACTGGGCGATATAGGCAAACGCAGCGTGCGGATTGGCATGCACCAGCGCTGGCACCGGGCTGTCCTGACGCATTTTTTCGTGCAAAATCACCGCACCGGCGCCGGTACTGGTCAGTTGCGGTTTGTATTTGGTATTGGTCAAAAAGGAAATGTGCTCGGCCTGGGCGCCGGCCAGCGTGGCCACCCCGGAGATCATTATGGTCTCATCCCCGGCCACTTCGCCGCCCACGTGGTCAGCCAGTTCCCGTAACGAATACTGTGATTTGCCTGCGCTGGTCATTGTTCACCTATTGCAAAAAAACTGTCAAAGGCGCCTATCCTACTGAAAATTTGCCACATCGTCGCGCCAGCCGGGCAAAATTTTTATGCCAGCGGACGCATGACTGCGCCTGGCTATGCCTCCACCGGGCGAATAATCCCTATGGGCGGAGCGCGATACGGATTGGTATCGCCTGCTAAAGGCGCTACAATATGCGTCATTTTTTCGGGCAAGGACAAAGCATGTCTCAATACGTTTACTCAATGCACCGGGTTGGCAAGGTTGTCCCGCCAAACCGGCATATTCTTAAAGATATTTCCTTAAGCTTTTTTCCGGGCGCCAAAATCGGCGTACTGGGCTTAAACGGCGCTGGTAAATCAACCCTGCTGCGTATCATGGCCGGTGTGGATACCGACATTGAAGGTGAAGCGCGGCCCATGCCCGGCATCAATATTGGCTACTTGCCGCAAGAACCGCAGCTGGACGAAAGTAAAGATGTGCGCGGCAATATCGAAGAAGCGGTGGCCGATGTGACGCACGCGCTGAAGCGTCTGGATGAAGTGTATGCTGAATATGCTGCCGAAGATGCCGACTTTGATGCGCTGGCCAAAGAACAGGGTGAGCTGGAAGCCATCATTCAGGCCAAAGATGGTCACAACATCGATAACACGCTGGAGCGCGCAGCCGATGCCTTGCGCCTGCCGCCGTGGGATGCCGATGTCAGCAAACTGTCCGGGGGTGAACGCCGCCGGGTTGCGCTGTGCCGCCTGCTGCTGGAAAAGCCAGATATGCTGTTGCTGGATGAGCCGACCAACCACTTGGACGCCGAATCTGTGGCCTGGTTAGAACGCTTCCTGCACGACTATGAAGGCACCGTTGTGGCCATTACCCACGATCGTTACTTCCTGGACAATGTAGCTGGCTGGATCCTGGAACTGGACCGTGGAGAAGGGATCCCGTGGGAAGGCAACTATTCCTCGTGGCTGGAACAAAAAGAAAAACGCCTGGAGCAGGAAGAGCGCACCGAAAATGCCCGCCAGAAGTCCATTAAACAGGAACTGGAATGGGTACGCTCTAACCCCAAAGGCCGTCATGCCAAATCCAAAGCGCGGATGAACCGCTTTGAAGAGTTGTCCACCTCTGAATATCAAAAACGTAACGAAACCAACGAGCTGTTTATCCCACCGGGTGAGCGCTTGGGCGATAAAGTTATTGATGTTGAAAATCTGCACAAGTCTTACGGCGAGCGGGTTCTGATTGACGATATGACCTTTTCGGTGCCAAAAGGCGCGATTGTGGGCATCATCGGCCCCAACGGTGCGGGTAAATCAACCCTGTTCCGGATGCTGAGCGGCCAGGAACAACCGGATTCGGGTAACATCGAATTGGGTGAAACCGTGCAGTTGGCCAGTGTTGAGCAGTTCCGTGATCACATGGATGAGAACAACACGGTGTACAAAGAAATTTCTGATGATCAGGATATTATCCGCATCGGCAATTTTGAAATTAACGCCCGTGCATACTGCAGCCGCTTTAACTTTAAAGGCACCACGCAGCAAAAGTACATCAAGGATCTGTCCGGTGGTGAACGCAACCGGGTGCATCTGGCCAAGCTGCTTAAAGCCGGCGGTAACGTCTTACTGCTCGATGAACCGACCAACGATCTGGACGTAGAAACCCTGCGTGCACTGGAAAATGCCTTGCTGGAATTCCCCGGCTGCGCCATGGTTATTTCGCACGACCGCTGGTTCCTAGACCGGGTGGCTACTCATATTCTGGATTACCGCGACGAAGGTAAAATCAATTTCTTCGAAGGTAACTATAACGACTACGAAACCTGGCTAAAAGAAACTTACGGCCAGGATGTGGTGGAGCCGCATCGTTTGAAATACAAACGCATGACGAAAAAATAAACGACAAACCGGGCTCAGGCCCGGTTTTTTGTTACTTCGACGTAATACGGTAATCAGTTCTTTGATAACTGCGTATTGACCGGTGCATCATCTTTGGATTACAACAATACACACCCCAGGTCGCATAACGGGATGCGCTGTAGGGTAAATCGCATCGGAGAGTATTATGACAGACCAACGCCAATATCAACGGGTTCGCCTGCAAGTCAAAGGCACCCTTGCGCATGGCGATAATCAAATCCCGGTTATTATTGAAGATGTCTCATTGCAGGGCCTGCGCTTAAGCGCACGTGAGACGGACCTGGACACCTTGCCGTTTGATTCTCATGAGCCCTACCACGCCAGCTTTTTACAGCAACAGGCGCAGCCGCTGATTGAGATGGATTTAGAACAACTGTATCGCCATACCGACCAGCGCGCCCCGCGAGTGTCCATGGGCTGTAAGGTAGCGCATATCGATGTAGAGTCTCTGGCCTCGCTGCGCCGTCTGGTGGAACTTAACAGCGGCGATACTGCTTTTACCGAACACGATCTGAATACCCTGATTGCTGCTATCTACTCCAATGCGTCGAGCGCCTGCGACAGCTGAGTCACCGGGACCACTTCAATGCCCGGCAGGGCCTGTTTGGGCGCATTGGCTTTTGGCACAATCGCCCGTTTAAAGCCATGTTTAGCCGCCTCAATAATACGCTCGGAACCATTGGGTACCGGGCGGATCTCACCGGCCAGGCCCACTTCGCCAAACACTATCAGCTCGCGGGGTAATACCCGGTTGCGAAAGCTCGACACCATGGCCAATAGTAAGGCCAAATCAGCACCGGTTTCAGATACCTTGACCCCGCCCACCACGTTAACAAACACATCCTGATCGTTCATTTGCACATTGCCATGGCGATGCAGCACCGCCAACAACATGGCCAGGCGGTTTTGCTCCAGACCGACCGCAACCCGACGCGGGTTGGCCATCTGTGAATAATCCACCAGCGCCTGTATTTCCACCAGCAGCGGCCGGGTCCCTTCCCAAATCACCATTACACTGGAGCCAGCCGCATGGTTTTCACCGCGGCTTAAAAAGATCGCCGAAGGATTGCTCACCTCTTTTAGGCCACGCTCAGTCATGCCAAATACGCCCAGCTCATTCACTGCCCCAAAGCGGTTTTTATGGCTGCGCAGAGTTCGAAACCGTGAATCGCCTTCCCCTTCAAGCATCATCGAACAATCGATACAATGCTCAAGCACTTTGGGGCCGGCCAGGTTACCGTCTTTGGTCACGTGGCCGACAATAAACATGGCAATATGATGCTGTTTGGCAAAGCGGGTCAGATAGGCCGCACTTTCACGCACCTGCGACACACTGCCGGGCGCCGAGGCAACCTCTGACACATGCATCACCTGAATTGAGTCAATGACCATGATCTTGGGCTGTTCAGCCAGTGCCAGCTGGCAGATGGTTTCTACATTGGTCTCGGCCAGCATCATCAACTTGTCATCGGGTAGGCCTAAGCGATTAGCCCGCATCGCTACCTGCTGTAACGATTCCTCACCGGTCACGTACAGAGCATTGAATTGTTGCGCCAGCTGGCACATCACCTGAAGCAACAAGGTGCTTTTGCCCGCCCCGGGCGAACCGCCGATCAACATGGCTGCGCCCGGCACAATGCCGCCGCCTAATACCCGGTCTAGCTCTTTAAAACCGGCGGTAAAGCGCGGCAAAGCCTGTAAATCAATTTCATTCAGTTTTTCAATCCGCGCCGCAGTTTGACCAGCATAGCCCACCCGGGTTGCGCTGCTGGCTGCCGGCTTGGCCGCGCTGACCACATACTCGGTGATGGTGTTCCATTCTTTGCATTCATTACACTGGCCCTGCCAGCGTGGATAGTCTGCGCCGCACTCGCTACAGACATAAGCGGTTTTGCGTTTAGCCATAATACTATTTTCACCCGAGGATTTTTTCGCGTATTCTACATGGATACAGTGCCACCTGCATGCTGATCCCATAGACAAAAAAACTCAATAATGGGTGGTACCTGCCGATAACCAATGGATGGATAAAATTTTCCTGTAGTTGCCCATGAATGATGATTTACAGCAATATGCTGACATAATTGAACAGCTTGTCCCCTATATCAATAAGCCTGGTTTAGCTCAACGGCTGGCAGAGTACACCGCGCACCTGCCCAAAGAACGTCGCTTTTTAATTAAAATGGAAATGAAGCGGCTGGCCCGGCCGTGCATGCGTTCGATTGATCTTCGGGGTCAGGTTAAAGGCGAATGCCGTTTATACGAATTCAACGGCATTCGCCATTATCTTGATGACATGGCCATCGATACCTTCGAGCAGCAGCTGGTTATTTACGGCAGTTTTACCTTTGGCGTATATGAGGCGGTGCTGGCCACCGACAATAATTACAAGGTGATCCGTGAGCGCGCAGCAGCCGAGCAGCAAGTCAGCGATCAGCAGCGCAACCAGCCCCAAACCCTGGCACTGGAAAAATACACTGTGCCGGTGGTTAACCTGCTATCTTATGCCCGCCGACATTCTGAGCGAATGAATTTTGCTGTGACCATTGAAGTGTTTGGCGAAGATGGTCAAAGCTGGCGCGGTAATAGTGTGGACATTTCCACCAATGGCCTGCAAATCAAACTAAGCCGCGATGCCGGCATTCAGGTAAATGAGCAACTGGAAATTTTCTTTCGCGGCTTGGAAGAAGAATTTGCCATGGATAAAAAACATGGCGTGAGTTACCGAGTCTTGCGTTCGCTGTTTAAAAACGATCATCACTACTTGATGCTCAAGCGCGACACCAGCATTCCTAATCAGCCGTTTGACCAGTTTCTGGAAAACTTTATTCACGGCAACAAACGCCGCTATAAAGTGAACATGAGCAATACCATCGACGCGGTGCACAATAAAATTGTTGAGCAATTTTTGTCTCCGCGCAGCCCGTCATTGCCGGTGTTTGTGGATGCGCGTAAAACCGAAAGCGGGGACATCCGACTGCTGCCCAGATTTGCCATGCTCAATGAAGTAAACACCGATATCATGGATTATTGGTCAGATGAAACCAACAGCCTGCGTTTGGGGTATCTGGTGAATCATCAGCGCCTGGTGCACCTGGCTAACCGCCCAGACGGGCAGCGCGACATGTATGTGTTTGCCTTTACCCATCTGCAACAGGACAAAATCTATTTTTATTCGGCTTCCACCGCTGAGCTGAATAATAAAGAGTCGCTTAAAACCGCCTTTTTGGGCTTTGGTGCTCGCAAGGTCAGCTGGCGGGTGTTCAAACTGTCCATGACCAGTATCTCGCCGGACCAGGCCTATGCTCCGCTATCGATTCCCGATACAGTTAGTGCCAAAATCAAGCAACAAAACCAGCGTCCGTCGGCTCGCCTGATGGCCCGACTTAAACATTTGCAGTATCTGGTGCACATCACCGATGTTACCTCTGAGAGCGGCCAGCAACATTATGGCCAGTATCAGTTTAATCGCGGCAACCTGGCTCATTTGCGAGTGTTCGGCCATGCCCGCAACCGCCCGCCGGCGGACATTCAGTGCTACCGCTATCGCTACCAGGAAAAGCGTATGGAAAAACGCTATCTGGTGCGCACCTCCATTGTGCTGAGCAGCCCCGACGGTGAGCAAACCTGGCAAGGGATCAGTGAGGATATCTCGGTGCGCGGACTGCGCGTGGAACTGAATCGTCCGTTTGAGGACATGCATGATCCACGGGTGCAGGTGGCCCTGCCTAAACTGCAGAATTTGACCCAAAGTTACGATTTGATGCATCTTCGCTACAAGGTGGTGACGGTAAACAATGAAAAAAACATTGTGCATCTCAAAGCCATCGACGGCGATGAAGGAGCCGGCGCGCGGGCGTTTTTCCAGGATCTGATCAAACAAAATAAAACTGCCCTGAAAGCCTCGCCGGAAGAAGAAGATGTACCCGGTATTGGCCATGCGCTGCGCTGTATCAATGCCCGCAACACGCCCAGTCTGGCCTTTGTAATGACTAAGGAAGGCGCGCGCTATCTGCCCACCGCCGCCATAGCGACTCAGCATGATGATCGGCTCAACCGCGTGGCGGCCCATTATGCCCAGCAACAAACGCTAAACTTTGAATTTATGTTTCGCGACCGCAATTTAGAAGCGCCCTTTGTGCAGCATGGCATCAAGCAAATTAAGCTGGAGCATCTACCGTTGCGCCAGGAATTGTACATTGCCTATGATCCCAGCCAGCGCCTGAGCCGCATGGCGGTGCTACCGCGCTTCGACAGTCAGTTTGCCGGCGATGAAACCCGCATCAACTTTATCAACGAGGCCATTAGCCGCGGCCAGTTTATTGCGTTGCATGTGCTGCTAACCACCACCGGCAAGCCCGATACCGAGATGTTCCAGGCAGAGCTGAACTATGTCAGCATGTATGCCCTGCACCGGGCCCGGGAATTAGAGGACATTATGTGGAATATCGTGGCCTGTGCCCATCTGGTGGATGTCACCGATGAAGTACTGACCCGCTACAATATTGATGCAGCCATGATCCGCAAAAACCGCCTGCACCTGGCGGCCTTTAAATCTTCGGACCACGCCCTGCTGCAACAAGGCTAATCAAGGCTGGCGCGCCGGCCTCGGGTTACGCTGGTTACCTAACTTGCCAGTAAATACAACAGGCTGTGCAAGCCACTGCGGCGTATGGCCACATCCGCCTGGGCATTGACCACCGGCTTGGCATGGCAGGCCACGCCTAAGTCGGCCTTGCCCATCATCGGCAAATCATTGGCGCCATCGCCCATAGCCACCACCTGTCCGGGCGTAATGGCATACTCGCTAGCCAGGTACTGCACTACGCAGGCTTTTTCTTCACCATTGACAATGGTGCCAGTGACCTTGCCGGTCAGCCGACCATCGGCAGTTTCGAGCTGGTTGGAAAACGCGGCATCCAGGCCCAGCCGCTGTTTAAGATGATCGGCAAAATAGGTAAACCCGCCTGAGGCGATAGCCAACCGCCAGCCGTGTTGTTTTAGCTCGTTCACCAGGCTAGCCACGCCAGGCATCAGGGGCATACTATCGCGTATTTGCTCCAGGCTAGCCACTTCAATATCTTTCAGGCAGGCTACCCGTGATACCAGGCTGGTATTAAAATCCAGTTCTCCGCGCATGGCTTTGGCGGTAACTTCTGCCACCTGCGGCCCGGTGCCACTGAGCCGGGCAATCTCGTCAATACACTCCATGGCAATCAGGGTGCTATCCATGTCCATCACCAGCAAACCCGGGCTATCAAGGCGCGGCGCCTGGTTTACTACCGCTGCTTCAACACCATAACGGGTAAACACATCAGCTAATTGTGCTGGCAGCGACGCAACATCGTTAACCGTCACCGCTGCGCTAAGCACTGTCTCGCCAAACCGGCCACAATACTGTTGCCGCGTGAAAGCACCCACCTGCAGCGTGCTGCCTAGCGCCTGCATCACCTGCTCCAACTGATGCAGGGTCAGTGCCTGTGCCCATAGCGTTAAACGCACACCCTGACTATGCTTATCTAGACAGGCGGGCTGGCAATACCACTGGTTATCGGCCCAGAGCAGCGCCTGATGTGTACCGAGCTGGTCGAGTAAAAATGTATGCTGATGGCGCTGGGCCGAAGAAACCGTCACAGGGGTCACTGCCATTCCTGATAATCAAACATAAAGAGGCGATTATCCTACCGCATGACAGCGTCGGGTGGAAATTATCTTGGAATTTTGAAGGACTTGCCTACAATGGGAAAAGCATACGATGTCTCAGGTGATGTTATTAACCAATTTGTTCCCCCGCCCAGCACGCGCCGCAGTACGCCTACCGATATCAGTGGGTATCAGGCGGTAAAACGCATTTTTCACATACTGATCGCGCTGGGCCTGAGCGCCCTGACTGTGTATACCGTGCTGGATTATCAACAGCGCCAGCAGCAGTGGATTGCTGCCCAGCAACAAACACCGGGCACGGTTCTGGCCGGCCAGTATGCACGGTTGTTTAGCCCGCTGGTGCAGGCCCAGCAATACGAGGAGCTCAATCAGGCGCTGGTGATCCTCACCGCCGAGCCGCGGGTGATCCAAGCGGGTGTATTTAATAGCCAGGGAGTACAAATTGCCCCGGCCGAGCCGCTGCCGTCTCTGCTCGACCAGGCCCCCGGCGCGGTCACGCATATTCATGATATTGCCAACAACGCCGGGGTTACCATTGGTTATATTCGTCTGCTGACATATCCGCAGCAAACTGTGCGCGCCATTGAACAATTGCAACAGGGCCACTGGCTGGTCGGGGTTACCTTGATTTTACTGGCGTTCACCGCTGGCCTCTATCTGGCCCGCTTGTTTTATAAGGTACGTCCGGCACTCAAACGCCATTATCGGCGCTGGGGTCAGGGGGCTGCCTTTCCGTCGGCGCAAAACAGGCGCCGGTAATTGGCCGAGGTACGAGCAACCACCTCTGCTACCGAAATCTGTTTAAGCTCAGCCAGGCAATTGGCTACCAGAGGTAACTGCGCCGGCGTGTTGCGCTGGCCCTGATAACCGCATAAGGGCATATCTGGCGCGTCGGTTTCCAGTAGCAGATGATCAAGGCTAATCTGGCGCAATGTGTCACGGGTTTTCTGCCCGCGCGGATAGGTGATGGTGCCCCCGATCCCCAGCAACATGCCTTTGTCCAGATATTGCTCGGCCACCTGCTGGCTACCTGAAAAGGCATGTACCACCCCGCCCTGAGTAAAGCGGGCCTCTTTAAGAGCTTTGGTCAACAAATGATGCGTCTGGCGATGATGCAACACCACCGGCAAGCCAACCGCACTGGCCAGGTCCAGTTGTGCCATCAGCCGATCCTGTTGGGTATCCATGGCCATCGGCCGGGTTTTATCCAGGCCAATCTCACCGACCGCACACACCTGCTGACGATGCTGCGTCAACATACTTTCCAGCTCGCGAATACCGGCAGAGGTCAGCGTGGCGTCAAAATAGGGATGTAGCCCAAAAGCAATATCAATTTCACTAAAGCGGGCTTTAAGCTGCAGCTGGCGCTGCCAGCCCTGTGGGGTGGTGCCAGGTATTAAAAACCGTTGCACCCCGGCCTGCCGCGCGCAGTGAATGACTGAGTCAATGTCGTCATCAAAAGCGGCAAGGTCGAGGTGACAGTGGCTGTCAATCATGGCATCAGGCGTTGGATAGCCCAGTTGTCGCCGTCTTCGCGACGGTATTGAAACCGATCATGCAGGCGATCTTCGCCACCCTGCCAAAACTCCAGTTGCTCAGGCATTACCCGATAACCGCCCCAAAACTGCGGCGTGGGCAAGGGCTTGTCGGCGTAAGTTTGTTTTAGCTGGGTAAATTCCTGCATCAAAATGTCACGCGAAGCTACCGGCTGGCTTTGGCGTGAGGCATAGGCAGCTAACTGCGAGTCTTTGGGTCGCGAGGCAAAATAGGCGGCACTCTCGGCTGCCTCAATACGCTGCGCGTGGCCTTGAACATGTACCTGACGTTCCATAAAAAACCAAGGAAAATGCAACGAGACAGCGCTGTTGCCGGCCAGGTCCTGCGCCTTGCGGCTGCCAAAATTGGTAAAAAACACAAAGCCGTTTTCATCCACTTTTTTGAGCAGCACAATGCGCTGGGAGGGCTGGCCCCGATCATTGACCGTGGCCACTGTCATGGCCGTGGGATCAGGGATTTGTGCGGCAATTGCATCATCCAGCCAGCGCTGAAACAATTCCAACGGGTCATCAGTCAATTGTTCTTCGCTCAGCGTGGCCAAAGAATATTGTCTGCGTAAATCCGAAATTGCCATCGCACCTGCCTCTTATTCAGTCTTCGCCGTAGCCCAGCGAGCGCAAGGCGCGCTCATCATCAGACCAGCCTTGTTTCACTTTAACCCAAAGTTCCAAAAACACTTTGGTATCGAACAGTTTTTCCATATCCAAGCGAGCTTGTTCGCCAATAGTCTTTATATGGTTACCACCCTTGCCAATTACCATGCGCTTTTGGCTTTCACGCTCTACCAAAATCAGGCCATTGATGCGGTATACGCCGTTATCGGCCAGTTTGAACTGCTCGATTTCCACTGTAGTGGCATACGGTAGCTCATCGCCGGTATAACGCATCAGCTTTTCGCGGATGATCTCGGCGGCCATAAAGCGGCTCGAACGGTCGGTAATATATTCTTCAGGAAAATAAAATTCGCTGGGCGGCAGGGTTTGTTTAACCAGGTCACGCAAGGCATCTACCTGCTTACCCTGCTTGGCACTCACCGGCACAATATGCTCAAACTCATAAAGACTGTTGAGCTTTTGCAGATGATCTGCCAGCGCGGCTTTATCGGCCACTTTATCAATCTTATTGACCACCAGATAGGCCGGTAACCCAGACTGACGCACTTTGTTTAGCACCATCTCATCATCCGGACCCCAGCGGGTACCTTCTACCACCAGCAGGATAAGCCCTACTTCCGCCAGCGAGCTGGATGCGGCACGGTTCATAAACCGGTTAATGGCGCGCTTTTCATCTTTATGCAGGCCGGGGGTATCCACATAGATAGTTTGATGGGTATCGTCCGTGTCGATGCCCAAAATACGGTGCCGGGTGGTTTGTGGCTTGCGTGAGGTAATGCTGACCTTCTGGCCCAGCAAACGGTTTAACAGAGTGGACTTGCCCACATTGGGCCGCCCGACGATGGCCACCAGGCCACAATGTGTTTCAAGCGCATCAGGATGCATCAATTAATTTCTCCAGCATCAGTTTGGCTGCCTGTTGTTCGGCTTTGCGTCGGCTATTGCCGGTGGCCCGCACCGGCTGATCGTCACCGGCCACGGCGCAGCTTACTTCAAACGTTTGGGCATGGTCCTTGCCAGATATATTTTCCACTTCGTAAATAGGCAGCGGCAGCTTGCGCGACTGCAAAAATTCCTGCAAGCGGGTTTTGTTGTCCTTGGGGTGCTCGTTAGGATCAAGTGCTTTGAAGCGCGTGTCCCACAGCTGCAGGATGACACTTTGCACTCGCTCTAAACCGGCATCTAAATAAATGGCACCTAAAATGGCTTCCATGGCGTCGGCTAAGATAGATCCGCGCCGATGGCCTCCGCTTTTTAGCTCACCCTGCCCTAAGTTTAGCAGTTCCCCCACGTTGGCTTCTTTAGCCAGCTCGGCCAGCGTATCGCCTTTGACCAGGGTGGATCGCATCCGGGTCAGTTTACCTTCCGGTACACTGGGAAACGCGGCAAATAGCGCATCGGCAATCACCATGCCCAGCACCGCATCACCTAAAAATTCCAGCCGCTCGTTGTGCTTTTTGGCGGCGCTGCGATGGGTCAGCGCTTGCTCCAGCAATTGGGTATCAGAAAATGTGTAACCTAACGCCCGATGAAGATGGGCAAATTTGTCGATGCCTTGCATTAATCAATGCCACCAATTCGATTAAACCGCACTCCGGTTGGCACCCAGGTAGGAATAAAATCCTGCGGTTTGCGTTCAAATTCAAAACTGATCCAGATCGCCACAGCCTTGCCCACCAGGTTGGCATCAGGCACAAAGCCCCAGAAGCGGCTATCGCGACTGTTATCACGGTTATCGCCCATCACAAAATACTGATCTTCTGGTACCAGCCATTCGTTACTGCGCGTACCTGGCTGGGTGTAAAAGCGCGAAGATATATCCGCCCGGGTAGGATGGCGCAGGATATCATGCGGGGTATCGCCCAAGGCTTCTTCGTAGCGCAGCAGCTGCGCCATATTTTGCACAAATTCGCCGCGCGCCTGGAATTCTAACGGCACTGGCTGCAGCTTATTACATGCGCTGGCATTATCGCCGTTACACTTGGGGCGTATATACAGCTGTTTATTCTGATACACCACGGTATCACCCGGCAGCCCCACTACCCGCTTGATATAATCAACATTGGGGCTTTCAGGATATTTGAAAACCACAATGTCACCGCGCTCGGGCGAACCGGTTTCGACAAACTTATTGCGCGCCACCGGATCTTTGAGGCCATAAGTAAATTTTTCCACCAATATAAAATCCCCCACCAGCAAGGTAGGCATCATCGAACCCGATGGGATTTGAAACGGTTCATATAAAAAGGAGCGCAGCACTAAAACAAAGGCGATGACCGGAAACACCTGTTGTGAGGTGTCGACCCAGTACGGTACGTCTTCCGCGTTAGTGCGCCCGGCAGCGCGGCGCTTAGGCGCCCACACCAGCTTATCCAGTAACCAGACCAGGCCGGTTATCAGAGTTAATATGACCAGTAAGATGGAAAAATAATTTGCCATTATTTACCAACCTTGAGCACCGCAAGAAATGCATCCTGGGGCAATTCCACATTGCCAATTTGCTTCATCCGTTTTTTCCCTTCTTTTTGCTTTTGCAGCAGCTTTTTCTTCCGGCTCACATCTCCGCCATAACATTTGGCGATAACGTTTTTACGCATCTGCTTGACGGTACTACGCGCAATCACATGGTTGCCGATGGCAGCCTGAATGGCGATATCAAACATTTGCCGTGGGATCAGTTCCCGTAATTTATCTACCAGGTCGCGACCACGGCCCTGGCTGTTTTCACGGTGAGTGATAATAGCCAGCGCGTCCACGCGGTCGCCGTTAATCATAATGTCCACCCGCACCATGTCCGAGGCGCGGAATTTTTTGAAGTTATAATCCAACGAGGCGAAGCCGCGGCTGGTAGACTTCAGGCGGTCAAAAAAGTCCAGCACCACTTCGGCCATAGGAATTTCATAGGTCAGGGCTACCTGCTTGCCATGATACGCCATGTTGGTCTGCATACCGCGTTTTTCCACACATAAGGTAATAACATTACCCAGGTATTCCTGCGGCACCAGAATATTGGCCTCAACAATCGGCTCACGAATTTCATCAATGTCGTTCACCGGCGGCAATTTTGCCGGGCTGTCGACCACCAGCGTTTCCCCTTTGGTGGTCAGGACTTCGTAAATTACCGTGGGCGCTGTGGTGATAAGATCCAGATCGTATTCACGCTCCAGTCGCTCCTGCACAATTTCCATATGCAGCATGCCTAAAAAGCCGATGCGGAATCCAAAACCTAAGGCCGCAGAGCTTTCTGGCTCAAAAAACAACGACGCATCGTTAAGCGCCAGTTTGCTCAGGGCATCACGAAAATCTTCATAATCGTCGGAGCTGACCGGGAAGACACCGGCATACACCTGCGGCTTCACTTTTTTAAAGCCTGGCAGCATTTTTTCAGCCGGTTGTTTGGCCAGGGTGATGGTATCGCCCACTGGCGCTCCGGTGATTTCTTTAATCCCGGCAATTACATAACCCACTTCGCCGGCACGCAGAACCTGGGTATCTTTTTGCTTCGGAGTAAAAATACCTACTTTATCAGCCTGGTGGGTCTGCCCGTTCGACATGATCTGAATTTTGTCTTTGACATTCAGCTCACCTTCCACAATGCGCACCAGAGACACCACGCCCTGATAGTTATCAAACCAGGAATCCACAATCAACGCGCGTAATGGTTTGTCGTGCTCAACCACTGGCGGCGGAATACGTTTAACAATTTCTTCAAGCACATCTTCAACGCCCAGCCCAGTTTTGGCCGAGCAGCGCACAGCTTCTAACGCATCGATGCCGACAATGTCTTCAATTTCTTCGGCCACCCGGTCTGGATCGGCTTGTGGCAGGTCGATCTTGTTCAGAATCGGCACCACTTCCAGGTCCATATCAAAGGCGGTGTAACAGTTGGCCAGCGTTTGTGCTTCCACCCCCTGCCCGGCATCCACCACCAGCAGCGCCCCTTCACAGGCCGCCAGCGAGCGCGACACTTCATAGGAAAAGTCCACGTGCCCGGGGGTATCGATAAAGTTAAGCAAATACGTTTCGCCATCGCGGGCGGTGTAATTTAGGGTCACACTCTGCGCCTTGATGGTGATACCCCGCTCACGCTCCAGGTCCATGGAATCCAAAACCTGCTCGGCCATTTCGCGGTTAGTTAATCCGCCGCACACCTGAATAAGGCGGTCGGACAAGGTGGATTTACCATGATCAATATGCGCGATAATACTAAAGTTACGTATCTTACTGTGAACACTAGTGTTTTTATCTGTCATTAAATGCCATTTCTCAATTCGGGGACCTACTGGGGGACCTGATTGTATTTTGTTAGACTGCGTGGCCAGGCACGCCAAAAAAATAATGCGCTGATTATATAGAAAAGCCCCATACAAAAACAGGGCGCTGATTGCGCCCTATTCTATACTTATCGGTTAGCTCACTGTCTGTGAGTGTGCATTACCTGTTTTGCATACCTGCCTGACCAGTTTGAGTCACAATTCCCGGGCAAGTTCCCTGCCCGGCAATGATGGGTGATGGCGACAAATATCGCAAAGAGCCAGGACGGCTAGCAGCGCGGCGATGCCGCAAAGCTCAGGGTTCGACCACTGTCCCCTTGGCCGGGCGGCTGATTACCGACAGTAAGGTAGGAGTAAAGCGGGTCTGGTCGAGCTTTTTAAGATGCCCGGAGATAAACACAAAGCCACCTAACGTCGCCAGCACGCTGCCGGCAATGGTAGCTAATTCCTGCCAGGGGCCCAGCGCAGCGGCCAGGGTATGAATCAAACTGGCAGAGAGCAGTAAGATCAGTAACGGGGCCAGATACAACCACAATGACGCGCCTAACAGGCCGGCTTCGGGTATGCCCACTGAGACCTGATCGCCAACCTTAACCGGCAACGGACTACGTACAGTGACAGTTTGGGTTTTAGGCGCCAGCGCCCGCGAGATCACCCCAGACCCACATTCCGACTGGGCCTGACAAGTGGAGCACGTCGACTTAATGGCGGCTTCCAGGGTAATCAGGTCATCGTCCACAGCCACTACGGTGGCAGTTTCGGTCATCATAGCGCGTCTCGTTTTACCTCAATTGACTGGGCGATAGTGGTGGCAGTTTGCAGCGGGATTTCGCCCACCACGGTGATTTGCACCTGCCCCTGGACCAGGCTCAAAAAGGTATTGAGTTCATGGCGCAAGGCCAAGTCGGCGCCCACACCCTGTTCGGCTTTTTGTACATACACCGACACATCCACCAGGCCATCGCTGAACAGCTTGTATTCTACCACCTGGCCGGTGCCGGGCAAGCGGCGGATATCTTCACGCACCAGCGTCATGCCTTTAGGCAGATAGCCCAGCTGCCACTGATGTTCAGGGTTCTTGTCCTGACCCACCGCCATAGGCGGCGGCAGATTGGCCTGATTCACTTTGGCAAAATACGGGTGTGGTGCGTCGCTTAAGGTAAATCCGGTAATCTGAATTTGTTCAATCACCGCGCCCTGTAAGTCCAACGTATTCAGCTTGAGCAACATGCCGGTTTGTTCATCCAACCACAGCTGATAACTAAAGCGATTGTTATCGCGGCTTATGATGCGCAGCTGCTGCGCCGTGCGCCCGGAGATCCGGGCCCGACCCACTGTGACGAATTCATAGCCGGCTTGCAGGCTATCAGGGGTCTGCAGCAAGGCCGCAGGAATGGGGCCCTGAATAGCGGTGGCGCGCAGGCTATACGGCTGGGTGTCAGGCTCAAACACACTGACAACATCACCCACCCGAATTTGTTCCTGACCCGGGCCATTTTGCACATTCAGCTGTTCCATGACGGTGCCATCAGCCAGCACCGCGTGCCGCCACAAATACGGAATGGTTTCCTGACCCGCACGGCTCAATACAAATGACACCTGAAAATTGCGGCTGGCCACTGTACTGGCCAGTTTGTTGAGCCAACTGCTGGCGCTTTGCCGCGCGGCGGCGTCGCCAGCCACATCCGGATTGAGACTACGCTCAGTGTCAACGCTGTCCATTGGGGCTTGCTGAGCCACGGCCGGCAGCCCGTACAATGCTGCCACTAATACCAGGCCACATAACGAAAAAGGCAGCCGACCTTGCCGGTGGGCTGCCTGGGTATGAGTTACCACATTCATCCTTGCTGACTTATTGTTCTGGCTGAGTCTGGGTCGACTCCTGCTTCACATGTTTTAGTTTAAGTTGTTGCTCGTGATCGGTAATCAACGCATTAATCTTGCGCTTTTTCTCCATCAGCACCGCTCGATCATCACGCGTTACCGGCCGCGACTGTTCCAAACTCACTGGCGCCAATCCGCCCGGAGTACCAATCAACGGCGTGGCCGCACCGCCAGGCGTTGTGCTGGTTGCCGGCTGATTAAATTGCTGCACGCCCAAAATCACCGCTACCGCCACCGAGGCTGCAACAGCCAGCTGGCCGGTTTGACGGGCAAACGGCACCACTGCAGCTTTCGCCAATCGCTGTCGCCAGCTGCGCGGCTGGGGCGCCATAATTGTGGGTTCATTTTCCAATGCGGCGGCGACCTGCGCAGTAATATCAAGTTGTGGTGCTACACTGGCTTCCTGGCGTAATCCGCTGCGGATAACATGATAACGTCGCCACTGGCGCTGCAGTTCAGGATCCTGTTTAAGGGCATCAAGGACTTCACTGCTATCGCTCTCGCCATCCATAAAGGCTGACAATTTTTCTTGCTGTTGCGTCATATTATACAATCCTGATCACATGATGATCGCGTATTTTTTCTACTACAGCTTGTTAGTCTGAATCGATTACTGAAAGTTCAATTTTCTAACAAGGGTTTTAAAACTTTATCAATGGCTTCGCGTGCACGAAAAATCCGCGAGCGCACTGTGCCCACCGGGCACTCCATCACATTGGCAATTTCTTCATAACTCATGCCTTCAATTTCGCGCAGGGTGATGGCCATCCGCAAATCATCAGGCAGTTTTTCCACTACCTTGAACAACGTGCTTTCAATCTCGCTAGATAACAGACTCCGTTCTGGCGTGGACTGCTCCTTGAGCGCATCACTGCCCTCATAATAGTCGGCTTCCTCGGCATCGACATCATTGGCCGGCGGTTTACGGCCCTGCGCCACCAAATAATTTTTGGCGCTGTTTACCGCAATCCGGTACAGCCAGGTGTAGAAGGCGCTATCACCCCGAAAGTTGGGTAATGCCCGATAGGCTTTAATAAATGCATCCTGCGTCACATCCGCCACGTCGCCACTGTTTTTGACATAGCGTGACACCAGATGCATGACTTTATGCTGGTAGCGGGTAACTAACAGATTAAAAGCATTCTTATCGCCACTTTGTACTTTTTCCACAATCTGCTGATCGGTTATCTGCTCGCTCATCCGAGCTATTACTCCTTCACTTCAACCACACCATAGCTCACGCAAGCAACACATAGACCGGGCCATGGCAGATAAGTTCGATTAAATTGACGATAAATTGGTAAAATCGCGGGCGCAAAGGCCGCAAGCCCATTGTTTTTTACCACTCATCCATTAGACTTGCCGAACCTTAGCATAATTATTACCCGCTAAAATACATGAATTCAGTGACATCTTCACTACCCGACACACAAACGCAGGCTATCGAACACCGCTGCGATGTATTGATAATTGGCAGCGGTGCTGCCGGTCTCAGCCTGGCCCTCAAACTGGCTGATCATTGTAATGTCATCGTGTTAAGCAAAAGCGATCGCAATGAAGGCTCCACCCGCTATGCCCAGGGAGGGATAGCAGCGGTATTTGATGAGCAGGATTCGGTAGATGCCCATGTCCAGGATACTCTGAAAGCCGGCGCTGGCCTGTGTGATGAAGCCGCGGTGCGGTTTACCACCGAACGGGCCAAAGAAGCCTTGACCTGGCTGATTGGCTTTGGCGTGCCGTTTGATAAAGAACAAAATGAACAGGGCGAAGAGCGCTATCACTTGACCCGCGAAGGCGGCCACAGCCACCGGCGTATTTTGCACGCGGCGGATGCCACCGGCGAAGCACTGCAAATTACCCTTAACGATGCGGTGAAAAACCATCCCAACATTCATTTTTTTGAACGCTACAATGCTATCGATCTGATTGCTGCCAATCAGACCCCGGGCAGCATTGCAGGCTGTTATGTGTGGAATCGCCAGCGCGAGCATGTGGAGGTTATCCGCGCGCGTTTTGTCGCATTGGCCACCGGCGGTGGCAGTAAGGTATATCAATATACCTCGAACCCGGATGTATCCAGTGGGGACGGTATTGCCATGGCCTGGCGGGCCGGCTGCCGGGTGGCCAATATGGAATTTAACCAGTTTCACCCCACCTGTCTGTACCATCCGCAAGCACGTAACTTTTTGATTAGTGAGGCTTTGCGCGGCGAAGGCGCGCAGCTATGCCATGCTGATGGTACCCGCTTTATGCTCAATTTTGACGAGCGCGGCGATTTGGCCCCCCGGGATATTGTGGCCCGGGCCATCGATTATGAGATGAAGCGGCTAGGTGAGGATTGCATGTATCTGGATATCAGCCACAAGCCGGCTGATTTTATTGTGAAGCATTTTCCCAATATTTACCGGCGCTGTCGCGCGCTGGGCATTGATATCACCCGGCAACCGATCCCGGTGGTTCCGGCGGCGCACTATAGCTGTGGCGGCGTGATGACCGACCAGCACGCTAGAACCGACTTAGACAATGTGTATGCCATTGGCGAAGTCGCGTATACCGGATTGCATGGCGCCAACCGCATGGCGTCTAACTCATTATTAGAATGTGTGGTCTATGCCAGCTCGGCAGCCGAGCATATTCTGGCCCGCTTACCTGACCCGGTAAAACACGAACCGATCGCTGCCTGGGATGAAAGCCAGGTGACCAACTCGGATGAAGAAGTCATTATTCAGCATAACTGGCACGAGCTACGGCTATTTATGTGGGACTATGTGGGTATCGTGCGCACCGATAAGCGGCTGGAACGGGCGCTACGCCGGATCACCTTACTGGAACAGGAAATTCAGGAATATTATGCGCATTTTCGGGTGTCCAACAATCTGCTGGAGTTGCGCAACCTGGTGACGGTGGCCGAGCTTATCGTGCGCTGTGCCATGCAGCGTAAAGAAAGCCGCGGTCTGCATTTTAATCTGGATTATCCGGAGCTGGCCGATCCGCCGACGGTCTCTGTCCTGACGCCGGCCAAAAACCGCTCCCCCAACCCGCCAGGCGTGCTGGGCACCTAGCTACCGATGGACAGGCTGCCCTGGTAGTGGCCGACATCGGCGTTATCGCTGACCAGCCACAGATCGGCTGTGTGCTGGTCGGTTGCCTGATAAACCCGCATGCGGCAGGGTAAATACGCCGGCCGCAAAAAACGCCCTTCACTGCTAAAATGGCAAACATTCTGGCTGGCGTTGTCCTGCTGTACCGCACTGAGTACCTGGGCCAGGCTCCACATACCATGGGCAATGGGCCGTTTGTAGCCAAACAGAGCCGCACTGGCGCGGCTTAAATGAATCGGGTTGGCATCGCCGGACAACCGCGCATAAGCGCGGCCACAATGCGCAGGCACGTCCAGGACTGCCAGTTCGCTGGCTGCTTCAGGCAAGGCCAGCGGGGCCGGCTTTACGCGCTTGGGCGACGGGCTGACATGGGGTGCTCGCACCTTCACCAGATAGCCGGCAGTAGCCTGGTACACAGAATGTTTTTGCTGGCGCCCTTCTACCGTAATCTCAAATTCCCAGCCGCGGGAATGCTGGCGAACCTTTCCGTAACGCGCATACAGGGTAACTGGCTGTTCCATATCAATGCTGGCCTGCTGGGTAATCGCGTTGGTGCGGTGCACCAGGCCCATGACCGGAAACGGGCTGTTTGGCGTGGTCAGGCATTTTATCTGCAGCGGCAAGCTAAGCATCTGCAAATAGCAGGGATGCAGATTGACCGGATCCCGCCAACCGACCACCTGACAATAGTCCTGATAGTGGCGCTTATCGATGAGCCAGTCGTCAGTGTATTCGCAACTGGGCGCCTGGGGTGGTTTGAATTGCGTGAGTCGGAACTTGTCAGCCCGTTGCAGCAATGCAGAAGAAACAAGAGATAATACGCTCATAGTGTTGACCACAAACCTTAGTGATGCTCAGCGAGCGCGGATTGCCCGCGCCACCCGGCGGAAATCGGCCTGGCCGATTTCGTGCTTCAAAATCCACTGACCGGGTTGATGATTGTCAAATCCCACATACAGGCCCCATGGCGTGAGCCGGGAGCGCTTCGATACCAGCCTCACCGGCGCCTCCGCCAACGCCTGAGGCGTAGCCGCCTGTTGCCAGCGTTGTTCGCCATCAAATAATACCAGCATCGGAACGGGTTGCGGTGCACATCGCAACTGAATGACACAGGCCACCCACATCAATGCTGCCAGGCAATAAACCTCCCAGCGAGCCAGGTACGAAAACAGCGCATCACTGGCACTGAAAGCCGCAATCACCCCTGCCAGGGCCGGCAATAGCACGGCATACCGGCGAATCGCCAGCGGTACGATGGTGAATTTATACTTTAACACGGCCCAGGATGTGCTCGACCATCGCCGCCAATTCTGGCTGCGGGCACGCCTGGTGGCCCATGAACCAGGCAAACAGATCCGGGTCGTCACAGGTTAACAATTTTTCGAAGGTTTCCTGCTCTTCCTCATCCAGGTCATGAAAACCGGTTTCAGCAAAAGGCAACAACAACACGTCCAGTTCCAGCATGCCACGGCGACACGCCCACTTCAGCCGTGCATAACGTTTGGGTGAAAACATAAACCACTACAACCTGTTATTAACGTGGCGCTCATCATAGCACGCGCAATATGCCTGAATCACTGTCCTTTTGAATGAAATTATTCTCATTCCCTTGCGAAATTAGAATCTGCCCCCAAACTATGCTGTTAATCGCAAATTGCTTAATCAAAGGGTGGTTATGGCTTTACCTGATCGGTTGGATGCACTGGCAACAGAGTTTGTCATTGAACTGGAACATATGGGTATTATGCAGGTCAGTGGACCTGATCAGGATTCATTTTTACAAGGCCAGTTAACCATCGATGTGCTCAAGCTTGCAGATGATCGAGCCCGGCGCGCTGCGCATTGCGACTTTAAAGGTAAGGCCTGGGCGCTGCCACTGGTAGTGCGGCACCAGGACAAAGTGCTGTTATCGGTAAATCGTAGCGCACTGGATATGTCCCTGGCTCAGCTTAATAAATACGGCGTGTTTGCCAAGGCCGACATACTCGATGCCAGTGAGACTTACCGCCAGTTTGCCCTCACCGGTGAACGGGCTGAGCGCTGGCTGGAAAGTCAGTTCGGCCGCTTACCTGAGGCGCCGCTGGAAAGTGTGCAGCATGCTAATGGGGTGGTCGTACGCTACGATCTGCCTGAGCAACTGTTTCTTGTGCTAGCCGACACTACATTGGCCACAGCTCTGACCGAAGCACTGGCAGACCTGCCCCACTATCCGGTGGCTGTGTTTGAAGCACTGGCCATTAGTCAGGGGGTACCGGACATTGCTGGTAGTCATATCAATGAGTGGGTGCCACAAATGGTTAATGCTCAGGCTTTAGATAGCATCGACTTTAAAAAAGGCTGCTACATGGGCCAGGAAGTCGTCGCGCGCACCCGCTTTTTGGGCAAAAACAAGCGGGCAGCCTTTATCTTTAGCGTGGATACGGCATTGCCGGTAGATGACAGCCATACCCTGGAAAAGCAGCTGGGCGAGAATTGGCGTCGTGGTGGCAGTGTGATTCGTTGCGCCACCTTAGGTGAACAAACCTGGCTGTTGGCAGTGGCTAACAATGATACGCAGCCGGATGAAATGTTTCGTCTAAAAGACTGGCCGGACTATCAGTTTTCGCCAAAGCCACTACCCTATACAATAGAGCAATCGAGTAATAACGTGCGTGGCCGGGGGTGATCACCCTTAGCGGGCGCGCAAAATTCACAGCAGCCTGTGGCTGCGAAAGTTAGACCAGGAAATTTTATGACAATTACTTCCAATAGCGTGGTATCACTACATTACACTGTTTCAGCCGAAGACGGTACTCAGCTGGATTCATCTGAAGGCAAGCAGCCGCTAACAGTGCTAATGGGTCGCCGTTTTTTGATCGAAGGATTGGAAGATGCTCTGCAGGATAAAGAGCAGGGCGACAGCTTTGCGGTAGATATCGCACCTGAGAAAGCCTATGGCGATCGTGTTGACGGCTTGGTACAGCAAGTACCAAAATCAATGTTCGACGGCATGGAAGTTGAAGTTGGCATGTCGTTTCGTGCCAGCACTGAGCAGGGTGAGCAGTCTGTAATGGTTATTGATGTGGCCGAAGACCACGTGGTAATCGATGGTAACCACCCGCTGGCCGGCGTACCGCTGAAATTCGAAGTAGAAGTGGTAGAAGTACGCGAAGCGACTGCTGAAGAACTGGAACATGGCCACGCCCATGGTCCAGGCAGCGGCAACGACCACTAAGCGTTACCAAAATATTAGTATTAAAAAAGGCCATCTGCATAGATGGCCTTTTTTGTAGCACGGCGGATGATGCGCGCCAGATACCCAACCTCGCATCAGCGAAATACGTTATATCGCATCTTCGTTAGTCTCACCGGTACGGATACGCAGCGCACTTTCCACATTGTAGACAAAGATCTTTCCGTCACCGATTTTGCCGGTTTTAGCAGCTTGCTCAATGGCTTCAACCGCCTGTTCCACCCGGTCATCATCAATGATGATATCAATTTTGATTTTGGGTAAAAAATCCACCTGGTACTCCGCGCCCCGATACAGCTCAGTATGGCCTTTTTGCCGGCCGAACCCTTTGACTTCGGTCACCGTCATGCCGGAAATACCCACCTCAGCCAGGGCTTCGCGCACGTCGTCCATTTTAAATGGCTTAATTATCGCTTCAATTTTTTTCATTACTGCTTACTCTTGGTCATAAATCGTGGGGATCGGGTCCCGCTTGTGTTGTGTACGGGCAAAAATCCGCAGTAGTTTATCGCTGACCGCTGTTTCAACCTCACGTCCTTCCAGAAAGTCATCGATTTGGTCATAAGTTAGCCCCAGCGCTGCCTCATCGGCTTTTTGCGGAGACAAACTTTCCAAATCGGCAGTCGGCGCTTTTTCAATCAGTTGCGCCGGTGCACCTAAGTGTTTGGCCAACTGACGCACCTGGCGTTTATTTAAGCCAAATAAGGGGGCCAAATCGCACGCGCCGTCACCAAACTTAGTGTAAAACCCGGTGATATTTTCCGCCGAATGATCGGTGCCTAACACCAACCCGTCCATCAAACCGGCAATATCATACTGGATCACCATGCGGGTACGTGCTTTTACATTACCTTTAACAAAGTCCTGCTTGGCCTCATCGGCAGGCAATAGACCCGCGTCGGCCAGCGCCTCGGTAGTGGCTGCGTGGATAGCATCAGCGCCGGGCTGGACGTTGACCGCCACTTGTTGGCTGGGTTGGATAAACTCAATCGCTTGCTGTGCATCATGCTCGTCGGCCTGGGCCTGATACGGTAATCTGACTGCCACGAACTGATACTGGTTGTAAGTGGCTTCGTTCAGCTCATTGACCGCCAGCTGCGCCAGCCGGCCTAGCAGGCAGGAGTCGATACCGCCGGAGATTCCCAACACCAGCGTACGCAGCCCGGACTCGGTCAGCTGCTGTTTGATAAAATCTACCCGCCGGCGGATCTCGTGCTCCACATCAATCGTTGGCAGCACTTTCATTTGCACGATAACAGCTTGTTTATCCATTTGATTTCCCAGAGTCTTACACTTGTATCAGCAAGTTTACGCGATTGGCCGGCTGGTGTCAGTAGTCTGCCTACGCGCGCTTGTTTACCGGCAACTATACCGGCTGGTGGAATTGCATACCCAAAACGGGCCAAAACCCGATAGGCTTAGGGTATCAGGTTATCGGATGTTACACCCTCATGAAATCGCAATATGGACTCAGCTTAATTGAGATGATGATCACTGTGGCCATCGCCGCCATTTTGATTACCGTGGGCACGCCCGGGATCAATAATATGCTCAATCAGAATAAGGTCATCGCAGATATTAATAATTTGAGTACGGTGGCCCGAGTGGCGCGTTTTTCTGCCGTGGATGAAGCCTTGCCGGTGATTGTCTGCCCCACTGCCGATTACACCAACTGCAGCACCAACTGGCAGCAAACCAAAATGGTGTTTGCCGATGCCAATGCCGATGGCAAGCGCAATATTGCAGAACCCATCATTGCCAGCGCCGATGCGTTGACCGCCGGGAATACAATAACCGGGCTAAGCGCCGCGTTGACATTTTTTGCTGATGGCTCGGTCAGCCAGCAGGCGACTGCCACTATTTGCCCGTCCACCGGTCAGGCCAACCAGGCCTCTGCCCTGTTAATTTCATTGTATGGCCGGGTCGCGGTCGCCACAGATAGCAATAATGACGACATCAAAGAAGATGCCGACGGCGCTGCCCTGTCCTGCTCATAAGCATTATTGCCAGCATTCAGCAGGCTGACGCCGAGCTGCTTCATCAATGGTCAGGCGCTGGCATTGCGCCTCACCCACCTGGGTTTCGGCCACCAGCCGAAAAGTCGATGGCGACACATTTTCCAGCTCTAGGGTAAAGTGAGCCGGTGTCTGCACCGGCTTCAGCGCAGTGAGTTCGGCAAAGCGCTGGTGCTCTAACTGATACGCATGCTGGGCTTGTTGCAATTCCAGTAAGGTCAGCTGAATCTGTTTAAGCTGCACATCATTTTGATAATAGCGATAAGCCGGTACTGCCATCGCCGCCAAAATGCCAACCATGGCCAGGGTGATCATCGTTTCCGCTAACGACCAGCCACGTTGTTTTTGCATTTAAAAACCCTCTATTAGTACAGCTTTGCCGGCTGTGTTTTTTGTTTACGATAGGTCTTACTGTATCACGCTGCTGATTGAGGCCTACTGTGCTAAAGAACAGACTTTCCCGACAACCCGGTTTTACCCTGCTGGAGCTTTTGGTTGTCTGTGTGATCATTGCTATTGTGGTCGGCCAGGCTGTCCCATCCTATATCAACTGGCATCAACAGGCCAGTACCCGGCAAACTGCCAAAGCAATCATGCTACTCTTACAACAGGCGCAAAATCAGGCTATTGCCCAGGGCCGAAATAGCCTGGTCAAATTGTCTCCGGGCTTGCCAGGTTGTGTGGCGATGGTGGCTGAGCCGGCCTGCCTGTGCCAGACGCCCGACTGTGCACCCGGCCAAAGCAGCAGCATTTTTTTGCAGGCACCGCTTAGTGCATTACAGCTGGCCCGGCCCAATCAGATTGAATTTAGTGCGTTTACCGGCCTGAGCCAGGGCACCGCAGGCTCCATCATTGTTGGCCGGTCACCTTATCTAATTAGGATCGTGGTGAATAACCTGGGCCGTCAGCGCTGGTGCACGCTGGGCAGTTCCATGGCGGGCATAGCTTCATGTTAGGTTACAGCCTGGTTCATCTGCTAGTTAGCCTGTTAATCAGCGCCCTGCTTGCCACCGCCGTGGCAAAGTTTGCGGCAAGCCACGCGGTGGCGCAATGGCAGCTGATGCAACAAACACATCTGCATACGCGGCTGGTGCAATTACAGGCACTTATCAGCACCGAAGTGCGGCGCGCCGGCTACGATGGCCATGCCGGAGCCCGGTTACTGGCCGGTCAGGAGCGCAGCACTTCCCCCTTCTATCCGGGGGTGTCGATCGCACAACACACCAGCGAGCCCGCCGCCAGTTGCCTGCTGTTTCACTATGACAAAAACCATAATGGCATACGCGACACTTCATCGGTCAACGAGCAGCTGGGGTTTCGCCTGCATAACCGCGCGCTGGAGGCGCGAGTGGATGGCCGGGGCTGTGAAGACAAAGGCTGGCACGATATTACCGATCCTAAACAGCTCGAGGTGACCCACCTGGTCTTTTCCCTGGTTACAGTGCCGCCAGCGATGCCCTTTCTGCAAATAAATCTGGTAGCGCGGCTGAAACAGCACCGACAGATTACCGCCACGGTGAACTTTAATGTGGAGCTTCCCAATGGCTAAAACACAGACCGGCAGCGTGCTGGTGCCCCTTATCATCGTGCTCAGCCTGGCCTGTCTGAGTGCAGCACTGCTGACCAGTGGGGTCACCCAGTTGTTGCAACTGATGAGCGGCAGTCAGCACCTACAATCGGCATGGGCGCAGTATTTTCGCCTGGCAGGGAGTAAACCGGCGCCTGCCCCCGGTTCTATACTTGTCGGCCAGCAACACCCTGCCGCCGGGCCGATATTACTCAGCCAGATTTATTACGAAAGTGGCCCGCTACGCGCCTGGCAGCAACGTATCACTGTACCGATTCTGGCTGCGCTGCCTAGCCAGGCCAGACAGGTACTAACCGCTGCTGCAAGTAAGGATTTTGCATTTCTACTCGAGCCGCTACTTACCTCAATGCAGCCACCATTATCAAAGGCATTGTTACAGCGCCCTGCCAGCCATGACTGCCAGGAGCTGTCGGCTGCCACAGCGGGGCTGGTGATCTTGCACAACGATTGTGAACTGGCAGCCGGCCGCCAGCTGGGATCGGCCACAGCCCCGGTATGGGTGATCAGTATCAATAACCGGGTCACACTGGCCGGCAATAATCATGTCTACGGGCTGTGGACGCACATTAGCCAGCTGCCGGCGAATACCTTATACAGTGCCTCGGCAAGTAATCGGCTATATGGCGCTGTGCTGACCACCGCACCGGCCACACTACCACTTTCACAGATAGATTATCGGCCCGATATTTTAGAACAGCTGCAGGGTCTGGAAAGCCTGCAAAGCCATCACAACGTGGCCGGTAGCTGGCGGGATTTTGAATGAATCAACGTGGTATGGGGTTGGTGGAGTGCCTGGTGGCCTGTGCGCTGCTGGTAAGCGGGGCCACAGCATTGATCACTCACCTGGCGAAGAGCAGCGCGCAGGTTCAGCGGGCTGCTACCCTGTATAGCCAGCGCAATGTCAGCGTGCCGGTTGCGGTGTACGATCCCCCGCTCACCGGGCTGGTAGTCTTAGCTGAACGCTATCCGGCGGCCCTCACCCAGGCTTATGCTCAGCACGCCCAGCAAAACTCGGCTGCATCCACGGTGCCGCTGCCATTAACATCCCAGGCTTTGCGCCCGTCACTGTAATAATACAAGGCACCGTCGCCGGCCTGAGCACTGCCGGATACCGGGGTGGCTTTGATAATAAACCGAGTGTTATTGGCTTCCTCAATGGTCAGATCATAGCGCTTATTGGCCTGCTGCTCAGAGGCGGGTGAATAGCTGGCAAATACGGCAGGGCTGCCGGTATCGGCCGCGGCCTCGGCTGCCCCGGTATAAGAAAACGTGCCGCTGTAATGCCGCTCCATACTGGCTGCAAACGCCATCAGGTCGGCCTGAGCATTACTGCGATAGCTGCTTTTCATCACGCCCTGATAAGATGGATAGGCCACTGCTGTCACGATGGCCACAATAGCCACCGTTACCATCAGCTCAATCAGGGTAAATCCCGCTGTACGTGCCACAGGGTAGTTATTGGCGTTCTGTTTCGGTTGTCCAACTGTCATAGATTACTCGCTCAAACCGTCCATAGATATTGCGCACCAGACACGAAAAGTCGGAGGTACACGCCACTTCAGCGCCATCATCATCGGTTTCAATCACCGCCGAAGCACATTCGGTGCCCAGGCAGACCACCGGCTTGATGATTTCTTCAATCAGAATCTTGGTTTCCGGGGCAATGCCGCTTTGCTGTAGATCAGCATAGCGATCCTGACCGTCCAACGCGCTGTTGTTGTTTAAGTCATCCACCGCATTGCCGTTAACCAGGTTCACCAGGTACGCACGGCTATTACCGGTAGGCGGAGCACAGGCGCTTTGTGAACTGGCTGCCGGAATATAGCTGGTGAATAATATTTTATAGTCAATGATCAGCGGTGAAGACAGAATTTTTTCGCCCCCGGTGGTCATTTCAATATACCAACCATCCTTAGTGGCAAAACTGCTCGCCGCCAGTTCACGGGTGGTTTCGTCGTCACTGGTCAAAAAGTGCTCGGTGGCATTGTACATGGTTGCCAGACTGGTATCGGTTTTAAAGGTAAAGTGACCATCGGCGTCTGTGCTAAACGCGCCTTTGTCTTTGAGCATAAAAAAGCGATCTTCGATGGTGGTATCCAACGGCGATGCCCGCCAGCCAGAGCCGATGGTCACTGCATAATAGTGCTCATCGCCCAACGCGACTTCGGCCACATCCGGACCGTAAAAAAAGCGCCGGTTTTGCTCGGCGGTATCACCGCCAAAATCCGCCAGCCGCGCTCCGCGTACCAGGTTGGCAGTGCCTTGGCCGTTTTGAATGTCTAAGCGGAACAACTGGCCGCCCATGTCGGCCACATACATATGGTCGGCCAGCCCGTCGTGGTTGCGATCAATCACCGAGATCCGGCCAGGGATGCTGTATTGCATATGAGTCAGGTTAAGATCCGCACTGGCATCACTGGCATGCCACAACAAGCTGCCGGTATCTGCATCAAACATGAACACCGCATTGCCCATAGTGTCTGCCGAGCGGACTGTTTTGGCGTCTTGGGCGTCATCGTAGCCGCCGCCAACGATCATTACATTTTTGACCTGGCCGCCGATGTTGACCTTGGTCAGAGTGGGCCGTGACCAGGTCTGGCCCAGTTTTTCCAATCCGGTGCTGCCACCGTCAATGGAAAAGACCAGCTTTGGTGAGCTTTTTGCTGTCACGTCAAATACATAATAATGACGACCACCGCGACGCATGCCTACATACAGATAGGTTTTGTCGCCCACCTGGCGCGCCACAATATCACCATCTAAGCCATACACATGGTTAAACGTTGAATTATCTCGGTAAAAGGTCGGCAGGTTAGCCAACAACGATTTGGGGATCACCGCAAAATTTTCCTGGCCGGTCTGGGCATCAAATGAATGTAAAAAGCCCTGGTTGGTGGCCACAAAGATCGCCGACTCAGTATCACTGTAATTGACAATGACCGGCTGCGAATGGATAGGATCGCCCATTTGCAGGCGCACATCAGTAGTTTGCCCGTCGCCATCAGCATCTTTGATATCCACGCCACGCGCCCACTTCAAGACGGTTTCACGCAACACCGTACTGTCGGACTCATTTTGCACCGCCATATCGGTTTCGCTGATTGCGGTATTGTTTTCATGCACTCGATTTGTGCTGGAGACAATGGTGCCGGGGCCATCAAAAAAGTACATATTGCGGGTGCCGGTCAGCAGGCTGGCAGCGCCGCCTTCACGCACACTATTTCCATCGGCCAGTACCGACCAGTAGCTATGCGAAGTGTCAGAGAAAAAGCCGGTCACGCTATCTACTGCTTCAACGCCATTTTTATCTACAATAGTATTGCCGGCCAGCCGGTATTTTTTCAGATTGCCCGGCCAGTCGGTGCCTTCGGCTGGCTTGAACAGCGCAAAATACAATTCATCTTTGTGGGTTAACCGGTTCAGCTGATTTACCGCAACGCCCGGTGACACAAAGGTGGCATTGATATCCTTGACCGATCGCAAGATGGTTTCAAACGCATTGAGCAGTTGGTCGCTGTCATCCGCTTTGTAAAAGCCCCCGCCGCCCTGTTGAGCCAGTTTGTTTAAAAAGTTGTTGGCGGTGGAATTAGCCGCAAAACCAATGGTATGGGTCATGATGCGCCGATCGATGACAGAAGTATCTTTATCACTGATATTGCGCACCAGGTCCAGCCCGCAAGCTTCGCCGCCTGAGCCGTTGCAGGATTTGCCCAATAATGCCTGTATCTCATCCACGCTGTGATTATTATTCGCCTCGCCATCTGATAACAACACAATGTGGTTATTGGTTTGACACTGTAAATCCGTGACGGGCGAGATATAAGTTGCCCCACTGGGGATATACTCGTTGATACAGTTGCTCGAACTTAAATTATCCTCGGTACAGCCATAGGGACGCACCGCGTCGGCACCGGTATAGCTGGCCCGGTGGCTGACACGCGTGGCGCGGCGCACATTGCTGTTGACCGAAGAGTTGCCGCGCTGGCGGCCGTAATACACGTCGCGGCCGCCATAGTAATTGGTGGCTTCATACAGGGTATCAACAATAGGGGTATAGCCGTTGGCGGTTAGCTCATCCACTTTACTGGTGAGATGTTCACGCACGGTAGACACAGTCCCCGGGGTCGCCTGGCCCTTATACTGGACAATCAGCTTAGCCGCATAGCCACCCGAACCACGATAGGTAAACGCGCCCCGCTCTCCGACAAAATCATCCATGACCAAGGCCAGGTCATTGCCAGGCTGCCAGCCTGTGCGACCCACCACCTCAGCGATAATACTGCTGATATCCGGGCTATAGGATGGGTAATAATAATAAAACGGGTCCATCTCCCAGGTTACTGCAGCAGCAGTTTTGTCAATATCACGCAGTCCATAGCGATTTAGCCTACTTAGCCGACCAATATCATTGCGATCGATACCGCGGATCCGGGTGCGTGCATAACCACCGTAGGAATCATTGGCGGTCACCTGCAGGTAAGCCTGTTGAATTTCGGCGCCCTGAGGAATATTCAGGTTACGAAAGCGCAAGCCGATATAGGCGTTACTGCGGTCCTGCATGTTCAGCACATTGGCAGTTTCGTTGTAGCCATTGTGGGTTTCTTCGCGGTTATCGTGCTGGCTGTTCACCTGAAAATGTGACACCGCACTAATACAACCATTGGCGGTAGACTGATCGTAAGTGACCACTAACTGTGGCGACTGATCGAGCCCGGTATCATAGGCCCGCGCCTCACGCGCACTGGCATTATCGGTACTGCTGCCTTCCACCAGGATGCTCAGCGATTGGCCGCCGCACCAGCCACTTTGATTGACAATCTCCTGCACCACCGGGGTAAAGTCCGGGGTGGCGATTACCTCATCGCTCAGCGGAAAGCTATTATCATTGTCCCACACCTGAGCAGCGGTGGTGCGGGTTCGGGCCGACAGTTTTGCGCTATCAGAAAATGCCGGGCTATCGCCGCTCAGCTCACCCTGAATGGTCATAGTGGCAGCGGCTGTGTTGAGCTGGGCCGAGGTAAAGCGTAAGTACGCATTGGTGATCACCGCACCCTGCGGGATCATGATATTAGAAAAACGAAAGCCGGACAGCACGGTGTCGGTGCCCTGAGTCAGCTTCACGGCATTGGCAGACGTGGTGAGCTGGCCATTGATCTCGTGCGCATCGCTGGCATCTTCGGCGGTGGAGGTGACAATTTCAGCATTGATAGGGGCATCGATGTCACGCACCGGAAACAGCACCGGCCCGCCCTGGTCAGAAAAGCGCATCAGTCCGGCGTTGATATTGGTGGCTGAAGAAATGGCGGTTTTGAATGCTTCTTTTACCCGCAGCATGCGCGATTTATCAGTATCGTCTCTGTTCGACATACTGCCGGAGGTATCCATGATAAACAGAACATTCGGGTTATAGGTCACCGCCGAGCCGGCTGTGCCTAAGTAAATATCCAAATCATCGCCCAGCGCAGCACTGCCGATACTTAGCCATAAAATTGCAGCACACCAAATTCGTAGACATGTTTTCATATCATAGGCTCTTATTAATTACTGGCCGGTGCCAACACAGCGGCTGATACCGAATTGGCCACGACCATCGGCCGTCCATCCACCTGGCCGCACCCGCGCACCACAAATACATGACAGCTTAAGTTGCTGCCGCCAATCACATTGGAGGAGCCGCGGCAGGCCTGCTCACGCACAAACGCGGTGCGCGACCAGCTACGGGTGGTAATTTCGGTTTGGTAATCGCCGGCATCAGTATGCACAGCGTTCACGGTTAGCCCGGCATTGGTCAGTTGACGGTTGGTCCACTGAGCATCCTCAAAACAGCTTAAGGTATCGGTTTGCGGGTCCAGCGTGGTGCCCTGGCGGGCCTGGGACAGCGGGTCCATCAGGTTCGTGTTAGCCAATAGGGCTTCATCTTCTGCTTCAAAAAACACCCCGGCCAACGCGGCCTCAGCCGCGTCGAAGGCCAGCCCGGACTGTTGCATTGTCATGGCCATCCGCGCCTGACTTAAACTGCCGGAGACTGCACTTACCCCTAATAGCGTCAGTGACAGCAACACCAATAAGGCTAATATGAGCACCACACCCTGTTGTTTTTTCACTTTGCACTCCTGACAAAATTTTTCATGTTGCGCAGCGCCAGCGTTTGCGAGAAGACCTGAAAATAATGGTTAGAGTCGGTACTAATCGGCGACTCGTTGAGCACCGCGATCTGATTGACTGGCATCTGGCTGGTTTCCCGCGCATCACTTTTTAGCAAAACACCTAAGCGCAGCGTTACCACTTGCTGACCCTGCGCGCGCGCGGCGCCCAGTTCGTTGGCGGTCACATATTGCACCGGCAAGCCTTTAGACGTAGCGGCGGGCTCACTGATGCCATACATCAGCTGAAAACTGTGCACATTGTCTACCAGGGTGATGGCGCTGCTGTTGATGGCGCCAGCTTTTTGCCCTGTTAACAATCGGCCGTCATAACCGGTACAGGTCAACTTGCCGGCGATGACCCGGTAAACATTGACCACATGAAATTCGCGATTGTCGGTATAGCCGTGGCGGGCACCACTGCAATCCGCCGCAGCCAGCAAATTGACCACCAGCGTGTCATTGGCACCATTGGCCGCCTGCACACTGCCTAAAGTGGTCATGGCAGCAAAGTCGCCCGCCAGTGCCACCGGCCGGTTTTGTACAAACGCGGCTTCCATAGTGGTATCTACACTGTCTTCCACTCGGGCACTGACCAAATCATAGCGGCCAACCGGCAACAGCTCCCGGGTCAGCCGGGTCATGATAAAGCGCCCCGATTCCTGCACCTGCGCTACCGCCTGATTAAGATTATTGGTTACCCGCGAGCTGACCATGACCTGGATCACCGCCGCGGTGATCACCAGCCCCAGTGCCAGCGAAATCATCAGCTCTACCAATGAAAAACCGTGCGCCCGTTTCATAAGGTGATGTCCTTAAACACACAGGCATTGGTATCCCCGGCTGCCGGGTTGCAGCGTGCCGGCAGCGCACTGGTTTGATTGGCGCGGGTATTCACCGGCCAGCGCAGATCGATATGAATGCGCGAGCCGGCACTACAGGTATCGCCATCGCCTGCCACCGAATCGGTGCAGCTCAGCACAATGTGGGTCGCCGGGTTGGTCTGCACTGCCGCGCAGGATAATGCCCAGCCATCGTAGCGGGCCATTTGCGGTTCGCTGCATTGAGTGGCTTCGCAATCAGGCACACTGGCCGGGCGGCTTAGACAAAAACAGTCGTAGGGATCAGAACCGGCGCAGGACAGGCCGGAGAAGTTATAGTTGGCAGCATCAAAATAGGCATTTTCTACTACCATGCCATCGCCCACTGCCGCCGGGCGGGCGGCGCTGCGCAGGCGCTCAGAGATTTGTTCAGCAACAAATTCAGATTGGGTACGGCTGATGGCATCCTTGTTGGCAAACGAGCCCACAAACTGCAGCGAGGCCACGCCCAGCAAGCCGATGGCCAGTATAAACAGCGTGATCAGGATCTCGATTAATCCGACCCCTTGCTGATTGTGTGCAAATCCCTGATGGCGCATGCCCTGCCAACACCTTGTTAAACCTTGACGACTTTATGCTATATCAGTCAGGTACAGGTTTAAGTATTGGCAGGCGCGCCCAAGTATCGAATTCAATTCCCGTGGTGCTTAGCTGACCTGCTTGATACGCAGCTCTTTAGGCACCGCAAATTCGACATTTTCTTCACGTCCGCTGCGCTCGGTGGCTTTTACCGCGCCCCAGCTTAGCAGTCTATCCACCACGCCCTGCACCAGCACTTCTGGTGCCGAGGCGCCGGCCGTCACCCCAATATGCTCGATGCCTTCCAGCCACTCACGCTGAATGCAATTAGCATCGGCAATCAAATACGCACGCGCGCCGACTTTTTCGGCCAGTTCGCGAAGGCGGTTGGAGTTAGAGCTGTTTTGTGCGCCCACCACCAGCAATACCTGGCAGTCACTGGCCAGATCCCGCACCGCATCCTGGCGGTTTTGCGTGGCATAGCAAATATCATCCTTACGCGGCCCCTGAATCTTGGGGAAGCGGTCGCGCAGGGCATCAATTACATCAGCGGTGTCATCCACTGATAAGGTGGTCTGGCTGCAGTAATACAACTGGGTCGGATCTTTGACATCCAGCGTAGCCACATCGGCCGTAGACTCCACCAGATAGATACCGCCCTGCGGGTTGTCGTACTGCCCCATGGTACCTTCCACCTCAGGGTGGCCGGCATGGCCAATCAAAATACACTCGGTGCCGGTTTTACTGGCCCGGGTCACTTCCATATGTACCTTGGTCACCAGTGGACAGGTGGCATCAAATACTTTTAAGCCACGTCGGGTTGCTTCTTTGCGTACCGCCTGCGACACCCCGTGAGCAGAAAAAATCACAATACTGTCGTCGGGGACTTCGTGTAATTCGTCCACAAACACCGCCCCACGATCACGCAGCCCTTCCACCACAAATTTGTTATGCACCACCTCATGACGCACATAAATAGGCGGCTTAAACATTTCCAGCGCGCGTTCCACGATGGTGATGGCGCGATCGACGCCGGCACAGAAGCCACGAGGGTTAGCAAGATGTATTTGCATGGGAGTATCCTTAAGCGGCCGGTTCGCTGACCGATAAAATTTCGACATCAAAGATGACCGTATGGCCGGCCAGCGGATGATTAAAATCCACTGTCACCGAGTCGCCGGCGATATCACGCACGATGCCCGGGACTTCGTTACCGTCAGGCTGGGCAAAGCCTAAAATCAAGCCTTCGGCCAGCTCTAAGTCCGCGCCAAAGCGGGTGCGATCCATATGATGAATATTGTCTGGGTTAGACGGCCCAAACGCATCTTCCGGCGCCAGGGTGAAGGATTTTTTGTCGCCCGCTTTCAAGCCCAGCAGGCAGGCTTCAAAGTTGGGGGTCAGGCTACCATCGCCCATTACCAGTTTGGCCGGTTTTTTATTGACCCGGGTGCTGTCCGCCGCCGAGCCATCTTCCAGTTTTAAATCAAAGTGCATCAGCACTTCACTGTGATTACCAATGGCTTGTTCTGTCATAAAAAAACCTCTGCTTACTGCTTTTGCGATGGTTGTGTGGTGTCGGATTCTGCCTGTTTACTGGAGGTAAACATGTCCAGAATCAAGAGCGCCGCGCCAATAAAGATAGCGCTGTCAGCCAGATTAAATGCCGGCCAGTGCCATTGACCTACGTAAAAATCTAAAAAGTCAATAACATAGCCGTGAACCAGACGGTCATACACATTGCCCAGCGCGCCGCCCAAGATAAAACAAAAGGCCACGGGTAACAGCACCTGCTGGCGCGGGGCTGATTTCAGCCAGCCCAGGATCACCAAACTGATCACTACCGCAATAGCGGTGAAAAACCAGCGCTGCCAGCCGCCGGCATCAGCCAAAAAGCTAAAAGCAGCGCCGTAATTGTGTACGTAGGTCAGGTTAAAAAACGGTGTTACCTCCACCGACTGGTATAAGTCCATGCTGCCCAGCACAGCATATTTTGTCCACTGGTCCAGCACAAACACCACCAGGCTGAGCCATAAAAAGCGCAGCCCGGTTTGACGAAAAAGATTACGCATACTGGCGGGTCTCTCCCTGACCATCGACATTGGTGATACAACGCTGACACAGTTCAGGGTGCGCGCTGTGCGTGCCCACATCTTCACGGACATGCCAGCAGCGGGTGCATTTTTTACCGTCTGCCTTACGCACTGCCACAGCCAGGCCGGCCACATCTGTAGCCTGAGCATCATCACCCTGCGAGCCGGCATCATGCAGTTTCACTTTTGAGGTGATGAGAACAAAGCGCAATTCGTCTTCCAGCTGATTCAGCAAATCCTGAATATCGGCGTTGGCATACAGGTGGATCTCAGCTTCCAGAGAGCCGCCCAGGCGGCCATCTTTACGCGCTTGTTCCATGGCGTGATTCACCGCATCTTTGACTGCCATGATGCGCTGCCAGAAATTATCGCCAAAGCTGTGGTCCCCGGCAAAGGCATCCATGCCGGTATACCAGCTCTGGGTAAACACAAATTCATCACGTTCACCGGGAATTTCCTGCCAGATTTCCTGTGCGGTGAAGCTCATGATCGGTGCCATCCAGCGCACCAGGGCTTCGACGATATGATACAGCGCGGTCTGGCATGAGCGACGAGCGTGGCTGTCAGCTTTGGCGGTGTACTGGCGATCTTTGATGATATCCAGATAAAAACTGCCCAATTCAATCGAGCAAAAGTGCATCAGTTTCTGGCTGACTACCAGCAAATCGTACTCATTATAAGCTTTGGTCAGCTCATGCTGCAGCTGACGGGTACGACCTACAATCCAGCGGTCCAGTGCCACCATGTCTTCAGGGGCCAGAGCGTGCTGTGCTGGCTCGAAGCCGGTCAGGTTGGCCAACAAAAAGCGTGCTGTATTACGCAGCCGGCGATAGCTATCGGCCGAACGCTTCAGGATTTCGTCAGACACCGCAATCTCACCGCGATAATCGGTAGACGCCACCCACAGACGCAAAATATCCGCGCCCAGTTTATTGGTCACTTCCTGCGGTGCCACCACATTGCCCACCGATTTAGACATCTTGCGGCCCTGGGCATCAACGGTAAAGCCGTGAGTAAGCACTTGCTTGTAGGGGGCGTGGCCATGCATGGCAGTGGAGGTCATCAGCGATGACATAAACCAGCCACGATGCTGGTCAGAGCCTTCCAAATACAGATCAGCACTGGCTGGAATATCGTCGCGGCGATCTACCACAAAATGATGGGTCACGCCTGAGTCAAACCACACATCCAGGGTGTCGGTGACTTTATCGTACTGATCAGCCTCGTCGCCTAGCAGCGCGGCATCATCCAGATCCCACCAGGCCTGAATACCGGCCTGTTCCACCTGCTGCGCTACCTGCTCCATCAATTCAGTAGAGCGCGGGTGCAGTTCACCAGTGGTTTTATGCACATACAGGGCAATCGGAACACCCCAGGTACGCTGACGCGAGATACACCAGTCCGGGCGTCCTTCCACCATCTTTTCGATGCGGTTTTCGCCCCACTCCGGGATCCACTGGGTTTGTTTAATCTGTTCGATAGACTGGCCGCGTAGATCCTGCTTGTCCATGCTGACAAACCATTGCGGCGTGGCACGAAAGATAATCGGTGTCTTGTGGCGCCAGCAGTGCGGGTAGCTGTGTTCGTATTTGACATTCAGCACCAGATTGCCGCGCTCCTGCACGGTCTCGATGATGGCCTCATTGGCTTTAAACACAAACTGATTGGCAAACAGCGGCGTGTTGTCCAGGTACACACCATTGCTGCCCACCGGATTGTACACTTCCAGGTTGTACTGTTTACCTACATTAAAATCGTCCACCCCGTGTGCCGGCGCGGTATGTACACATCCGGTACCCGAGTCGGTGGTCACGTGCAAACCCAGAATGAGCGGAATGGCCAGCTCATCGATAAACGGATGATGCACAGTTAGGGTATCCAGGGCCTGTCCAACACAGGTGGCGACCTCGGCAAACTCGCTGACCCCATAACGGTGCATACAGCTTTCAACCAGCTCCTGGGCCAGCACCAGCCATTCGCCGGTATCTTTACGCTCAATCAGTGAGTAGGTCAGTTCTGGATGCAAGGTGATGGCGCGATTGGCCGGCAGTGTCCAGGGTGTGGTGGTCCAGATAACCACACCGGCTTTGTGCTCGGCCAGCTCACCGGCGCTTACGCCAAAGGCGCTGGCAATGCTATCGGCATCGCGCACCGGGAATTTAACGTCGATGGCGGGTGAAATTTTATCTTTGTATTCCACTTCGGCTTCGGCCAGTGCCGAGCCACAGTCGGTACACCAATGCACCGGCTTGAAGCCTTTTTCCAGGTGGCCGGAGTCAACAATTTTCGCCAGCGCCCGGATGATATCGGCTTCGGCCTGATAATCCATGGTTTTGTATGGTTTGTCCCACTCGCCAAATACGCCCAGTCGTTTAAAATCTTCACGCTGGCCGTCGATTTGTTTTTCGGCGTATTCACGACATTTTTGGCGAAATTCTGCTTCAGACACTTTTTTGCCTGGCTTGCCGACCTTTTTTTCTACCATCAGTTCGATAGGCAGGCCATGGCAATCCCAGCCCGGTACATAGGGAGCGTCAAAATCCGCCAGGGTCTTTGATTTTACAATGATGTCTTTGAGGATTTTATTAACCGCATGGCCAATGTGGATATTGCCGTTGGCATACGGAGGCCCATCGTGCAGAACAAAAGGGGTTTTGCCTGCTTTGGCCGCCCGAATTTGCTTATACAGGTTTTTTTCCTGCCAGTCTTTCAGCATTTTTGGTTCGCGCTGCGCAAGGTTACCGCGCATTGGAAACGGGGTTTCCGGGAGGTTTAATGTGGCTTTGTAATCGCTCATAAAATTGTATTTTCCATCCACCTGAACTGTACACGCTGCATGCATGTACCCGAACTATTAGTTATCTGTGATGACAACTTACGAAATCATGCCCAGCACTTGCTGTGCAACCTGGGCATCGTTATGAATTTGTGCTTTTAATTGCTCGAATGAGGCAAATTTTTTCTCATCGCGAATTTTGTAGCAGGGAAACACTTCGATTGTGTGACCATATACACTGTGCTCGAAGTTAAAAATATGCACTTCCAGCTGGACCTGCTTACCATTGAGTGTGGGTCGAGAACCGACATTGGCGACCCCGTGGTACACTTTGTCCTGGTAAACCACTTTGACCGCAAAAACCCCTTTTAATGGCGTCCGAAAGCGCTTTAGCAGCACGTTGGCGGTGGGAAAACCGATGGTCCGGCCTTTTTTCTCGCCGTGGACCACCCGCCCGCGAATCGAATACGGCCGCCCCAACATGGTTTCGGCTTTTGCAAAGTCGCCTTTGTCCAACGCATCCCGAATGGCTGTGGAGCTGATGCGGCAGTCATCGACCCGAAAGCTTCGGGTACTGACTACCTCAAAGCCATGCTTCTGACCGGCTTCGGTGAGCATGGCAAAGTCGCCCTGCCGCCCCTGGCCAAAGCGAAAATCATCGCCCACTACCAAAAAGCGCACACCTAAGCGGTCCACCAGCAAATCTTCGATAAAGATTTGCGCCTGCTGGCTGGCAAATGCCTGGTTAAACCGCACGCACAGCAAGCGGTCCACATGCTGGGCAGCCAGCAGCCGGTATTTTTCGGCCAGGGTACTCAGGCGGGCCGGCGCCTTGTCTGGTGTGAACAGTTCTTCAGGTTGTGGCTCAAAAACCATCACGGTGGCCGGTAACCCCAGCTGTCGAGCCTGCTGTTGCACATTGGCCAGCACCGCCTGATGGCCCTTATGAACACCATCAAACTTGCCAATGGTAAGCACGCAGCCACGATGACGTGGGCGCAGGTTATGCAGACCTCGAATTAATTCCACAACTTGCCGGTACCCTTAACAATGCAAAATGTTAGACACAAAGCACGCGATTATAAACGACCCTTACACTAATACCAATCGTTGAGCTACAGCTTTTAGCTTTCTGAAGCACGAAAATGGCCTGGCCGGGTGCCCAGAATCAGCATACACAGTAAAAAGGTCATCACCGCAGCGCCAATGGTCAGGCCCACCTGGCCAACCTGCTTTAACCAGCTTAGCCGATAAAAAGCATCGCCCACATCCAGCGCCACAATCACCGCCCCCATCGCGGCGCAAGCGATAAAACTGCGCAGCAAGAAGCCGCCGGTCTGGGCCGATAACTGATAGACACCGTCACGGTGTAACTGCTGATACAACAAGCCGGCGTTCAGCGCTGCCGATAAACTGGTGGCGATAGCCAGGCCGATATAGCCGTAGGGCACGGCTAGGATCAGGTTGAATACCATGTTTGACACCATGCACCAGATACCGAATTTCACCGGCGTCTTGGTATCCTGACGGGAGTAAAAGCCCGGAGCCAGTATTTTAACCAGCATAAAAAACCACAGGCCAAAGGCGTAGGCGGTGAGTGAATATGAAGCCATCCGCGCGGTTTCGGCGGTAAATGCACCGCGCTGAAAAATCACGGTTAAGATAGGTTCGGCCATCAGCCCCAGCCCCACTGCGGCAGGTAGACCGAGTACCGAGACCATGCGGACCCCCCAGTCCATGTTGGCTAAAAATGCGCGCGGATCCTTGGCCACATGATTGCGCGACAAGGTGGGCAGGATCACAGTGGCAATGGCGATGCCAAACAGGCCGAGCGGAAATTCCAGCAAACGGTCAGAGTAATAAAGCCAGCTGATAGAGCCGGTTACTAAAAAGCTGGCGATAAAGGTATCGAATAATAAATTGAGCTGGCCAACGGAGACCCCGAACAAAGCCGGGATCATCAATTTGCGTACCTTAACCACATTGGGCTCATGCCAGCCCCACTGCGGTTTAACCAACAACCCGGCGCGGTACAAAAACGGCAGCTGAAAAGCCAGCTGCACAATACCGCCAATAAACACTCCCCAGGCCAGAGCATAAGCCGGCTGGGCCATGGTAGGCGCTAGCCATACCGCGCAGCCGATGATGCAGATATTCAGCAGCACTGGCGTAAAGGCCGCCACCGCAAATTTATTCAGGGTATTAAGAATGGCCCCGGACAAGCCGGTTAAGGAGATAAACGCCAGATAGGGAAACGTAATTTTGAGCATGGTGGAGGCCAGGCTGAATTTTTCTCCGTCGGGATTATCATTCAGCCAGTCAATAAACCAACCGGTGCCAAATAAGGCCGCCAAGACTGGTGAGGCCACTACCCCAACCAGCGCCACCACAAACACGATGGCCCCCAGGGTGCCGGATACCCGGGCCACAAATAAACGCAGTGCAGCCTTGTCATCGGCATGATGCACTTCGGTAAGCACCGGGATAAATGCCTGGGCAAAGGCACCTTCGGCAAACAGGCGGCGTAAAAAATTGGGAATTTTATTGGCAAAGAAAAACACATCGGCGGCTGCACCGTCGCCCATCAGGCGGGCCACCACCACATCTCTGACCAGGCCCAGAATACGCGATAGCAGCGTCATTACCGACACCACCAGGCCAGATTTTAACAATTTTTTTGACACACAGCCCTCTGGGCAGCTAGTTACAAGGAGGCACACTATAGCCCATCAACCCCAGCGAAGAAATCACCGGCGGGCAATTTGGCTGGCCGACAACCGCGGGAAAGCACTCGCTAAAAGCGCCAATGGAAATTGCAAAGCCGGCAAAAAGGAGTGAAATCTGCCACACAGCTTGCTATACTCTGCGCCCATTACGGAATCAGCCAGCTTTTTGTTTACCAGCATTTGCGCCTCAGGCACAAAATAGTTTGACAAATAAGCGATAGCTAGGCAGAATCCGCATCCTCGTTTTTGACATGAATTTTATTTGGGAGTTACACCTTGGCTAACATTAAGTCTGCTAAGAAACGTGCAATTCAAGCCGAAAAGCGTCGTCAGCATAATGCCAGCCGCCGCTCCATGACTCGTACAAGCATTAAGAAAGTAGTAGCGGCTATCGCTAAAGGCGATAAAGAAGGTGCACAATCTGCACTGGCTGCTGCCACTCCAATTCTTGACAGAATGGCTACCAAAGGTTTGATTCACAAGAACAAAGCTGCTCGTCATAAGAGCCGTCTTGCTGCTAAAATCAAAGCAATGTAAGACAGCCCTAGCGGGAAGCAAAAAAAGCGCCTTATGGCGCTTTTTTTATGCCTGTTGATTAAGCTCGGATGGTCAAAGCGATAAGCCACTATCCCCCCGCCAGGCCTTAAGCCACACGATACAAAGTCATATCCAGGATACAGACAGGCCAGCCACCGCAGGGTAGCGGTGTCAGGTAAGAATTGAAAATAAGAGGCGCTGGCACCGCTATTTGCGCGCAAGCCAACAGTGGGTTTGAGTGCAAAAAAACTGTCACTGAGCAGTGACAGTTTTTAAAATGCGTCGAGGATATCCACAATTTCGCGGGTTTGCTCGACCAGCCGGACAACTTTATTTTCCAGCCGCACCGCGACCGTACCGGTCGCCGCATCACGATAGACAACCTTACCGTGCCGGAACAGTTCGTAGGTCAATACTTCGCCTTCTGAAAGCTGCTTACGCCAGCCATCCGGCAGTGCGGCCACATCGTGCTTTTTTTCTACGCCTTGAGGCGCATAGTGACCACGGTCAGCAGCCTGAGCTACTCCCATGGTTGTCCCAAGTAAAGCACCAATTAAGGCCGTAACAATACGTGCCGAAAACTTCATAGCTGATACTTCCTTTAAAAATTGTAATCACCGCTGATATAAGCAACTCTCATACCTAGCAGGCACATACGGGCAATTAATCGCTAAAAGCCTGTTTTTACGCATCATTTATCTACTTCTTGTGGGCATACAAACACTCCCTACGCCATAGTTGAGAAGAAATGTCCCAGTAGGCTGACGAAATTACGTAGCCAAACAGAAACACCCGACACAAATCCGGTACACCACTGGACGCTTAGCAAAAAATTGCGCATTATTGATTTATGGTTATCTAACATAGTGTTAGTTGTGCTTAAAATTATTGTACTGGTGCCACTTATCTTAAGCCTGCTGTGGTTTGTGTATTTGCGTTTGAACCGCTTCACGCTGGAACAGGGTAAACAGGGCTTTTTGTATATATTTGTGATTTCGCTAGTGATTGCGCTGTTTTATTCACTTATGCTGTTTTTAACCCATTAATTGCAGCGTCGGGTTTGAAGAGACTGGGTAAGTGCACCTTGAGAGGCAGCAGATATGTTTTGGCAATGATGGCCGGTAACGCCTCTTTATCTCCCTCCACTACAGCGATTAATTTTACAGACATAAAAAAAGGTGCGTTAAAACGCACCTTTTTTCGTTTGTCCTGACTGCACATCATTTGGCAGACAGGGCGTTGTATCGGCTTATCAGCCAGACATTACTGCATCAAAATTTCGATATCTGCTTCTGCGCGCAGCCCGTTGACAAAGCTTTGATACATGCTCTGACCGTAGGCACTGCCCAAACGCTGACGCAGGTTCGCGGTAAGCTCTTTATCCGGCGCTTCAGCCTGTTGAATGCCTAGCAACTCAACCACACCCACATTGCCTGAGGCCAGCTCGGCACTGCCTGCCTGCTGTCCTTCCTGCTGAGACAGTGAGAACAATGTCTGAACCAGATTTTGTGGCAATTCGCTTTGACCACGACCTACCTGCTCGGCTTGTTGCCACTCCAGCGAATACTCGGCCAACATCTCGTCTACCGGCTCACCGGCGGTCAGTTTTGCGACCAGTTCATCCGCCCACTGCAAGGCTGCCGCTTGGGCACGCTCAGCCATCAACTGGCGTTCAATACTGCTGCGTACTTCACTTAGCTCACGCGTACGCTGTGGCTCATGCTCCTGCACCCGCATCACCATCACCGTTGAGTCATCCAGTTCAATCACTTCACTGTTCATGCGCTCCTCCACCAGCTCGGCGGAGAAAGCACGGTTCAGCACAATAGGGTTGCTCATGCTTTCTGGCGCCTGGTCGCGACTAAACAGCTCTGTTTGCTCGATAGGCTGATCAGCAATGCCGGCCACATCGTTCAGTGTGTCAGGAACCTCAAACGCAACTTCTTCCATGCGGCTACGCAGATCGTAGAAGCGCTCAGTGGCTTTGTCGGTCAGCAGGCGCTCACGGATCTCATCGCGCACCTCTGCCAGTGCCGTGATCTGCTCTTCTTTAATGTCGGTAAGTTTGATTAAGTGAAACCCAAATTCAGACTCCACCACATCAGATACCGCACCGGTTTCAGGCAGACTGAAAACAGCTTCTTCAAATGCCGGTCCCATCATACCCCGGTTGATAAACTCAAGGTCACCGCCCTGCTCGGCCGAAAAGGTATCGTCAGAGTATTGCTCTGCCAACGAAGCAAACTCAGCACCATCCGCCAGTTCTTGTGCCACCTGCTCGGCTTCGGCACGGGCAGCGTCTTTGTCTTCACCAAACTCGAAGAGGATGTGTGAGACGCGCCGCTCTTCTTCTTCCCGATAGCTCTGCTTATTGGTTTCATAATAGCTGGCCACATCTTCGTCGGTCACTGATACGTCACCGGTCAGATCGTCCACCGCCAGCGTAACATAGGCAATCTTCACCCGTTCCTGGGTATCAAAGGCAGCGATGTTGGCTTCATAATAAGTGCTGATGTCTTCGTCAGTGAGCTCGACACTATCGGCAAACTGGCTGGCATCCAAGATAAAGTAGCGACCATTGCGGGTTTGCGACTGCAGCTGCCAGGCACGCTGAGTTTCGCCATCCAGCGCAAACGCAGATACCTGCAGGGCACGGGACAGCTGCTCACGAGTCAGCTCCACACGCAGGTAGTCACGAAAATCAGCTGGACTAAAGCCATTTTGGCGCAACACCTGCAGATACCGTTCATTATCGAACTGGCCGGCGGTTTGGAAGCCCTGCATCTGGCGGATGGTGGTACGGATCTGGTCATCGCCAATGCGAAGCCCCATGTCCTGCGCTTTTTGTTCGACCAGCTTGTTATTGATCAGGCTTTGCAGCACATTTTGTTTAAACGACTGCAGATAACCTTCATTGGCAAACATAGCACTGACGCTATCGCCGTATTGCGACTCCATTTGCGCACGCTGGCTTTCATAGGCTCGCTCAAGGCTGGCCTGGCTAATTTCCTCGCCATTGACAGTGGCCACTGCAGTGCTGCCCGGCTGGCTTAAATAGCTGCCCACACCGGCAAACACGAAACTTAAGACCACCAGGCCAATAACGATCATCGCCCAGGGGCTCTGAGAACCTTCTCGGATTCTTTCTAGCATGATTAACTTTCAACTCCGTTGCTTACAACATTTGTCAGAATTATGGGTATTTGCAGGGGTTTCCTGACTGAATGTACTGACAAAGATGGCAGGATTATAGCGCGATTTGTGTTCCAAACGCGATGCTTTTTGCTGCCCACTGATACCGACAATGGTGCATCGGGTTGGCTGGGTCGCAATACTGGTTGAGCCGCTGGAGCCGCGCTTAATCTTTATTCCAGACAAATAAAAAAGGCGATGGTCAAACCATCGCCTTTTTGAAAATCGTTGTGCTTAGTTGCACGCGTCTTTTAAAGCTTTACCAGCTTTGAAAGAAGGTACTTTAGCTGCTGAAATCTGAATAGTCTCACCAGTTTGTGGGTTACGGCCACTGCGAGCTGAACGCTCACGAACAGCGAATGTGCCGAAACCGACTAGTGCAACTTGGTCACCGTCTTTAAGCGCAGCTGTTACTGAATCAGTGAATGCATCAAGCGCTCGGCCTGCAGCCGCTTTAGAGATGTCCGCACCAGCAGCGATTTGGTCGATGAGTTGAGACTTGTTCACAATTAGATCCCCTTCGTTTGTTATTATACTGTTTGTCCGAAACAATGTATGTATTAATTACCGGAACGTTATAACAAGCTTGATAGGTAACATCAAGCAGTGTGTTTCGATTCGTTAATTTGTAATGATTCGCTGCAATCCCTTTCTAGACAAGGCTTCAAGCGAGTTCAGAGTAAAGGTAACACAACTTTTCTCGCTTGAAAGCCCTATTTTTAAAAAAAGTGAGGGAATTGGCGGATATTGGATGTTTTTTAACCCGCCAGGCCCAAAAAAATGGCTGCGACCCTTTCATATCAGGACCTGCAGCCATGTTAGCAGACGCTTACGCGTTCACTACTTCGAACGACTCCACTGGATGTTCCAGGGCGATGTCTAACACCTCATCAATCCATTTTACCGGATGAATTGACAGGGCTTGTTTAACATTGTCCGGGATCTCTTCCAGGTCGCGTTCATTTTCATGTGGGATCACTACGGTTTTAATTCCGCCGCGGTGTGCAGCCAATAGCTTTTCTTTGAGGCCGCCAATCGCTAACACTTCGCCACGCAGGGTGATTTCACCGGTCATGGCCACATCGCACTTCACCGGATTTCCGGTTAATGACGAAACTAGCGCAGTACACATGGCAATACCGGCAGACGGGCCGTCTTTTGGCGTGGCACCCTCAGGCACATGCACATGGATGTCACGTTTTTCATAAAAGTCTGCATTAATGCGCAGCTTGTCGGCACGGCTACGCACCACGGTCATAGCTGCTTTAATGGACTCTTGCATGACATCGCCCAGAGAACCGGTGGAAGTCATCTTTCCCTTGCCTGGTACGGTGCTGGTTTCGATGGTCAGCAGGTCGCCGCCCACCTGGGTCCAGGCCAGACCGGTTACCTGACCAATCTGGTTTTCTTTATCAGCTTTGCCATAGTCATGGCGCTGCACACCCAGATAATCTTTCAGGTTCTCCTGGGTCACCACCACTTTATCCTTGGTGGAAGATAACAGGATATCTTTGACTGCCTTGCGGCAGACCTTGGAGATTTCGCGTTCCAGGTTACGCACACCCGCTTCGCGTGTGTAGTAACGAATAATACCAATGATCGCTGACTCGGTAATTTCCAGTTCATCGGATTTTAAACCATTGCGTTCCATCTGCTTGCTAATCAAGTGGCCAGTAGCGATGTTCAGCTTTTCATCTTCGGTGTAGCCGGATAACCGAATCACTTCCATTCTGTCCAGCAACGGGCCAGGAATATTCATACTGTTAGACGTTGCCACAAACATGACATCCGACAGATCGTAGTCTACTTCCAGATAGTGATCGGAAAATTTGTTGTTTTGCTCCGGGTCCAGCACTTCCAGTAACGCCGAAGCCGGGTCCCCGCGCATATCGGCCGACATTTTGTCGATCTCATCCAACAGAAACAGCGGGTTTTTCACGCCCACTTTGGTCATATTCTGAATCAGCTTGCCCGGCATTGAGCCGATGTACGTACGGCGGTGGCCGCGGATCTCAGCCTCATCCCGCACGCCGCCTAACGCCATGCGAACATATTTGCGACCAGTGGCTTTGGCCACCGACTGACCCAGTGAGGTTTTCCCTACCCCGGGCGGCCCTACCAGACACAAGATAGGCCCTTTCAGTTTTTTCACCCGTTGTTGTACCGCCAGGTATTCGATGATGCGCTCTTTGACCTTTTCCAGGCCATAGTGATCAGCGTCCAGTACTTTTTCGGCACGGGCCAGATCACGTTTGACCGGGCTGCGTTTTTGCCATGGTACATTGGTCAGCCATTCAATATAGCTGCGCACCACGGTGGCCTCTGCCGACATGGGCGACATCATTTTCAGCTTTTGCAATTCCGCGCGGGCTTTTTCCTCGGCTTCTTTAGGCATCTTGCTGTCGGTGATTTTTTTGCTTAATGCCTCAAATTCATCCGGCGCGTCATCCATCTCGCCCAGCTCTTTTTGAATGGCTTTCATTTGCTCATTCAAATAGTACTCGCGCTGAGACTTTTCCATCTGCTTTTTGACCCGCGTACGGATTTTCTTTTCCACCTGCAGTAGATCAATCTCACCTTCCATCAGTGCCATCAGGTATTCCAGGCGTTCATTGACCCCTTTCATCTCCAGCACTTTTTGCTTTTCGGTCAGCTTTAACGGCATGTGGGCCGCCATGGTATCAGCCAGGCGCGCCGCATCTTCAATGCCATTTAACGAGGTTAGCACCTCAGGTGGAATCTTTTTGTTCAGCTTCACATAGCCTTCAAACTGAGACACCGCTGAGCGGATCAGTACTTCCTGCTCATTTTCGGCAATGGCTTCGTCCTGAACCTTGTTCACCGTAGCGGTGTAGTAAGGCTCGGCCTGGGTATAGCTATCGATTTCACCGCGCACATTGCCTTCTACCAGCACTTTTACCGTGCCGTCGGGCAGTTTTAACAACTGCAAAATGGTGGCGATGGTGCCTACGCTGTATATGTCGTCGGCTTCAGGTTCATCCACACTGGCATCTTTTTGGGCTACCAGAAAAATTTGTTTGTCGTTTTCCATGGCTGCTTCTAAGCAGCGGATCGATTTTTCACGGCCGACAAATAAAGGTATGACCATATGGGGATAGACCACTACATCCCGTAATGCCAGTACGGGGATCTCTATGCGATTTTCACGCGTCGTTGTCATACGAATACTCTATTAGTTGCTAATGTCGATTTATATGGGGTTAGTGCTGCAAAGTTCAAACGTTTATATGCATATCAGCAAGATAAATACAGGTTACCTGTCAGGCATCGGCTGTTGTATTACCGACACAGTGGCTCTTACCTTTAACCATTTATCGGCTGATGGCAAATGATTTGTGGTAGGAGCGTGATGCTACGCACCGCCAGATACGCGATGCTCAGCTAAATGCCAGCGCATTTGTTGGTACCGTAGCATTAATCTGTGTAGGTAAAACACAGACACAAAAAAAGACCCCGGAGGGTCTTTTTCTTATCTTTTTTTCATTTACTCCGATGCAGCTTTTTTATTTTCTGCATTTTCATAAATCAAAATTGGTTTTGATTCTCCGCGGATCACGGTTTCATCAATTACCACTTTTTTGACATCGTCCATGGCCGGTAAATCGTACATGGTGTCCAGCAAGACACCTTCTACAATTGAGCGCAGCCCGCGCGCGCCGGTTTTGCGGTGCATGGCTTTTTTCGCAATAGCCTGCAAGGCATCATCACGAAATTCCAGTTCAACATCTTCGATGGCAAACAAGGCACCGTATTGTTTGGTGATGGCATTTTTCGGCTCACGCAAGATCTGAATCAAGGCTTCTTCATTCAGCTCTTCTAAGCTGGTAACCACCGGTAACCGGCCGATGAACTCAGGGATCAGGCCATATTTAACCAAATCTTCCGGTTCAACCTGTTTAAACAACTCACCTGCGGCTTGCTGATTTTCTTTGGACTTTACTTTCGCGCCAAAGCCAATACCGCTGCCTACTGCGGCACGTTGTTCAATCACTTTATCCAGGCCGGCAAATGCCCCGCCACAGATGAACAGGATCTTAGACGTGTCGACCTGCAAAAATTCCTGCTGGGGATGCTTACGGCCACCTTGCGGCGGAACCGAAGCAACAGTGCCTTCAATCAGTTTCAACAAGGCTTGCTGCACCCCTTCACCCGATACGTCGCGGGTAATCGACGGGTTATCAGACTTACGCGAAATCTTGTCGATTTCGTCGATGTACACAATTCCGCGCTGGGCTTTTTCCACATCATAATCGCATTTTTGCAGCAATTTCTGGATGATGTTTTCAACATCCTCACCCACATAACCGGCTTCGGTTAAGGTGGTGGCATCGGCCATTGTGAACGGCACATCGAGTAAGCGCGCCAGGGTTTCAGCCAGCAGGGTTTTACCACTGCCGGTGGGGCCGATCAGCAAAATATTACTTTTGCCCAGTTCGACGCCTTCATGCACATCACCGTGGCGCAGGCGTTTGTAGTGGTTATACACCGCCACCGACAAGACTTTTTTAGCATGCTCCTGCCCAATTACATAATCATCCAGATGCGAATGAATCTCATGCGGCTTGGGCAAGGCATCCTGTTTTTGTTTTGGCGCTATCTCTTTAATTTCTTCGCGAATAATGTCGTTACATAGCTCGACACATTCATCACAGATAAAAACGGACGGCCCTGCAATCAGCTTTCTTACCTCATGCTGACTTTTGCCACAAAATGAGCAGTACAATAATTTATTGTCACCGTCTGAGTTCTGTTTATCACTCATTACGTTATGCCTCTGCCTTGACCGGACTCAAAAAACCATACCAAGCGGAAGTCCGGACTACTTAATAATATACTACTTTGTAGTAGCAGCGTCAGATCGATTTGTAAGAACCTGGTCGATCAAACCGTACTCTTTGGCTTCGGTCGCACTTAAGAAGTTGTCGCGATCAGTGTCACGCGCTACTGTCTCATAATCCTGGCCGGTATGCTGAGCCAGCAAGCGGTTCAGTTTTTCTTTAATCGACAGAATTTCTTTGGCATGAATTTCAAAATCAGAGGCTTGCCCCTGGAATCCACCCAATGGTTGATGGATCATGACCCGGGAGTTAGGCAGACAATAACGCTTACCTTTGGCACCACCGGACAGCAAAAATGCGCCCATACTTGCCGCCTGACCCACACATACCGTGCTCACGTCAGGTTTAATAAAGTTCATGGTGTCGTAAATCGCCATGCCCGCGGTGACCGAGCCACCCGGAGAGTTGATGTACAGGTAGATGTCTTTTTCCGGGTTTTCCGCTTCCAGAAACAGCATCTGGGCAACAATCAGATTGGCCATGTGATCTTCGACCTGACCCACCAGGAAAATAACGTTTTCTTTTAATAGACGCGAATAAATGTCGTAGGAACGTTCACCCTTGGATGTCTGCTCGACAACCATAGGCACCAGTGCGTTTTGCGGTTCTAATGGGTTAATCATATCTACCTTGATTTGTTAGCGTTAAAAACAAAAATGCTCGGAAGGCTCCGAGCATTTAAGCAGTTGCTGACAGGTTAAGTCAAACAGGCATCAAAAAATTAGGCCTGTTTGTTCATTACCTCGTCAAAAGCTTTGGTCACTTCCTGAGTCTTAGCTTGCGCTAATACCCACTCAATGGCCTGCTCTTCCAATGCAACATTTTGCATTTGCTGCATCAGTTCTTCGTTATTTTTATAGTATTCAATGACTTCTTGCGGATCTTCGTATGCAGAAGCAGACGTTTCAATCATCGCATTTACTTTTTCTTCGTCGGCCTTCAGCTCGTTGGTCTTAATGATTTCGCCCAACAGCAAACCGATAGAAACACGGCGCTTGGCATTGTCAGTGAACAGTTCAGCTGGCAGATCAGGCATATTCTGACCACCGCCTTGCTGGCTGAAACGCTGTTTCGCCTGCTCGCGCAGTGCATTGACTTCCTGATCAATCATGGCCTGTGGCACAGTGATATCATTTTTCTCAAGAAGTTTTGCAATTACATCTTCTTTTACACTGGCTTTGAGTGTTTGGTCTAGCTCGCGTTGCATATTTTTGCGCACTTCTGCTTTCAGTGCTTCAACGCCGCCATCTTCTACACCGAACAGCTTAGCGAACTCGTCGTTCACTTCTGGTAATTCCTGACCTTCCACTTTTTTCACGTGAACGTCAAATACGGCATCTTTACCTTTCAGCGCTTCGGCGTGATAGTCTTCTGGGAAAGTCACTTCCACGGTCACGTCGTCACCTGCTTTAGCACCTACCAGTGGCTCTTCAAAGCCTGGAATCATGCGACCTTTACCCAGCTCAAGCGAGAAATCTTCTGCTTTGCCGCCGTCAAATTCTTCGCCGTCGATCTTGCCGACAAAATCCATTACAACACGGTCATCTTTTTTCGCTTTACGCTTTACTTCTTTCCACGTAGCGTGTTGCTTTTGCAGTGTCTCCATCATGTTATCGAGGTCAGCATCGGTAATTTCAACCACCGGCTTTTCAACTTCGATCTCATCTACACCCTGTACTTCTACTTCTGGGTAGACTTCAAATGATGCGACAAATTCCAGGTCTTCGCCTTGCTTGTCTTTGGTCAGCTCAAATTTTGGCATGCCAGCAGGTGTGATTTTTTCCTGCATTACCGCTTGGTAAAAGTTTTGCTGCATAACATCGCCAGCAACTTCCTGACGTACTGCCTGACCGAAGCGCTTTTGAATGACGCTAACTGGAACCTTGCCTGGACGGAAACCGTTAATACGCTGGGTTTTCGCTAATTGCTGTAGGCGTGACTTTACCGCTGAATCAACAGAGTCTGCTGGTACGGTAATAGTAAGACGGCGTTCTAAACCCTGGGTCGTCTCGACTGAAACTTGCATTATGTTACCTCAACTGTACGTCTGTTTGACGCTTTATTTGCGTGCCTCCTTCCCACTGCCAATGCGACAGCCAATATACCGGGTCAGAGGTTCTCTACTAACGATTTCAAATCGCTGTTGAAACACGTTGGTTAAAAAAAGACGCGGTAGTATACAGCTACAAGATTTCTGAGTCGAGAGGCAATAGCCACAAATGCGAGGCAAATCATGCCAACAACGCATATTTAGGCTTAATAATAGAGAAGATAGGGAAAAAAGAAACTGGTCGGTGAGACAGGATTTGAACCTGCGACCCCTTGGACCCAAACCAAGTGCGCTACCAAACTGCGCCACTCACCGATGTATATAGACTGTATTACGATATGGTGCGGAAGGAGAGACTTGAACTCTCACGCCGTGAAGCACTGGAACCTAAATCCAGCGTGTCTACCAATTCCACCACTTCCGCAAAAAAGTGGGGTGGACGATGGGACTTGAACCCACGACAACCGGAATCACAATCCGGGGCTCTACCAACTGAGCTACGCCCACCATAGATGGTGTTGACTAACGACTTGAAAACTAATGCTATCATCATTTTACACTGAATGTCAGTGTTTTCTGACAGATTATTTTTCTTACCCGACCCGCTTAAAATGGCGCGCCCGGCAGGATTCGAACCTGCGACCCACGGCTTAGAAGGCCGTTGCTCTATCCAGCTGAGCTACGGGCGCCCGACGAATCCTCGTTAGCAAAGTGGTCGGTGAGACAGGATTTGAACCTGCGACCCCTTGGACCCAAACCAAGTGCGCTACCAAACTGCGCCACTCACCGCCATACGTATCGGCGTTTTCGTTCCTCGCCGTTACGGGTTGCGAATATTACTGACTCCCCCCCATCTCGTCAAACACTTTTTCAAATAAAAATACCAAGCGCTCACAAAGCAGGCAGCGCAGTAGGTTTAATGTACAAAATGTTGGTTTTTAAGCCAAAAAGGGCCGAAACAGCCTCTTTCTAATCTTTAGAATAATACTAACAAGCACGATGAAAGCCGCCACCGACTCGCCATTTTTATCAGGCGCCTGCAGATTCTCTATGAAAGTCTGCTTACCCTGATAAAAGAAGTCTGCGTGTGTGAGCGCATTCAAGCCGGCGAATCGCTGGTAGCTCACCCTGCTTTTGTGAAACAATACAGACGTTGGTTTTTTCCTTAATTTAAAGAGTCTTTGCATTTATGACCGCGCACATCATTGATGGCAAGCAGATTGCCAAGCAAGTTCGTCAGCATGTTTCGTCTTATGTCGCCTCATTAAAAAACGCCAATAAACGGCCGCCAGGCCTGGCGGTGGTATTAGTGGGGTCGGATTCTGCGTCACAGGTATATGTAGCTAATAAACGCAAAGCCTGCGAAGAGGTGGGGTTTGTCTCGCGCTCGTTTGACTTACCGTCGGATACTGACCAGGCGTCATTGATGAGCCTGATTGATGAGTTAAACAATGATCCGGAAGTGGATGGCATTTTGGTGCAACTGCCCTTACCGGCGGGCCTCAATGCAGAAGAGATTCTGGAGCATATTCATCCGCATAAAGATGTTGATGGTTTTCACCCCTACAATATTGGGCGTTTGGCCCAACGTATCCCAGCCTTACGTCCATGCACGCCCAAAGGCATCATGACCATGATTGAGGCCACCAAGCGCCCGGTAAAAGGCCTGGATGCTGTGATTGTGGGGGCTTCTAATATAGTGGGTCGGCCTATGGCCCTGGAGCTGCTACTAGCAGGTTGCACTGTTACCACGTGTCATAAGTTCACTAAAGACTTGCGCGCGCATGTCAGCCGCGCGGATCTGTTGGTGGTCGCGGTGGGCAAATCCGACTTTATTCCGGGTGACTGGATCAAACCTGGTGCCATCGTGATAGATGTGGGCATCAACCGCATGGCCGACGGCTCATTAGGCGGTGACGTGGAATTTGAACAAGCCAAAGAGCGGGCGGGTTGGATCACCCCGGTGCCCGGCGGTGTGGGCCCCATGACAGTAGCCAGCCTGATTGAAAACACCTTAGAAGCCTACGTGAAATTTCACTCATGAGCGACAGCCAGATTATTGCAGCCACCCAACGCTGGCTTGATACTATGGTCATCGGGCATAACTTTTGCCCGTTTGCCCGCTTTGTGCAGCAGGCCAATAGCATTCACTACACAGTGTGCCATGCGCCTAAGCTGGATGATATTATGCTGGCGCTACATCGTGAGTGCCAGCGACTGGACCAGCAGAATGAAGTGTCGACCACCCTCATCATGCTGCCGGCTTTAAGTGATTTTGATCAATATCTGGATATGCTGGATTTAGCACAGGTCATGCTAGGCCAGTGGCACTATGAAGGCACGTATCAACTGGCCAGCTTTCATCCAGACTATTTGTTTGAAGGTGAACCGGCTAACGCGCCATCACATTTTACCAACCGCTCGCCCTTCCCCACACTGCACATTTTGCGTGAGGCGGAAATTTCTGAAGCGTTGAAGTTTCACGACGATCCAGCCGCGATTTTTGAAAACAACCTGGCCACCACACACGCCTTAGGCGGTGAACAGCTGGCCGCAGAGCTGGCGCAGTGCCGGGCGGAGCCCGAAACCAAGGCCTAACGCACCCAGCAGCCTGCCGCCCGGCAACCTGGTGTAGCCGCCAGTTAAGAAGCCGGCGCGGCAGTAAGACTTTCAGTCGTGGTAAGCAGACTGCGACCCTGATAGCCCGACACCACAAACAGCCAGTCATTGAGCCATTCAGGGGCGGCATCGCCTCGAATATGTACATGATAATGCCCCAATTCGTCAGGGGTGCTTATCGCCAACAGCCACTGTTGCCCGCTGCGCAGGGTGACTGCCACCTGCCCGGCCTGCTCTGAGGCCTGCCAAGATGCTTCGCGCCACGGCTGTACCGTTAGATACTTAAACCCGACCAAATCGTCTATGGTCTGGGCCAGCACCCCCGGATAACTCAATGATTGCGGGTCAACCTGGCCAGCCTGTGGCGTATTGGCGGCCCGCGCCTGCCAGGCTTCTCCTTCGCCACGTTTCAACAATAGCGCACTGCCATCGGCGGCAGTGTACACCACCTGCGATATCTGGCCGCTGCTGAAGGTTAAAATTTGCTGGCTCAGCCATTCTGAGGCGGTGGCCGGCAGGGGTATGACCTGATCAATCAACAAGCTAGTTTTAGCCTCTTGTGCGCGCACAAAGTGACCTCGCTGGCCCTTGGCCCTTTTGCCCACCAGCCATTGCCACTGAGCCTGGCCAGTCTCCAGGCTGAGTAATACCGAGGCGGCATCCTCGGCACTTAACTCTTCCACCCCTAGGCGCGGGTATAGGGCTTCGCTGGCGGTTTTTTGCTCCACCAGCCTGGCTTTTTCTAGCCGCCGCAGCAAAGTTGATAAGGCCTTGGTATCCACTGGAAAACGCAGAGTGTCATCCATGTGTGTGGCATACCACTGGCCATCTTCCCGCTCGGCGCGAAACAGCACGCCAGCGGCATTTTCAATATGTACGGTGTTGACTGCTTTTATGCTGGCGGCCATGGCCTGCAACTGCTGATTGTCCGGTGGTGCCGGTCGAGCCTGACCATTGTCCAATACATACCAGGCGCCCACAGAAGCTCCCACCACCAGTCCCGCTAGTAATCCCATGCGCACATTCATGGTTTTTCCTTGGTAAACCGGCGTCCTGCGCGCTGTCGCAGCACCACCGATAGCAAATACAACGACATGACCAACACCAGCGGAGCAGCGGCGATATTGATAAATTTCAGCCAGTTGCCCAGTTTGTCGATGTCACTTTCCAATTCATATTGCACGTCCCGCAGCTGTTTGCGAATCGCCACCCGTTTTTCCACAAACGCATCAATGGCCTGCTGTTGCGCCTCGGTTAAAACCAGGGTTGGCCCCTGCCCTTGTTGGCTTTGCAGTTGTGCCAGCTGCGCTTCGGTTTGCGCCAGCTCATCCTGCAGCTGCTGCTCATGGCTGCGAAATTTCTTCTGCGCAGCCTGTTGTAAACGCTCTACCCGGGAAAATGGCCGGCTCGATTGGCCCCGGCTGCGGATACTGATAAGCGCATTGCTACCGGCCAGGTTTTCTGCTGCGTTGGTGACAAAGTCGCCATTGTTGGCAAACGGCGTATACATGGTTTGGCCGAAAAAGGCGGTTTGCTGCACCCAGAACCGATCTGCCAGCAAGTCAGCGTCGGCCACCACCAGTACATTCAACTGCTCTGTGGTGGCTTTAAATGGCCTGTCATGCGGGCCGGGTAATGCTTCGCCAAACGCCGAGATAGTGGTCCCGGAAATATGTGCTGCCAGAGTGAACTGCCGGCCCTGCTCTCCTAATGCTTGCTGCAGCACGCTGGGATCCGGCGTGTCCAGATACGCATCGGTAGGGTGTAAAAAACTGTCTTCACTGCTGGTGAGTATTGGCGTCATATCCAGTGTAGAGGAGGCCATCAGAGAAATATGCCCGGCCGAAGCCAGATTGATAGACTCCAGATTGGCGGTGATCACATCGTCACGGTCAAGCTGCTCGGGGCTCAACCCCAGCATGGCAGGATGCCGTACCACCTGACCACTGGCGCTCTGCACCTCCAACCCCAAGGTGCCATCAAGCACCACATTGGCCGGGTCGATATCAATCCCCCAGCTTTCCAGTAAACTTAAGTCAGAGCGGTTGGCTTGCGGGTTCCCCAGCAGGCTAAGCATGTCTGACTCGTAATGCGGATCGGCAAATACCAGCACCTGCCCCTGAGCCATGGCAAACTGGTCAATCGCGTATTTGAGCGGGTCTTGCAGGGTTGGCGGATGCGCCAGCATCACAATGTCAGTGCCCTGCGGTAACTCAGTGGCATCAGCCGGCACTACATGGACATCGAACAAGTGGGATAGCTGCTCAAAAAGCACCATGGGTGGCTCGTACTGGCCGCTGACCGGGTTTTGGCCCCCACGCACCGGAAGTTGGGTGACCAGCGCTAGCTTGGGTTGTTGGGCAATGCTTAGCTGATACAACAACTTACTGATATCGTATTCTAAAAATTGTTCTTTTTGCGGGTCGAAAAAGCCGATGGCCAGCTGGTCATCCAGGGTATTGGTGCCCGCCAGGCCAAAATACACGGTTTGGTTGTTGTTTCCCAATGAAGCACCGGTGAGGCCAAACTGGGCGGCTTTATCTTCGGCGGCAGAAAAAGGTTCGGGGTCAATTACCCGCAGGCGCACCTTGCCATCACTGGCCTGCACATATTCTCGTAACAGGCTTTCGACCCGGTCGGCATAGTTACGCAACGCTGTCATGCCTTTGGTGGCATCATCAGAAAAGAAAAAGTGCAGAGTCACCGGCTCTTCCAGCTCGCTAATGACGGCTTTGCTGCCCGCAGACAGCGTATAAATTTGTTGCTCGGTCACATCCACCCGCCACCGGTCCAATAACTGATTATTCACAATGACCAGTGCGGCCAGCAAGATGGCCAGTAACGCCAGGGTGATGTAGGCGGTTGATTTATTCATGGTTTACTGCGCTTTTTTCTGTTCAATGATAATCAGGCTGGCATACAGCCATAGCGATCCTACTATCAAAAAATACAGCACATCATTGAGTGCCAGCACCCCTTTGGCCAGCGCATCAAAATGCTGTACAAAACTAAACTGGGCAATTACATCCAGCGTGGTGGGGCTAACCCAGTCGGTAAAGGCATCCAACACCACCGAGGTGCCGCTGACCACAAATAAAAAGCACACCAGCACCGCCAGCACAAAAGCAACCACCTGATTTTTGGTTAGCGCCGACATACACATTGATATGGCCAGAAAGGCGCCGGCCATCAGCCAGCTGCCCAGGTACGCTGTCGCAATCACCCCGTTATCCGGCTGCCCCAGATAGTTCACTGTTAGCCAAATGGGAAAGGTCAGCGCCAGGGCCACCAACAGGATGGCCCAGGCCGCCAGAAATTTACCTAACACCGCCTGCCAGATGGTGATGGGCAGCGTCATCAGTAGTTCAATGGTACCCGCGCGGCGTTCCTCCGCCCAACAGCGCATGGCAATAGCCGGTACCAGAAATAAATACAGCCACGGATGAAAATTGAAAAACGGCAGCAAATCCGCCTGGCCGCGCTCGTATAAGTCGCCGACCAGAAACGTAAACATGCCACTTAATATCAAAAAGATTGAGATAAACACATAAGCGATGGGCGTTGCAAAAAACGCAGCAAATTCGCGCCGTGCAATAGTCAGGGTCCGGTTCATGCACGCTCCTGCTGGGTAATAGCTAAAAACACATCATCCAGCTTGCCTTCTTCCACATGTAAGCGATCGATAGGCAGTTTGTAATGCTGGATGTACTCGGTAAGCGGCCCTAAAATGTATTTGCCCGGTTCCGGGAACAGTGTGACCTCACCGGTTTGTTTGTCCACCTGCATATCATCCACGCCGTCTACTTCCAGCAGGCCGGTAATGTCCGCCGCGTAACTGAGTTTAAGCGTCACCGCGTGAAAATATTTTGACTGCTGCTGTAATTGCAGCGGCGTGCCATCAAATTTGAGCTGGCCGCGGGCAATGATCATTACCCGGTTACACACCGCGCTCACTTCTTCTAAAATGTGGGTGGAAATGATCACCAGTTTGTCCTTGGATAAGCTGGTAATTAGGTTGCGTACCTGGTGTTTTTGAATGGGGTCGAGGCCGTCGGTGGGCTCGTCTAAGATCAAAATTTTGGGGTCATGAATGATGGCCTGGGCCAGCCCGACCCGACGCTTGAACCCTTTTGACAGATTTTCTATCTTCTGGTCCAGCACTTTGTACAAATCGAGTTGGTCAATCACCCGTTGCAAGCCGGCTTGTTTTTGCTTGCGGGTGAGTTGGCGTATGTCGGCGATAAAACATAAAAATTGATACACCGTCATTTCTTCGTAGGCAGGCGCGCCTTCTGGCAGATAGCCAATCATACGTTGCAAACGGCTGGTATGCTGGCTCATGCGCTGGCCTTCGACGCGCACATGGCCAGACGACGGGGTCAAAAACCCGGTCAGCATTTTCATGGTGGTAGATTTCCCCGCTCCGTTGGGGCCTAAAAATCCCACGATGTCACCGGCATATATTTCAAACGATAAATCGTCGACCGCGGTTAATGCGCCGAATGACTTACAAAGATTTGTCACTGAGATCATGGTTATCCTGCTACGATCGCAAGTACTGCCTGGCTGCAACGGTGGCAGCGTGCAGCACGGTATAACGCATTATTAAGAATGCTTTAGGAAAAAAAATCAATCATAGCAATATGTAATTGTTAGCTTTGCGGTTCACCTTGGGGGGTAAAAAAGTTGTAAGGCCCGTTTGGTTTGCATAGGCCGAGGCCTTTCAAAGCATCGCTAGTATATTATGGAGATGGCGGCGTGCGCCGCCATGACGATTTTCAGTTTTGTCCTGCTGATGCCAAAGAATATTGTCATCCCGGCGCACGCCGGGATCTCCCATAATGTCGCTGGCAACTCACTAAAATGACAGTTTGCGCCGCCATGACGATTTTCAGTTTCGTCCTACTAACGCCAAACAATATCGTCATCCCGACGAAAGTCAGGATCTCCCAAACACTGCTCGGTGTACCCAGCATTACTCGTAATAGAAGGAGATCGCGGCCTGCACCGCGATCACTTTCGGGTGCGTCATCCAGACGGGCGTCGGGCCAAAATGTAAAGTCATCCCAACGAAGGGCGGGGTCTCCAAAAAACTCCGTCATCCCGTATATGGACTCCTCCTGTTAAGCAACACGTTTGTGACCCAGTAAAAAGTTTGATGCGTGCGTATATTCGGACTCTATTTGGGTAGCTAACCCTGTCCATGCATGTATTCGCA